>NZ_JBEZLQ010000022.1:0-183957 GCF_040652235.1 Streptomyces sp. NPDC048277
GGGGGGTCCCCCCCCAGGCCGCCCCCCGGTGCCCCCCTTGGTGGCCCCTTTCATTCCCCCCACGTCATTTTTTACCCCCCCCCCGGGCTCGTCCCCGGAACGTTCCGTCGACGGACGCCGTCCACACACAGATACCCTTGACATGTGACCGACGCCCAAGAGACCGCAGCAGACAGTTCACTGCGCACCACCGGGGGCACTCCTCCGGACGACGCCGGATCTTCTGTGACGGAGGCGCCGATCCCTCTGCTGGAGCCGCGTGAGGGCATTCCGCCCGTGGTCGCGGACGAGGCCGCGCTCGCCCGCGTGATCGCCGCCTTCGCCGCCGGCACCGGCCCCGTCGCCGTCGACGCCGAGCGCGCCTCCGGCTACCGCTACGGCCAGCGCGCCTACCTCGTCCAGCTGCGCCGCGAGGGCGCCGGGACCGCGCTGATCGACCCCGTCGCCTGCCCCGACCTCTCCGGCCTCGGCGAGGCACTGGCCGGCGTCGAGTGGGTGCTGCACGCGGCCACCCAGGATCTGCCCTGCCTGCGCGAGATAGGCATGGTGCCCAGCAGCCTCTTCGACACCGAGCTGGCGGGCCGTATCGCCGGGTTCCCCCGGGTCGGGCTCGGCGCGATGGTCGAGGGCGTCCTCGGCTTCGTCCTCGAGAAGGGCCACTCCGCGGTCGACTGGTCGACCCGGCCGCTGCCCGAGCCGTGGCTGCGCTACGCGGCGCTCGACGTCGAGCTCCTCGTCGACCTGCGGGACGCGCTCGAGAAGGAGCTGGACCGGCAGGGGAAGCTGGAGTGGGCGCGGCAGGAGTTCGACGCGATCGCGGCCGCGCCGCCGGCCGAGCCGAGGAAGGATCCCTGGCGCCGGACGTCGGGGATGCACAAGGTGCGGCGGCGCCGGCAGCTGGGTGTGGTGCGGGAGCTGTGGGAGACACGGGACCGGATCGCGCAGAAGCGGGACGTGTCGCCGGGCAAGGTGCTCAGCGACGCGGCGATCGTGGAGGCGGCGCTCGCCCTGCCGCCGAACGTGCACGCCCTCTCGGGGCTGAACGGGTTCGGGCACCGGATGGGGCGCCGGCAGCTGGAGCAGTGGCAGGCGGCGGTGGACCGGGCCAAGGCGCTGCCGGACGCGGCGCTGCCGCAGCCGGGGCAGCCGGTCACGGGGCCGCCGCCGCCACGGGCGTGGGCCGACAAGGACCCCGCCGCGGCGGCTCGGCTGTCCGCGGCGCGGGCCGCGGTGTCGGCGTTGGCCGAGCAGCTCAACATGCCGCAGGAGAATCTGATCACGCCGGACACCGTGCGGAGGCTGTGCTGGGAGCCGCCCGCGGCGGCGGACGCGGAGACCGTGGGGGCCGCGCTGGTGGGGTACGGTGCGCGGCCGTGGCAGGTGGAGCAGGTCACGCCGGTGTTGGTCGCCGCGTTGTCGGGGGCGGATGTGGCCTAGGCGCCGTAGGTGCTTGGTGACGTACGGCGGCTGCGGGTGCGTTGCGGCTGGTCGCGCCCGCGCGGCGGAGCCGCAATTCGGTACAGCCCCGCGCCCCTGACGGGGCGCGTCACCGCGTCGCCCCTCTCATGAAGCCGTTGTAGATGAATCTCTGCAGGCACAGGAAGACGATCAGTGTCGGCAGGATCACCAGGATCGCTCCTGCCGAGATGATCTCCCAGTGCGCTCCGTACGGGCCCCTGAAGCGGAACAGCGACGTCGAGATCACGCCAAGATCTTGTGACGGCATGTAGAGGAAGGGAATGTAGAAGTCGTTGTAGACGGCTATCCCCTTCACTATCACCACCGTCGCTATCGCCGGTTTCAGGAGCGGCAGGATGATCCTGCGGTAGATCGTGAACGCGTTCGCTCCGTCCAGGCGGGCCGATTCGTCCAGGGAGATCGGGATCGAGCGGACGAATTGCAGGAAGATGTATATGGAGACGATGTCCGTGCCCATGTAGAGGGCGATCGGTGCCCAGCGGGTGTCGAAGAGGCCGAAGCTGTTGACGATCTGGAAGGTCGCCACCTGAGTGGTCACGCCGGGGACCAGCGCGGCCAGCAGAAAGAGCGCGACCACCGGTTTCTTGAAGCGGAACGTGAAACGGTCGATCGCGTACGCCGTCATCGAACCGATCAGAACCGTTCCGCCGATCGAGAAGACGACGATGAACAGCGTGTTGCCGAAGGCGCGGAGCATTCCGCCGTCCCGGAATGCGGTCACGTAGTTGTGGACGTTCAGCAGGTCGTCGGGGAGGGTCAACGCCCCGCTGCCGTCGGCCATTTCCGACGAGGACTTGAGGGAGGTCAGCAGGACCACGGTGAGGGGGAGCAACACCACGATCGCGGCCGCCGTGAGGGTGAGGTAGACCAGGGCGCGTGCCACCCGTCGCCGTGTCATACGAGGTCCACCCTCTCGTCGGGCACCAGCCGCCGTTGCAGCCAGGTCACCGCCAGGACGATCAGCAGCAGGACGACCGCGGCCGCCGAGGCGAGGCCCGTCTTGTTGTACTGGAAGGCGAGTTTCACGGTCTGGGTCACGAAGGTCTCCGTGCCGGTCGCCCCGCCGGTCATGATGTACGGCACCTCGAAGACGGACAGCGAGCCGGAGACGGAGAGGATGACGGTGAGGGTGACGACCGGTTTGATGCCCGGCGCGATGATGTGGCGGAACTGGTGCCAGCGGTTCGCGCCGTCCAGCTCGGCCGCCTCGTACAACTCCCCGGGGATCGACTGGATCGCGCCCAGGAAGAGGACGAAGTTCAGGCCCATGTAGCGCCAGACCGAGACGCCGGCCAACGAGATGTTCGCCGACACCGGGGTGCCCAGCCAGGCGTGGTGGGTGTGGATACCGAGCAGGGCCAGGACCGAGTCGAGCGTGCCGCCGTCCTGGAAGAAGTAGAGGAAGACGAAGCCGATCGCCACCCCGTTGATCAGGGACGGGAAGAACAGCACTCCTTTGAAGAAGTTCCGGAAGCGGACGTCGAAGCTGAGGATCGTCGCGAAGTACAGCGCCGCGACGATCTGGACGGCCGAGGCCGCCAGGTAGTAGGCGCTCACCAGGAAGACCTCGAAGAGGTCGGGGCGGGTGAAGATCTCCGCGTAGTTGTGGGCTCCGGTGTAGTGGAGTTCGGGGCTGACGCCGTCCCAGTCCGTGAAGCTGTACGCCAGCATGTTGACGATCGGCGCGTAGGTGAAGGTGATCAGGAGGGCGAGCGGGGCCAGGAGGAAGAGCCAGGGGGTGAGGCGCCGCGCGTACCTCATGACGTCCCCGCCGACTTCTCCGCCTCGGTCCACTTCCTGCCGAGGTCTCCCAGGAAGCCGTCCAGGGTGCCGCCGCGGGCGCCCCGGGCCAGGTCGACGAGCTTCTGGCGGTAGTCGGGCGCGTAGATGCCGACCTCGGACTCGGAGTCGATGAGTTTGACCTTCGCGCCGGCCGTGTCGTCCAGCTCGATCAGCTTCACCCCGGCGTCCTCGTACGGCTTGAGGACGGCGGGCAGGGACGCGTCCTTGAGGGGGGAGATGGCCAGGTTGTCCTTGTCGTAGCCGGACTTGTCGGTGAACCAGTCGATCCAGGCGCGGGCGGCCGCCTTGTGCTGGGAGTGGACGTTGACGGCCTGGTTGTAGTCGGGGCCGACGGTGCCGCAGAACTTGCCGTCCGCCTGGGCCGGGAAGGGCATGAAGCCGATGTCGCCGGGGTCCACGCCGGCCTTCTTCGCCGCGTCCTGGAACTGGACGATCGCCCAGGTGCCCAGCCACTGCGTGGCGATCTTCCCCTTGGCCAACTGGGCTTTGGAGGCTTCCCAGTTGGTGGTCGTCGGGTCGTTCTCGGCCAGGCCGTCGTGCACGATGTCGTAGAGCAGGGTGTCCCCCACACGCAGATCCGCACCCGCCGCCCACGGATTCCCCTCGGCGAGCTTCGTGGTGGCCCCGGTGTCGCAGTGGACCGAGCCGTTGACGAACGTCCAGGAGGACAGGGGCCACTGGGCGGCATAGTTGGTGTAGTACGGCGTCGCGCCGGTCCTCGCCTTGACCGCCTTGAGGTCGGCGATGAACTCGGCCGGGCTCGTGGGCCATCGGGTGACCCCGGCCTGCTTCCAGACCCGCTTGTTGTAGACGAAGCCCGGCATCACGCCGATCGGGCTCTGGCCGTAGACCTTGCCGTCGACCGTGGTGAAGCCGGTGAACCGGTACTTCCTGGAGAGTTCGGCCTGGCTGCCGAGGGAGGCGAAGAACTTCGGGTAGTCGCTCTTCTTCACGACCCCCGGGATCATCAGGACGTCACCGTAGTTCTCCGTGTTCATCCGGATCTTGACTTCGGTCTCGTAGTTGGTGAGCGCCTGGAACTCGACCTTCACCTTCGGATAGACCTTGTTGAACTCGGCCGCGTACCGGTCCAGCGTGCCGTCCTGCTTGAGATCGGTCCGCTGGGTGAGGACCGTGATGGTCCCGGTCACCTTCGAGGGGTCGTCCGGCGCCTTGGCGTCCGCGCCCTTCGTCGAAGCGCCTGTACCGGTACAGCCGGCCAGGAGGAGCGCGGTCCCGGTGGCGAGGGCGGCGAGCGTACGTCCGTTCATGTGCGTCCACTCCGTTCTGCAGAGACGGAAGAGCACTTGCGGGGTTGGCTGATTCGGCACTCTGACAGCGCTTTCCTCAACCGGTAAAGTCCCAATCCCGCCAAGGATGCGGAAAGTACGCCCAGTGCTGGAGTGGACCGGTTTAGGGAGTGCGCATGCTGGAGGTCACGCCGTTCGGTGAGGGCTGGGTCCTGGAGTACGAAGGGGGCGGGCTTCCGGCGGCGGTCCCTGGGTGTGTGCACACCGATCTGCTCGCCGCGGGCGTGATCCCCGACCCTTTCCTCGGGCGGAACGAGACCGAGGTGGCCTGGGTCGGGCGGCGCGACTGGACGTACACGACCGGGCTGGACGCGCGGTCGGGACATGAGCGGACCGACCTCGTCTTCGACGGGCTGGACACCGCCGCCGAGCTCACCCTGGACGGCCGGCTCCTGGGCCGGACCAGGAACATGCACCGCTCGTACCGCTTCGACGTGACCGGGCTGCACGGGCGGCTCGCGGTGCGGTTCGACTCCGCGTACACCGAGGCGGCCGCGGTACGCGACCGGCTGGGCGAACGGCCCGCCGCCTACGCGGAGCCGTACCAGTACATCCGGAAGATGGCCTGTTCCTTCGGCTGGGACTGGGGGCCGACGCTGGTGACGGCCGGCATCTGGCGGCCGGTGCGGCTGGAGCACTGGTCGACGGCCCGGATCAGCCGGGTGCGTCCGGTGGTCACCGTCGAACGGGGTGCCGGTGTCGTGGAGTTGCACGTCGATGTGGAGCGGACCCGGGGCGGGGCGAGGCTGGACGTCGAGGTGCGGGTGGGCGGGCGGACGGCACGGGCCTCGGTCCGGGACGGACAGGGGGTCGTACGGGTGGAGGTGCCGGACGTACGGCTGTGGTGGCCGCGCGGCTACGGTGAACAGCCGCTGTACGACGTCGAGTTGACGCTGCTGCACGGGGACGGGGTGCTCGACTCCTGGCGGCGGCGGGTCGGCTTCCGGACCGTGGAGCTGGACCGGCGGGGCGATGAGCACGGCACGGGGTTCACCTTCGCCGTCAACGGGGAGCGGCTGTTCGCGCGGGGCGTCAACTGGATCCCGGACGACGTGTTCCCGTCGCGGGTGACCCGGGAGCGGTACCGGGAGCGGCTCGGGCGGGCCGCCGACGCGGGCGTGGATCTCGTACGGATCTGGGGCGGGGGGATCTACGAGAGCGAGGACTTCTACGACGTCTGCGACGAGTTGGGCCTGCTGGTGTGGCAGGACTTCCCGTTCGCGTGCGCGGCCTACCCGGAGGAGCAGCCGCTGCGCGGCGAGGTGGAGGCGGAGGCCCGGGAGAACGTCGTACGGCTGATGCCGCATCCCTCGCTGGTGCTGTGGAACGGCAACAACGAGAACCTGTGGGGCTTCCGGGACTGGGGGTGGGAGGAGCGGCTGGCCGGGGAGTCGTGGGGCGAGGGGTACTACCTGGGGCTGCTGCCGCGGGTGGTGGCCGAGCTGGATCCGACGCGGCCGTACTCGGCGGGCAGTCCGTGGTCCGGGTCGTGGGAGCGCCATCCGAACGATCCGGCGCACGGCACGCACCACTCCTGGGAGGTGTGGAACCGGGCGGACTACGCGGAGTATCGCGCCCAAGTGCCGCGGTTCGTGGCCGAGTTCGGGTGGCAGGCGCCGCCCGCGTACGCCACGCTGCGGCGGGCGCTGCCGGGCGAGGCGCTCGCGGCGGACTCCCCCGGGATGCTGCACCACCAGAAGGCGGACGACGGGAACGGGAAGCTGCGGCGGGGCCTGGAACACCATTTCGCCTTTCCGGAAGGGGACTTCGACCGCTGGCACTACCTGATGCAGGTCAACCAGGCGCGTGCCGTGGCCGCCGGCATCGAGCACTGGCGCTCGCACTGGCCGGTGTGTGCCGGCACGGTGGTCTGGCAGCTCAACGACTGCTGGCCGGTGACCTCCTGGGCCGCGATCGACGGGGACGGGCGGGAGAAGCCGCTCTGGCACGAGCTGCGGCGGCTGTACGCGGACCGGTTGCTGACGTTTCAGGAGCGGGGGCAGGGGCGGGGGCTGGTGCTGGCCGCCGTCAATCAGGCGCGGGAGGTGTGGGAGGGGTCGGTCACCCTGCGCCGGATGACCGTCGACGGGGTGGTGGTCGGGGGCGCGAGCACGGAACTGGCGGCCGGGGCACGGGCGGTGGCGTTCGTCGAGGTGCCGAGGGAGCTGCGGCCGGACGGGGCGAAGGAGTTCCTGGTCGCCGACGCCGGCGCGTTGCGCGCGCTGTACTTCCCGGCGCCGGATCGTGACATCCCTTATGTGGAGCCCGAGTTCGAGGTGGCCGTGGCGCCGGGCGAGGTCAGGGTGACGGCCCGCACCCTCGTACGGGATCTGCTGCTCCAGGCCGACCGGCTGGACCCCGCCGCACGGGCCGACCGGGGACTGGTCACCCTCCTTCCCGGGGAACGGGTCACGATCGGAGTGACCGGCTGGAAGACTCCCGACGTGGCCGCCGCCCGGGCCGCCCTGTACTGCGTGGAGCCCTCCCGATGACAGCACCCCGCGTCACCATCAAGGACGTCGCCGCGCGCGCCGGTGTGTCCAAGGGGGCCGTGTCGCTGGCCTTCAACCACAAGCCGGGGCTGGCCGAGGCGACCCGCGACCGGATCTTCGCGGCGGCCCGGGAACTGGGCTGGGCGCCGAACACCACGGCACGCTCGCTGGCCGGGGCCCGGGTGGACGTGGTCGGGCTCGCGATCTGCCGGCCGGCCCGGATGCTCGGGCTCGAACCCTGGTACATGGAGTTCATCTCGGGCCTGGAGAGCGTCCTGACCGAGCACTCCTGCTCCCTGCTGCTGCGTCTCGTACGGAACGCGGAGGACGAGGTCGGGCTGCTGGACTCCTGGTGGAAGGGGCGGCACATCGGCGGGGCGATCCTCGTCGACTTCCGGGCGGACGATCCCCGGGTGGACGCGGCGCGGCGGCTCGGGCTGCCGGTGGTGGCCGTGGGGCACCACTCCCTGACGGGCGGGCTCACGTCCGTGTGGACGGAGGACGGCGACGCCGTCACCGAGGCCGTACGGTATCTGGCCGCGCTCGGGCACCGCCGTATCGCGCGCGTCGGCGGGGCCGCTGCGCTCGGCCACACCGCGATGCGGACGGCGGCGTTCGACGAGGCGGCGCGCTCCCTGCGGCTGGCCGGGGCCTCGCAGGTCACCACCGACTACTCCGGGGAGGCGGGGGCGCGGGCGACCCGCTCGCTGCTCAGCGCTGTCGCGCCGGAGCGGCCGACGGCGATCGTGTACGACAACGACATCATGGCGGTGGCGGGGCTCTCGGTGGCCGCGGAGATGGGGTTGCGGGTGCCGGACGACGTGTCGTTGCTGGCGTGGGACGACTCGCAGCTGTGCCGGCTCACTCATCCGACGTTGTCGGCGATGAGTCATGACGTGCACGGGTTCGGGGCGGATGTGGCGCGTACGTTGTTCGAGGAGGGGGGGTCGCATGCGGTGGCCACGCCGGTGCTGACTCCGAGGGGGTCCACAGCGCCGCCGAGGTGACGGTTGTACGGGAGGTGCGGGCCGTATGTGGCTGGTCGCGCCCACGCGGCGGAGCCGCATATCGATTACGCCCCGCGCCCCTTACGGGGCGCTGCAGCACATGTGACCTTCGCCGCTCCGCCCGCCAGGGGTGTGCAGTCACGTTACTCATAAGTAGCATGGGGCTGAGCGCGTGCTCAGTGCATCGCAGCAGTGCAGATCCCGGACCCTGGAGGAGAGCCAATCGTGCCTCGTACCGTCAGGGATGTCGTCTTCGTCGACGGCGTCCGCACCCCGTTCGGCAAGGCGGGCCCGAAGGGCATCTACCACGAGACCCGCGCCGACGACCTCGTCGTGAAGGCGATCCGGGAGCTGCTGCGCCGCAACCCCGGTCTGGACACCAAGAAGATCGACGAGGTCGCCATCGCCGCGACCACGCAGATCGGTGACCAGGGTCTGACCATCGGCCGCACCGCCGGCATCCTCGCGGGTCTGCCGCAGTCCGTGCCGGGCTACTCCATCGACCGTATGTGTGCCGGCGCCCTGACCGCCGTCACCACGGTCGCCGGTTCCGTCGCCTTCGGCGCGTACGACATCGCCATCGCCGGCGGTGTCGAGCACATGGGCCGCCACCCGATGGGCGAGGGCGTCGACCCGAACCCGCGGTTCGTCAGCGAGAAGCTGGTCGACGAGTCGGCGCTGTTCATGGGCATGACCGCCGAGAACCTGCACGACCGCTACCCGACGATCACCAAGCAGCGCGCGGACGAATACGCGGTCCGCTCCCAGGAGAAAGCCGCCAAGGCGTACGCCAACGGCAAGATCCAGGCCGACCTGGTGCCGATCTCGGTGCGCCGGACCAACCCGGAGGGCGGTGAGACCGGCTGGGGGCTCGTGACCGCTGATGAGCCGATGCGTCCGGGCACCACCCTGGAGAACCTGTCGGGTCTGAAGACGCCGTTCCGGGTGCACGGGCGGGTCACCGCCGGTAACGCGGCCGGTCTGAACGACGGTGCGACCGCCTCGCTGATCGCGTCCGAGGACTTCGCCCGCGAGAACAACCTGCCGGTGAAGATGCGTCTCGTGGCGTACTCCTTCGCGGGTGTGGAGCCGGAGGTCATGGGTTACGGCCCGATCCCGGCGACGGAGAAGGCCCTGGCCCAGGCCGGGCTGAGCATCTCCGACATCGGTCTCTTCGAGATCAACGAGGCCTTCGCCGTGCAGGTGCTGGCCTTCCTGGAGCACTACGGCATCGCTGACGACGACGAGCGCGTCAACCAGTACGGCGGCGCGATCGCCTTCGGTCACCCGCTGGCCTCCTCGGGTGTGCGTCTGATGACGCAGCTGGCCCGTCAGTTCGAGGAGCAGCCGAACGTCCGCTACGGCCTGACCACCATGTGCGTCGGCTTCGGCATGGGCGCGACGGTCATCTGGGAGAACCCGCACTTCGAGGGGGACAAGTGAGCACCACCGCCGAGCTTCTGAAGCAGGCCTCGGACCTGTTCCCCGACGAGGTCGTGACGTCGGCGCACGTACGCCACTTCGACCTGCCCTTCGGGGCCGGCCGCTTCGCGCTGATCACCCTGGACAACGGCCTGGACCACACCAAGCCGACCACCTTCGGCCCGGCCTCGCTGGCGAACCTCAACACCGCGATCGACCAGGTGGAGAAGGAGGCGGCCGACGGCACGATCGTCGGTGTCGGCATCACCGGCAAGCCGTTCATCTTCGCGGTCGGCGCCGACCTCAAGGGTGTCGAGCTCCTCAAGGAGCACGAGCACGCGCTCGCCATCGGCAAGGGCGGCCACGAGGTCTTCAAGCGCCTCGCGGGCATCGCCGTGCCGACCTTCGCGTACTACAACGGTGCCGCCATGGGCGGTGGCGTCGAGGTCGGTCTGCACTGCACGTACCGGACCGTCTCGAAGGCCATCCCGGCGTTCTCGCTCCCCGAGGTCTTCCTCGGCCTGGTCCCGGGCTGGGGCGGCTGCGCGCTGCTGCCGAACCTGATCGGCGCCGACAAGGCCGTCTCGGTCATCATCGAGAACAGCCTCAACCAGAACAAGCAGCTCAAGGGCCAGCAGGTCTTCGACCTCGGCATCGCCGACGCCCTCTTCGAGGGTGCCGACTTCCTGGAGCAGTCGCTGATCTGGACCGCCCAGGTACTCAAGGGTGACGTCCAGGTCGAGCGCCCGGTGATCGACCGCGGCGAGGCCTGGGACCAGGCCGTCGCCCGCGGCCGGTTCATCGCGGACTCCAAGGTGCACGGCGCCGCCCCGGCCGCCTACCGCGCCCTGGACATCATCGCCGCCGCCAAGAACGGCGACCTCCAGCAGGGCTACGACGCCGAGGACCTGGCCCTTGCGGACCTGATCATGGGCGGCGAACTGCGCGCCGGCATCTACGCGTTCAACCTGGTGCAGAAGCGCGGCAAGCGGCCCGCCGGTGCCCCGGACAAGAACCTGGCGCGCCCGGTCACCAAGGTCGGCGTCGTCGGCGCCGGTCTGATGGCCTCGCAGCTCGCGCTGCTCTTCCTGCGCCGCCTTGAGGTGCCGGTCGTACTGACCGACATCGACCAGGAGCGCGTCGACAAGGGCGTGGGCTACGTCCACGCCGAGATCGACAAGCTGCTCGGCAAGGGCCGTATCAACCAGGACAAGGCCAACCGTCTGAAGGCCCTGGTCACCGGTGTGCTGGACAAGGCCGAGGGCTTCTCCGACGCGGACTTCATCATCGAGGCCGTGTTCGAGGAGATCGGCGTCAAGCAGACGGTGTTCGCCGAGGTCGAGGCGGTCGCCCCGGCGCACGCGATCCTCGCCACCAACACGTCCTCGCTGTCGGTGTCGGAGATGGCGTCGAAGCTCCAGCACCCCGAGCGGGTCGTCGGCTTCCACTTCTTCAACCCGGTCGCGGTCCTCCCGCTCCTGGAGATCGTGCGCGGCGAGCAGACCGACGACGCGTCGCTCGCGACCGCGTTCGCCGTCGCCAAGAAGCTGAAGAAGACGGCGGTTCTGGTCAAGGACGCCCCGGCGTTCGTCGTGAACCGCATCCTCACCCGCTTCATGGGCGAGATCCAGAACGTCATCGACGAGGGCACGTCGGTCGAGATCGCGGAGAAGGCGGTCGAGCCGCTGGGTCTGCCGATGTCCCCGCTGGTGCTGCTCGAACTGGTCGGCCCCGCGATCGGTCTGCACGTCTCCGAGACCCTCAACCGGGCCTTCCCGGACCGCTTCACGGTCTCCCCGAACCTCGCGGCCGTCGTCAAGGCGGGCAAGCGCGGCTTCTACGTGTACGACAGCGGGAAGCCGGAGCTGGACCCCGAGGTCGCCGCGCTGCTCAAGCAGGGCGATGTCGTCCTCACCGAGGAGCAGGTCCGCGAGCGGGTGCTGGACGCGGTGGCGCAGGAGATCGGGCTCATGCTCGACGAGGGTGTCGTCGCCGAGGCGCAGGACATCGACCTCTGCCTGATCACGGGCGCGGGGTGGCCCTTCCACCTGGGCGGGATCACTCCGTACCTGGACCGTGAGGGTGTGTCCGAGCGGGTGAACGGCAAGAAGTTCCTGGCGCCGGGTGTGGCGTCCGTACCGGCGTAACGGCCGTACGGTGAAGGGGGCTCCGCGTGACGCGGGGCCCCCTTCGCATGTCCGGGTGAGTTGTGTGTCGCGTAGCGCCGTTCAGGGTGCGGTGAGTGGGCGAGTGCCGGTTCGTTGTGGCTGGTCGCGCAGTTCCCCGCGCCCCTGACGGGGCGCTATCCGACCGTCAGCCAGGAGCTGAACTCACTTGAACCAGGGGCGACTTGGCGGGCCACTGCCAGTCGGGCGTCCGCGCCGATCACCGCGATCGTCGCCCTGCCCAGCGCGTCGAACGCGGCTGCCGGTGCGCCGGTGATCGTGCCGCCCAGGTCCGCTGTCGGCAGTTCGCGCCACGGTGCCTCGCCCGGCAGGAACCGGTACGCCACCCCGCCCAGGTCTCCCCTGCTCACCGCCAACGTGCCGGTTTCCGGGGTCGGCCCGGCCGCCAGTGCGATCGCGCCGAAGCCGCCCGGGCCGCCGACGGGTGCCGCCGGCTGGGCCCAGCGGCCGCCCGGGGCGTCCTCCTGGGCCATCAGCAGGCGGCCGGTCTCGGGCTGGCGGTACACGGTCATGACCTGGCCGCCGGGCTGTACGACGGCGGCCACCGGGCCCGCCGGTACGGTGAGGCGGAACCGCGGTGCCCTGGTCAGCGGTTCGTCGAGGGAGTTCTGGGCCCAGTGGAAGACGCCCTCACGGCTGGCGCCGAAGACCTCGACATGGCCGTTGGCCGCGGTGAGTGCGGCGAGGCCCTCCTGGAGGTCGTGGCCACGCAGGTCGGTCCAGTCGCTCCAGGTGCCGTCGGTCTCCTGGATGCGGGTGTGCAGGCCGTGCCCCGCGTTGCGTACGAAGAGGTGCAGGCGGCCCTTGCCGTCCCGGGTCACGACCGGGCCGCCGAGGTGGCGGTCGCGGTGCGGGATGCCCGCGGACGGGTTGCCCAGGCTGACCCAGCCGGGGAACACGCCGTCGGGTTCGGCCTGTTCGAGCAGGACGATCTCGCGGGTGTGTCCGGCGTCGGCGGCCAGGTGGGAGAGGCGTTCGGCGAGGATCTGCCAGCGGCCGTCCGGGGTGAGGCTCACCGCGAGGCCGGGGGCCAGGGGACCGCCGCCGAGGAAGAAGGGGCCGCGCCACTGGTCGGCGCCGGGCTGTGCCTCCAGCCAGACCGCGGCCTGCTGGTTGACGACCGCGAACGCGGCCAGCCGGCCCCGCCGGTCGGCGAGCAGCCAGTTGGCGCCGGCCGGGTGGCGGGGGGCGGTGCTCTGCACCCAGCCCGTGCGGCGTGAGGAGAACGAGAGCGCGTAGTCCCCGCTGCCGGCCGGGTCGCCGCTGTCGTAACCGTCGGCCGCGCCGTAGACGTTGAGGAAGTAGTCCTTCAACGACACCGACCGCTGGCTGAGGTTGTGGGGCCAGCGTTCGTTGTAGTAGCCGCGGTAGGACTCGACGGCGTAGGTGCCCCCCTGGTGGCGGTCCAGGGCGAGCCGGCTGAACAGGGCGGCGGCGGTGTGGTCGGCGTGGTCCGAGAGGTCGCCGTGGTCGTGGCGCTGGGGGAAGGCGTCGTTGTGGACGAGGCGGTCCGGGTCGGGGTCCAGGGTGCGGACCAGGGTCGGGCGGACCATGTCCATGATCTGGACCAGGGTGTCCACCAGGCCCGTGCGCGTGTACCCGTACGACTCGGGGACCAGGCCGCCCGCGGGGACCAGGGTCGGGACCTGCTGGACCTCGTCGTGCCAGAGGACGTGCAGGCTGCGCGGCGGGCCCTCGGGGGTGCCGTGCTGGCGGATGTTGAGGAAGATCAGGGTCACCCAGGGGGCGTCGGCGAGGGTGTAGGCCTCCGCGACGGCGCCGCCCGCGGTGGCGAGGGTGGCCGGTTTCCAGGCGGCGGTGCGGTCGCCGAGCACCATGGCGGCGTAGGCGGCCCTGAGGCCGTTCTGCCGGGCCCTGCCGTAGGCCGCGCGGTCCTCGGCGACCGGGCCGGTCTGCCCGGGGCGCGGGTTGCGGCCGTCGGCGTCGCCGCTGGTGAGGCAGACCGTGGTGGTGCGGGTGCCGGCCTTGAGGCCCTGGAAGACGGCCGGGTTCATGAAGTACAGGTCGTCGTCGGGGTGCGCCACGATCTGCAGCACGGAGGCGGGGCTGGTCACGGGGCGTTCCTCCCGGCGGCCGGGGAGACGGTGGGGGTCACAGCGGCCATCCCGGCAGATAGCCCGCGTGCGCCCGCTGGTTGCGGGGCGATCCGGTCTCGAACTGGCTCGGCACCGGGAAGTAACTGGGCAGGAACGCGGCGAGGACGGCGTCCTGCTCGTCCTCGGGGACGTCCCCGTCGTGGTAGTCGTTGAGGCAGAACACGTCGTGCGGGCGCACGGTGAGGATCCGGTTGAGCCGGGCCGCGTGTTCGCTGAGGCCGACGTTGACGAAGCCGCAGGAGATGCTGCCGGGGACGCTGCGCAGGGTGTGGTAGCCGACGTAGTGGTGCAGCGAGGAGGCGACGGAGAGGTCGCCGTGGCTGCGCAGTCGGCTGGCCGCGGTGGCCCGGACGGCGTCCGCGTAGCGCTCCTCGATGTCGGCGAGGATGCTGCGCCGCAGCGGGTGCGGCGCGTGCAGGAAGCTGTGCACCAGGGTCTGCCCGAAGTCCCGTTCGACCAGGGCCCGGTTGTTCTTGGCGGCGCTGATGTTGAACTCGTCGGCGGTGGTCGCCTCGGCCATCGGCACGGCGGTCGGCGACATGAAGTGCCGGGCCTGGCCGTTGCCGAGGAAGAACATGTCCGGCTGCACGGTCCGGCCGATGAACACGTCGTCGTTGAAGTAGAGGAAGTGCTCGGCCAGGCCCTCGATGTGGTGCAACTGGCTTTCGATGGCATGGGAGTTGTAGGTCGGCAGGGCACCCCCGGCGCCGAAGATCTCCGCGTGGTCGACCACCCGGACACGGGGGTGGGCGAGGTCCAGCCAGTGCGGGACCTGCCGGTCGGTGACGAGGTAGATGTTCCGGATCCAGGGGGCGTACATGTCGATGGACCGCAGGGAGTACCGCAGTTCGTCACGGTCGCGGAAGCGGGCCGCGCTGGTCGCCGCGTCCTCGGTCTCCATGCCCATCGCGGCCAGGACGGCGTTCTTGCGCTCCAGCCAGTCGACGTCGGCGCCGTTCACCCAGGTGTACACGGCGTCGACGGGGAACGTGATGTCCCCGTGCAGGGTCCGGGTGAAGGGGCCGATCGTCGGGTAGGGGCGGCCGCCCAGGGTGAGGGTGCCGCGGTACATGGCGCTGTTCGGGACGCGGTCGCCGACGAGGGTGCGGGCGGGTGCCCTGAGGTGGCTGTCGTCCTCGGGGTCGTGGTCCCAGAAGGAGATGGTGCAGCCGTAGACGGCGCCCAGGCGCAGCAGCCGGGAGTGGGAGACCACGCTCCGGTAGACGCGCAGTCCGGAGGAGGGGGTGTCGGCGTACGACCCCGCGAACGCGGCGAGGACGGTCGCGACCGTCTTCTGGCCCTCGTTGAGCACGGCCGTGTAGACGGCGTCGTCGGCGAAGCGCTCGGCGACGGCCTTGAAGACGGCCTCCCGGTGCACCGTGTGCACGGCGACCGTGTGCCGGACCAGGCTGTCGCGGACCACGAGATAGGGGATGTCCGCCGCTTCCAGCGCGCCCGCGACCAGGGCGAGGTTCTGCTGGACCACGTCCCAGGGGGACTCCCAGTCGAGGAGCCGGCACACCTGGCCGCCGTCGCTGACCAGCTCGCGCCGCTTGAGCAGGCGTTCCTCCAGGGCGCGCTGGTCGGAGCCGCGCACGGTGCTGGACGGGGCCGGTGCGGCGGCGGGGACCATGCCGTCGGTGCTCGCCAAGTGGCCGTGGATCGCCTGGCGTTCGGCCTTGGCGACGGCCCGGCGGCCGCTGTCGCGTTCGGCGACGAGCTCGTGAAAGAGGCGCTCCCAGTGCGCGGTGACCACGGCGGGCGAGAACCGGTTGACGGAGGCGAGGGCGGCGGCGCCCATCCGCTGCCGCAGTTCGGCGTCGTCGATGAGGTGCAGCAGGGCCGCGGCGAGGGCGTCGGTGTCGTCGGGCGGGACGAGGATGCCGGTGTGCCCGTCGATGACGACTTCGCGGGGGCCGTTGGGGGCGTCGTACGAGACCACCGGGACGCCGGCCGCGTGCGCCTCGGCGAGGACCAGGCCGAACGCCTCGTTGCGGGAGGTGAGGGCGGCGATGCTGGCCTTGGCCCATTCCTCGGCGAGATGGCGGGAGTTGCCGTTGAGCTGGACGCAGTCGTGCAGTCCGAGCATGTCGATCTGCCGGCGCAGGGCGCCGCTGAGCGGGCCGTCGCCGAAGATCCGCAGCTGCCAGTCCGGGCGGAGCCGGGCGACCGTCGCCCAGGCCGTGACGGCGTGGTCGATCTGCTTCTCCGCCACCAGCCGGCCGGCGATCACCACCGTGCGGGTCTGCAGGGTGGAGCGCGGCCGGAAGCCGCTGGGCAGGGCGTTGGGCACCACTGCCAGACGGGGCGCGGCGTCGCCCAGGGTCTCGGCGAACCAGTCCCGGGTGCGCTCGCTGAGCACGGCCAGCGCGTCCAGCCGGGCGGCGAAGCGGCGCAGCGGTTCGCCGCTGGTGCCGCGCAGTTCGGAGACCCGGTGTTCCTGGTGGACGGTGATGACGTGGGCGGGGGCGAGCCGGACGGCCAGGGCCATCAGCGCCGGGGTGGTGGTGACGAGGACGTCGGTGTCGGTGTCCTGGAGGGCGAGGTCGAGTTCGAGGTCGGCGAGCCGGTTGAAGGCCGACTCCCATGACCGGTCGACGATCTCGCTGGGCTGCGCGGCGAGCGAGGCCCACACCGGGGCGTCCACGGTGGTGGGGCGCACCGGGCGGGGCGTGCGGCCGGTGAGGTCGACCAGGTAGTCGACGCGGACCCGTTCGTCGGGGGTGAAGAACTGGTCCCGCTTGCTCCTGAAGACGCTGAGCACCCGTACGTCGTGCCGGGCGGCGAGTTCGGACGCCTGGTTGAACACCGCGCGTTCGGTGCCGCCCACGGCGTCCGCCGTGGTCAGCAGGAAGGTGATCTTCATCTGTCGGTTCAGCCTGCCTCGGGCATGCGCGTGCAGGTGACTCGGAGATTTCCTGCGGGGGTGTAGCGCGGTTGGACGATCATGGGCGGGTGGCCCTGGGGGGTGATGGCGAGGCTGCGCATGGCGAAGACGCGCAGCGGGTTGCGTACGTCGTGGAGGCGGCGGCCCAGGCGCATGGACCGGCCGGCGCGGTCGTGGAGTTCGACGTCCCAGTGCTCGGGGCGGGCGCCGCGGGGCGGCATCTGCGCCAGCGGGACGTCGACCCGGAAGGTGTCGGGTCCGAGCGCCGTGACCGGCTGCTGGATACGGCGTCCGGAGGCGACGAACTCGGCCCAGGGCTCCTCGGCCCGGGTCCCGAGCACCCGGAAGTCGACGGTGACCCCGGCGTGGGTCAGGTGCACCTTGGCCACCTCGACGGCGGCCCGGGCTCCGCTGCTGACCACCCGGGCGCTGCCCCGCACCGAGCGGCCGAGCCGGTGGCGTTCGCCGGTCACCGGGGACGCCTCCATCGGCTTGGTCGGGCCCTCGTACGGCACCGGCGGCTTGAGCAGCAGCAGGGACAGCGAGCGCGTGCGGCGCCCGGTGTGCAGACGCAGGCGCAGCCGCCACCGGCCGCTGGTGACGGGGGCTCCGCCGACCTCCGCGCCCAGCAGGACGGCGGCGTCGACGAGTACTTCGCCGGCCGGTCCCGCGTAGACGCGGGCCTCGGCGGTGTGCCGGTGCCGGCCGCGGCGCAGCACGATCTCGGCCCGCTCGGGCAGCCGGGTGGACGGCGGGAGTTCGGCGTGCAGGTTGACCGTCTGGCCGTCGAGGATGGCGGCGTAGTGCAGCCGGGCCGTGCGCCGGCGGCGCAGCGGGATGAAGACGCCGAGCATGAGCCGGTTGCGCAGGGCGGCGGCGCGGGCGCGCGGCCGTACGGTCCCGCCGTCCTTTCCGGCGGGACTTTTCTGACGAGCGGTCATGAGCCGACGGACCCCAGCCGGGCGGTGCGCGCCGGGGTGCGCGGTGCGGGGATGCCGGAGGCGGTCTCGAACGGGCTGTGGACCGGGAAGTAGGCCTCCAGAAACGTTTCGACCATGCGGTTCTGGGCCTCGGGGTCGGCCGCTGTGACGGTGTCGTTCATGCAGAAGGTGTCGAATTTGCGGCGCGCGAGGAGGTTGTTGAGCCGGCGCTCGGCGAGGTCGTCGGCGAGGTCGACATAGACGTAGCGGATCTCGCCGACCGTGGCCCGCGCGGACTGGTAGGCGTAGTAGTGGTGCAGCGAGGAGGCGATCGGCACGTCGTTCGGCGAGCGGAAGCGGGAGTGCTGGGTGACCCGGTGGGCCTTGGCGTAGACCTGCTCGATCTCGCCCAGCACGCTGCGGCGCAGGGCGTGCGGGGTGTGCTTCATCTTCTGCGAGATGACGGTGCCGAACTGCTGGGCGATCAGACCACGGCTGTTCTTGCCCGCCGCATTGACGGGAAGGTCCTCGGTGCTCGCCCGGCCGGACGGGATGAGCGCCTTGGACTGGAAGAACTTGGTCAGGCCATTGGGGTGGAAGAAGTGGCCGGGCTGGACCGGGCGGCCGAAGAACACGTCGTCGTTGAGGTAGAGGAAGTGTTCCGAGAGGTCCTGGATGTGGTGCAGCTGGCTCTCGATGGCGTGCGAGTTGAAGGTCGGCAGCGCGTAGGGGTCGGCGAAGATCTCCCGGTGGTCCACCACCCGGATGCCGGGGAACTCGGTGTTCAGCCAGGCGGGCACCTGGCCGGCGGTGACCAGGAAGATGTTGCGCACCCACGGCGCGTACTGGTGGATGGAGCGCAGCGAGTACCGCAGCTCGTCCCGGCTGGTGAAACGGGAGTCGTTGGCGGCCTGTTCGTGCAGTTGGCCGGCGGGGCCGCCGTCGAGCTCGCGCCGGAAGGCGTCCCGGCCCGCGCGCCAGCCCGGGTCGGAGTCGTCGACCCAGGTGTAGACGACGTCGATCGGGAAGAGGTGGTCGTCGGGCAGTGCCGCGGCGAACTCGGGCAGCGTGCGGGCATGGCCGGTGGCGTAGACGGCCGGGGCCGGGCTGAAGCGCTTCTGCTCGGTCCAGCAGCGGCCGGCGTCCACCGGGACCTCGGTCACCACGCGGTTGGGCCGGGGCGCGACGAGCTGCCCGTCCCGCTCCTCCCAGAACTCGATGTCGCAGCCGGACTCCCGGCCGAAGAGCAGGTTCCCGGTCGGGTCGCAGACGTGCCAGGCGATGCGCAGCACCCGCTGGTCGCGCAGCCCCCGCCAGCTCCCCGGGAGTTCGCCGGGCCGCGGCTGGCCGGGCGAGACGGTGCCGATGTAGCCGGCCCGGTCCTCGCAGGCCGGCCGCAGGGCGGTCTCCACCTCCGTGCGCCGGGCGGCGGGTACGGCGACGCAGGGCACGGCGGCCGAGGTGCCG
The DNA here is from genome assembly GCF_040652235.1 of Streptomyces sp. NPDC048277. Taxonomy (NCBI): domain Bacteria; kingdom Bacillati; phylum Actinomycetota; class Actinomycetes; order Kitasatosporales; family Streptomycetaceae; genus Streptomyces; species Streptomyces sp. NPDC048277. Next base: position 19,091 of record NZ_JBEZLQ010000022.1, read on the forward strand.
CGGACGCAGAAGTAGTCGATCCCGGCCTCTTCGAGGACGGCGACGAGGAGGTGGAGGTTGCGGGCGCGGGCGGCCCAGGCGGTGGCTCCGGGCACTTCCAGGGCACGGACGTGCTTGCCGCCCATGCGGACGACCCGCATCCGGTCCTCGCCGGTTCGCCGGTCGGCCTTGCGGCTGCCGCTCAGCGCCCGGACCACCATGGCGGAGCGCACCGCGTCGGCGGAGGCGAGCGAGCGCTTCACCGAGGTACGCAGGGGGTTGGGTACGCGCTTGACGATGCTGCGGCGGGCTCCCACCGGCACCAAAGATCTATATGTCGACACGAACGTGCTCGCCTCGGGATTGTTGAGGCTCACCTGGCTCCCCCTGTGCGAATGTCGACATACCGGTCCATCCGACCCTCACGTTCACCGAAGTCACATGTTCGGCTTACCTGGGCCTTACTGAACGGACAGAATGTTTACATCTGAATTCCAAACTGTCCAGAAGTAATCGCTTTCCCTGGAATCTCTGTCGCGAAGACCACATCCGCACAACCATGTGGCCCGACGGAACGTCAGACGCGCACCCAGTCGGCGAGGACCAGTCCGGGCTCCGGCGCCTGCCGCCCCACCCACAGGGCGCCGTCCCCGTCGAAGGCGGCGAGCACCACGCGCCCCCGGGCGTCATGGGCCAGGGCGGGGGTTCCCGTCCCCGGCCTGCCGGTGTCGGTCCACCACAGTCCGGACGCCTCGGACTCCGTGCCGCACACACCGACCAGGACGCTCCCGGCCGCACCGCGATGCGCGACGACCGTGCAGTCGTAACCGTCGAGGGTGGTGCGCAGCACCGCGTTGCCGCCCTCCCCCGGTGTGCCACCGAGCGGAACCGGCCAGCCGCCGGGCCGGTGGCACAGCAGACCCGAGCCGGCCGGATCGGTCCAGACGTGGGTGAGCCGGCCGGGTGCGGTCTCCAGCGCGGCGGCGGAACCGGGCAGCGCGCCCGGCCGTATGTCGTGCGACCGCCGCGGTACGGCTCCGGGTTCCGGCTGCGTCCAGTGCAGTACGACACCCCCGGCCGGGGCGAACACCTCGATCCGGCCGTCCGACACAGCCGTCGCGGTCAGTCCGTCCTGGACGTCGGCGCCCCGCAGGTCCGTCCAGGGCTCCCACTTGCCGCCCCTGCCCTCCCGGCGCATCATCAGGCCGCCGCCCGCGTTCCGCACGAAGACGTGCAGATCGCCTTGGGCGTCCACGGCTCCGGCCGGCACACCGAACCTGCGCGCCTTCTCCGGCTCGCGGTGCGGATTGCCGAGCGAGCGCCACTCGGTGACGGGCCGTCCGGACTGGTACTGGAGGGCGTGGACGACCTCCACGCCGGCGGATCCGTCGGCCCGGGTCCGCTCCCGCCGGCCGAGGAAGTGGACGTAGGCGTCGGCACCCTGGACGACGGCGAGATGCGTCAGGTCCGCGACCGCGAAGAAGTCCGGCCCCGACCACTCGGGGCCGCCCGGGCGGGTCTCGGTCCAGCGCAGCAGGCCGCCCCGGGCGGGCGCGTACGCGGTGAGCAGGCCGTCCTTGCCGCGCACCAGCCACGGCCCCGAGGCCGTACCCGTCACGGCGGCCGCCGGGGCGGCACCGCCCGACGTGGCCGAAATGCGCCGCTGCGCGGAACGCACAGAGCGACCCCGCATCACCATCAGGGACTCCCCCACACCATGTCCGACCCGTCCGACCTCGGCGGACCTGAAATTCGCCACATCATATGCACGGTGCCTACACTCGCCGGGCTCGGACAGCGGGCCCGCGGTCGGCGCGGGAACGGACACATCACCCGACTTGACCCCCTTCCGGGGAAGTTGACGTGACGTGGATCACTGGCATACAACTCACGTCGGCTGCCACCGGTCTGTCCGATCACCCGGTCAATTTCGGCCCCGGACACAGCAGACGAGGACAGCATCCGATGACGACACCTGCCGTCGACAGCCCGAGCAGCTCGGACCGCCCCTCGCGACGCGATACGCCTCGCCGCCGCCGTACCGGGCGGTGGATCCTGCTCGCGCTGGCCGTCCTGGTCCTCGTCGGCGGCGGGACCGCCTACTGGCTCTACAGCGGTATCGACGGCAACATCAAGGGCGTCGACATCGACGGGGCGATCGGCGACAACCGCCCGGAGAAGCTGCCCACCTCGGGCCAGAACATCCTGATCCTGGGCTCCGACTCACGCGCCGGCGCCAACGGGAAGCTGGTGGACGACACCGGGGTCTCCGGCGCCCGTTCGGACACCGCGCTGGTGATGCACATACCCGAGGGCCGCAAGAAGGCCGTCGCGATCAGCATCCCGCGCGACACGCTCGTGACCCGCCCCGAGTGCACCAAGGCGGACGGCTCCCAGGTCGCCTCGGCGAAGCGCGTGATGTTCAACTCCATCTACTCCCAGGTCGGTCCGGCCTGCGTGGTCAAGACGGTGGAGCAGATGTCCGGGGTCCGCATGGACCACTACGTCGAGATCGACTTCGCCGGCTTCAAGGACCTGGTGGACGCGATCGGCGGGGTGACCGTCACCGTCGACCAGGACATCCACGACTCCTCCAGCGGACTGGACATCACCAAGGGCACCCACAAGCTCAACGGCACCCAGTCCCTCCAGTTCGTCCGCACCCGGCACGGCATCGGCGACGGCAGCGACCTCGGCCGGATCGGCCTCCAGCAGCAGTTCATGATCGCGCTGCTCGCGGAGATCCAGAAGCAGGACCTGCTGGGCAGCCCGGTCAAGGCGTACAAGATCGCCGACAAGCTGACCGCCGCGCTCACCACCGACTCCGAACTCGCCTCCCTCACCAAGCTCGCGGAGTTCGGCCGCAGCCTGAACGGCGTCAACCCGTCGACCATGGAGACGATCATGCTCCCGGTGGCGTACGACAAGGTCGACCCGAACCGGGTGGTGGCCGCCGAGCCGCAGGCGTCGACGCTGTGGAAGGCGATCCGCACCGACTCCACGATCCCCGAGTCGGCCAAGAAGTCCCCGGCCACGGGCGGCAGCTGACGGTACGTCAGGCCCTACTGGCTGTGTGTCAGACCTCCCGCCAGGCCTCCAGAGCCAGCCCCGGCTCGTCCTTGCGGCGGGTGAGGAGGAGCTGGCCGGTGGCCGGGGACAGGCTCGCCGCGGCCACCCGGCCGTCCTCGTCGGTGGTCAGGGCGACGGTCGCGTCCGCCGGGAGCTGCGGGCCGGACTCGGTCCACCAGGCGCCGGCCTGCTCGTCCTCGGTCGGATACGCGGCGAAGGCCACCCGGCCGCTCGCCGAACGCTGGGCGAGCAGGGTGCAGTCGAACCCGTCGAGCGCGCAGCGGACCGCGGCGACCGGGCCGGACCCGGCGGAGGGCAGCAGGGTGTGCGGCTTTCCGCCGGGGCGCCAGGCACAGAGGTCACCGGACTCGTCGGTGTAGAAGAGGGTCGTGCTCTCGGCCGAGGTGGCGAGGGCGGCGAGGGTGCCGGGGCGGACCGGGGCCTCCAGGGCCTCCTGCAACACCGGCGGCCTGCCCGGCTCCTCCTGGCGCCAGTACACGATCCCGCCGGGCACGGCCGCGTACACCTCGACCCGCCCGGACTCGCCGGTCACCGCCGCGAGCCCGTCCTCGACCAGCCGGCCCTTCAGATCGCGCCACGGGTCCCAGCCGCCCTTCTCCTTCTGGGCGACCATGCTCACCCCGCGTCCCCGGTTCCGGACGAAGACATGGGCCCGGCCCTGCGCGTCCACCGCGACGGCGGGGGTGCCGGTGACGTCGCCCTTCTTGCCGGGGTGGCCGATCGACTGCCAGTCCAGGGCGGCCAGCTGCGGCCGGTAGTGGGTGGAGTGGACGAGACCCGCCTCGCCCTTCGCGGTGGGCCGCCAGGCGACCAGGTGGGCATATCCGTCGGCCCCCTGTCCCACCGAGAAGCCGGGGTGCAGCCGCTGGTCGCCGCCCATCTTCCGGGGCGCGCCCCAGGGACCGCCGGGACCGCGTTCCGCCCGGCACAGCACGGCGTCGCCCGACGGCAGATGGACACTGAGCCGGCCGTCACGGCCGCGGAGGAGCCAGTCGCCGTTCACCGCTTCACCGGATCCTTCCGAGGACGCCCTGACCTTCAGGCCGGGGTGGGGGCACCTCCCGCTTGCGGGGGATAATCGGACACCTGTGCACGAGGGCGGAAAAAGCCGGTTCGCCCCCAGGACGGAACGGCGCGCCAGTAGCGTGATTCACGGACGATGCGTCGCGAGAGCCAAGCACGCGGAGTCTCCTTGAAGTTGTGTGACCTTGCAGCAGGCGAGCTGCCCGGGCTGGTTTCAACCCGGCTGGTGTCGATCGTGGAAGACCTGACAGGCCGCCAGCCTGAGAGGCAGCGTGAGCCAGGAATCACCTCCGTTCACTGAGGTGAGGATTCAATCTAAGCGGGGCCGTTCGGGACAGTGGCGCGGCCCCCGGTGTGCGAGGCTGGGGGCATGGAAGACGAAGCTCCTCTGCTGGTGATCGTCGACGGCGCCAACGTCGTCGGGTCACGGCCGGACGGCTGGTGGCGGGACCGCAGGGGCGCCGCCGAGCGGCTGCGCGACCGGCTGGCCGAGCGGGGGCTGCCGGGCCACCCGACCCCGGTGGAGCTGGTGCTCGTCGTCGAGGGCGCGGCCCGCGGGGTGGAGTCGGTGCCCGGGGTACGGGTGGAGTCGGCACCCGGCAGCGGAGACGACCGGATCGTCGAACTGGCCGCCGAGGACCCCGGCAGGCCCCGGCTCGTCGTCACCGCCGACCGCGAACTGCGGCGCAGGGTGACGGAGTCGGGCGCCGAGGTGATCGGGCCGCGCTCGATCCTCGACTGAGCCGCCGAGGGCGCGGAGCGTGCCGCCGAAGATTCCGCGCCGCACCGCCGACCGTCCGCGGCATCACCCTGGCCGGCCGCGCCCGCGCAGCGGAGCCGCACCCGTCGCGCCCGGGCCCGCGCCCCTCGGAGCCCTACCGGACCCACCTACGGCTCCGCCGGAAAAGCCGCGCCACGGCGATGCGCCAACCGCCGTCCACCACCCGCCGCATCACCGTAGCCGGCAGCGCCCGCTCAGCGGGGCCGCGCGCCCGCGGAACGCTGCCGAACCCGCCTACTCCCCCGCCACCGGCGCGTACAGCACCGCTCCGTCCACTTCGCCCACCTGTTCGTACCGGGCCGCGAGGAGGCGGTGCAGGCTTGGGACGTGGTCGGGGCCGTACGGCTTGCCGCGGGAGTCGTCGATCACCAGCGCCGGGGGGCTCTCCGCCAGTTCCTCGCGGAAGACCGGCCAGGTCCCCTCGACGGCGTACTTCTCACCGACCTGGGGGCCGTCCCGGCCGCCGCTGAAGTTGGTGAGGAGGCCCGCGGTGAGGTAGCGGGTGGCGGGGGTGCGGTCGGCGAGCCAGTAGGTCTCCGGGTGTATCCCCCAGACCAGGACCCGGTCGCCGGGTGCGGTGCGGCGGTCGAGGGTGAGCGCCAGCCGCTGGGCATGGGCGAGTTCGGGACGCGGGGCGAGCAGGCCCCAGGCCAGGAACAGGGCGCAGGCGCAGCAGGAGCCGAGGACGGCGGCCGACGCCCGTTCCCGCGGCAGGATCTGCAGCGCGGCCGTGGCCAACAGGGCAGCGGGCGGGGTGAGTTGCAGGAAGTAGTGGCCGAAGAAGTGGAAGCCGAGGGTGACGGCGACCGCCGACGCGGCCAGCCACAGCCACAGGTCCCCGGCGCCGGTACGGGCGATGCGCAGGGCGCGCACCACGGGCGGGAGCAGCCCGGCGCAGGCCGTGGCGAGGATCGCGGAGTTGGTCAGCGCCCTGGCCAGGACGTGGAGTTCGGAGCCGGTGAAGGAGGCATAGGCACCGGAGCCGGTGACCGTCCAGAACGCGAAGCCGGCCGGGTCGGTGACAAGGGCCGCGCCGAGCACCGGCAGGGCCGCGCCGGCCGCCAGTCTGAGCAGGCCCGCGCGCGAGCCGCCGTACCGGTGGAACAGACAGGCCACCGGCAGCAGGACCGCGCCGCCGGTCTGCTTGGTGAGGAAGGCGCAGGCGACGGCCACCCCGGCGGCGCCCCAGCGGCGGCGGTCGGCGCACCACATCGCGGCGGCCGTGCAGGGCAGTATGAACACCTCGAAGGTGGCCGCCTGCGCGTCCTCGGGGTTCAGCCCCACGGAGACCAGCAGGTACAGCGCCCCGGCGGTACGGCCCGCCCGGTCGCCCCAGCGCCGCCGGGCGAGCGAGGCCAGCAGTACGGCGGTGGCCAGCTGCGCGAGCACGGCGAGGACCCGGACCGGGGTGAGCGACCCGGAGCCGAAGACCGTGAAGACCGCCTCGTACAGCCAGGGCAGCAGCGGCGGCTTGCGGTCCACGACCGTCTCGTACAGCTGTCCGCCCCGCGCCAGCATCCGCGCCTGTACGGCGAGAAACCCCTCGTCCGGGTTCCACAGCGGCCGGACGAAGGACGGCACCCGGGTGACGCAGGCCAGCACGGCGAGCACGGGCAGCAGCCGCGCCCAGTACCCCTTCCGTCCGACTACGGACCGTGGCGGGGCGAGGGGCGCGACGAGCATGGAGAGCACGCTATCCGGCCCCGCAGTCCCACCCGGACGGGACATACGGGGCCGGAGTGGCGAGCCTGGTGATCACGGGGCGTCCGCGCCGCTCTGCTCCCGCACGGCCAGGCGGCTGTGCGAGCGGCCGTAGAGGAAGTAGACGACGAAGCCGATGACCATCCAGATGGCGAACCGCAGCCAGGTCTCGGCGGGCAGGTTGAGCATCAGCCACAGCGAGGCCAGCACCGACACGATCGGCAGCACCGGCACCCACGGGGTGCGGAAGGACCGCTCCAGGTCGGGGCGGGTGTTGCGCAGGATGATGACGCTGATCGCGACGACGATGAACGCGAAGAGCGTGCCGATGTTCACCAGCTCGGCGAGTTCACTGAGACTGGTGAAGCCGGCGACGATCGCGATGACGACACCGAGCAGGATCGTCGGCCGGTACGGGGTGCGGAACCGCGGGTGGGTGTGCGAGAAGAAGCGCGGCAGCAGGCCGTCGCGGCTCATCGCGAAGAAGACGCGGGACTGGCCGAGGAGCAGGATCATGCAGACGGTGGTCAGGCCGATGGCCGCACCGAAGCTGATGAGTCCGGCGAACCAGGGGTGCCCGGTGGCCTTGAACGCGTCGGCGAGCGGGGCGTCCACGGACAGCTCGCTGTACTTCTGCATACCGGTCACCACGACGGCCACGGCCACGTACAGCGCGGTGCAGATGATGAGGGAGCCGATGATGCCGCGGGGGATGTCCCGCTGGGGGTTGCGGGTCTCCTCGGCGGCGGTGGCGACGACGTCGAAGCCGATGAAGGCGAAGAAGACCACCGACGCGGCGGTGAAGATGCCCATCACACCGAAGTTGGAGGGCGCCCAGCCGAACATCAGCTGGATCAGCGGCGCCTTGAGGTTGCCGCCCGCCGGGACCGGCTGCTTCTCGGGGATGAACGGCTGGTAGTTGCCGCCGTGGACGTAGAACGCGCCCGCGATGATGACGACCAGCACGACGGCGACCTTGATGGCGACGACGACCGAGGTGACCCGGGCGGAGAGCTTCATGCCGACGACGAGGATCGAGGTGAGGACGAGCACGAGCGCGGCGGCGAGGATGTCGAAGCCGAAGCCGTGGGCGCCGTCCCTGCCGCTGAGGTACGCGGGCAGGTGCCAGCCGGCGTTGTCGAGCAGCGAGTGGATGTACCCCGACCAGCCGACGGCGACCACCGCCGTGCCGAGCGCCAGCTCCAGGACCAGGTCCCAGCCGATGATCCACGCGGGGAACTCGCCGAGCGAGGCGTACGAGAAGGTGTACGCGGATCCGGCGACCGGGACGGTGGAGGCGAACTCGGCGTAGCACAGGGCGGCGAGGCCGCAGACGACGCCGGCGACGACGAAGGACAGGGCGACGGCGGGGCCGGCGGTGTTCTTGGCGGCCGTGCCGGTCAGGACGAAGATGCCGGTGCCGATGATGACACCCACGCCGAAGACCGTGAGGTCCAGGGCCGACAGGGACTTCCTGAGCGCGTGCTCCGGTTCCTCGGTGTCCTGGATGGACTGTTCGACGTTCTTGGTCCTGAAGAGCGTACTGCGCACGTGCCTACCTCCCAGAGGGCCGGGGGTGCGTATGCCCCGGCAAGGGCAGGTTCACGCAGCTGGGCCGGTTTCGCCACTTGGGGGAGTGGAGAGACCGGCCCATCGGGGTGGTTCGGGTTTCGTCGGGGGGTGCGGGCCGTATGTGGCTGGTCGCGCAGTTCCCCGCGCCCCTAAAGGGGCGCTACAGCCAGGGTTGCTTAATCCCTCGCGGGCTCCACCGAATCCACATCTGGCGTCGGGCCGTCCAGTTTTGCCACCAGGCCCGTGACCTGGCGGGCGATGTCCGGGGCCGTCAGGCCGATCTCCGCCATTACTTCACCCCTCGACGCGTGGTCCAGGAAGCGCGGCGGGATGCCGAAGTCGCGGAGGGGGACGTCTACGCCCGCGTCGCGCAGGGCCTGGGCGACGGCCGAGCCGACGCCGCCCACCCGGATGTTGTCCTCCACCGTGACGACCACCCGGTGCCGCTCGGCCAGCGGGGCCATGGCCTCGTCCACCGGCTTGACCCAGCGCGGGTCGACCACGGTCGTCGAGATGCCCTGCTTGTCGAGGAGGCCGGCGATCTCCAGGCACATGGGGGCCAGCGCGCCCACGGAGACGAGGAGCACATCGGGGGTGTCGGTGCCCGGCTCGCGCAGCACGTCCATGCCGCCGACCGTGCCGACGGCGGGTACGGCGGGGCCGACCGCGCCCTTGGAGAAGCGGACGACCGTCGGGGCGTCGTCGACCTCGACGGCCTCGCGGAGCTGGGCGCGGACCTGGTCGGCGTCGCGCGGTGCGGCGAGCCGCAGGCCGGGGACGACCTGGAGGATCGACATGTCCCACATGCCGTTGTGGGAGGCGCCGTCGGTGCCGGTGACGCCGGCCCGGTCCAGGACGAAGGTCACCCCGCACCTGTGCAGGGCCACGTCCATCAGCACCTGGTCGAAGGCGCGGTTGAGGAAGGTGGCGTAGACGGCGAAGACGGGGTGCACCCCGGCGGTCGCGAGGCCGGCGGCGGAGACGGCGGCGTGCTGCTCCGCGATGCCGACGTCGTAGATCCGGTCCGGGAAGGTGTCCGCGAACTTCTTCAGGCCGACCGGCTGGAGCATGGCCGCGGTGATCGCGACGATGTCCTCGCGCTCCTTGCCGAGCTTCACCATCTCGTCGCCGAAGACGGAGGTCCAGTCGGCGCCGGAGGCCTTGACCGGCAGGCCGGTGTCGGGGTGGATGGGGCCGATGCCGTGGAAGCGGTCTGCCTCGTCCTGGAGGGCGGGCTGGTAGCCGCGGCCCTTCTCGGTGAGGCAGTGGACGATCACCGGGCCGCCGAACCGCTTGGCGCGGGCCAGCGCCGACTCCAGGGCCTCGATGTCGTGCCCGTCGATGGGGCCGACGTACTTCAGTCCGAGGTCCTCGAACATGCCCTGCGGGGCGATGAAGTCCTTGAGCCCCTTCTTCGCGCCGTGCAGGGTGTCGAAGAGGGGCTTGCCGACGACCGGGGTGCGCTCCAGCAGGTCCTTCCCACGGGCGAGGAACCGCTCGTACCCGTCGGTGGTGCGCAGGGTCGCCAGGTGGTTGGCGAGGCCGCCGATGGTGGGGGCGTACGACCGCTCGTTGTCGTTGACGACGATGACCAGCGGGCGGTCCTTGGCGTCGGCGATGTTGTTCAGCGCCTCCCAGGCCATACCGCCGGTGAGAGCGCCGTCACCGATCACGGCGACGACATGGCTGTCGCGTTTGAGCTGCTGGTTGCCCTTGGCGATGCCGTCGGCCCAGCCGAGGACCGTGGAGGCGTGGCTGTTCTCGATGACGTCGTGCTCGGACTCGGCCTGCGAGGGGTAGCCCGAGAGGCCGCCCTTCTGCTTCAGCTTCGAGAAGTCCTGCCGGCCCGTGAGCAGCTTGTGCACATAGGACTGGTGGCCGGTGTCCCACAGCACCTTGTCCTTCGGGGAGTCGAAGACGCGGTGCAGGGCGATGGTGAGCTCGACCACGCCCAGGTTGGGACCGAGGTGTCCGCCGGTCTTGGAGACCGCTTCCACGAGGAAGCTCCGGATCTCCTCTGCCAGCTGGACCAGCTCCTCGGGGCTGAGCCGGTCCAGATCGCGCGGTCCCCTGATACGGGTCAGCAGCGGCACCCGTGCCTCCTTGCAGTAGAGCTGATCGAGCTGTTGCCGGGCTCGTCGAGTCTAATGTTCCGCCCGGGCGGCCGAACTCCGGCCCATGGGTCATAGGTCACGCGATCGGCCGTACCCATCATGAGCCCCACCTATGACACGACTGTGCCCGGCACTGTCCAGTGCCGGGCACAGTCGGAAACCCAGGGGCGCGAGGAACTGCGCGACCAGCCACGACGGCGGATCAGCCGCAGACGCACCGCACCCCCTAGGGCGCTCGGCGTCAGCCGCGCCCCGCCGCCTTCTGGCTCTTACGGGACACCGAGTCGATGACCACCGCACCCAGCAGAACGCCACCCGTGATCATGTACTGGATCGACGTGTTCATGTTCAGCAGGTCGAGACCGGTCTGGATGGACTGGATGACCAGCATGCCCAGCAGCGCGGACCACACCGAGCCGCGGCCGCCGAACAGCGACGTACCGCCGATGACCGCGGCCGCGATGGCCAGCATCAGCGTGTTGCCGCCACCGGCGTTGAGCGTCGCGCTCGCGGTCTGACCGGCGAAGAACATACCGCCGATGGCGGCGAAGCCACCGGAGATCGCGAAGACCGTGATCCGGACCAGCGGCACGCTGATACCCGCACGGCGGGCCGCCTCGATGCCGCCGCCGACCGCGAAGACCTTGCGGCCGAACGTCGTACGACGGAGCACGAAGTCGACGACGACCAGCGACGCGAGGAAGATCACCAGCGCGTTGGAGACACCGGCCGCGTTGTTCAGCACGGCCGCCGCGGCGAAGGACGCGATCGCGAGGAGGACGACGCGGATGAGGATCTCGCTGGTGGGCCGGAACGGCACGCCCGCCGCACGGCGCCGGCGCTGCTCGTTGAACTGGCCCAGCGCCGACAGGACGACACCGAGGCCGGCCAGCAGGTAGGCGCCGATGATGGCCTGGTCCATGAAGAAGGAGGACTGGCCGAGAATGTGCACCGGTCCGCTGTCGGCCGGGATGTTGATCGTGCCGCTGTCGCCCAGCAGCCACAGCATCAGACCGTTCCAGCCGAGGAAGCCGGCCAGGGTGACCACGAACGCGGGTACGCCGATCCGCGCGAAGAACCAGCCGTGCAGCGCGCCGATGCCGACGCCCGTGATGATCGTGAGGATCAGGGCGAGCCACTGGTTCATCCCGTGGTTGACCACGAAGACGGCGAACACCGTGGACGCCAGACCGCTCACCGAACCGACGGAGAGGTCGATCTCACCCAGCAGCAGCACGAACACCAGGCCGATGGCGAGCATGCCGGTGGCCGAGAGGAAGTAGCTGATGTTGGACAGGTTGTCCGCGCTGAGGAACAGGCTGTTCTTCACCTGGAAGATGGTCCAGATGATGATCAGGCCGATGACCACCGGCAGCGAGCCGAGCTCGCCGCCCCTCACCTTGCGCTTGAACTCGGTGAGGTAGCCCTTGAGGCCCTCTTCACGGACCAGCAGCCGCGGGTCGACGACCGCGACCGGCGCGGCCGTGGGGTCGTCGGCGGGGGCCACCGTCGCGGTGGCCGCGGCGGCCTCGACGGCCGCGCTCTTCTCGACCTCGGGCGACTCGTCGCCCTGCACGGTCTTGTTGGACGTCTCGCTCACTTTGCCGCCTCCGTGGTGCGACGCTCCGCACGACGGGTCACGGCGTTGTCCGTGGCGCCCGTGATCGCGGCGATGATCTCTTCGTGGCTGGTGGTCTTCACAGGGAAGGAGCCGTTGTTCTTGCCCAGGCGCAGGACGGCGACGGTGTCCGCGACCGCCTTCACATCGGCCATGTTGTGGCTGATGAGGATGACGCCGAGGTTGCGCTCGCGCAGTCGCTCGACGAGGTCGAGGACCTGCGCGGTCTGCTCGACACCGAGGGCGGCGGTGGGCTCGTCGAGGATGACGACCTTGGGGTCGCCGATCAGCGAGCGGGCGATCGCCACGACCTGGCGCTGACCGCCGGAGAGGCTGGCGATCGGGATGCGCACGCTCGGGATGCGGATGGAGAGCGTGCTCAGCAGCTCGCGCGCCTGCTTCTCCATCGTCACCTCGTCGATGACGCCCCGGTGCAGGAGCTCACGCCCGAGGAAGAGGTTGCCGACCACGTCGAGGTTGTCGCAGAGCGCGAGGTCCTGGTAGACCGTCGCGACGCCGAGTCCCTGGGCGTCGTGCGGCTTGTTGATGCTGACCGGGTTGCCCTCCCACTCGATGACGCCCTCATCGATGGGGTGCACACCCGCGATCGTCTTGACCAGGGTCGACTTTCCTGCGCCGTTGTCGCCCACCAGGGCGACCACTTCTCCGGCGTGGACCTCCAGATCGACATCGGTGAGGGCCTGGACCGCACCGAATCGCTTGGAGACTCCGCGCAACGCCAGCACGGGCGTAGCGGACACGTGAACCATCTCCTTCGCCGCCTGACCGGCGGGGATGCCGCGCTTGGTGATCAGGCGCGGAGGGACGTGCGGTACCTCAGGGTGTTCGGGTCTTCGCACGCGGTTTACAAGATGAACATGCGCGAATCCGCTGCGCTTGGCAACGGGTCCGTCCGACGCCCGCTCCGGCAGCGGGGTATGAAGGCCGGAGCGGGCGTCGGAGGAGTTTCGCGTGACCGCCGGACGGACGGGGCGCCTTGCGGAAGGGCCGGTCGTGTCGGGCGGCCGGGGCCCGGGTGTCGTACTGCGATCACCCGGGCGCTGGCGGCCGGAGCCTGACGGCTCCAGGGCCGGACTACTGCAGGCCGGCGGCCTTGCAGGCCTTGGCGAACTCGGCGGTGCAGATGTCGGCGACGGTGTACAGCTGGTCCTTGATCACCGTGTCCTTGATGTTGGCCTTGGTGACCGACACCGGGGTCAGCAGCTGCGAGGGCACCTTGTCGCCGGAGCCGCTGGTCTGCGTGGTGGTCGCGAGCGAGGTGATGCTCTTGTTCTGGAGCAGGTCCACCGCGATCGTGGCGGCGGCGTCCGCCTCCGGCTTGAACGCCTTGTAGACGGTGGAGGACTGGGTACCGGCGATGATGCGCTGGATGCCCGCGAGCTCCGCGTCCTGACCGGTCAGCGGGATGCCGCTGATGCCGGCGCCCTTGAGGGTGGTGGCGATACCACCGGCCATGCCGTCGTTGGCGGAGTAGACGCCCGCGATGTTCTTGGCGCCCAGCTGGGTGATGGCCGCCTTCACCTTCTGCGCGGCGACCGTGTCCTTCCACAGGCCGGACTGCTCGTAGGCGATGGTGACCTTGCCGTCGAGGGCCTCGTGCGCGCCCTTCTTGAACTGGGCGGCGTTCGGGTCGGCGTCGTCACCGTTGATCATGACGATCTTGGACTTGGTGGTCGCCTTGGAGCCGAGGGCGGTCAGCAGGGCCTGGCCCTGCAGCTGGCCGACCTTGACGTTGTCGAAGGAGACGTAGGCCGAGACCGGGCCCTGGGCGAGGCGGTCGTACGCGACGACCTTGACACCCTTGTCCACCGCGGCCTGGATGGAGGACTTGATGGCCGCGGAGTCCTGGGCGGAGATCACGATGACCTTCACGCCCTTGGTGACCATGGTGCTGACCTGCTGGGCCTGCTTGGCAGCGTCACCGGCAGCGTTCGCGTACTCGACCTTGCAGTCGGCACACAGCGAGCTGACCTGCGCCTCGAAGTACGGCTTGTCGAACTTCTCGTAGCGCGCGGTCACACTGTCGGGGAGCAGCAGGCCGATGGTCTTGCTACCACCGGAGGAGCTGCTGCTCGACGAGTCGCTCTTCTTGCTGTCGCCGGCCTTGCCACAGGCGGCGAGGGACAGCGCCATGGAAACAGCGGCGGTGCCGATCACGACTCTACGCATCGTTGCGTTCATTTGGGGGTGCCTCCCTGACAGGGCCGCAACGCTGCGGCCGAGGTGGCTCGAAGTCAACTCGGCCGCAAGTTCGACGTCAAGAAGTAAATACTTAACGAGATGGCAACGGCGCCATTCGTTCTCTAAGTGAAGGCAGGTGCAACAGCAGGCACCGAGCCATCCAAAAGGGTCGAATCGCCCATCTCGCTGAGCGCGAGGGCGAGCGCGCCGAGCACCTCCGCGCGACCGCCAAGTGCCCCCGGGAGCACCGAGAGTTGACGGGCCGCACTGGGGATCGCGTAGCGGCCCACGGACTCCCTGATGGGCCCCAGGACCAGCTCTCCGGCCTCGGCGAGATCGCCGCCGAGGACCACCCGGCTCGGGTTGAGCAGGTTGCAGAGATTGGCCACACCGCTGCCGATGTGACGTCCGACGTCGGCGATCACCCGACGGCAGCCGGCATCCCCGTCCCTGGCCAGCCGCACGACGCCCTCCATGGTCAGGTCGGTGCCGTGGCTGGGCTGGAGCAGCGGCAGGACGTAGCGGGCCGCCGCGAAGGTCTCCAGACAGCCGCGGTTGCCGCACCGGCAGACCGGACCGGCTTCGTCGAGCGTGATGTGGCCGATCTCGCCGGCGGTGCCGCCGGGACCACGATAGATCTTCCCGTTGATCACCAGCCCGGCACCGACACCGCTCGCGACCTTGATGTAAGCAAGATCACGTACGCCCTTGCCGCTGCCCCAGACCAGCTCGCCGAGGGCGCCGAGGTTGGCGTCGTTGTCGACGTGCACGGGGACACCGAGGCGGAGCCGGAGCTCCTCGGCGGGTCTCGCGCCGATCCAGCCCGGCAGGATGGCGCTGGAGCCGAGCGTGCCGGACTCGACGTCGATCGGACCGGGGACGCCGACGCCCACGCCGGCGATCTTCGAACGGTCCACGCCGGTCGCCGCGATCAGGCGGTTGACCAGCTCCTCCGCCCGGTCGAAGCCCTGGCTGGCCGACGCGTCCACGTCGAGGGGCTCGGACTCCTCGGCCAGCACCTGGTGGGCGAGGTTCCCGATCGCGACACGCAGGTGGGTGTGGCCGAAGTCGACCCCTATGACAATGCCGGCGTCACCGCTCAGACTCACGCTGCGGGCCCTTCGGCCGCCCGCCGACGTGGGCGTGACCTCGACGGTTCCGCCGTCCTTGAGCTCGCGCACGATGTTGGAGACCGTCGCCGCCGACAGGCCGGTCGTGCGCGCGATCTCCGCCTGCGTGAGCGATCCGGCCAGACGTACGGCCCGTACGACACGTTCCAGGTTGGCTCGGTGCAGCGACGACTGCGACCCCGGAGTCTCCATCGACCCATCCACTCCCGCCATCGGAGGCGGCCACGATGCCGCCAACGTGACCCAGGCCACACCTCTGGGGCCGGGTCACTTACAAGTTATGAACTCCAAGCTCTGCTGAACGGGTTACCGGCGTCAAGACCTTGACAGAAATCGTTCGCGGTTCGGGAGTTCACTGGTGGCAATGTTGCGGACATGTCTAGGCCACTGCGGAGCAGGTCGGAGGGGGGATGGTGGGTGGGTCCGTGGGCGGGTGCGGCTGCGTCGTGGCTGGTCGCGCCCACGCGACGGCAGTCGCATATTGAATGCAGCCCCGCGCCCCTTCAGGTTGGCAAGCCGGGCCTTACTTCAAAGCGCCCGCCGTCAGACCCGCCACCACCTGGCGCTGGAAGATGATGTACGCCGCCAGTACCGGGAGCATCGCCATCACCAGGCCCGCGAACAGGCCGGACCAGTCGCCCTTGTAGCCCTGGCTCACCGCCAGCTGGACCAGGCCCTGGGTGAGGACGTGCTTGTCGGGGTCCGTGTTGAGGACCGTCGGGAGCATGTACTGGTTCCACTGGCCGAGGAAGTTGAAGATCCCCACGCTGATCAGGCCGGGCTTCGCCATCGGCAGCATGATCTGGAAGAACGTGCGGGTGTGCGAGGCGCCGTCGACGAAGGCGGCTTCGGCCACGGAGGTGGGCAGCGTGCGGAAGAACGCCGTGAGGAAGAAGACCGTGAACGGCAGCGAGTACGCGATGTAGACCAGGATCAGGCCGTGGATCGTGTTCAGCAGGCCCATGTTGTTCACGACGTAGAAGAGCGGGACCAGCGCGAGCATGATCGGGAAGCTCATGCCGCCGATGAACAGGTAGTAGATGAAGCGGTTGCCCGGGAAGTCGAAGCGGGCGAGGACATAGGCCGCCATCGAGCCGAGGACCAGCGTGCCGATGAGCGAACCGCCCACCACCAGGATGGTGTTCAGGAAGTAGTCGCTCATGTTGGCCTGGGTCCACGCCCGCGACCAGTTGTCGAAGTGCAGCTTGTCGGGCAGCGCCCAGGGCGAGCCGAAGATCGACTTGTCGTCCTTGAACGACGTCATCACCGCCCACAGCAGCGGTGTGACCACCATCACGGCCCAGATGATCAGGACGCCGTGCGAGAAGACGTTGAGGACGCCACCTTCGCGCTTTCGCCGGGCCGGCGCGGGTTCGGGGCTCTCGGCCTGGGTGACAGTGACATCGGTCTCGGTCGTCGTCATCGCTTCAGTACTCCAGCCGCTCGCGACGGCCCAGCCGCATCACGATCGCCGCGAAGGCGAGCGTGACGACCAGCAGGGCGACGCCGATGGTGGTGGCGTAGGCGGCCTGACCGTCCCGGAACGCCTTCTGGTACACGTACAGGACCAGCACGGTCGTCGAGTAGTCGGGGCCGCCCGGTCCGGTCGTCATGATCTGTACGACCGCGAACGACTCGGCGCCGAGCGCGAGGATGCCCATGTAGACCCAGCCGGACTGCACGGTGTCCCACAGCAGCGGCAGGGTGATGCGGAAGAAGGTCGCGGCGCGGCCGGCGCCGTCGAGCAGGGCGGCCTCGTAGAGATCCGTGGGGATGGACGCCATGCCGGCCGAGAAGAGGACCACGAAGAAACCGACCGTGGACCAGACCAGGACGGCCATCACACACCACAGGGCGAGGCTCGGGTCGCCGAGCCAGAGCGGCTGGACATTGTCCAGACCTATTCCGCGCAGCAGTGAATTGATCGCGCCGCTGTCCGGGTTGTAGGCGAAGGCGAACAGCAGCGAGACGATCGCGATCGACAGCACCTGCGGGAAGAAATAGACGATCTTGTAGAAGGAGGAGCCGCGGACACCGGTGACGACCGGGCCGCCCTTCCTCCTCCGGCCGCCGACATTGATCATGAAGGCGAAGAACAGCGCCAGGCTGATCGTCACCAGCGGCAGCACGACCGCGAACATCAAGCTGTGCTGCAAGGACTTCCAGAAGATCTCGTCGTGGAGCATCCTCTTGTAATTGTCCAGGCCGACCATCTTGAATTCGGGGCTCAGGCCGGTCCAGTCCGTGAACGAGTAGTAGATGGACTGGATGAACGGCCACACCACGAAGAGCGCGTACAGTCCGAGGGGCAACGCCAGAAACCCCACGATGAACCGGTACTTGCCGTGCTGCATCGCCACTCCGGTACTCAGAGAGTTCTGGTCACTGGTGCTTGTAGTGCTTGATCGAGGTGTCCTTCGCGGTCTCGTCGGCAAAGCCCTGGATCTTCTTGATGGCCTCCGCCGGGGTGAGCCGGCCGGCCATCATCTCGCCGAGGCCGGCGACTCCGATCTTCTCCTTCTGAAGCTGTACGTACCAGTCCTGCATCCGCGGGTTGACCACGTTCGACCCGGCCAGTTTCAGCGCGGCGACACCGGAGGTGAGGCCCGGGGTGAGGGTGATGCCGTCGGTGCCGCCGTTGTACGCGGTCAGCGATTTCACCTTGGTCGTGAAGTTCTTGGAGGACGCCTCGCTGAGCATGATGCGCAGCTGCTCCATGCCGCCCGCGGCGTTCTTCGCCTTGGCCGGGACGATGAACGGCTCGCCGCCGGAGGCCCAGATCGTGCCGAACGGCATCTTGTCGTTCTTGTCGATGCCGGTGGGCGCGGAGACGGCGAGGTTGAAGTCGGAGGGGATGACGTTCGCCGACTCGTTCTCCACCCAGGAGCCGTTCGGGATGAACAGGGCCTTGCCCTGCGCCCAGGCGGTCTGCGACTGGATGTGGTCGAGCCCCGGGGTGCCCTTGAGGATGTACCCCTTCTTGTAGAGCTCGTAGTAGGCCTCGAAACACGCCTTGACGGCC
Organism: Streptomyces sp. NPDC048277; assembly: GCF_040652235.1. Taxonomy (NCBI): domain Bacteria; kingdom Bacillati; phylum Actinomycetota; class Actinomycetes; order Kitasatosporales; family Streptomycetaceae; genus Streptomyces; species Streptomyces sp. NPDC048277. The sequence continues at coordinate 37,323 of NZ_JBEZLQ010000022.1, forward strand.
GGGTGTTTCCAGGCGTTCGGCTCCAGGTTGTCGATCGCGTTCAGGACCTCGACGCCGCCGACCTTGCCGATCATCGGATAGAGCGAAAAGGGGATGTAGTACGGGTACTTGCCCGCGTAGGTCCAGCCGGCCATGCCCTTCTTCTTGGCCTTCTCGCAGACGGCGATCATCTGGTCCCAGGTCTGCGGGTACTCGGCGTCGAGCGAGTCCAGGGCCTTCTGCGAGTACCAGACGCCGTAGACCGTGTAGGCGTAGTACATGATCCAGACCGGGTTGCCGTCGAACTGGCCCATCTCGACGATCCCGGGGCGCAGCGTGTCGCGGACCTTCTTGCTCGGGTCGTCGTACGACGGCGCGTCGAGCAGCGGGGTGAGATCGGCCAGTTGGTTCTTGCCGACCAGCACGCCCATGTCCATCTGCTCGGCGCCGGAGTTGTCGATGAGGTCCGGCGGGGTGCCCTGGTTGAAGCGGGGCTGGAGGGTGGACTGGATCTTCTGCGTGGCGGAGAACTTGACCGTGGCCTTCGGGAAGTCCTTCTCGTAGATCTTCACCGCGTCCTGGGCGTACTCCTTCCCGAAACCGCCGTCGAAGAGGACGAATTCCATCTGTGCGGTCTCGTTGACAGCGAGCGGGTTCTTGGCCGTCTTCTTCCCCGCCTTGTCCTTGGACTGGCCGCCCCCGCCGCTGCTGGCGCAGGCGGAGAGAAATCCGACGGTGGGGACCGAAATCAGGCCGAGTGCGGCAGAACGCTTGATCAGATCGCGGCGGCCGACGCCCTCGGAACCGTGGTTCGCTGCGGAAGTGGATCCCATGCTCAAGTCCTCGCCCTCTCCAGGACTCAGGCGGTGAACCGGAACCTCCCCGGCACCGCGGTCGGGTAGTGCTGGGTCGTGCAGGAAGTCACGCAGGAAACGCCGACAGGTATAGTCCACTTCCCGCCGACGGGGCAAGATCGAATGCAAGGTTGGCCACTGGTCTTTTCCTAGTTGAGACCTGTCGGAAATATGAGCGACCTGTGTACGTCTTGCCGGAAAAAGAGCCGACATAGCCCCCTGAATGCCGCACCCAACGCCCTTGACATCACGGGTCACTTGACCACCTACTGGTTCCTGCGCCACTCGGCTGACAACGTTGTCTCATGTGGCAGGGAGGGTATCCGTTTTGATGCAGCGGAAGACGCAGCGAAGAACAGGACACAGATCTGGTACGGCGGCCGTGATCACGGCCGCCGTTGTCATGGCGCTGGGCTCCCAGGGAGCCGCGGTCGCCCTGCCCGCCAAGGCACCGGCCGCCGCGACCCGGTTCGCGTCCTCGTTCGAGTCGGGTGATCCGGCGCCGGACTGGACCGACACCGTCGACACGGATCCCAGCGGCGCCCCGCGTGCCGCGGGCGTGGACGGCGGCTACACGACCGGCATCCCCGGCAACGTCACCGACCATGTGACCGACCTGCGCGCCAGCGGCGAGAACACCGGCGCGGGCGAGGTGAAGGAGAACCTCGTCGACGGGGAGCCGGGCACCAAGTGGCTGACCTTCGAGCCCACCGGCTGGGTCGAGTTCGACTTCGACAAGCCCATCAAACTGGTGACGTACGCCCTCACCTCGGCGAACGACTACGACGAGCGCGACCCCCAGGACTGGACCCTCCAGGGCTCGACCGACGGCAAGGACTGGAAGACCGTCGACACCCGGACCGGCGAGTCCTTCACGGAACGGTTCCAGACCAAGTCGTACGACCTCGCCGCCCCCGCCGAGTACCAGCACTTCCGCCTCGACGTCACGCGGAACAACGGCGCCTCCGACATCCTGCAGCTCGCCGACGTCCAGTTCTCCACGGGCGGCAGCGGCGGGCCGGTGCCCCAGGACATGCTCTCGCTGGTCGACCACGGCCCGAGCGGCTCACCGACCGCGAAGGCACGGGCCGGGTTCACCGGAACCCACGCGCTGCGCTACGCCGGACGGCACACGGCGAGCGGCCGCGCGTACTCGTACAACAAGGTCTTCGACGTGAACGTGAAGGTCGGCCGCGACACGCAGTTGTCGTACCGGATCTTCCCGTCGATGGCCGACGGGGATCTGGACTACGACGCCACGAACGTGGCCGTGGACCTGGCCTTCACCGACGGCACCTATCTGAGCGGTCTCGGGGCCCTCGACCAGCACGGGTTCGCGCTGTCCCCGCGCGGGCAGGGCGCGTCGAAGGGCCTGTACGTCAACCAGTGGAACAACGTGGCGTCACTGATCGGTTCGGTCGCGGCCGGCAAGACCGTCGACCGGATCCTGGTGGGGTACGACTCCCCCGCCGGGCCCGCCAAGTTCCGCGGCTGGATCGACGACGTCTCCCTGAAGCCGGTCGCCCCCGAGAAGCCCAAGGCCCATCTGTCCGACTACGCGCTGACCACCCGCGGCACCAACTCCAGCGGCAGCTTCTCGCGCGGCAACAACTTCCCCGCGACGGCCCTGCCGCACGGCTTCAACTTCTGGACGCCGGTGACCAACGCGTCCTCGGAGAGCTGGCTCTACGAGTACGCGCGGGCCAACAACGACGACAACCTGCCGACGATCCAGGCGTTCAGCGCGAGCCATGAGCCGAGCCCCTGGATGGGCGACCGGCAGACCTTCCAGATGATGCCGTCCGCCGCCTCCGGCACCCCGGACACCGGCCGGGAGGCGCGGGAACTGGCCTTCCGGCACGAGAACGAGACCGCGCGGCCCTACTACTACGGGGTGCGGTTCGAGAACGGGCTGAAGGCGGAGATAGCGCCGACCGACCACGCGGCCTCGCTGCGCTTCACCTACCCGGGCGACGACGCGAGCGTGATCTTCGACAACGTGACCGAGCAGGCGGGCCTGACCCTGGACAAGGAGCACGGGATCGTCACCGGCTACTCGGACGTCAAGTCCGGGCTGTCGACGGGCGCGACCCGCCTCTTCGTCTACGGCGTCTTCGACAGGCCGGTGACCGACGGCGACTCCAGCGGGGTCAAGGGCTACCTGCGCTTCGACGCGGGCGCCGACCACACCGTGACGCTCCGGCTGGCCACCTCCCTGATCAGCGTCGACCAGGCCAAGGACAACCTGCGCCAGGAGATCCCGGACGGCACCTCCTTCGACACCGTCAAGGCGCGGGCCCAGAAGGTCTGGGACCGGCTGCTCGGCAAGGTGGAGGTGGAGGGCGCCACGGCCGACCAGCTGACCACCCTCTACTCCAGCATGTACCGGCTGTACCTGTACCCCAACTCCGGCTTCGAGAAGGTCGGTTCGGCGTACCAGTACGCCTCCCCCTTCTCGCCGATGACCAGCCAGGACACCCCGACGCACACCGGCGCGAAGATCGTGGACGGCAAGGTGTACGTCAACAACGGCTTCTGGGACACCTATCGGACGACATGGCCGGCCTACAGCCTGCTGACACCCTCGCAGGCCGGCGAGATGGTCGACGGGTTCGTGCAGCAGTACAAGGACGGCGGCTGGACCTCGCGCTGGTCCTCCCCCGGCTACGCCGACCTGATGACCGGCACCTCCTCGGACGTGGCGTTCGCGGACGCGTACGTCAAGGGCGTGAACTTCGACGCGAAGGCGGCGTACGAGGCGGCGCTCAAGAACGCGACCGTCGTACCCCCGTCCTCCGGCGTGGGCCGCAAGGGCATGACGACCTCCCCCTTCCTCGGCTACACCAGCGACGACACCCGCGAGGGCCTGTCGTGGGCGATGGAGGGGTACGTCAACGACTACGGCATCGCCGAGATGGGCCGGGCCCTGTACAAGAAGACGGGCGAGAAGCGCTACAAGGAGGAGTCGGACTACTTCCTCAACCGCGCCCGGGACTATGTGAACCTCTTCGACTCCAAGGCCGGTTTCTTCCAGGGCAGGGACGCCCAGGGCAACTGGCGCGTGGACTCCTCGGCGTACGACCCGCGGGTGTGGGGCTACGACTACACGGAGACCAACGGCTGGGGCTACGCCTTCACCGCCCCGCAGGACAGCCGGGGCCTGGCCAACCTGTACGGCGGCCGGTCCGGCCTCGCCGACAAGCTGGACGAGTTCTTCGCGACGCCCGAGACGGCCTCCCCCGACTTCGTCGGCTCGTACGGCGGGGTCATCCACGAGATGACCGAGGCACGGGACGTCCGGATGGGCATGCTGGGGCAGTCCAACCAGGTCGCCCACCATGTCACCTACATGTACGACGCGGCGGGCCGGCCCTGGAAGACGCAGGCCTATGTGCGTGAGGTGCTCTCCCGGCTCTACCTCGGCAGCGAGATCGGCCAGGGCTACCACGGCGACGAGGACAACGGCGAGCAGTCGGGCTGGTTCCTCTTCTCGGCCCTCGGCTTCTACCCGCTGGTGACGGGCAGCGGCGAGTACACGATCGGCTCCCCGCTGTTCAAGAAGGCGACGGTCCACCTGGAGAACGGGCGTGACCTGGTGATCAGGGCGCCGCAGAACAGCGCGACGAACGTGTACATCCAGGGCGTCCGCGTCAACGGCCGTATCTGGACGTCGACCTCGCTCCCCCACTCGCTCGTCTCCAAGGGCGGGGTCATCGACTTCACGATGGGCCCGAAGCCCTCGGCCTGGGGCACGGGCAAGAACGCCGGCCCGGTCTCGATCACCCAGGACGACAAGGTCCCGGCCCCGCGCGCGGACGTCCTGAAGCCCGACGGCCCCCTGTTCGACAACACCTCGGCCACGCAGGCGACGGTGACCTCGGTGGACCTGCCGGTGAGCGCGGCGGCGAAGGGCGTGCAGTACACGCTCACCTCACCGGCGGACCACACCAGGGCACCGACCGGCTGGACCCTCCAGGGGTCGTCCGACGGCACCGACTGGCAGACGCTGGACCGGCGTTCGGGTGAATCCTTCACCTGGGACCTGCAGACCAGGGCGTTCACGATCCAGAAGCCCGGGTCGTACCCGCACTACCGCCTGGTCCTGGACAGCGAATCGACTCTGGCGGAGGTGGAGTTGCTGGCCTGAGGCAGCGGCACGAGAACAAGGGGGCGGACCCGGGCGGGTCCGCCCCTGGTTCACTCGGACGGGCTATCCGAGGCGGGTTGACGTCGTTGCCGGTCGGGGCGGTAGAGTCATGTACAGACCATCAGACAACGTTGTCGCACTGTCGAGCAACTCCCACCCGGACAGGCCACCCACCCCCCTCGCCTGCCCGGCTCGCGGACCCGGTGTGCACCGACACCGGGTCCGCCCAGAGCGCGTCATCCGTGTCAACCGACCTGACAGGGCAGGCCGGTTGCACTGTCCCCGCCGTCGCCCTGAACGACGTAGCCGAACGTGGTGCTCTGCCCGGGACTCAGCGAGCCGTTCCAGTCGGCGTTGTGGACCATCACGTCCTGTCCGCTGTAGGTCGCGTTGCCGTTCCAGAGGCTGGCCACAGACTGACCGCCCGGGAGCGTCCAGTCGACCATCCAGCCGAGCATCGCCACGTCACCGCTGTTGGTCACGGTGACCTCGGACTGGTAGCCGCCGGGCCAGCTGTTGGTCGTGGTCCGGGTGGCGGTGCAGGTGCCGGGCGGGGGCTGGGTGGGGTTGCCCGGGTCGTGGATGCCGGTGACCTCGCCGTTGCCGCCGTCGAAGACGACGTCCGAGCAGGAGTAGAAGGTCTCCGTGCTGTCCGAGCGCTGCCACACCATGTAGATGATGTGCCGCCCCGTCTTGTTGGCGGGGAGGGTCCCGGTCCAGGAGTAGTTGGCCTCGACCGTGCCCGGGGTGCCGTTGAGCGGCGGGTGGTCGACGGTCAGGAACGGCGTGTCCTCCATCTCGTCCCAGGTGAGCGGCTTCGTCGGGTCGTAGCCGTCCTTGGTGACGTAGACGTAGAACCAACCCGGGTGCGTCGCCCAGGCGTTGTAGGAGAAGTCGACGGTCGCACCCGAGGTGAGGTGGGTGACCGGCCAGTCGTCACGGGGCAGGTCGAAGCCCGTGAAGTTGGGGTTGCCGCCGCTGCAGAGCTCGCCGTCGGGGACGAAGCCGCGGGTGCGGCCGGCGCCGTCCGAGCGGAGCACGGAGAACCAGTTGTAGAACGGCGTGGTCCCGCTGACCTGCTGCGCCGCCTTGCAGGCCGGGTTGACGGGCTTGATCTCACCGGTGTCGGTGAGCGCGTCCTGCCAGCACAGGAAGGTACGGCTGCCCGGCTTCATGGGGGTGCCGTGCGCCTGGGCCGGGGTGCCGGCGGCCAGGATCAGGGCGAGGGCGGGGACGGTGGTGAGGAGCGCGAGAAGAGTGAGGAAGAGGGCCCGGCCCCGGGTGGGGAGGGGTAATCGGGGAAGCCTCGGGCGGTACGAAGACCTATGGATTGTCATATGCATGACACTTCAACCTCTGTGTGGGGTGAACGGTCGTGCGCGGGTCATGGCGACGATGGCGGGATGGGAGCGGGCCCCGCGCCTCGGCGGGTTCCGGTCCGCCGGTGCTATATGGGAGCGCTCCCACCCCACTCATCCGTGAAGCTAGCGCGGACGGGGGCGGCTGTAAACGGCGCGGCATGGCTTCACCGCTTCGAGTGGCGATACCTTCGTACAGAGGATCACGACGCGTAACAGCGTCCACACTCTCGCCCATGGGAGCAGTGATGACGACACGCCAGCAGGGGCCGGCCAACGAGGACAACTGGATGTTCCCGCCTGCTGACGGCTGGACATTCGATCAGGTCAAAGACCTGGAGCTGCCTTTCGACTGGGAACTCGTGGACGGATGGATCGTGGTCAAAGGGCAGCCCAGGTTTTGGCACAACCGCGTACGGGACAGGGTTGCACGCGCCCTGGAGGATGCGTGCACCGAGCCATACGAGGTGGTGATGGAGCAGTGCGTGATGGTGGACGACCAGAACGTCGTCAAACCGGACGCCATCGTCTTCGACCCTCGGAATCTCAACTTCTTTGATCTGGAGTGCGTCCCGACGACTCATCTCGCCCTTGTTGTCGAGGTCGTCTCCCCCGGCTCCCGTCGCGACGACCGCGTGAGCAAGCCCGCGCAGTTCGCCGCGGCCAGGGTTCCGTGCTACTGGCGCGTCGAACTCGACCGCGCCGGGAGGCTGGAAGTGCACGAATACTGGCTCAACGCCGACACTCTCACCTACATCCCCGCCCCCATGCACCCGGTGCATCACGGCAAGCTCATCACTGAGCTGCCGTTCCCGGTCGAGATCGACCTCGACGCCCTCGTCGGATTCTGATCGCCGCGACGAGGAGCCGGCCGAGTACGCACGGTGGGGCTTCGGTGAACTCCAGCAGGAGCAGGGCGCCGGTGTCGTCGGGGCCGGGTGGGCGGCCCCGGGGTCGGTCGTGTTCACTTGACGCGTCCGTGGGGTTGGTTCCTGATGTTTTCCGAGCCGGACCCCGACCTTCCGGCGAGGAAGTACGCATACGCATGAGAAGACGGATCCGCGCCGTGCCGGCCGCGTTCGGCGTGGCGCTGCTGCTCGTCACCGGAATCCTCACGTCGGACGGTCAGTCGGCGCGGGCCTACGGCAATGGTCTCGGGCTGAAGCCCGCGCTGGGATGGAGCAGTTGGAGCTTCGTCCGCCGCGATCCGACCGCGCGGACCATCGAGGCACAGGCGAAGGCCCTGAAGGACAGCGGACTGGCGAAGAACGGGTTCGTCTATGTCAACGTCGACGACTTCTGGTACGAGTGCCCGGGCAGCCGGGGTCCGGACGTCGACAGGTACGGCCGCTGGGTCACCGACCCGGTGAAGTTCCCGGCCGCCCGCGGTGAGAACGGCATCCAGGTCGTCGCCGACCATGTCCACTCCCTCGGGCTGAAGTTCGGGCTGTATGTCACGCCCGGTATCTCCCGGCAGGCGGTCCGGCGGAACACCGAGATCCGGGGAACGCCCTACCACGCCCGGGACATCGCCACCGCCGCGAAGGAGAAGAACTACAACTGCGGCGGCATGGTGGGCATCGACTACGCCAAGCCCGGCGCGCAGGCGTTCATCGACTCCTGGGCCGGTCAGTTCGCCGGCTGGGGCGTCGACTATCTCAAGATCGACGGCGTCGGCACCCGCGACGAACAGGACATCCGGGCCTGGTCGGACGCCCTGCGGCACACCGGTCGCCCCATCCACCTGGAGCTCTCCAACAGCCTCGGCATCGACGGGGCGGCCACCTGGGCCGAGCTGTCCAACGGCTGGCGCACCGGCGGCGACATCGAGTGCTACTGCGGCCCCGACGACAGCAGTTACCCGCTGACCACCTGGGACAAGGTCGCCTCACGGTTCGGCCAGGTCGCCGCGTGGGCGCCGTACGGCGGTCCCGGCGGCCACAACGACTACGACTCCCTCGAGATCGGCAACGGCGACCACGACGGCCTGACCCCGGACGAGCGCAGGACCCAGCTGAGCCTGTGGTCGCTGGCCGCCTCCCCGCTCGTCCTCGGCACCGACCTCACCCACCTCGCCCCGGCCGACCTCGCCCTGCTGACGAACACCGACGTCCTCGCGGTCGACCAGGACGGCATCGACGCCGAGCGGATGTCCGAGGACGCGGACTCCCAGGTGTTCGCCAAGACCGAGCCGAACGGGGATGTCGTCGTCGGCCTGTTCAACACCGGCGCGACTGCACGGGAGGTCGCCACCAGCGCCGCCGCGCTCGGGCTGCCCTCGGCGCGCGGCTACGCCCTGCGGGACCTGTGGAGCCACCGGCTGACCGGGTCCCCGGGCCGGATCGCCGCCGACGTCCCGCCGCACGGCGTGGTCCTGTACCGGGTCCAGGCCACGGACCATGTGGTGCGTGACACGGCCCCGGACGACTGACCGGCGCCGCTCTCCTACACCGGCGCCGGGCGGGCGCGCATCGCCGTGCCGGTCGGCGGGAGTTCGGTGACCGGGAGTTCGAGGGTGAACTCCGTGCGGCCCGGCGTGCTCTGTACGTCGAGGTGGCCGCCGTGGGCCGAGGTGATGGCCGAGGCGATGGCGAGGCCGAGGCCCGAGCCGCCCTCCAGGACACCGGCACGGGTGCGGGAGGTGTCCGCCCGGGTGAAGCGTTCGAAGACGGTGGGGAGGAGGCCGGGCGCGATACCCGGTCCGTCGTCGCGGACGCGGATCACACAGGTGGTGGCGGTGGCCTCGACCGTGGCGGTCACCGTCGTACCCGCGGGGGTGTGGACCCGCGCGTTGGCGAGCAGGTTGGCCACCACCTGGTGCAGTCGGGCCTCGTCGCCGAGGACCAGCGCCGGTTCGCCCGGGCCGAGTTCGAGCTGCCAGTGGTGTCCGGCGCCGGCGGCCCGCGCGTCCCACACCGCCTCCGCGACCAGCGCGGCCATGTCCACCTCGGTGGACTGCAGCGGGCGGCCCTCGTCGAGGCGGGCCAGGAGCAGGAGGTCCTCGACGAGGCTGCGCATGCGGGCCGATTCGGCGTTGACGCGGCGCCAGGCGAGGCCGGGTTCGATACGGTCGGTGCCGCGGTTCATCAGCTCGGCGTACCCGGCGATCGAGGCGAGCGGGGTGCGCAGTTCATGGCTGGCGTCGGCCAGGAAGCGGCGCATGCGCTCCTCGCTCCGGCGTACCTGTTCCTCGCTGCGCTGGCGCTCCGCCAGTGACGCCTCGACATGGTCGATCATGCGGTTGAGGGCGGCGCCGACCTGGCCGGCCTCGCTGCCGGGGTCGGTGTCCCGCTCGGGCACCCGGGTCAGACCGGCCACCTGGCCGTGGCCGAGGGGCGCGTGGGAGACCTCGACGGCGGTGGCGGCGACCCGGCCGAGGGGGCGCAGCTGCCGTCGTATGACCACGGCGCACACACAGCCCGCGACCGTGAGGCCGACCGCCGCGACCGCGATCTCGACCTCCACCAGGCCGCTGATGGTGTCCAGCACGTCGTCCATGGGGAGGCCGGCCAGGACCCGGATGCCGCTCGCGTTCAGGGCGGTGACCCGGTAGGTGCCGAGGCCGGGGACCTGGCGGGTGTGGGTGGAGCCGTCCTGGGCCATGCCCTTGAGGGCGGCGGTCTGGGCGGTGGTGAGCGAGGTCGGGGGCGCGTCCCGGGTGACGACGGCCGCGCTCAGGATGTTGCCCTGGGCGTCGAGGCGGGCGGCGAGCATGCCGGCCGGCTGGCCGCTCTCGTGGATGAAGGTCAGATCGCGGGTGAGTTCGGGGTGCAGGGCGGCGCCGCCCACCCCGCGCTCGGCCGCGTCGCTCACCCGGTTGTCCAGGCTGCCCATCAGATAGGCGCGTTGGGCGAGGACGGTGGTCAGGGCCATCGCCGCGCAGACGCAGACGAGGACGGCGGTGATGAAGACGAGCAGTCGCGTACGCAGCGACCGGCTCCGCAACCGGGCGGTCATCTGCCGTCCTCCACGGGTCGTACGACGTATCCCATGCCGCGCACGGTGTGGATCATCGGGGCGCGGCCGCGGTCGATCTTGCGGCGCAGGCTGGAGATGTACACCTCGACGAGGTTGCCGCCGGCGTCGAAGGACGTGCTCCAGACGTGGTCGAGGATCTGGGCCTTGCTCAGCACCTGACGTGGATGGTCCAGGAGCAGGCTGAGCAGGTCGAACTCCTTGGCGGTGAGCTTGATCGGGGTGCCGGCCCGCTGCACCTCCCGGGACTCGGCGGTCAGCACCAGGTCGCCGAGGACGCGTACGGGGTCGTCGGCGGGGGTCTGTTCGGTGCCGGCCCGGCGCAGCAGTCCGCGCAGCCGCAGCACGACCTCCTCCAGGGAGAAGGGCTTGGTGACGTAGTCGTCGGCCCCGGCCTCCAGGCCGTCGATCCGGTGTTCGACGGCGTCGCGGGCGGTGAGCATCAGGACGGGCAGCTTCGGCATCTCGTAGCGGAGTCTGCGCAGTACCTGGAGGCCGTCGAGGTCGGGGAGCATGCCGTCGAGCACCACCGCGTGCGGGGCGCAGCCGCGGGCCAGCCGCAGTCCGGTCTGTCCGTCGAGGGCCGGGTAGGGGCACCAGCCCGCGTCCGCGACGGCGGCGGCGAGCAGCTCGGTGAGACCGGGCTCGTCGTCGACGATCAGTACGCGGACTCGGCCGGTTCGGGACGCGGAGGTGCCAGACATGTCTCGATACTGTCCCGGTCCGCTGAGGGAATCCTGTGCTCCGACTGGGCCACAGCCATGTGACTGGGCCGCATGCCTGGACGGCGTTCCGCGCCGGAGCGTCCAGAACCGGCCGCCGTTCCGGCCCGAGGCGCACCGTTCAGCGCCGACCGCCGTGGCCGAAGCGGGCATTGGCACGCCTCGGCCACAGGAATCCCTTGAGCCGCTTTCCCCGCGGCGCCCACTCTGATCACTGGCTTCCGCCCACCGGGCCGGAAGTGTTTCAGCGTTCAGGGGAGGAAGTCCACACATGCGAAGACTCCACGCCCTCTGGGCCGTGGCAGGAGCGGCCGGGCTGCTCGCGGGGGCTGTTGTCCCCGCCGCGGCCGGTCCCGTGTCCCCGGTCGCCAAAGCGGCCGCCACGGACACCCGGAGCGTCACCGCGTCCGGCGCCACGAGCACACAGACCGTCACCCTCGTCACCGGCGACACCGTGACGCTCACCGCCGCGGCGGACGGCCGGTACGGCGTCGACGTCCGGCGCGGGAAGGGCCGTGAGGCCGTCACGTTCCTGTCCAGCGAGAAGAACGGCGAGGTCAGCGTCGTACCGTCGGACGCGATCCCGCTGCTCCAGTCGGGCCGTCTCGACCCGGCCCTGTTCAACGTCACCCAGTTGGTGAAGCAGGGGTACACGGACGCGAGGACCGGCGCCACCCCGGTGATCGCGACGTACAAGAAGGGCAGTGAGGTCCCCGAGGGTGCACGCCGCACGCTGGCGCTGCCCGGGATCGCCGGTGCCGCGCTGACCGCGAAGAAGTCGACCGCCTTCTGGGCGGACGTCGCCCCCGCCGTCGGCACCGAGCCCACCGCGAAGGCCGCGAGGCAGCTGGGCGACGGCATCGAGAAGATCTGGCTCGACGCCAGGGTGAAGGTGTCGCTCGACCAGAGCGTGCCGCAGATCGGCGCGCCAGAGGTGTGGAAGGCGGGCTACGACGGCACGGGCGTCAAGGTCGCGGTCCTGGACACGGGCGTCGACACCGGCCACCCCGACCTCGCCGGGAAGATCGCCGACGCACAGAGCTTCGTGCCGGACGAGACCGTGCAGGACGGCTTCGGCCACGGCACCCACGTCGCCGACACGATCGTCGGCTCGGGCGCCGCCTCGGACGGGAAGTACAAGGGCGTGGCGCCGGGCGCGCAGCTGCTGATCGGCAAGGTGCTCGACAACACGGGCTCGGGCCAGGAGTCCTGGATCATCTCCGGCATGGAGTGGGCGGCGAACTCGGGCGCGAAGATCGTCTCCATGTCCCTGGGCGGCACGGCCTCGGGTCCCTCGGACGTAATGAGCGAGACCGTCGACGAGCTGTCCGCCGCCACGGGCACCCTCTTCGTGATCGCGGCGGGCAACACCGGCCCGTCCGACCAGACCGTCGGCACCCCCGGCATCGCGGACTCGGCGCTGACGGTCGGCGCGGTCGACAAGTCCGACAACCTGGCCCCATTCTCCAGCCGCGGCCCGCGCACCGGCGACTACGCGGTCAAGCCGGAGATCACCGCGCCGGGCGTGAACATCACGGCGGCCCGCGCGGCCGGGACCAGCATGGGCACCCCGGTGAACGACTACTACACGACGGCGAGCGGTACGTCGATGGCGACCCCGCACGTGGCGGGCGCTGCGGCACTGGTGGCCGAGGCGCATCCCGACTGGACCGGCCAGCAGATCAAGGCGGACCTGGCGAGCACCGCGAAGACCATGACCGACGCCACCGCCTTCGAGCAGGGCGACGGCCGGGTCGACGCCGTACGGGCGGTGCAGCAGGGCGTCTTCGCGACCCCGACACTGAGCTTCGGCAAGTTCGAGGACGGCGACAACGATGTCGTCACCAAGGACATCACCTACACCAACACCACCGGCAATGCAGTGGAGTTGAAGGTCGCGTCGAGCCTCGCGGACCTCGCGCTGGGCGCCGGCACGGTGACGGTGCCCGCGAACGGCAGCGCCACGGTTCCGGTCGCCGTCGACCCTGCGCAGGAGGCCCAGGGCCGCTACACCGGCTACGTCACCGCGACCGCCGACGGCATCCAGGTCACCACGGGCGTCGGCTTCGAGAAGGCGCCGAAGACGTACGACCTGAAGGTGTCCCTCGTGAACCGGGAGGGCAACCCGTCCACCGGCGCCTCGCTCTACACGCTGCAGGAACTGAACGGCGCCTACCCCGACGAGTACGGCTTCGTCGGCGCGGGCTGGACCTGGCAGGTTCCGGCCGGTACCTACTCCATCGCGACCTGGATCCCGGACCGCGACGCGGGCGGGGCACCCGTCGGCACCTCGGTCGTCGGCAATCCGGAGATCAAGGTGAACGGGGACACCGAGGTCGTCCTCGACGCCCGCAAGGCCGTGGAGATCAAGCCGAAGACCAAGGAGGACTCCGAGTTCCAGGGCTTCACCACCTCCTGGCACCGCGAAGGGCCGGGCGGTGCCTGGGGGCTGACGTACAGCCAGGGCTGGTGGACCGACCACATCTATGTGGCGCCGACCCCGAAGGTCACCGAGGGAACCCTGGAGTTCTCCGCCAAGTTCCGCCTGTACGCCAAGGAGTTGACGGCGAGCGTCACCAGTCCGGAGAAGACGTCACTGTCGTCGCTCTACTACTCGCAGACCTACAACGGCTTCCCGCTGAAGATCAGCGGTGAGCACACCGTGCAGGCGGTGGACGCGGGCGGCGGTACCGCGGCCGACTTCGCGGGGCTCGACGTCAAGGGCAAGGTCGCGGTGGTCGGGGTCGGCTCCACCGAGCGGGCGCAGAGCGCCCTGGACAACGCGACCAAGGCCGGCGCGGGTTACCTCATCGTGTACCGCAAGACACCCGGCTTCTGGATCGAGGCCGTGGACAAGGCCACCACCGTCCCGACGATGATCGCCACCGGTGAGGAGGGTGCCGAACTCACCGGTCTGCTGCAGACCGGCAAGAGGGTCATGATGAAGCTGGGCGGCACACCGGTCAGTCCGTACGTCTACAACCTGCTCGCCGCGCAGAGCGGTTCCATCTCGGCGGACCAGACGTACCGTCTGGACGACTCCAACACGGCGAGGAAGACGGCCCGTTACTACGGGGGCACGGCCGGCGGGATAGGCATGGACAGTCTGTACACGTTCCGCCCCTGGCAGAAGTTCAGCATCGAGAACCCCAAGTACCTGCAGCTCGGCATCAAGCGCACCGAGTACTACTACGCCGACCCCGACACCCGTACCCGGCACGCCGTCTACCCCGACTCGACGGCGCTCCTGGGCGAGTGGAGCCCCCTGAAGACCTACGACAAGGCGATCACCGAGCCCTCCGAGGACTGGCTGCGTCAGGTCGTCCGCCCGGCGTCCAGCGAGGAGTACGGCACCTCCCAGCGCACCGGCGACAAACTCACCTTGCGGATACCGGAGTTGACCGACTCCACACCGGGTCACTACGGAGCCGTGGACGGCATCCAGAACACCGCGAAGGGCACGCTGTACGCGAACGGGCAGGCGGTCGGCAACTCGGCGCTCGGCGGTTACGGCACCTTCGACGTACCGGCGGACAAGGCCTCGTACCGCTTCGTCCTGGACGTACAACGCCACCCCGACTGGGCCGTGTACTCCACGAGCACGCACACCGAGTGGTCCTTCGCCTCGGCGCACACCGACACCGCGACGGCGCTGCCGCTGCTCAGCGTCGGCATCGTCCCGAAGGGGCTCGACCTCCTCAACCGTGCCGACGGCGGACGGGAGTCGGTGGTGGGCCTCTCGGTCACCGATCAGCTGGGGAACGTCAGGGCATGCGGTCTGAAGGCGTGGGTCTCCTACGACGACGGCACGTCCTGGAAGGAGGTGACGGTCAGGCACGGCGAGGCGCGGTTCAAGCCCGCGAAGGGCTCGGCGTCCGTGTCGCTGCGGGTACAGGCCACCGACAAGGACGGCAACCGGATCGACCAGACCGTGCTGCGGGCGTTCGGCCTGAAGTGAACGACGCGGCTTGAAGTGAGTCATCGCCCGGATCGGTTCGACGGGCCTTAACAGTGATCGTCTACCGTACCGGGCCATGGTGAACACGGCACACGACCCGGCAAGACAGACCCCTGCCGCGAGCCCCTGGGCCGTGGTGGGGGTCTCCGCGTTCGACGAGCGGGTGTACCGGACGATCCTTCAGCAGCCCGATATCGGCGCGGGCGGCTGGGCGCTGCTGGCCGGGGCGTCCCCGGCCCAGGTCCGCGAGTCCTGCAACCGGCTGCTCGGGCTCGGTCTGCTCCAGGAGCCCGACTCCATGGGCGGGTTACGGGCGGTGGACCCACGGGTGGCGATCCGCGCGCTGATCCGGCGGCGCGAGACGGAGTCCGAACTGCTCGCCGCCACCGCCGAGGAGATGGCGACCGCGTACGAGGCGGGACTGCTGCGGGAGGAGCCGTCCCGGCTGGTCGAGGTCGCCTCCGGCGAGGGCGCCATCGCGGCCCGCCTGGAGGAGCTGTACGCGCGCGCCGAGTACGAGGTGTGTCTCTTCGACACGCCGCCGTATCTCGCCCCGCCCGCCCCGCAGGTGGATCTCCAGGCCGATCTGCTCCGGCGCGGGATCGTCTCCCGCGGGGTCTACTCGGCGACCGCCCTGGAGGATCCGAAGGTCCTCGCGCGCGCCTGGACGATGGCGGAACTCGGCGAACAGGCACGGGTGCTGCCGTCCGTGCCCCTCAAACTGCTGGTGGTCGACGGATGCCGGGCGATGCTCCCGCTGACCGCGTCCGAGGCGGGCGGGTACTGCGCGGTCGTGGTGTGGCACTCGGCGGTGACCGAGGCCCTCCAGAAACTCTTCGAACTGGCCTGGCAGCAGGCGATGCCGCTCGGCCAGCCGGTCGGCGACGGTGAACTCTCCGGTGGCGAACAGACGTTGATCAGGCTGCTGTCGGCCGGGATGAAGGACGAGGCGGTGGCCCGCCACCTGGGGGTGAGCCTCAGGACGCTGCGGCGGCGGGTGAGTGAGCTGCAGGAGCGGCTGGGGGCGGCCAGCCGGTTCCAGCTGGGGGCGCGGGCCGCCCAGCGGGGCTGGGTGTAGCCGTACCGGGTCCGGGTACGGCGAAGGGCCGCACCCCCCGGCGTACCGGGGAGGCGGCCCTCGACTGCCGTTCCGTACCGCTTACTTGCGGATCAGGTTGCGCAGCACGTACTGCATGATGCCGCCGTTGCGGTAGTAGTCGGCCTCACCGGGGGTGTCGATCCGGACGACCGCGTCGAACTCGACGCCCGTGTCGGTGGTGACCTTGACCGTGCGCGGGGTGGTGCCGTTGTTGAGCTCCTCGACACCGGTGAAGGAGAAGGTCTCCTCGCCGGTCAGGCCGAGGGACTCGGCGGTGGCGCCCTCCGGGAACTGCAGCGGGAGGACGCCCATGCCGATGAGGTTCGAGCGGTGGATGCGCTCGTACGACTCGGCGATGACGGCCTTGACGCCGAGCAGCGCGGTGCCCTTGGCGGCCCAGTCGCGGGACGAGCCGGAGCCGTACTCCTTGCCGGCCAGGACGACCAGCGGGATGCCCTGCTCGATGTAGTTGCTGGAGGCGTCGTAGATGAACGCCACCGGAGCGTCGGCCTGGGTGAAGTCGCGGGTGTAGCCGCCCTCGGTGCCCGGCGCGATCTGGTTGCGCAGGCGGATGTTGGCGAACGTGCCGCGGATCATGACCTCGTGGTTGCCTCGGCGGGAGCCGTAGGAGTTGAAGTCACGACGCTCCACACCGTGCTCGGTGAGGTACTTGCCGGCCGGGGTGTCGGCCTTGATGGCGCCGGCGGGCGAGATGTGGTCGGTGGTGACCGAGTCGCCGAGCTTGGCCAGGACGCGGGCGTCGGCGATGTCGGTGACCGGGGCCGGCTCGTGCTGCATGCCCTCGAAGTAGGGGGGCTTGCGGACGTAGGTCGACTCGGCGTCCCACTCGAAGGTGTTGCCGGTCGGGATCGGGAGGGACTGCCACTGGGCGTCGCCGGCGAAGACGTCGGCGTAGGACTTGTTGAACATGTCCTCGCCGATCGCGTTGGCGACGACGTCGTTGACCTCGGCCTCGGTCGGCCAGATGTCCGACAGGTAGACCGGCTTGCCGTCCTGGTCGGTGCCGAGGGCGTCCTTGGTGATGTCCACCTTCATGGAACCCGCGAGGGCGTACGCGACGACCAGCGGCGGGGAGGCCAGGTAGTTCATCTTGACGTCGGGGTTGATCCGGCCCTCGAAGTTCCGGTTGCCGGAGAGGACCGAGGTGACCGCGAGGTCGTGGTCGTTGACCGCCTTGGAGACCTCCTCCGGCAGCGGGCCGGAGTTGCCGATGCAGGTGGTGCAGCCGTAGCCGACCAGGTTGAAGCCGACCTTGTCGAGGTAGGGGGTCAGGCCCGCCTTCTCGAAGTAGTCGGTGACGACCTTGGAGCCCGGGGCGAGGGTGGTCTTGACCCAGGGCTTGCGGGTCAGGCCCTTCTCGACCGCCTTCTTGGCCACCAGCGCGGCGGCGACCATGACGTACGGGTTCGAGGTGTTGGTGCAGGAGGTGATGGCCGCGACGGTGACCGCGCCGTGGTCGATCTCGTACGTGGTGCCGTCGGGGGCGGTCACGGTGACCGGGTTGGACGGGACGCCGTTGATGGAGGCGGGGGCGTCGGAGGCCGGGAAGGACTCCTTGCCGGCCTCGTCGGCGGTGTCGACGTAGTTGCGGACGTCGAGCGCGAACTGCTGGGCGGCGTTGGCGAGGACGATACGGTCCTGCGGGCGCTTCGGGCCGGCGATCGACGGGACGACCGTCGACAGGTCCAGCTCCAGCTTCTCGGAGAAGTCGGGCTCGGCCTTCGGGTCCAGCCAGAGGCCCTGCTCCTTGGCGTACGCCTCGACGAGCGCGACCTGCTGGTCGGAGCGGCCGGTCAGGCGCAGGTAGTTCAGGGTCTCGTCGTCGATCGGGAAGATCGCGGCGGTGGAGCCGAACTCCGGCGACATGTTGCCGATGGTGGCGCGGTTGGCGAGGCTCGTGGCGGCGACGCCCTCGCCGTAGAACTCGACGAACTTGCCGACGACGCCGTGCTTGCGCAGCATCTCGGTGATGGTGAGCACGAGGTCCGTGGCGGTGGTGCCGGGCTTGAGCTCACCGGTCAGCTTGAAGCCGACGACGCGCGGGATGAGCATGGAGACCGGCTGGCCGAGCATCGCGGCCTCGGCCTCGATGCCGCCGACGCCCCAGCCGAGCACGCCGAGGCCGTTGACCATGGTGGTGTGCGAGTCGGTGCCGACCAGGGTGTCGGGGTAGGCCTGCCCGCCCCGCACCATGACCGTGCGGGCCAGGTGCTCGATGTTCACCTGGTGGACGATGCCGGTGCCCGGGGGTACGACCTTGAACTCGTCGAACGCGGTCTGGCCCCAGCGCAGGAACTGGTAGCGCTCCTTGTTGCGGCCGTACTCCAGCTCGACGTTCTGCTTGAAGGCGTCGTTGGTGCCGAACTTGTCGGCGATGACGGAGTGGTCGATGACCAGCTCGGCCGGGGCCAGCGGGTTGATCTTCGCCGGGTCGCCGCCGAGCTCCTTCACGGCCTCACGCATGGTGGCGAGGTCCACGACACAGGGGACACCGGTGAAGTCCTGCATGATCACGCGGGCCGGCGTGAACTGGATCTCCTGCGACGGCTGGGCCTGGGAGTCCCAGCCGCCGAGGGCGCGGATGTGGTCGGCGGTGATGTTCGCGCCGTCCTCGGTGCGGAGCAGGTTCTCCAGCAGCACCTTCAGGCTGTACGGAAGGCGAGCCGAGCCTTCCACCTTGTCCAGCCGGAAGATCTCGTACGACTCGTCGCCCACCTGCAGCGTGCTGCGGGCGTCGAAGCTGTTCGCCGACACGACAGTCTCCTTCATTGATGTGCGCGTACCACCGCATCCTGCCGCCACACCGACTTGCCCGTCCCACTAAGGCAAGGCTAAGTTAGGTAACCCTTACCGGGTCGGCGGCCGCGGTGCGCCTGGCAGATATCTCGATGTCGAGATAACTCTAGTACACGGGCGCCGGATGGTCATGCCCGGACCGCGCCCTGTCGTGGTCCGGTACGACTCCCACGGCTCCCGTGCATGGCTGCCGTGCGCGCGAAGGATGTCGGGGCGGACTAGTCCGTGCGGGGCGCCGGCTCGATCCAGCCGTAGGCGGTGAGGTCGGCCAGGAGGCGGGCGACCGGGGCGGTGGCCTCGGCCGGGGTGCAGTCGGCGGCCAGGGCGAGGGTGGTCACGAGTTCCTGTTCGGTGCGGGGTTCGCGCAGGGCCTCCAGGAGGATGCGGGCCGAGGTGTTCACCTGGGCGGCGGTGAACGTGGTGTCGTCGATCACCCGGGCACCGCCGTCCGGCTCCGGCCTCAGGTGCAGGGAACCCACGAGGCGGATCGTCGGCGCGCCGGAAAACGTGTCAGAGGGTGTCAAGTCGGGCCTCCCGCGAGATGAAGTCGAAGTGCATGCCGGTCAGGCCGTTGCCCACGCCCAGATGGACCCCGGCGGCACCCTCGTTGAGCAGGCAGTTCACGCTCCAGTCCACCCGGTCGGCGGACAGCACGCCGGTGCCGATGGCGACCTCGGTGACCGCCCCCCGGTACTCCGGCCCGCTCGTGGCGTCGATGCCTCCGGCGAACGGGCCGAACCCGTCGACGAACCGGTTGTCCTGGATCCGCACCTGCAGCGGGCAGGATCTCCGCATCTCCTCCGCTATTTCGGCGGCGGCCCTGAATTGACCGGCGCGGGCGCCCTGCAGTTCACGGTGTTTCGCGACGAGTACGGAATCCACACGCAATGTTCCGGAGACCGTGAGTTCGGTGTCGACCCGCCCCGCAAGATCGGTCGGCGACATGGCGACTTCGAAGTAGTTGCCGATGGTGGAGTGTTCGTCGGGGAGAAGTTCGGGACGGGTTCGGCTGGAAAGCTGGAGGTCCTCCGGAAGACGGATGGTGATATCGGTTCCGGGGCCGGTCATACGCACTTCGTCGGAGGCCAGGAGAAGTTGGGAGATGATCCGGCGGTTCGCCGCGATACAGCCCGGCACATCGATCTCCGAAAGTCTTTCCAGACCGTATCTGGCGACCCGTGGATCGGCGGAGAAGGAAGCCAGCGGGACCCACAGCACACTGGTTCTGGAAAAGATGTCGCGCAGGGCCCGGCGGGACGGCAGCCGGCCGTAGTCCAGTGGCACCGCGACCGCCCGCGGCGGCGCCGGATCGCGTCCGCCCAGCACCCCGTCGAACGTCGAGGCCGGCGCCCCGTGCTCCGTGAGCCAGTCCGCGAGCCCGGGGTCGTCGGTCAGGATTCCGGCGTCCTGACCTCCGAAGATCACGCCCAGGTTGGCCAGCAGCCCGTCACGCATCGGGCACGAGCGCGGCCAGGCACGGGCAGGTCGGGATGTCGCCCAGACGGCTCTTGAGGACCGACGGCGTCCGCCGCCCCACACCCCCTCCGGCGTCCCCGCCGGGCTCCGGTTTCCCGTCCGGGATCTTCAGCGCGCGGCCGTAGACGTCGCCGTCGCTCGCCACGCCTTCCGCCACCCATATCCTTCGAGACATATGCGATCCCCATGGTGGTTATTGTGGGTTGTAGCTGCGGGAATTCGGGGCGGCTGCCGCCGGAACACCTTCGAGCGGCGCTCCGGCGGCAGCCCTTCGCACAACGGGGCGTGTATCAGATTCCGTTGTAGATGATCGCGAGGAACGGCTTGGGGTGCTCACCCTCGACCGGAGTTCCGGCCGCGCCGCGATCGGCGTCGAGGGAGCCGAGCGGGGTGATCCTGGGGGCTTCCAGAGTTCCGACGAAGAGCGGTGTCTCGATGGCCGCCTGGGGCATTTTCCGTACCTCCGACTTGAGTCTGGTGACACGTGCCATGCGTTGGGTGCGGCCGCAAGAACAGCGTACGGAGGAAATTGCCCAGGACAACGGTCTCCGGGATTTCTGACCAAATGCTGGGAACCGCCTTGACGTTCTCTCACCTCCCCTTTGCGGGAAACGGAGGGAGTGCCGAGGGGCCGAACGGGTACTGTCGCTGACACGACGTCACCCGAACAGACCCCCCAACAGGCGCCATCTCATATCTGAGATAACCTCGGCCTCATGTCAGACGACTACCTCGTACGTATCGGCAAGCTCATCCGTGACGCCCGGCAACACCGCGGCTGGACACAGGCACAGCTGGCGGAGGCGCTCGGCACCAGTCAGAGCGCTGTCAACCGCATCGAGCGCGGCAACCAAAACATCAGCCTTGAGATGATCGCTCGAATCGGTGAAGCCCTGGACAGCGAGATCGTCTCACTGGGCTACGCGGGCCCGATGCATCTGCGGGTGGTGGGCGGCCGTCGGCTGTCCGGCGCGATCGACGTGAAGACCAGCAAGAACGCGTGTGTGGCCCTGCTGTGCGCCTCGCTGCTCAACAAGGGGCGCACGGTGCTGCGCCGGGTGGCCCGGATCGAGGAGGTGTACCGCCTGCTGGAGGTGCTGAACTCCATCGGCGTGCGCACCCGCTGGATCAACGACGGCGTCGACCTGGAACTGGTGCCGCCGGCCGACCTCGACATGGCGTCGATCGACGCCGAGGCCGCCGTACGCACCCGCTCGATCATCATGTTCTTCGGCCCGCTGCTGCACCGCATGGACCACTTCAAGCTGCCCTACGCCGGCGGCTGCGACCTCGGCACGCGGACCATCGAGCCGCACATGATCGCGCTGCGCCGGTTCGGTCTGGACATCGCGGCGACCGAGGGCCAGTACCACGCGCAGGTCGACCGCTCGATCCGCCCCGTCCGCCCGATCGTGCTGACCGAGCGCGGCGACACGGTGACCGAGAACGCGCTGCTGGCCGCGGCCCGCCACGACGGCGTGACCGTCATCCGCAACGCGTCCTCCAACTACATGGTCCAGGACCTCTGCTTCTTCCTGGAGGCGCTCGGCGTCAAGGTCGAGGGCATCGGCACCACCACGCTGACCGTGCACGGCGTCCCGAACATCGACGTGGACGTGGACTACTCCCCCTCCGAGGACCCGGTCGAGGCGATGAGCCTGCTGGCCGCGGCGGTGGTGACGGAGTCGGAGCTGACGGTGCGCCGGGTGCCCATCGAGTTCCTGGAGATCGAGCTCGCGGTCCTGGAGGAGATGGGCCTCGACCACGACCGCAGCCCCGAGTACAGCGCGGACAACGGCCGTACCCGCCTGATCGACCTCACGGTCCGCCCCTCCAAGCTGGAGGCGCCGATCGACAAGATCCACCCCATGCCCTTCCCGGGCCTGAACATCGACAACGTGCCGTTCTTCGCGGCCATCGCGGCGGCCGCGCAGGGCAAGACCCTGATCCACGACTGGGTCTACGACAACCGGGCGATCTACCTGACCGACCTGAACCGCCTCGGCGGCCGTCTGCAACTCCTGGACCCGCACCGGGTGCTGGTCGAGGGCCCCACCCGCTGGCGGGCGGCGGAGATGATGTGCCCGCCGGCGCTGCGCCCCGCCGTCGTCGTCCTGCTGGCCATGATGGCCGCGGAGGGCACGTCCGTGCTGCGCAACGTGTACGTCATCAACCGCGGCTACGAGGACCTCGCGGAGCGCCTGAACACGATCGGGGCACAGATCGAGATCTTCCGGGACATTTGACACGTGGACGCCGCCGCACCCATCCTGACCTGCTATTCAGCGGGCCAGGATGGGATGCGGCGGCGTTCCTGGGACTTCTCTGGGACTTTGGGCACGCGGTGGGCTACGGGCCCCTCACCCTGAGAGTACTTCCGCAGTGTGAACCCGGGATCGGAGTGCCCCAGCCAGCAGGCCAGGGAGACGCTCGATTCGCTCCGGAGTGGAAGGCGCCGTCAAACGAATTCGCTCACGGCCACGGCATGCGCCGCTACCGGGGACAGGGGCAGGTCCACATCAACACGTCCTGACCGCCATCGCCGTCAACATCGAGCGTCACAGCGGACTGACGCCGACCGAGGAAGCATCCACGCCCCGCCGGCCGACCGGTTTCCAGAACTACCTCGACCAGCGCGAACCACCCCGGCCGAAGTCCTGGCGAACCCTGGGCAGCCGACCTCGGCAACTCCAAGATCTCCGACAGGGTCAAACTGAGGGTCAGCGTCTTGGTTGTTTGGTGGGTCGGGGGGGTGGGCTTGAGGATTGGGTGGTTGATGGTGGGATGGTGGCTGATTGTCGGGATGCTGTCCAGGTGGGGGGTAGGTACTGGCCGGCGCCGACGAGGATGGGGGTGGGGCGGTCGTCCTGGGAGGGCATGGGCGGGTTTGCTGCTGCGAGGTCGGGCCACGTCACGGCTTGCGTGTTCTGCCACATCAGCGTCGGCGTGTCCCAGTCGGGCCCCCATCCGCTGAGCGTGTCCGTAACGGCAGACACGTCAGCACCGGTACCGGTGGGAGGGGGCGGTGCTGATGTGTCTGCCGTGGTCGTCGGTGGTGCCGAGGCGAGGGCATCAGCCGCGGCCGACTGCCCGGACTGCAGGACCGGAACCGTATCCCCTCTCCTCCAACTGCTCTCCCGCGGCACCTTCGGGTCGATGTGGAGACCGCCCTGCGGCCGTGGCAGCAAGGGAATCCCCGCTCCCCTCAGAACCGCCCCCTCCGCAGCACTCACCAGGTTCGTAGCATCGAGGAGACGGTGCATCCGCTGCCGGGCCGCATTCTCCGATGCGTCCGCACCCTTCCTGGACACTGTTGGCAGCATGCCGTAGGGGACAAGGGCTGAGCTGCCCGGGGCCAGGCCGTACAGCCTCGCGATGCTGGTCGCGCGCTCAACCCGCGCCAACCAGGCAGCTTCCTCACTCACCCGCGGCACCTTCGGGTCGATGTGGAGACCGCCGTTCGGCCGTGGCAGCAAGGGAATCCCCGCTCGCCCCAGAACCTCCACCTCCGCAGCACTCGCCAGGTGCTCAAGTTGGAGGAGATCGTGCGTCCGCTGCCGGGCCGCATTCTCCGATGCGTCCGCACCCTTCCTGGATTGTGTTGGCAGCATGCCGTAAGGGACAAGGGCTGAGCTGCCCGGGGCCAGGCCGTACAGCATCGCCATGCTGGTCGCGCGCTCAACCCCCGCCAGCGAGGCAGCTTCCTCACTCACCCGCGGCACCTTCGGGTCGATGTTGAAACCGCCCTTCGGCCGTGGCAGCAAGGGAATCCCCGCTCGCCCCAGAACCTCCACCTCCGCAGCACTCGCCCGGTACTTAGATTTGAGGAGATCGTGCGTCCGGTGCCGGGCCGCATTCTCCGATGCGTCCGCACCCTTCCTGGATTGTGTTGGCAGCATGCCGTAGGGGACAAAGGCTGAGCTGCCCGGGGCCAGGCCGTACAGCATCGCGATGCTGGTCGCGCTCTCAACCCGCGCCGACGAAGCAGCTTCCTCACTCACCCGCCGCACCCTCGGGTCGATGTGGAAACCGCCCTTCGGCCGTGGCAGCAAGGGAATCCCCGCTCGCCCCAGAACCTCCACCTCCCCATCACTCGCCAGGCCGTGCTCAGGATCGAGGAGATCGTGCATCCGCTGCCGGGCCGCATTCTCCGATGCGTCCGCACCCTTCCTAAATCGTGTTGGCAGCATGCCGAGGGGGACGAGGGCTGAGCTGCCCGGGGCCAGGCCGTACAGCATCGCGATGCTGGTCGCGCGCTCAACCCCCGCCGACTCCCGCGGCACCGTCGGGTCGATGTGGAAACCGCCCTCCGGCCGTGACAGCAAGGGAATCCCCGCTCGCCCCAGAACCTCCACCTCCGCAACACTCGCCCGGTACCTAGGATCGAGGAGATCGTGCGTCCGCCGCCGGGCCGCATTCTCCGATGCGCCCGCGCCCTTCCTGGATTGTGTTGGCAGCACGCCGTAGGGGACCAGAGGGGGTAAACCGTCCGCCTGCTGACTGTACAGGGCCCAGATCCCGTCCTCAGTTAGGCTGACGCCAGTTTGCTGATCCATGGACTTCTCCCTCACCCGGCTCCGGACCCGCACCGAACAACATCACGCCCAGCACGCCCCCAGCCCACCCAACGCACCACACAACCCAACGGTTCAGTATTCGTTCTCTTTCCGAACTCCGTGTGCGGATTCCGCTGGTCAGGCATGGGATTGCAACCGTCATGGAAGTCTCGGCTCGTTGCCGGTCGGATTGGTGTGGGGGTGGAGGATGCCGTCGATGCGGGCGGTTCCGGAAACACGGCGCAAGGCCGCGGCGGTGCGGGTGGAGGAGCTCGAAGCCGAACTGGCGTGGGTGCGGGCGGACTTGGCCGATACGGAAGAGGTTCTCAGGCGCCGGGTCATCGGTCTGGAGCAGTATCTGGAGGCGCTGGCCGAGGACGAAGCGCCTGCCGTGATGGCTGTAGGAGTGTCGCGGAGGAAGCCGGTCGGACCGCGACGTGCAATGCCGCACCGGGAGAACGCGGTCGGTGTCGGGGATCTGTCGTTGGACTACCAGGCGTTGACGGTCGCCGCGCTGGAGGCGGGAGCCGATGGGCTGGGTGTCCGGCGCGTGGCGGTGGTGCTGGGCTGGGCTGGGACAGCGCGTCCGTCTCCCGTGTCGAGGCCGCGAGGGCCCGGTTGATACGGCTGGTCGAGGAGACGCCGGGCAGGTTCATGTCGGCCGTGCTGGAGCAGGACGCTGCTGATGATGGGCGGCCAGGCGGTTGGGTCGGCCGCGCGGCGAGGTGTCTGCCGTGGCAGCTCCTTTTTCCTTGTGGCCTCCCGCCGAACCGGACTTGACGCTTTCGCTATCCGCCGGCTCTCCAGTGAATACGGCGTGAATGATCTGGCCGTTTGTGCCTCGTGGATGCGGTCGTGACAGGTATCGCAGGCCACGACCGTTTTGCGGCGCCGGTCGAGCATGACGCGCGCGCCCCGTCGGACGGCGGCCATCCGGCATGAGCGAGGTCGGCAGGGGCACGGATGTGATGCACCGTGACATCACCAGTGCTCCCGCAGATCTCGCAGGTGTCCGCCAAGAGCCGTGTGACGAGCGCTTTGTGCGGATAGACCAGCCAGACCGGCCGGCGGTCCACAATCTTCGCCGACCGCTGTCGATAAAGGCGGATTCCTCCGAACCGTGCCACCAGCGGCCGCTCGATTCGGGCCTCGAAACAGATTCGGGTCCCGTGTTCTGTGTCGATTCTGGTCTTGTGCTTGGCGGCCACCTTCGGCACGGTCGAACGGTGCTTTGCTGCGAGGGTCTTGAGCGTACTGGACGATGCCCCGGTAAACGGACCCGAACGTGGCAACGATCGCGTGATCGGTGCTGTTGATGAGGTCCTTTCGCTTCGCGGGCTTTCCGCGGGCGAGATAGGGCACGTATTTGGCTTTGATCACGTCCCGGGGGACACGAAGGGCGATCTAGCCGTTGACCCGTCGGTAGCGGTCGGTCTTCTTCGCCAGACATCGCTTGATCCGCTCGGCCTCGGCTCGTGGTCCGGTGAAACCAAGGAGATGATCGTCCACGTAACGGGTGTAACGAAGCCTCCGATAATGCGGATCATTCGTTGACAGACTATCCGTAGCAGACTCTGCAACTCCAAATATGCCGGGTTACGGGCCCGACGCTCCCCCCCGGGTGTACTCCGGTATCAGTACTGTCTCTACGAACTCGTCCAACTTGTACAGGTAAGATGTTGGACAGGATCGGGGAGGCCACGCCTCCAACGCAATAGATAACCCAGGTGCATGTCACCCTCGGCGTCGGAGTCTGGTGACTGACCGTGGTCGGTTGGCGTGTGCTTCCGGATCGGGATGCGATGCCGGATAGTGATCTTCTCCGGGCCGACGAGGACGTCTTGCACGAGAAGCCGCAGCACGCGCTGACGCTCGGGGATGTCGGCCGTCCTCACGCCGGTGTGCAGCTGGGAGAGGAAGCCCTCAAGGTCGTGGGCGAGTTTGAGGTAGGCGTCGCGGCCGGCGAGCTGGGCCTGCAGCGCGTCGAGTTGGCTGCGCAGGCTGGCTTCGCGGGCGGGTGGCTGCGGCCAGGGCGGTTTCCAGGCGGGCGCGTTCGCGTCGGACCGGGTCGGCGGTGCGGGCCTGTTCCAGTCGACGGTCGATCTCGGTGTGGATGAGAGCGGGGTCGGTGAGGAGGCCGGTGATGTGGTCCCAGACGAGAGTGTCGAGGTAGTCGGCGCGGACCGGCTTGTTGGTGCAGACACGTCCGTTCTCGTAGCGGTAGTCGTCCGAACCCAGGCACCGGTAGTAGTAGATCTTCTTGTTGGTGGTGCCGGTCGAGGTGCGGTAGTAGCCGTATCCGCAGGTCGCGCAGGCCGCCAGGCCCTGCAGCACCCATGAGGGCCGGGCTCGTCAAGCCCATAGTGGGTCCGTGACCTCGGGTTTTCGGTGTGACGGAAGTCCCCACAGCCCAGGGCCGTTGGTTTTTCCTGCGGTGAAGTTCTGGTTGGGCACTGGTCGTTCGCGTGGGACTGGCTCCCGGGACGGCGTGGTCGGCGTGGAGTTCACATGCACCCATTCGGCGTCTGGCCGGTGTGGTCGGCGCCATGACCGTGGTCCGGGGGCCGGGGCTGCTCAGTCAGGTCATCGAGCGCGGCGGAGGGCCGTCTCATGACGTAGACAGACATTGAGGGCCTCCTTCCCGAGCCCGCTGATACCCGGACGATACGTATCGCCCAGATGGACACGGAAGGGGGCCCGGCCCTCATAGGGTCAGGTCAGCGACGATAGGCCACTCATCGCGGCAGGTCACCGCGTTCGCTGGTCTCTTCCGGGACATCTGACACGCGGATGCCGCCGTATCTCTTCCTGGCCCGCGGTGGAGCGGGTCGGGAAGGGGTGCGGCGGCTTGCTGCGCTCGCGGTGCGCCGTCAGGCGAAGGCGAGTGAGCGGAATGTGTCGCGGAGGTGGATGAGGGGTCCGTGGTCCCCGGGGTAGTAGAGCGTGTTGGTCAGCAGGACGGCCCAGCGGCCCTGCCTGGGGGAGAGCCATACCCCTGTTCCCGGGGAGCCGTGGTGCACCCAGATGTCGTCGGTCCCGGGGGCGGTTCCCGGGGCGAGGTGCCAGAACAGCCCGCCGGCGGGGGTGAGTTCGCCGGTCTGGATCCGCAGCGACTCCTGGATCCAGGCGGGGCCGAAGCCCGGTTGCCCGCGGTCCTGCCGCGGCTGCAGCAGGTGGCAGAGGAAGGCCGCGAGATCGGGGAGGGCGGAGAACACTCCGGAGATTCCGCAGACTCCGCCGAGCAGGCGCGCCGACAAGTCCTGGGCGGTGCCCCTCAGTCGGGCCCCCGTGATGTCGTCGAGCCCGGTCGGCGCGCAGCGGGCGGCCGCTTCGTCGGGCAGCGGGCCGTAGCAGGTGCGTGTCATGCCGAGGGGCTGCCACACGCCGGTGCTCGCGAGGACGTCGAGGCTCTGGCCGGAGAGCTCTTCGGCGAGGTAGCCGAGGACGAGGGCGGCGCGGTCGGTGTACTCCACGGCCTCGCCGGGCGGACGGCGCACGGCTTCGTGGAGGACGCCGTCGCGGATGTCCTGGGGGTCGGTGCCGTAGAGGTTCACGAGGTCGGCCCGGAGCGGGACGCCCGCGGTATGGGTGAGCAGGTGACGTGTGGTCACCCGGCCCAGGGGGTGGTCGCCCACTTCGGGCCAGAGATCGCCCAGCTGCTCGTCGAGGTGCAGCTTGCCGTCCTCGACGAGGGATCCGACGGACGGCCACACCGCGAGGATCGCCGTGAGGCCGGCGACGTCGAAGACGGTGTCGTGCCGCATCGGTTCGCCGGGCCGGTCCGGATCCGGGACGCCCGGGGTGCCGATGACCCTGTTTCCGGAACGGTCGCCGACGGCCCAGACGGCGCCGGGGTAGACCTTGTCGCGGACACCTTCGCCGATGAGCCGGCGGATGCGGTCGATGTCGAGGTCGAGGGCCATGGTCTCCCGATCTGTCCTGGGCCGTGTGGACTCCCCTCGCTCAGCGTAGTGAGGCGAGGGGGGAGGTCCTGGCTGCGCCACGGGCCCGCCGGGAGCGCTGTTCGCCGCGGTCGCGCGCCTGCCGCCGGCGCGGTGAGCGGGTGGCGGGCGGCCCGCCGACCGGCTGAGGCGGCGCCGCCGACCGGCTGAGGGAGCGCCGCCAACCGGCGGGTTCTGTGTGCCGGCCGCCGAGGGGAGGGCCGCCGCGGGGGTACGCATCGACCGGGCAGGCGAGGAGCGGAGCGCACGTGGTCCGGGTACTGGTGGTCGATGACGAAGCCCTGATCCGTACGGGTTTCACACACATCCTCGAAACGGCGGACGACATCGAGGTGGTCGCGGCGGTGCCCGGTGGCCAGGCCGTCCAGGCGGTGCGGGAGCTGGGACCCGACGTCGTCCTGCTCGACATCCGGATGCCGGACGTGGACGGGCTCACGATTCTGGCCGAGCTCGGCCGTATGCCGGAGGCTCCGGTGGTCGCGATGCTCACCACGTTCGACACCGACGAATACGTGGCGACCGCGCTGCGTTCGGGCGCCGCCGGATTCCTGCTCAAGGACACCGACCCCGAGCAGCTTCCCCACCTCGTACGCACCCTGGCCGAGGGCGGGACCGTACTGTCGTCCAGCGTCACTCGACTGGTGGTGGGCGGCTACCTCGACAACAGCGTCCGCGAGCCCACCGCCGTCCGGCTCACCGCCCGGCTCAGCGAGCGCGAGCGTGCCGTGCTCGTCCTCATGGCCGAAGGACTCGCCAACAACGAGATCGGCGAACGGCTGCACCTGAGCACCGGCACCATCAAGGGTCATGTCACCAACGTGCTCGGCAAACTGCGGGTGAGCAGCCGCGTCCAGGCGGCTCTGATCGCCGAGCGCGCGGGCCTGCTCACGCCCTCCCAGGACGAGGGCGCCCGGTGAGCCCCCGGCGGCCGTCGGCCGTGCTCCTGGACCTCGGCGTCGTCGCGATCGCGCTGGCGGACGCGTGGACCCACATCGAAGTCGCGGACCTGCCGACCGCCACCTGCGCCTGGCTCGGCGCCCTCGTCCTGATGCTGCGTCACCGACTGCCCCTGACGACCTTCGCCCTCACGCTCCCCACCGCCCTGGTCACCGACGCGGTGGTCGCCCCCATGGCAGCGCTGTACACGCTCTCCTCCCTCAACCGCCACCGTCTCCTGCTGGCCGGCTGCGCGCTGACCTACGCGATCATCGACTTCCTGCCCTGGCCGTGGTCGTCCCTGGACGCCACCGAGCTGTCCCAGACGAACAACCTGTTCCACCTCAGCTACACCCTGGCCACCGCTGCCGCTCCCGTCTTCCTGGGCCAGCTCGTCCAGGCCCGGCGCGAGCTGTCGCTGCGGCTCGCCGACATCTCCGAGGCCCGCGAGCAGGAGCGGCTGCTGACCGCCCAGAGCGTGCTGGCGAAGGAGCGCGCCCAGCTCGCCCGGGAGATGCACGACGTGGTCTCCCACCAGGTCAGTCTCATCGCCGTACAGGCCGGAGCGCTCCAGGTGGGTGGCCCGGACGCGGAGACGAGGGAGGCCGCGGCCACGATCCGCCGGCTGAGCGTGCAGACCCTGGAGGAGCTGCGGCACATGGTCGGCGTGCTGCGGGCCTCCGGCAGCAGGCCCACGGAACTCACCCCGCAGCCTTCACTGGCCGGCCTGGAGCACCTGGTCGAGGCGAGCGGTATCGAAGCGAAGCTGGAGACGGATCTGACCGCGGAGCTTCCGCCCACGGTCCAGCGTGCCGTCTACCGCACCGTCCAGGAGGCACTGACCAACGTCCGCAAGCACGCCCCCGGCGCCGGAGTGACCGTCCGTCTCACGCACCGGGACGGTGCCGTCCACGCCACCGTCACCAACACCGCTCCCACGCGACATGCGGTCGCGCTGCCGAGCGCCCACCACGGCCTGGTCGGCCTGGCCCAGCGGGCGGAGCTCCTCGGCGGCACCGTCACCTCCGGCCCCACGGCCGAGGGGGGCTACGAGCTCCGCCTCGAACTGCCCCTTGAGCGGAACCGCTGAGCGCCGCGGGGGTCGGCCGGGGTGCGGGGGCGGGCCGGCCGGTCGGCCGGGTGGTTTCGGACACCTGGCGGATGGTGCGGCCGGGGGGCTTGCACCGACTGTGGAGCACGTGAGGCACGACGTGGCAGCGAAGCGACCGGTGCTTCGATCGGCCGATCGAGTGATCCTCGCGTGGGCCTCACACCGCGCAAAGCCACTCCGGGCCAAGAGGGAGGTCGGTTCCCATGTCGATCCACCTGACGTTCGTGTGCTCGCCCGGCGGTGACGCCACTCTGGATCCGCTCCTCGGCGACGCTCCCCTGAGCGAGCGCGGCCTGCGTCTGGCAAGCGCCGCGAGAGCAGTGTTCTCTCCCGACGGGCCGGCCGTACGGGCGCCCTCGGTCCGTTGCTCGCAGACCGCTGACGCCATCGGCCTGGCGGCGGCGTCGTCCGAGCCCATGCTGCGCGATCTCGACGTGGGCAGGTGGAGCGGTCGCACCGTCCGCGAAATCGCCGCGACCGAGCCCGACGGGTTCACCGCCTGGTTCACGGATCCGGATGCCGTGCCGCACGGCGGGGAGTCCGTACGCCAGCTCTGTCGCCGATCGGCGGACTGGCTGAACAGCGTGGCGCCCGACACGGGCCACGCGGTGGCCGTCACCGAAGCAGCCGTGGTCCGGGCCGCGCTCATTCACGCGCTGGCCGTACCGGCAAGGACCTTCTGGCACCTCGTCGTGCCACCCCTGAGCGCGGTCTTCCTCACCCGGCGAGGCGGCTCCTGGGACGTCCAGTTCGGCTCTGTCTCGCCGCAGGAGCCCCGGCGACGGCTCCTCTCGCCGCCCGCGGTGCTCGCGGGCGACGACGGCGATTGCGATCAGTCGGCACCGGCCATCCTGAATGGCGGAAACCGTTCGAGGCCCCTGCCGGAGGCGAGCCTCACCGGCTGCGGGTAGGGCAGGCTGCGGCGGGGGGGCGACCGCCCAGCGCGAAACACGGCTTCCCCGGATGCATGGCTCGGGCACAGCGCCATCGACTACAGTTCCCGATGACGTCTACATGTCTGTAGTCATTCAGCGACTGCGACCGGGTCTCCCCCGGTCCAGGTCTTCCCCAGGAGAGGTCCCCCGCCCATGACGACACCGATCGCCGCTGCGTCGCAGCTGGCCGTGAACGTACTCGACGCCCACTCGCTGCTGGCGACCTTCGGCGTGCTGGGCGTCGGTGTGGTGATGTTCGTCGAGACCGGGCTGCTGGTCGGGTTCTTCCTGCCGGGCGACTCCCTGCTGTTCACGGCGGGCCTGCTGTGCACGGGCACGGCCCAGGGAAGCGTGCACCTGTCGCTGGGCCCCCTGCTCGTGTCGGCCGCGGTGGGTGCGCTGGCCGGGGCGCAGTGCGGCTATCTGCTCGGCCGCAAGGCGGGCACGGCGCTGCTGTCCCGCTCCCGCTCGCAGCGCCTGCACGAGGGCGTGAAGCGCGCCGAGGAGTTCCTGGAGCGGTACGGGCACGCGAAAGCCGTCGTACTGGCCCGTTTCGTGCCCGTGGTGCGGACGGTGCTCAATCCGATGGCGGGCGCGCTGGAGGTACCGGTGCGGACCTTCACGGTGTGGCAGACCGTCGGCGGACTCGTCTGGAGCGTGGGCCTCACCCTCGCGGGGTACGCTCTGGGCTCCTCGATCCCCAATGTCGACCGTTACCTGCTGCCGATGGTCGCACTGATCGTGGTCGTGTCGCTGCTCCCCGTGCTCGCCGAGGTGCTGCGGAGCCGGCGGACCGCAGGTCCCGAGCGCGGCGACGGGTGATCCCGGCGCCCGACCGGGGCCCGTCCAGCTCAGGCACCTGCTCAGGCACGGCCCGTACGACCCCAGATCCGACGGAGAACCATGCGCCACAAGATCCTCGTCGTCGAGGACGATCACGCCCTGCGTGACGTGCTGCGCCGCGGCCTCGCCGACGAGGGCTTCGAGCCGGTGCCCGCCGCCGACGGCGCCACCGCGCTGCGGCTGGCCGACGACGGCATCGCCGCGGTCGTCCTGGACGTCGGGCTGCCGGACGCGGACGGCCGGGACGTGTGCCAGGCGATGCGCGCCAACGGCTTCGGGGCCCCGATCGTCTTCCTGACCGCACGCCACCACCTCACCGACCGGCTGTCCGGGTTCTCCGCCGGGGCCGACGACTACCTCCCCAAGCCGTTCCATCTCGCCGAACTCGTCGCCCGGCTGCGGGCCACGCTCAAGCGCGCGGCCCCGTCGGCCGTGGCCACGACCGGCGACCTGGTCCTGGACGCGACCCTCTACCAGGTGAGTGTCGGTGCCGTCCACGTCGGCCTGTCCCCGACCGAGTTCCGGCTGCTGGCCACGCTCGTGGCGGCGGGCGGCGGCATCGTAAGCCGCCGCGAGCTGGTCAGGGCCGCCTGGCCGGACGGCGCCCAGGTCAGCGACAACACGCTGGACCAGTATCTGAGCCGGCTGCGCCGCAAGCTGCGCGAGGCGGGCAGCGGCCTGATCCTGCGCACGGCGCGCGGGATCGGCCACCGGCTGTCATGAGGAGCCTGCTGGGGCGCCTGGCGCCCCGTACCCTGCGCGGCCGGCTCTCGCTCGTGGCGCTGACCACGGCGGCACTTCTGATCACGGTGCTGACCGTGGCGTTCAACACCGTGATGGACCGGCATCTGCAGCACCAGGCGGACGACGAACTCCGCAACCGCGCGGCCGCCGTCGCCACGACCGTCGACACCAGCGGTCCCCGGGCGCGGATCCTGGAGACCGTCAACGACAGCCTCCTCGACGCGAACGTGTGGATCTACACCGGCACCCGGCTGCTGGAGAAGCCGCCCGCGGCCACCGGCACCGGCGCCCTGCCCCGGGCCGTCACCCGGCTCGCCGCGCGGGGGCACGACGTCTGTACGACCGTCGAGGCCGGCAGCCCCCGCTTCGTCCGCCTGTGCGCCCACCCCGTCACCGGCCGCCGCAGCACCGCCACCGTCGTCACGGCCCTGGATCTCGGCCCGTACCGCAGCTCGGCGGACACCCTGCTGCTCGGTTCCCTGATCCTGGACGCCGTCATGCTCGCGTGCACCTACGCGCTGACCCGGCTGGCCGTCGGGCGGGCGCTGCGCCCCGTGCGCACCATGACCGACCAGGCCACCGAGTGGAGCGCCGTGGGCTCCGACGAGCGCTTCGGCGCCGAGCACCAGCCGGCCGAACTCGCCCGGCTGGGTGCCTCGCTGGACGCGCTGCTGGACCGCATCCGTACCGTGCTGCGGCACGAGCGGCAGCTGACCGGGGAGCTGTCGCACGAGCTGCGCACCCCGCTCACCCGGATCGTCATCGAGCTCGACTGGTGGCGGGCCCGGCCGCGCTCCGCCGCCGAGACCCGCGCGACCCACGAGGTGATCGCCGAGGCCGCCCAGTCGATGCGGACGATCTGCGACACCCTGCTCGACGACGCCCGCGACGACGCGCGAACCGCCACCACGCCCCCCGGCGCCGCCCATGTCGTCCCGGTACTGCAACGGCTGGTCGAGAACCTCGGCCCGCAGGACCGGGTGACGGCCGTCGTGGACGTCACGGATCCGGCGCTGGAGGCGGGCGTCACACCCGCGCTCCTCGAACGCATCGTCAGTCCGCTGCTGGCCAACGCGGTCCGGTACGCCCGCTCCACCGTGACCGTCTCCGCGCGGCGGCGGCCGGGCGGCGTGCGGATCGACGTCACCGACGACGGTCCCGGTGTACCGGAGGCGTTCGTCGGCGAGCTCTTCCAGCCCGGCCGCCGGGCCGACACCGACGACGGTCACGACGGCGCGGGCCTCGGACTGCCGCTCGCGCGACGCCTGGCCCGCGCGGTCGGCGGCGACGTGACCCACGATCCCGGGCACGCCCGCGGAGCGCGGTTCCTGGCCGACCTGCCTGCCGGGTGACCGCTCACGCCCGCTGCGCGCCGTTGTCCTTGCGCTCGCGGACCTGCGCGTAGGCCATCAGGCCGAACAGGACGGCCAGCAGGACGGCCGAGGAGCCGACGGTGCCGAGGTCCAGGCCGCCCTTGGCGACCGGCTTGGTCAGGAAGTCGCCCGCGGTGGCACCGAGCGGGCGGGTGAGGACGAACGCGATCCAGAACAGCAGGACGTTCGGCACCGCCGGCACCTTCATCAGGGCGACGAGGACGGCGAGCAGCCCGGTCACCAGCAGCGCGCCGCCGGCGTAGCCGAGCCCGGAGCTGTCGGAGAGGAAGTCGCCCATGGAGGTGCCGAGGGTGTTGGAGACGAGGATCGCCGACCAGAACAGGGCCTCGCCGCGGAAGGTGACGATGTCGCGGATCTGGAAGGTCATCCCGCTCAGCCGCCAGACCGCGAAGATCACCAGGAGGATCGAGATGAGGATCGCGGCGCCGGTCGGGTAGCCGAGGCCGAGGCCCTGCGGTCCCCAGCCCAGTGAAGTGGCGCCGCTGGAGAGGTACTTGGCGCTGGCGTCGCGGTTCATGAAGTCGGACATGGTCGTGCCGGCCATGCTGGTCGACAGGATGACCGTCCAGTAGAAGAACGGGTTGTAGCGGCTGGAGCGGAGCTGGACGACCAGCGTCACCACGAAGACCAGGAACAGGGCGACCGTGGTGAGGAAGTAGCCCAGCTTCAGGGTCTGGGAGAAGAGGTCTCCGGCGGTCTCGCCGAGGGTGGTCGCGGCGATCTTCATGATCCAGAAGGCGAGGGTGACCTCGGGCAGTTTCTTCATCACCGATGTCGTCGTGCTCGCGACGTGGTGGTCGGTGAGGGAATCCGGCTGCTGCACAGTGGGGGGCTCCTTGTGCGGTCGTACGACAGGGCGATCGCGAGGGAACGATCACGCCCCACGACCTTCGCACCGCCGGTCCGGACAGCCGCTGAACGCCTGCCGCGTGCCTGTTCAGGCGGCGTGCCGGAGCTCCCCGCGGCGGCCCGCACCGGCTGGACGGGCGAGGTGCGGGCGCGGGTGGCAAGGTGGGACGGAGAAGTGCCGCGCGTCGCGCCGGCCTCCCCCGTACGGCGCCGGGGAAAGCCGCGGACCGGCGCCCTGCCCGGGAGCGGGCGTGAGGGAGACCGAGGGCTGCGATGACTGACGTCTACGACCCCGCGCGTACGGCGATCCTGCTGGTCGACCCGTACAACGACTTCCTCTCCGAGGGCGGCAAGGTCTGGCCCGCGGTCAGCCGCATCGCCGGCGAGGTCGGGCTGCTGGACCATCTGCGTGCCGTCGTCGCCGCCGGACGCGAGAACGGCGTCCGCGTCTTCTTCGTCCCGCACCGCCGCTGGCGGGAGGGCGACTACGAGGACTGGGACCACCCCAACCCCACCCAGCGGCGGATCGGACAGAGCCACACCTTCGCGTTCGGCACCTGGGGCGGCGAGTTCCATCCCGACTTCCGGCCCGCGGGCACCGATGTGGTCGTCAAGGAGCACTGGGCGCAGAGCGGCTTCGCCAACACCGATCTGGACTTCCGGCTCAAGCAGCACGGCGTCACCCATGTCGTGCTCATCGGTCTGCTGGCCAACACCTGCATCGAGTCCACCGGCCGCTTCGCCATGGAACTCGGCTACCACGTCACCCTCGTCCGGGACGCCACCGCCGCCTTCCGGCCCGAGATGATGCACGCGGCCCATGAACTGAACGGGCCCACCTTCGCCCACAGCATCACCACGACCGGGGAACTCGTACAGGCGCTGAAGAACGGGCCCACAGCTACGTGAACTCCCCCTGGAATGTCAAGAGTTGACATGTCCCCAATGCGTGACTGAGGATCACAAGGAGATCACGGAGCCTCCTGAGAAACTCCGCACGGCCGACATAACGGAGCTCCCGGCCGCACCACGCGCATCCCCAGTCGATTTCCCCCCACCCGCCGATCGACGATTCCCCCCTCCTCCTCCCCTCCCTCTCTTCCCTCACGGCCTCATACGGCACTTCGCGCGATGCCGTCATTCGCCGTGCCTCTGTTCCGTCCCCGGTCCCGTCCCCCGACAGGAAGGCCAGGCCTTGCCGGTGCAGAACACTCCCGACCCCGCCCCCGCGGATCCGGCCCACCACGTCAGGCCGGCGTCCTTCGCCCAGCAGCGGCTGTGGTTCCTGGCCCAGCTTCCGGGCGGGAACACCGCCTACAACGAGACCCTCGCCTTCCTCCTCGACGGCCCGCTTGACCGCGGCACCCTGGCCGCCGCCCTCGACGCCCTGACCGACCGGCACGAAACCCTGCGGACCAGGCTGGTGGCAGAGGCGGGCGGGGTGCACCAGCACATCGACCCGCCGGGCTCGGGCCACCCCCTGGACGTCGAGGACCTCACCGCCACCGCCGACCCCGGCACGCGCGTGGCCGTCGCACAACAGGAGGAGGCAGAGCGGGAGTTCGACCTGGCGGCCGGTCCGTTGTGGCACGGCCGGCTGCTCGCCCTCGGCACCGCACGCCATGTGCTGCTGCTGACGTTCCATCACAGCATCTACGACGGCGCGTCGATGAACGTGATGATGCGCGAAGTGGGGCTGCTGTACGAGGCGTTGTCGGCGGGCGTGCCGGACGGGCTGCCGGAGCTGCGGCTTCAGTACGCGGACTACGCGGACGCCCAGCGGGAGTCCGTGCTGGGCGGTGCCCTGGAGGCGCAAGAGGCTTACTGGAAGGGCGTGTTGGCCGACGCCCCGGCCATGCTCGAACTGCCCCTGGCGGGACCGCGGCCGGCGGAGCAGGGTTACGACGGCGGACGCGTCGGGTTCGAGCTGGACGCGGATGTCACGGCGGCCCTGCGCGGCCTGGCCCGGGAACACGGGGCCACCCTGTTCGTCGCCGTGCTGACGGGCTGGGCGATCCTGCTGTCCCGGCTGTCGGGGCAGCAGGACATCGTTGTCGGCAGCCCGGTCGCGGGCCGGCGCGGCCCCGGGACCGCTGGGCTGATCGGGTTCCTCGTCAACTCACTGCCGCTGCGCGTCGACCTGTCCGGTTCCCCGACCGCGGCGGAGGCCCTGGCCCGCACCCGGGCCGTGGTCCGTGCCGCCCTGGCCCACCAGGACCTGCCGTTCGAGCGCATCGTCGAGGTGGTGAACCCGCCGCGCAGCGCGGCCCACACCCCGCTGTTCCAGACCATGGTGGCCTGGGTCCCGGACCGGCACGACCTGCTGAAGCTGCCCGGTGTCGAGACCACGCCGGTGCCGATCGCCCACGCCCCGGCCAAGTTCGACCTCGCCCTGTCGGCGGCCGAGTCGGAGGGACGGGTCACCGGGCACCTCGACCACGCGACCGCGCTGGTGGACACCGCCACCGCCGAACGCTGGGCCGGACACCTCCGGCATCTCCTCACCGACATGGCCCGGCGCCCGCACCGTACGGTCGACACCCTGGAACTGATGGACCCACGCGAGCGGTTGGCGCTCATCGGCGCCGGTGACGCCACGCGGGAACGGCCGGAGGACGCGGCGCGGGAACGGCCCGTAAACCTCGCCCCCTCCGACGTCACGGCGAGCGCGCTGCGTGCGGCCTCCGGGCTCGCGGAGCTCTTCGAGGCCCGGGCCCGTGCGCACCCCACCGCCACCGCCGTCGCCGACCGCGACCACGCGCTCGACTACGAGACGCTCGACCGGCGCGCCAACCGGCTCGCGCACGCTCTCGTCGCCCGTGCCGTGCGCCCGGGTGACGTCGTCGGGCTCCACGCACGCCGCACCTGTGATCTGGCCGTCGGCGTCCTCGGGATCCTCAAGGCGGGTGCCGCCTACCTCCCGCTCGACCCCGGACAGCCCCGGGAACGCCTCACCGGCATGGTCGAGGACGCCGGGTGCCCCGTGGTGCTCAGCGACCACACCGACGAGGACCGGCCGCGGGACTGGCTCGGCATCGACACGGTCGAGGCCGAAGCCAAGGTTGAGGCCGCGGCAGCGGTCGAGGCGGCGGGCCGGGGGACGACCTGGGACCGGCCGCCGGCCGGGATCACGCGCACCCCGGACCAGTTGGCCTACGTGATCTTCACCTCCGGGTCCACCGGGCGGCCCAAGGGCGTCGCCGTCGAGCACCGCAGCGTCCTCAACCTCTTCGCGGCCTGGCACGACCGGATGGGCACCGCGCCCGGCGAGGCGGGCTCGGCCTGGTCCAGCATCGGCTTCGACGCCTCGGTCCACGAACTCCTGCTGCCCCTCACCACGGGCGGTGTGCTGCACATCGTCCCCGAGGAACTGCGCGGCGACCCGGAGGCGCTGTTCGCGTGGCTGCGCGAGCGGGAGATCGTCCAGGCGTTCCTGCCGCCCGCCTACGTCAAGTGGGTCGACGAGAGCCCCGCAGAACGGTTGCGCGGCCTTGCGCTGCGCAAGCTGCTCACCGGCGTGGAGTCCCTGACCGAGGCCGCGCTGCACCGGATGACGGAGCAACTGCCCGGCCTGCGCGTCTGCTTCGGCTACGGCCCCACCGAGGCGACCCTCTACAGCACCGCCCACTACGACCCGCGCCCGCTGGACCGCCCGTGCCCCATCGGCCGCCCGCTGCCCGGCACCCGCTGCTACGTCCTCGACGCCCGGATGCAGCCCGTACCACCCGGTGTCGTCGGGGAAATCCACCTCGGCGGGGCGGCCCTCGCCCGCGGCTACCTGGGCCGCCCCGACCTCACCGAGGAGCGCTTCCTGCCGGACCCGTTCGTGCCCGGCGCCCGCGTCTACCGCACCGGCGACCTCGCCCGCTGGGGCGACGACGGCCAGATCCACTACGCGGGGCGCGCCGACGACCAGGTGAAGCTGCGCGGCTTCCGTATCGAACCCGGCGAGATAGAGGCGGCGTTGACACGGCTGCCCGGCGTCCGCGAGGCCGTCGTCCTCGCCGACCACGACCGGGCGGGCCGGCCACGGCTGGTGGCCGCCGTCGGCCGGGGCGGCGCCGCGGCGCGCACGAGCGCCGACTGGCGCACGGCACTGGCCCGCCGGCTGCCGGACTACATGGTCCCGGCCGTCGTCCTCGACCTGGAGACCCTGCCGCTGGGCCGCAACGGCAAACTCGACCGCGCCGCCCTGCTGGGGCTGGTCCACGAGCAGACGTCCGGCCAGGTCAACACGGCCAGCCCGCGCGACCACGTCGAGCACGCCGTGTACCGGATCTGGCAGCGCATCCTGCTCCACCCCGCGATCGGCGTCGGCGACAACTTCTTCGACATCGGCGGCACTTCACTGTCCGCCATCAAGATGGCCCACGAGGTCGGTGAGACCTTCGGCCGCCGGCTGCCGGTCGCCGAGGTGATGGTGCGGCCGACGATCGAGGCGCTGGCCGCGCTGCTGCGCGAGGACGACACGGACCGCGCCCCGGGCAGCCTCGTGGAGTTCCGCCGGGGCACCGGCCCCCGGGTCGTCTGCGTCCACCCGGCCGGCGGCACCGCCTTCTGCTATCTGCCCCTCGCCGCCCGACTCCCCGAACACACCGGCCTGTACGGCATCCAGTCGCCCGGCGTGAACCCGGGAGAGGACATGCTGCCCACCGTGGAGGCGATGGCCGAGGCGTATCTGCGCCTCCTCGAACCGCTCGGCGAGGGCCCGCTCGTCCTGACCGGTCTCTCCTACGGCGGACTCGTCGCGCACGCGATGGGACGCCTCCTCGGCGCCGCCGGACGGGGCGACGTGAGCGTGGTCCTCCTCGACACCCAGGCGACCGACGACGCCGAGGCCCGCGCGGCGATCACCGCCGTCGACGCGGACGAGTTCCGCGACAAACTCGTGAGGTTCAACGGGATGTACCCCGGCATCGACGACGCCCAGGTGGACCGCTACTTCCGGATCTACAACCACAACCGGCTCACCGCGCGCGAGCATGTCCCGGCCGCCTCCCCGGCCCGGCTGATCCTCGCCCAGGCCGTACCGGACGGCACCGACACCCCCTTCCACGCCGAGGTGCGCGCCTTCTGGCAGCGGCGCGCACAGGGCGAGTTCCGGGTCGAGACGATGGAATGCGACCACTGGGAGATCCTGGAGGGCGCCGAGACCGCCCGGGTCGTCGCGCTGCTCGCCGCCGAACTCGCCCATCACGAAGGCCAGTCGGCACGCGGGGTGCGTCCCGTTGCCGTACCGGCGGGAGAGGCGCGATGACCGACCGCACCGCACCCTCGACCCTGGCCGGGGCCGTACTCGCCCAGGCCCGCCGGACGCCCTCCGCCGTCGCCGTCGAGGACGGCACCCGTCTCCTCGACTACGCGGAACTCGACCTGCTCAGCGGCCGGGTGGCCGCACGGCTGCGCGAACGGGGCGTGGGCGCCGGGCAGTCCGTCGCCGTCTGCCTGCCCCGCTCCTGGCGACTCGTGTGCGTGATGCTCGGCATCCGCCGCGCCGGAGCCACCGTCGTCCCGCTCGACCGGCTCAGCCCGCCGGACCGGCAGCGCCACATCCTCGACGACTCCGGCGCCGTCGCGGTCGTCCATGACGGTACGACCGAGCATGCCCACGGAATCGACGCCGACCTGCTCCTCGACCCGGCCGCGACACCCTCGTCGGTCACGGCACCGGCCGGCGACGACACCACGGCGTTCGTCTTCTACACCTCCGGCAGCACCGGCCGTCCCAAGGGCGTCGAGGTCACCGACGCGGGCATACTGCGGCTGGCCCGGCCCGGCTGGCTCGACCCGCGGCCCGGCGCCCGCTTCGCCTGCCTGTCCAACCCGGCCTTCGACGCGCTGAGTTTCGAGGTCTGGGTCCCGCTGCTCACCGGCGGGACCTGCGTCGTACTGGACGACGCGCAGGTGCACAGCCCGCACCGGTTGGCGGCCGTGCTGCGCGAACGCCGCGTCGACACCCTGTTCATCACGGTGGCGCTCTTCAACGCGGTCGTGGACAAGGTCCCCGGCTGCTTCGCCGGCACCGCCCAGGTCCTCGTCGGCGGCGAGCGGCTCGACCCGCGCGCGATACGCGCCTGGTACGACGCCAACCCGGGCTCCGCCACCGTCCTCCACAACGTGTACGGGCCGACGGAGGCGACGACGTTCGCCCTGTGCCATCCGATCCCGCGGGACTTCGACGGCGACTCGGTCCCGATCGGTACCGCGCTGCCGGGTACCGGACTGCTGCTGCGCACCCCGGACGGGCGCTCGGCGGAGGACGACGAGGTGGCCGAACTCCTGCTCTCCGGCCCGGCGTTGGCGCGCGGCTACCGCAACCTGCCGGAACTGACCGAGCGTTGTTTCGTCCGGCTGGACGACGAGAGCGGCCCCCCGCAGCGCTGGTACCGGACCGGTGACCTGGTACGCCGGGACGCCGACGGACGTGTGCTCTACGTCGGACGCGCCGACCGGCAGGTCAAGGTGCGCGGTTTCCGTATCGAACCCGGCGAGGTGGAACAGCAGATCCTGGCCCTCCCCGCCGTCCGCCACGCCCATGTCTGCACCCGGCGCGACACGGCCGACCGCAACGAACTGCTGGCCTTCCTGGTCATCGGCAGCGGCGGTCTCTCCTTCGCCGACTACGAACGTCATCTCGCCGCCACGCTGCCGTCGTACATGCGCCCCCACCACACCCACCTCGTCGCGGAACTCCCGCTGACCGCCAACGGCAAGGTCGACCGGGCCGCACTGCTGCGCGACGCGGGTACGCCGTGGCGGGGCAACCGCGAGGACGCCGTTCCCGTCGGCACCGGGCAGCGACCGGTCCTCGATCTCGCGGCGGAGATCCTCGGCGTCGGCGTACTGCGCCCCGACGACCGCTGGATCCCGAACGGCGGGGACTCGCTCAAGGCGCTGCGGTTCCGCTTCGAGATCCTGGAGCGGTACGGCGTCGACCTCCCCCAGGATCTCGTGCTGCGGGCGGACTTCGCCGCTCTCGCGGACGCCGTCCGCACCGCCCCGGCCGACTGCCGTCCGCCCGTGCCGCCCGCGCCGGACGTCACGACCGCGCCGGCCACCAGCGAACAGGAACGCCTCTGGCTGCTGCACCGGCGCGACCCCGACGACCGCTCCTACGACGTCCCGCTCGTCTTCCGGGTCCGGGGCACCGTCGACCCGCGGGCGCTGCGCCGGGCGCTGCGCTCGCTGGTGGAACGGCACCCCGCCCTGCGCACCCGACTGGTCCCCGCCCCGGACGGCCTGCTCCAGCGGACCGAGGCACCGTACGATCCCTGGCAGTCGCTCGACCCCCGCGAGGGGGAACCCTGGCAGGAGACGGCCGACCGCTTCTTCGCCCACCGTTTCGACCTGACCGAGCCCCGGATGCTGCGGGCCGCCTGGGCGGAGCGGGCCGACGGCGGTCTGCTGCTTCTGCATCTGCACCACGCGGCCGTGGACGGCTGGTCGCTCAACCTCCTCTTCCGCGACCTCACCGACGCCTACGCGGGCGACACCGGGCGTCCGGCCCCGGTCACCGGTCCGCTCGACCTCGCCCGCTGGCAGCGCGACTGGCGCGCGACGCCTGACTACGAACGCCACCGCACCCGGCTGCGCGACCACTACGCCGACGGGGTGGAACCGTCACCCGCCCTGCCGATCCCCGTGACCGAGACCGAGCCCGAGACCACGCCCTCGTCCTCGGCCCGGCCGCGGGCGAGGCTGCTGCGCACCTCCCTCGACCGGGTCCGCCGTACCGCGCTGGACCGGCGCGCCGCGGAACTGGGCCTGACCAGGTTCCAGTTGCTGGTGTCGGCGTTCGGCGTCTGTCTGTACGGCGTGACCGGGCAGGCCCGGCCCCTGGTCGCGGCCCCCGTGGCGAACCGGCCGCGTCCCGAGTTCGCCGACAGCGTCGGCATGTTCGCGAACACCGTGCTCCTCGACCTCGCCGTACGGCCCGACGACTCCCTGCGCGCCCATCTGACGGCGCACGCCGAGACCGTGCGCCGGGTGCTGGAGGGGCAGGAGGTCCTTCTCGCCGATGTCCTCGCCGATCCGGCGTTCCGCGGGCGCACACCCCTCTTCGACTACTTGTTCGTCCTGGAGAACACCGAGTTCTCCGCGCTGCGCCTGCCGGGCTGCGCGGTCGAACCCCGGTGGCCCGAGGCCACGGGGGCCAAGTGCGCCCTGACGCTGTCGGTGGTGGAGCACGAGTCCGGCTTCGACTGCCTCTGGGAGTACCGCGACGACTTCGGCGCCGAACGCGCGGAAGCCGCGGCCCTGTTGTTCC
Source organism: Streptomyces sp. NPDC048277 (assembly GCF_040652235.1). NCBI lineage: Bacteria > Bacillati > Actinomycetota > Actinomycetes > Kitasatosporales > Streptomycetaceae > Streptomyces > Streptomyces sp. NPDC048277. Next base: position 81,304 of record NZ_JBEZLQ010000022.1, read on the forward strand.
GGCGGGCGCTGGACCGGCTGACGGACGACGGAGGCGGTGACGGCGAAGGTGACGACGAGGGTGACGGCGAGGGTCGCGGTTCCCTGCGCGAACTCGTCGCCGCCCACCGCGAGTCGGCGACCGTGCACGGCACCGCCCTGGAACCGGACTTCACCACGGTCGCCGAGGGCTTCGCCCGCCAGGTGGCCCGTACTCCGGACGCACCCGCCGTCACCCTCGGCGGGACCACCCTCACCTACGCCGAACTCGACGCCCAGGCCAATGAGTTGGCGTCCCTCATGAGAGTGCCCGAGGATCCCGCCGCCCCGGCGTCCGTGGCCCTCCACCTCAAGCCGTCGGTCGAGCACGTCGTGGCCCTGCTCGCGGCGGCCCGGCTCAACCTGACCGTCGTCCCCCTCGACCCCGCCTACCCGCCGGCCCTGCTGCGCCATGTGCTGGAGCACGCGGCCCCGCTGTGCGTGCTGGCCGGGGCCCACGACCTCGACGTCCTGGCCGCGATCGCGCCGCCGGACCTGCCCCGGCACGTCGTCACCCTCGCCGCCGCACCCACCGCCCCGCCGGTGCCGTACCGGCACCGCGGACTCCGGCCGCTCTACACGCTGTTCACCTCGGGCTCCACCGGCACCCCCAAGGGCGTCCAGGTCCCCGACCGGACCCTGTGCAACCTGCTCGGCTGGCAGCGTGCCGAGGGAGGCCTGGAACGGCCCGCCGTCACCCAGCAGTTCTCCATGCTCTCCTTCGACGTCTCCTTCCAGGAGATCCTGACCACCCTGTGCTCCGGCGGCGAACTGCGCCTGGTGAGACCGGCCTGGCGGCAGGACATGCCCACACTGCTCCGGCAGTTGGAGACCGGTGGCGCGGAGCGGATCTTCCTGCCGTACGTGGCGCTGCAGCTGCTCGCCGAACACGGGGTGCGCACCGGGGTGTTCCCGTCCCGGCTGCGCGATGTCGTCACGGCAGGCGAGCAGTTGGTGTGCACGGACGCGATCCGGCGCTGGTTCGCGGGGCTGCCGGACGGCGCCCGGCTGTTCAACCACTACGGTCCGACCGAGACCCATGTCGTCAGCGGTCTGTGCCTCGAAGGCGACCCGGCGGCCTGGCCGGAGCGTCCGGCGATCGGGCGCCCGGTGGCGGGAGCCGTCCTGCGGGTGGTCGACGAGGGCGGTCTGCCCGTCCCGCCGGGGGTGACGGGCGATCTACTCATCGGCGGTCGTATGGCGGGCCGTTGCTACCTCGGCGACCCCGCCGTGCACCGGGACCGGTTCGCCGACGATCCCGGGCTGGGGGTTCTCTACCGCACCGGGGACCGTGCCCGCTTCGACGAGCGGGGGCTGCTGCACTACGCGGGACGCGACGACGGGCAGGTCAAGCTCGGCGGACACCGTCTGGAACTGGGCCAGGTCGAGGCCGCGTTGCTCGGGTGCCCGGGGGTGGTCAGCGCGGTCGCGGGGGTGCTGGACGACCGGCTGGTCGCCGTTCTCCAGTGCCGGGGGGAGGATCCCGACCCGGCGGACCTGACCCGGCGGCTGGCGCGGCTGCTGCCCGCCTACGTCCGTGTCGCCCGCTTCCGCCTCGTGACGGACCTGCCACGCACCCCCAGCGGCAAGCTGGACCGCCGGGCGGCACTCACGGCACCGGGGCGGGAGCTGCGGCCGGGGCGGGAGACCGGGCCGGGTGGCCGGGTGGACGCCGGGGTGTCGTCGCTCGAACGGCGGCTGACCGATCTGTTCCGGGCGGCGACCGGGCGGAGCGTCGCCGTGGACGAGCGGTTCTTCGACGCCGGGGCCACCAGCCTGGACCTGATGCGCTTCCAGCTCAGATGCGCGGGCGAGGGCGATCTCCCCTTCTCCGTACCGGACTTGTTCGAGCACGTCACGCTGCGCGCCCTGGCCCGGCTGGTGACGAACGACGGCACCGCCCGCGCCACACCGGCCCTGCCGCCCCTGCCGCCCCTGCCGGAGGAGCGGCGGGCCGACGGACTCGTCGCCGTCGTCGGTATGGCCGTGCGGCTGCCGGGCGCGCCCGATCTGGCCGCGTTCTGGGACCTGGTCGTCTCCGGCCGGCGCGGCATCGAGCACTTCACCACGGCCGACGGCCGGGTCGGCGCCCGCAGTCAGCCGGCGGGGCTGCTCGACTTCGACCCGGGCCGGTTCACGATCAGCCCGCACGAGGCCCGGCTGATGGACCCCCAGCAGCGCCACCTGCTGATGAACTGCGCCGAAGCCCTCGCCCACGCCGGAATCGGCGACCCTGCGCGGCTGCGGGTCGGGCTGGTCGCCTCCTGCGGCGAGAACACCTACTTCCAGCGCATGCTCCGCGACGGCGACCCGGACCTGCTGCCCGACGCCTTCCGGCTCGCCCTGCACCACGAGAAGGACTTCCTGGCCACCAAGGCCGCCTACCATCTCGGGCTCACCGGACCGGCGTTCACCCTCCAGTCCGCCTGCTCCAGCTCGCTGGCCGGGGTGCACATCGCCGCCGGGATGCTGCGGCAGGGCGACGCGGACGTGATGCTCGTCGGCGGGGTCCTCGTCGACACCGAGCTGACCGACGGCTACACCTACCGGCCGCAGCACATCTTCTCCCCCGACGGGCACTGCCGACCCTTCAGCGCGGACGCCGAGGGCACCGTGGGCGCGAGCGGCACGGGCGTGGTCGTCCTCAAGCCGCTGGCCGCGGCCCGCCGGGACGGCGACACCGTGTACGCCGTGGTCACCGGCTCGGGGCTCAACAACGACGGTTCCGGCAAGCTCGGTTACAGCGCCCCGTCCCTGCCCGGGCAGCGGGGTGCGATCCGCGCGGCCCTGGACCGGAGCGGTCGTACGGGCGCCGACGTCGGGTACGTCGAGGCGCACGGCACCGGCACCCGGCTCGGGGACCCGGTCGAGGCGGCCGCGCTGCGGCAGGCGTACGGGCTGACGGCGGACGCGCGGGTGGCGTTGTCGTCGGTGAAGAGCCAGATCGGGCACCTGGGTGCGGCGGCGGGTGTCGTCGGTCTGGTGCGGGCGGTGCTCGCCGTGCACCACGGGGTCGTTCCGCCGACGGCCGACTTCGACCGGCTCAACCCGGAGATCGACGACGGCCCGTTCCGGATCCCGGTCGCCGCCGAGCCCTGGCCTGACGGGCGGACCAGGGTGGCCGGGGTGAGCAGCTTCGGCATCGGCGGCACCAACGCGCACGTACTGGTGGAGCAACCGGCCCCGGTACCGGACCGGGTCCCGGTGGAGCCGCTGCCGTGCCTGGTGCTGTCCGGCGCCTCCGAGGCCGCGGTGCGCGCGGACGCGCGCCGTATCGCCGACTACCTGTCGGCCCGGCCCGAGACCTACCCCCAGGTGCTGCGCCACCTCCAGACCGGCCGCCCCGCCCTCCCCCACCGCGCGGCGGCAGCCTGCCCCGACGCCACTGCCGCCGTCGCGTGGCTGCGAGCCCTGCCGACCGTCATGGCATCCCCGGCTCAGGACACATCGGCGGTCGAGGCCGAGGCATGGGTGGTCGAAGACCGGACACCGGCGGTCGCCGCCGATGCGCCGACCGTCGAGGCCGAGCCACCGGCGGTCAAGGCCGAGGCACCGGCACTCCAGGACCAGGCACCAGCGGTCGTAGGCGATGCTCCGGCGGTCGCGGCCCGTGATCCGCGTGCCCTCGCCGAGGCATGGGCGGCCGGCCGTACCGTCGTATGGCCGGACGGCCCGGCGCCCGCGCCCTGGGACTTCCCGCCGCCCGCCTTCGACTCGGCCGCGTACGACTTTCCCCGCGTCCCCGAGGAGCGGCCCGGCATCTCCCGGCTGCCTGCCGCGCAGTGGCTGCACCAGCCCCTGTGGACGCGGACGCGCCGCGCCCGCACCGGCGCCGCGGTGTCCCGCCGTACCGCCGTGGTCGTCATCGGCCCCGGGCAGGACGGCGAGAGCTGGCGGTTCCTGGAACGCCACTACGCCCGGGTGGTGACCGTACGCGCCGGACAGGGCCTGACCCGTCTCGGCGACGACCGCTACGAGGCCGATGCCGCCGACCCCGGGCAACTCACCGCCCTGCTCGACCGTCTGACCGGTGCGGGCGAGCCGCCCGTCGACTGGCTGCACGCGCTCCCGCTCACCCTCGACGGCAGCCCCACCGTGTCCGCGCTGGAGACAGCGGAATGGGCCTGCCTCGACACGGTCGCCGCCCTCGCCCTGGCCCTCGCCGACCGCCCGGAGCCGGACCGCCCCCGCACCTGGCTGCTGTCCCAGCGGGCGCAGCCGGTCACCGGGACCGTCGACACCCCCGAGGCCGGTCTGCTCACCGCGGCCCTCGAAGTCCCCCGGCAGGAACTGGGCGTCACCCTGCGCTGGGCCGACCTGCCCGGCCCGCACCCGGCCGCCTGGGCCGCCCACCTCCCCGACCTGCTCCTCGACGACACGACCGCCGCCACCGCCACGACCGCCGACCGGGCGACGGCGCTGCGCGACGGCTTCTGGTGGCACCGCGCCACCCTGCCGGTCCCCGCCGGCGAGGCACCGCGGCCCGCCACCCCGCCCGGCACCCATCTGATCCTCGGCGGCACGGGCGGCATCGGCGGCACGCTGGCCGCGAGCCTTCTCCGGCACCCCGGCAACCGGGTCGTCCTGGTCGCCCGTAGCACCGAAGTGCCCGCCGCGCTACGGGCGTTCGGCGGGCGCGTCACCCTGGTCACGGCCGACCTGGCGGCCGAGGAGCCGACCGCGGTCGCGGACCGGCTGGCCCCGCTGCTCGACGGTCTCGCCGGCATCGTGCACGCCGTCGGCACCGCCGCGGGCGGGCTGCTGGCCCGGCGCGAACCGGCCGCCGCCCGCCGCACCACGGCGGCGAAGCTGCGCGGCGCCCTGCTCGTCGAGCTGCTCGTCGCCGAGCACGCCCCCGACCACGTCCTGTACTGCTCCTCGATGGCGGCGGGATTCGGCGGGGTCGGCCAGTTCGACTACGCGGCCGCGAACGCCTGCCTCGACGCCTACGCCCACCACGCCGGGCCCGGCGGCGACGGCACCGTCCGGATGAGCGTCGGCTGGGACGCGTGGCGGGGGGTCGGCATGGCCCAGGACCACGCGGACGGTGCGGACGCCCGGCACCGGGAACACCTCACCGTGGCGCTCACCCCCGAGGAGGGCACGGCCGTCTTCGAACGGGCGCTGCGGCTCCAACTGCCGTACCTGATGGTCAGCACCACGGACCTGACGGCCGCGCGCGCCTTCTACGAACCGGGCGCCGGCGAGGAACTCCCGGCCCGCGTACAGGGGCAGGGCGACCCCGGCGCGGAGATCGGCGAGCTGCTCCGGGCCCTCCTCGGCGTGGACACCGTCGACCCCGAGGCCCCGCTGTACGACCTGGGCGCGGACTCGCTGACGCTGCTGGAACTCCTCGACGAGATCAAACGCCGTCACGGCACGGACATCGAACTCTCCCGGCTGAGCCACCGGGTGACCCTGACGGAGATCCTCGGCCACGTCGGCGGCGCCCGCACGTACGGCGAGGTGGATGCCCCGGGCGGCACGACGGCCGTCCCGTACGGCCCTGTGGACGTCGAGGTGTGGCAGCGCGGTGCCGGGGCGGACGTGCTGTGCCTGGTGCATCCGGTCGGTGGGGACGTCCAGGCCTACCGGCCGCTGGTGTCGGCCCTGCCCGACGACCTCACCGTCTGTCTGATCGCCGACCCGGGCCTGCGCGACCCCGGGCTGCCGCACCGCTCGATCGACGAGCGCGCCGGGCACTACCTCGCCGCCGTACGCCGGGTGTTCCCGGAACCCGAACGGCGACTGCGGCTCGCCGGCTGGTCGTTCGGGGCGTGGACGGCGCTGTCGATGGCCGCGCTCGCGGAGGCGGAGGGACGGCCGGTGACCGCACTCCATCTCCTCGACCCGCCCCCGCCCGGGGCCGGGCAGCGCCTCGCCGGTTACGACGAGGAGCAGATCCGGGCCGTCTTCGCCCGCGAGTTGAGCGGCGTCGGCCCCAACCGGCACACCTCCCGCCTCACGGAAGAGATGGAACAAACAGAACAAGGCGGGAACACCACCGGCTCCCGCACCGACCCCGGCCGTGCCTACGCCGAGCGGCTCGCGCGCTGCTGCCGGGCCAACCTCGCGGCCATGGCCGGGCACCGGCTGCCGCGGCTGCGCCGGACGCCCACCGCCGTATGGCTCGCGACGCGCCCTGTGGAGGAGGCCACGCTCGCGCCCGAACCGACCGCCCCCGGTGCCTGGGACGCCCATCTGCCCTCGCCGTACCGGCTGCACCACGTCGACGCCGACCACTACGAGATCGTCGCCGAGCCCCAGGTCCGGAAGATCGCGTCCGCTCTCGCAGAACCGCCCGCCGGGGAAACCACCGCCACCCACACCGAGGCCCCGCCCGACGTCCTCCCCGGAACCCCGCCCGCGACCCGCACCGAGAACCCGTCCGACGCCCACGCCCAGGCCCCGGCCACCACCCACACCGAAACCTCGCCCGCGGCCCGTACCGAGACCCCGTTGGACGCCCTCCCCGGCACCCCGTCCGCGCCCCGCACCAAAACCCCCTCCGACGCCCGCACCAAAACCCCGTCCGACGCCCTCCCCGGAACCCCGTCCCCCACCCCGCCCCAGCCCGCCGGACGGATCTGAGGAGGAGAGGAGGGGAACGCCCGTGCAGCATCCGTAAGTTCGCCCGTCCCGTCGTATGCCAAGGAGGTCCCTCATGGAGGACTACGCACTGCGCGCCGTCGAGCGGCTCACCACCCGCCCCGCCGAGCCCTACGACACCCTCTCCGTCGCCCCCATCACCCCGGTGCTGGGCGCCGAGGTCACCGGCCTCGACCTCTCCCGTGAGCTGACGCCCCAGCAGGAGAAGGAGCTCAAGCACGCGTTCCACACCCATCACGTCCTGGTCTTCCGCGACCAGGACCTGACCCCCGAGGAACACAAGCGGTTCGCGGGCGTCTTCGGCGAACTGCACCCCGTGGCCCTCCCGGCCGAGGGATCCGACCCGCACATCCTGGAGATCAAGGCGGACAAAGACTCCAGGGCCGTCGCCGGCAACGGCTGGCACTCCGACGGCACCGCCGACGCCGAGCCCTCCCTCGGCTCCATGCTGTACATCACCACGATCCCGGAGGGCGGCAGCGGCGGCGACACCCTGTTCGCCAACATGCACCTCGCCTACGAGCTGCTCTCACCCGCCCTGCGCGGCTTCCTGGACGGCCTGACCGCCCTCCACGACGGCGCGAAGCCGTGGACGGACGCCGGGCTGACCCCGCCGCCCGAGTACGACGTGCCGCGCACCGAACAGCCGGTCGTGGTCCGCCATCCGGAGAACGGCCGCAAGCTTCTGTTCGTCAACGCCCCCTACACCTCGCACATCACGCAGCTGTCGCGCGCCGAGAGCGACGCCCTGCTGGCGATGCTGTACGCGCACATGGCCCGGACGCCGCTGCTGCACTGCCGGGTCCGCTGGCAGGAGCGCACCCTGGTGTTCTGGGACAACCGCAGCGTCCAGCACCACGCCGTGTGGGACTACTTCCCGCACACCCGGGAGGGCCGCCGCGTGGCGATCGACGGCACGAGCCTGCACGCCTGACCGGGGACCGGGGCACCTGGCCGAGGGCTCCTCACCGTACTGACGGCACCGCGGCGGTGACCTCGGCGTGTTCTCCTAGCCCCGCGCCAGCGGGCCGTCGTCCTCGCGGCTCACCTCGTGGTGGCGGCCGTCGGGGCGGGGCAGGGGCTTGAGGTCGACCTGGATGCGGTGCGTGGAGTCGTGGCTCACCGAGCCGCCCAGCCGGGCCTCGACCACGCCCAGCCGCAGTCCCGCCCCGGCCTCGCCGGCCCGGTGGAACTGCACCGAGAACTCCAGGCTGACCTGCTCCACGCTGAACCGCCAGTCGCTCTGGGCGCCTTCGGCCTGGGCTCTGGCCAGTTCCGCACGCACCGTGCCGATGGCCTCCGCGAGACCGATCGGTTCCGGATCCCCCATGTCAACACACCGCCGGATTCCGTTGATTGACCGACCAAACCCGGTCACAAGTCTAGGGGCGCACCATGCCTCGCGCGTAGTGTGAGACAGCATGGGGGAATTGCGTGCGGACTGGAGACTCAGGCTGCGACGCGAGGACGCGCACGGCCCCATCTGCGGGGCCGGGGTACTCGTCGACCAGCACACGGCACTGACCTGCGCACATGTGGTGCGGCACCCGGACGCCGTCATATGGCTGGAGTTCGCCGAGAACGGCGCGCTCGAACCGGTCGCCGCGCGGGTCATGCCCGGCGGCTGGCTGCGCGAGGGCGAACACGGCGAGGACGTCGCCGTGTTACGACTGGACAGCCCGCGCCCGCAGGCCCGCCCCGCCCCGCTGGAACCCCGGCTCAGGGCCGGCACGGAGGTGTACGCGACCGGGTACGCGGAGGGCTTCGACGACGGTATGAGCCTGTGGGGCCGCATCGGCGGCGCCAGCGGCGAGCGGGTGCAACTGGACGCCGTCACCAGGGCGGAGGTGGTGCGCGCCGGGTTCAGCGGCGCCGCCGTGTGCACCCGGCCGCGGGACGGGCGTCCCACCCGGGTGGTCGGTCTCGTCGTCAGCTGGCGCGGTGACCTGGGCGAGCTGCTGCCGGAGGACAACCGGCTCGCCTTCTCGTATCTGGTGCCCGTCGACCGCATCGCCGAACTCTCCCCGGTCATCAAAGAGTTGAGTAGTCCGGACGCCTGGGACCACGGTTTCGAGGAGCGGTTGACCCGGTGGTTCGACGACCCGGACGAGGACGAGGACCCGGTGAAGATCACCGTGGTGCCCCCGGGCAGCGGCAAGGACCGCTCGCTGCGCCATCTGCTGCACCGCGCCGACGTCGTCCACCGCGGCGGCGACAGCAGACCGCACCTCGCCGACCACGCCCTGGTCAAGGGCTCCTTCCCGGTGGGCGAGTACCTGGCGTACTGGGACTGGCTGCTCGGCACCGGGCGGCGGCCCGCGCAGGCGGCCGACCTCACGCCGGTACGGCCCGCACGGCCCGTGACGGTCGTCGTCGACGGCCTCGACGAGGAACCCCGGCCGGGACCGCTGATCGAACTCCTCATCCGGTTAAGAGAGTTGGGGTTCCGGCTGCTGCTCGTCTTCCGTCACGAGGGCGGCACGGGCTGGACGGCGGCGCGCGACGAACTGCTGCGGCCCGGACTGCTGGGCCACTCGGACGCGCTGATCGGCAGGCTGGTGCGCGCGGAGTTCGGCAACGCGGTCCGCCGTGGCGTCGTCGGCAGCGCCTCCCTCGGTTCCGTCACCGAGACGGCCGACCTGCGCCGGGCCGAGCGCCGTCTCGTCGGCGCCGTAGCGGACCCGCAGCACCAACTCGGCGCACTGCGCGACCTGATCCGGACCCTGCGCGCCGACCTGGGCCGCCAGGAGCGCCGGTGACCGGGCCGGCCGGGCAGGGGCAGGGGCAGGGGCACGGCGGGAGCTTGACCGCCTGCCCGCACCGGCGCTTCGGCGGAGCCCCGTGCGACGGTTCCGTACTGCCCACCGGCTGGTGCGACCGATGCGGTCGCGCCGAGCACCATCCGGGGCTGCCGTCCCTGCCCGCGGACCCCCGGGACCTCGGCCCGCACGACCTCCTCGCGCTCCCCGAGAGGGTGCCCCGCCCCGCCCAGGACCGCCTCATCCATCCCGGGGCACCGCTGCGCATCCGCATGGGTTGCTCGGCCGCCGACTGCGGCATCACCTTCGCCGCGCCCTTCGTCGAGGGGCCGGTGCCCCCCAAGGGGTACTGTCCGGCCTGCGGGGAGCGCTACTCGTACGAGCCCGAACTCACCGAGGGCGAGCTGCTGCGCGACCAGTACAAGATCATGGGCCCCATCGCGCACGGCGGCCAGGGCTGGGTCTACCTCGCCGAGGACACCCATCTCGGGGACGTGGTCGCCGTCAAGGGGCTGCTCAACCGGTACGAGCGCGACGGCGCCCGGCTGGCCGACGTCGAGCGCCGCAACCTCGTCGCCATCCGCCACCCCCGTATCGTCCAGATCCGCGACTTCGTCGCCCGCGGCGACGGCACCGGTGAGATCACCGGCGGCTACATCGTCATGGACGACGTCGGCGACGGCACCCTCGCGAAGGTCGTCGAGGAGACCCGGCGGGGGGCGTCGGTCCTCGACATCGAGCATGTCGCGGCGTACGGCTGCCAGATCCTGGAGGCCCTCGTCCATCTGCACGCCGGCGGCGAACGGGTCTTCGTCTACGGCGACATGAAGCCCTCGAACGTCGTGCACCACGGGGACGGCGTCAAGGTCATCGACCTCGGCGGCATGCGCGAGGAGGGGCAGAGCGAGCCGCCCGCCCATGTCACCACCGAGTACATGGCACCCGAGACCGCGTTCTCGGGCCTGCCCACGGTCGCCCACGACCTGCACACCGTCGGTGTCACCCTGCGGGAGCTGGCCGGCTGGGCCGTCGACGAGGTGCCCGGCCTCGGCGCCGACTCCTTCCGCCGGGTCGTCGAACGCGCCGTCCGGGACGACCCCGGGCGGCGGTTCGCCGACGCGCGCGAGATGGCCGGCCAACTGCGCGGCGCGCTGCGGGAGATCCGTGCCCTGCGCGGCAAGAGCGATCCGCCCGAGCCCTCCGACTACTTCCGGCCGTCCCCGCAGCTGCTCGGCGCCCGGCTCGGCACGGTGCCGGACATCGGGCACTGGCTGGACCGGCCCCGCCGCGACCGGTACGAGCCGCCGCTGGCCCCGGCCCTCGACCTGGGCGCCCCCACCCCCACCGAGATCGCCGGCTGTCTGCCCGTACCGAGGCGGTATCCGGGCGACCCGCAGACCGCGCGGTTCGAGGTGAGCAGCGGCTACGACCCCGGACAACTCCTCGACCAGGAGGACGAGAAGCCGCGCTCGGTGGAGATCTGCCTGCACAACGTGCGTGTCCTGCTGGGCCGGAACACCGGCGAGGACCTCGAACTGGCCCAGGCGGAGCTGGACACCGCCGACTCCGTCCCCGGGCCGTCGGCCGTGCGCCGGTGGCGGCTGGAGTGGCACCGCGCCCTGCTCGCGCTGCGCAGCGCCGGCCTCGACGGCAACCAGCAGCAGGTCGCCGAGGCCAGGAACCACTTCACGCAGGTCCATCTCGAACTCCCCGGCGAGTACGCGCCCAAGCTGGCCCTCGCCTACTGCGGGGAGCGGCTCGGCGACGCCGGGTCCGGGCCCACCGCCAAGGAGTTGTACGAGGCGGTGTTCGCCCGCAATCCCGCGCACGGCGGCGCCGCCCTGGGCCTGGCCAGGCTCGCGCTGCGCGCGGGCGACCGGCGGGCGGCCCTCGACGTGCTGGGCCGGGTGGGGCCCGGCACCCTGGACCACACCGTCGCCCGGATCGCCTCCGTGCGCATCCGCGCGGCCCGGCTGCCCGGGGACGTCGATCCTCCCCCGGACTCCGTCCGGGGGGACCCCCGTCTCGGTTCGCTCGCCGCGCCCGCCGAGGTCGACGCGGCGCTGGCCGAACTGCCCGGCCTGGTGGGCCGCGGACCGGGCGCGGGCGAGCCGAGCCTGTCCGAGGAGGAGGCGCTGCGACTCCGTACCGAGCTGCACGAATGGAAACTGGACGCGCTGCACCACCTCAACGACGGGTCCGGGCCCGCGGGCGGCCGGCTCGACGCCCGCCGGCTGAGACACCTGACCGCGCCGGAGCGCGAGCTGCGCAGCCGGATGGAGTCGCTCTACCGGCAACTGGCCGCCCGTCACCGGGAGTCGGCCGCCACCCACGAACACCTCGTGGACCTCCTGCACGCGGTACGGCCGCAGACCCTGATCTGACCGCACGGAACGGGCCTCCGGCCGAACCGCACCGACCACGCGGTGCGCACGGCGACGAAGGGAAGGAGCGGTGACGTAGGACATGAGCAGCCACACCCGGCCGCCGCAGCCGGGCATCCGACTGCATGTCGACCTCGACGGCGATCTGCGCCCGCACCGCAGCGCGAAGATCGAGGCCCATCTGCAGGTCGACGTGGCCGCCGACGGCGCCCCCACCGATCTGCCCGCGGTCGAACTCGCCGTGATCATCGCGGTGGACGTCGCCGAGGCCAACCGGGCGGCCGTCCGGCACGCCCTGCCGGCCGCGCTGCGGGCGCTGCCCGACCGGATCTCCTTCGCCGTGCTGGGCAGCGGACCCGCCCCGGTCCGCTGCTATCCGCACGGCGCCGACGAGTGGGCCGTCGCCGACCAGCACCAGCGGCGCCGGGCCGCCTTCGGCGCGGGCGCGCTCCCGCTGCACCGGGACGGTCCGCGGCCCGCCGGGTACGCCGCCTGGGCGGCCGGGGTACGGGCCCTGTTCGCCGGCCGGCCCCTGTCCGTGCAGCATCTGGTGCTGATCACCGACGGCAGCAGCGCGGCCGGGGAGTCCCGGCTTGAGGAGGAACTGGACGCCTGCGCCGGGCAGTTCACCTGCGATGTGTTCGCGGTGGGCGCCGACTGGACCCCGGACCCGCTGCTGACCCTCGCCGAACGGCTGCACGGCACCGCCCAGTTCGTGGACGAGGGCCTGGGCCGGGCGATCACCGACGCCATCGCGCGGCTGCGCCGGGTGCACACGCCCCAGCTGCCGATCGAGGTGACCCTGCGGCCCTCCGTACGACAGGTCTCGCTCAGCGAGAAGGCACCCCGGCCGCACCGACTCGGCGGGCTGCCCCAGCCCGGCCGGCCGCACCGCTGGAGCTTTCCCACCTACCAGTGGGAACAGGGCAGACGCGACTATCTGCTCACCCTGGTCGCCGACGCCGACGACGATCCGCTGGAGACCGAGCTGCAGTTCGCCATGGTCTCCATCGGTGACGTCCACGCGCCCGTCGTGGCCCGCTGGCACCTCCCCGACCAGTCCGCGCCGCCCGCCCGGGAGGGCGCCGACAGCGTGCGCAGCCTCAACGCCGCGGCCCGGATGCGCGGTGCCCTGCGCGAGGGGCTCGCCGCGCTCCAGGAGCAGCGCCGGGACACCGCCGAGGACCGGCTGGGGCTGGCCGCCCGGCTCGCGGCGCGGTTCGGCACGAGCTGGGTGCTGGACGAGATCCGTACCGTCGCCGACATCGACGACGCGGCCGCCGGACGGATCCGGCTGCGCGCCGTCGACGCCGGCACCCTAGGCCCCATGATCCTGCGCGCCGGGTCGCATCCCGGCGCGCCGCTGCCCGACGCGGTCGACGCACCGCCGGGCCCGCGCTGCGGCAACTGCGGCCGCCGGGCCGGGAGCGAGGCCCGGCACTGCATCGTCTGCGGGGAGAAGCTGCTGTGACGACCGTACGCATCGCCTGGATCGCCTCCTTACGGCGGTACTCCCCCGCCGCCCTCTGGCGCCGGCGGCTGGCCCCCTGGCGGACCCGCCGACTGCTTGAGACGCACCTGCTGGTGCTGTTCCTGTGCGCGGCCGTCGCCTCGACCGCCCTGTTCCTCTCCTACCGGCAGACCCAGCGCGGCGCCGATGCCCTCGCCGCCCGCGAGGCGCCAGCCGTGCAGAGGCTCGCCGGCACCCGGCTGGCGGCGGTCCGTGCCGACCAGGAGGCCCATGCCCTGGTGGAGATGCACCTGGTCGACGTGGCGGGTTCGGGCGAGAGCTACCGGTCCCAGCTCTCCGCCGCCGACCAGGGCCTGTCCCGGATCGCCGACCGCACCGACCAGGACCTCGGCACGGTCATGGGTCTGCTGAACACCTACAGCACCTCGCTCAACCTCGGTACGTCCCTGTACCGCGACCAGCCCCTGATGCGGGAGCAGAAGCTCGACGAGGCGGACTCGCTGCTCACCCGGGACGCGGTGGGGCTCGCACCCCGTCTGAACGAACTGCAGAAGACCCAGATGCGGCACGCCAGGGTCACGGCCGCCATGGGGCGGTGGCAGCAGGCCGGGTGGTGGGTCGCCGAACTCGCCCTGGCCGCCCTGGCCTTGACCCTGCTCTCGGCGCTGTTCGTGCTGCGTGACCGCTGCGGCCGCGACTGGAACCCGTACCTGCTCGCGGCCCTCGTCCTCACCGTGCTGCTCGCGGTGTTCCCGCTGCTGACGACGTCCGCCGTCGAGGACCGTCTCGACGGGGCGCTCGGGGACCTCCAGCAGATCACCGACCTGTCCCGGCGGACCGGCACGGGGCTGGTCGAGGCGCAGCAGAGCGTCACCGGGAAGTCGGAGGAGGTCCGGCAGCGGCTGGACGACGGCGCCTGGACCGACCGGGTGTACCTGGCCACGGTCGTCGGCGGCCTGCTGGTCGTCGTACTGCCCGCGCTGGGGCTCGGTCTCCGGCTCGACAGCGACTACTGGAGGCGGCGGTGACCCGGCGGTTCAAGGTTCTGGTCGTGCTCGTGGTCATGGCGCTGATCGCGGCCGGCGGCATGGTGGTGGCCTGGGCGCGGCACGACGACGGGGAGCCGGTGACCATCCTCGGCACCTGGACCGGCGACCAGGCCGACCAGTTCGAGGAGTTGCTGCGGGGCTTCGGCATCCCCTTCCGCTACCAGGGCACCGCGGCCCAGCACGAGGTGCTGCTCTCCGAGGTCCAGTCGGGAGAACCGCCGGACATCGTGATCATGCCGGGCATCGGTGAACTCGCCGAGTACGCCGACCAGGACCGCCTCAAGCCGCTGAACGACCTCTACGATCCGGCGCAGTACGGCGCCCCGTGGAACGCGACCGGCACGAACTCCTCGTCCGTGTACTGGGTCCCGGTCAAGGCGGACCTGAAGAGCATCGTCTGGTACCGGCAGGGCGAGAAGCCCGCCGACTCGCCCGCGCCGCTGCGGAGTTGGTGCATCGGCATGGGCGACGACGGCGCCTCCGGCTGGCCCGGCACGGACTGGATCGAGGATCTCGTGCTGCAGCACGCGGGACCGGCCGTCTACGAGAAGTGGGCGCTGGGCACGGACACGGCACAGTGGTGGCGGAGCACTCCGGTGCGGTCCGCCTGGGAGGCGTGGGCCAAGCTGCTCGGGCAGGACCGGACGGCGGCCAGGCACGCCCTGCTCACCGACCACCGCGGCTCTCCGAAGAGCCACGGGCTGCTGTTCGACGGCTGGGGCGGGTGCAGCCTGGAGCACCAGGGCTCCTTCGCCCGCGCCTTCTACCAGTCGGACGCGCGGCACGCGGACCTGCTGGACTCCGCCCCGCTGCTGCCCGGCGGCGGCCCGGTCCGGGCCCACGAGGTCACCGGCGACTTCGCCGCGCTGTTCAGCAGCAACTCCCGGGCCAGGGCGCTGATCCGGAAACTGGCCTCGAAGGAGGGCCAGCAGAAATGGGCCCGCCTCAGCGTCTTCTCCGCGAACCGCCAGGTGACCTCGCAGAACAGCGCGATCGACCGCGAGATCTCCGAACGGCTCCGCACGGGCCCGCGCTGCCTGGACGCCTCGGACGTCATGGCACCCGCCGTACGCGACGCCTTCTACGCGGCCGTCCTCCAGACCATCGCCAGGGTCGCCGCCGACCAGAACCCCGGCATCCCGCGCCTCCTCCAGGACGTACAGCGGGTACAGGACGCCCAGTCCACGCAGGGCACCACCGGCAGAGCGGCTCCGCGGACGGTGTGCAGCACACGGTGAGCGCCTCGGGTACGGCCGGTCAGGCGCTCAACTCCCCGCCTTTCACGGCGGAAACAAAGGCCGACCATCCCTCGGCCGCGAACGTGATCGCGGGACCGTGCGGGTTCTTGCTGTCGCGAACGGGGACGAGGGTGGCGAAGTCGTGGGACACCTCCACGCACGCGCCACCGTCCTGGTTGCTGTAGCTGCTCCTGCGCCACGAAGCAGCCTTCAGGTCGACGATTCGCAAGGTACCTCCTCCAACGTGCGCAGGATGTACTTCCGCGACTCGGCTGGGGACAACGCCAGGTCGCGCACTGAATCGTACGCCTTCTGCAGGCGCACAACCGGCGCGGATTCTTTGATCAGTTCGCCCCTGTAGCCGTTCTCCGTGTAGGCCACCGTCCGGCCGTCCGGCAGCAGCAGGTACCACAGGTCGAAGCCCATCAGCGTGTGCAGACCAGCACTGTTCGGCAGCACGTGGACGGTCACGTTCTCACGCTCCGCCATCTCCAGGAGGTGTTCCAGTTGGGCGCCCCACTCCCCCGCGGCTCGCAGCGGTGTCCGCAGAACGGCCTCCGAGAGAATGGTCCGGAACGACGGCGTCTCCGCCCCCTCCAACAACTCCCGCCGACCCATGCGCGCTTCGACCTGCTGTTCCAGTTCCTCACCCTTGAGGCCACCCGCTGCCAGCAGTTCCCGCGCATACCCCGGCGTCTGGAGCAGGCCCGGCAGCACGCTCACCGCGAAGTGCCACAGGCTGACCGCCTCGCCCTCCAGCGCCATGTACTCCCGGTACTGCTCGCGGAACTGCGTCTTGTCCGCCCGCGCCAGCTCCCACAACGCCAGCAACAACCCCGGCGCCCCGTAATAGTCGTCCAGTGCCTGGACGACCTCGGGACCTCCCAGGGTCTCCCCCTTCTCCATCTTCCCGAACAACGAGCAGTCCCAGCCCAGGCGTTCGCCCAGCTGCCGCAGGCTGACCCCCTTCTGTGCCCGCAACTCCCTCAGCTCCTCCGCGAACCGCTGGCGCGGCTCCTGGCTGCGGCCCGTCGCGAATCGCCGCTGCGGCATGGCGACACCCCTCCGTCTCCGTAACTCTCCCGCTACGCAGCGTAGTACGCCGTCGGCCTCCAGGGTGATGCGTACGCCGTGGCTGATCCGGTCGAGGGTGTGGCGCAGCCAGCCGCGGTCCTCGGCGGAGGCGCGTTCCAGCCGCAGCCGCCGGACCTGGAACGGCACCATCCGCAGGTCGGTGAGCCGGCCCGTGTCCGCGGCCAGGGTGACGAGGTGGGCGAGGCGGAGGTCGTCGCGGTACTCCTCGTAGCCGGTGATGCCCTCGTAGTCGTCGATGAAGTCGCCGCAGCCGTAGAGGATCAGCCGGTCCCGGTACAGCTCGACGGGGCGCGGATGGTGACAGGAGTGGCCGTGGACGACGTCCGCACCGCCGTCCACGAGGGCGTGCGCGAAGCGGACCTGGCTGCGGGGGACGAGGTAGCCCCAGTTGGAGCCCCAGTGGATGGACACGACCACGAGATCGGCGGCGCCCCGTGCCCGGCGCACGGCCGTGACCGCCTCCGCCGCCGACGAGGCCGACAGTTCGGGAACGTAGGCGACACCCGACCGGGTCCTGGTCGCCGCCCAGTCGGCCGGGATGCCGCTGGAGCCCGCCCCCAGGGCGAAGACCAGTAGGCGGCGGCCGTCGCGGAGGGGGACCGTGGCGGGCGCGTACGCCTCCGGGGCGTCGCGTCCGGCGCCCGCCGTTCGCAGTCCCGCACGGTGCAGGGAGTCGAGCGTCTCCGTCAGGCCGGAGCGGCCGAAGTCGAGCACGTGGTTGTTGGCCAGGACGCAGACGTCGGGCCGGGCCACGGTGAGTGCGGGGAGGTTGTCCGGGTGCATGCGGTAGTGGACCGCCTTCCCGGGAGCGAACGCGTCGCTGCGCGTCACGGAGGTCTCCAGGTTCAGGACTCTCGCGTCCGGCGCGGTCCGCTCCAGCAGCCGCAGCGCCTCACCCCAGGGCCAGCCCGGGGGGACGGGAGCGGGAATCGGGCCGCCCGCCGACTCCGCGAGGCGGACGTAGGAGCGGGCGTCCCCGCCGCCGTCCTCCCGCAGCGCCGGATCACCGGGCCGCTTGAGGATCTGGTCGACACCGCGCCCGAGCATCACGTCCCCGCACAGGAACAGCGTCACCGTGCCGTCGCCCATACCCCCACAGTACGGAGCCGAGAGCGGTCTCCGGGATTTGTTGGAACGTCATGACAAAGTGATTGACATCCCCTGAGGGCGACCCCATAGTACGTGTCACTAGAGCGCGCTAATAAAGCGCTCTAGCACATGAACAAGCCGTCGACGGTCGCACCCCTTGGCCGTCGGCACGGAGCTCCATTCCCGTCCGTGCGAGGCACCCGGTCGGCCACCGGTGCCACAGCCCCCACCGCCGGCGGTCCACCGCTCGCGCCGTGGCGAGGGCGGCAGCAATGCCATGACTCGTCGACCGTCACCCCCGGCGCCGGACCGCCCGCTCACCCTCCCCGTCTTCCCCTCCCGCCATTTCCAGCTCGTTCCGCTCCCCAGAGCCGATCCAGACCGCACAGCGAGGTGCAAGGGACATGCACAGAAACCACCGAGCCGCCGCCCTGGCCGCCACCGTTCTCGCGGGCGCCCTGCTCGCCACGGGCTGCTCCAGCAGCTCCGGCGGCAAGAAGTCCGAGGACAGCGGCGCGGCCGCGTCCGCCGGCAAGGCGTCCACGCCCCGCATGACGGTGGCCATGATCACCCACGCCCAGCCCGGCGACACTTTCTGGGACCTGATCCGCAAGGGAGCCGCCGCGGCGGCCGCCAAGGACAACATCAAGCTGGTCTACTCCGCCGACCCGAGCGCCGCCAACCAGGCCAACCTGGTGCAGAACGCGATCGACCAGAAGGTCGACGGCATCGCCCTGACCGCCGCCACGCCCGACGCGCTGAAGTCCGTCATCGGCAAGGCCGAGGCCGCCGGCATCCCCGTCGTCGGCTTCAACTCCGGTGTGGACGCCTGGAAGAAGCTCGGCATGCTCGAGTACTTCGGCCAGGACGAGACCATCGCGGGCCAGGCCTTCGGCGAGCGCCTCAACAAGCTCGGCGCCAAGCACGCACTCTGTGTCGTGCAGGCCCAGGGCCAGGTCGCTCTGGAAGCCCGCTGCGCGGGTCTGACCAAGGGCTTCAAGGGCAAGACCGACAAGATCTACGTCAACGGCACCGACATGCCCTCGGTGAAGTCCACCATCACCGCAAAGCTGCAGCAGGACTCCTCGATCGACCAGGTCGTCACCCTCGGCGCCCCGATCGCCCTGACCGCCATCCAGTCCGTCAAGGACGCCGGCAGCAAGGCCAAGGTCGCCACCTTCGACCTCAACAAGGACCTGGTCTCTGCCATTCAGGACGGCTCGGTCGAGTTCGCGGTGGACCAGCAGCCGTACCTCCAGGGCTACCTCGCGGTCGACTCCCTGTGGCTCTACAAGAACAACGGCAACTACAGCGGCGGCGGCGCGGCCCCCGTCCTGACCGGCCCCGCGTTCGTCACCAAGGACAACGCCGACACGATCGCCAAGTTCGCCGCCAACGGCACCCGCTGACGGTCGGTCAGCACCCGGCCGGCGATCGGCCGGCCCCCACCGGGCACTCGGGCCGTCCTCCGCTTCACGAAGCGGGGGGCGGCCCGCTGGTGCCCCGTACCACCAGTTTCGGGTCCAGCACCGCCTCGCGCGGCTCCAGTTCGGTGTTCTCCAGCCGTTCCACGGCGAACCGCACCGCGTACTCGGCCATCAGGCGCGCGTCCTGACGCACGGTGGTCAGGCCGATCGGCATGAGGTGGGAGAGATGACTGTCGTCGAAGCCGACCACGGAGACGTCCCGCGGGACCTCGACACCACCCCGGGTCATCGCCATCAACACACCCATCGCGCAACGGTCGTTGCCCGCCAGCACGGCGGTCGGCAGGGGCAGTCCCCGGTCCCGCTCCGCCAGCAGCAGCCGTCCTGTCTCGATACCGGACTGCTCGGTGTGCTCACCGGGTATCACCCGGATCTCCGGTTCGAGACCGTGCCGGCGCATCGCGGCCCGGTAGGCGCGCCGCCGCTCGGCCGACCCGGGACCCCCGCCGCCGTCGATGTGCACGATCCTGCGGTGCCCGAGTTCGACCAGGTAGTCCATGGCCTGCCGGACGCCCTTGCTCTCGGCGCTGTGTACGAAGTCGACCCGGGCCCGTGGCACCCGTCGGCTGATCGACACGGTGACGGCCCGCTGGCCGAGTCCGTCGAGGTAGGCGGGCTCCGCGTCCGGGCCGAGCAGGATCAGCGCCTCGCAGCGGTGGCCGAGCAGCGCCTCGACCGCCTTCTCCTCGCTGCGGCCCTGGGCGGCGGCGGAGAGCAGCACGTCGTAGCCGAGCCGCTCGGCCTCCGGGTAGATGCCCTCGATCAGGTCGGTGTGGAAGGTCTGGTGGACGGTGAACATCACGCCGAGGGTGCGACTACGGCCGCGGGCCAGCAGCCGGGCCGCGCTGTCGGGGCGGTAGCCGATCTCGTCGGCGACCCGCAGCACCCGTTCGCGCGTCTCCTGGCTGGCGCCCGGCTGGTTGCGGAACACGATCGACACCAGCGCCCGGGAGACCCCCGCCCTGTCGGCGACGTCGGCCATCGTCGGCCGCTGCCTGCCCGCTGCATCCACCTGCGCACCCACCCTTCGACGGAGCCCAGCCTAGGGGGTATCCGGCGGATCATGCCGGCGTCGCGGGCCCTGGCACGCACATCTGCCGCGTTGTCGTCACTCGCCGACGTCCCCCAGCCTTCGGCCGGGAGGTGCCCCCACCGCGTCGACTCCCTCCTCCGCCTTGCAGCTGCACGCACCAGACCCCGCTCGCGGTCGGCCAGGAAGCACCGTCTCCTGTAGCCGACCTGATCCGCCGGACACCCCCTAGGGGGTGCGCCCCGATCCCCCAGGAAATCCCCCGGCAACAAGGTATTGACATGACATTCGGACAGGGGTCATCGTACTCGCACTAGAGCGCGCTAGTAGAGCGCAGCAGCCAGCTGGCGGCAGCCCTCCCCGTCTCCCCCTCTCCCCGAAGGACACGCCATGGCAACGGCGCCATCCCCCCTCCGCACCACCGTCGGCAACCTGTGCCTCGGCTCCGCCCCCGACTCCTGGGGCGTCTGGTTCCCGGAGGACGAGCACCAGGTCTCGTACACCCGCTTCCTCGACGAGCTGAAGCAGGCCGGCTACGAGTGGTTCGAGCTCGGGCCCTATGGCTATCTGCCCACCGACCCGAAGGTGCTGAAGGAGGAGCTCGACGCCCGCGGGCTCAAGGTCTCCGGCGGCACCGCGTTCGGCGCGCTGCACCGCCCCGAGGCCTGGGACGAGATGCTCGCCCACGTCCGCCAGGTGGCCACGCTGACCCAGGCCGCGGGCGCCCACCACCTGGTCCTCATCCCGCCCATGTACCGGGACGAGAAGACCGGCGCGTTCACCGAGTCGCCCGAGCTGACCGCCGACCAGTGGGCGGGCTTCGGCAAGGCCGCCGACCGGCTGGGCAAGCTGCTCCTCGACGAGTACGACGTGCGCCTCGTCATCCACCCGCACGCGGACAGCCACATCCAGACCCAGCCGGAGATCGAGCGGCTGCTGAACGAGTCCGACGGCCGCTACACGAATCTGTGCCTGGACACCGGGCACGTCGCCTACGGCGGTGGCGACAACGTCGACCTGATCCGCCGCTTCGGCGAGCGCGTCGGCTATGTCCACATCAAGCAGATGGACCCGGAGATCCTGGCCCAGGTCGCGGCCGAGGACCTCGGCTTCGGCGAGGCCGTCAAGCGGGGCGTGTGCGTGTCGCCGCCGGCCGGTGTACCGAACCCGGCCGACGTGGTGGCCGAGCTGGCAAAGCTCGACGCCGAGCTGTTCGTGATCGTCGAGCAGGACCTCTACCCGTGCGCCCCCGAGGTGCCGCTGCCCATCGCCACCAGCACCCGTGAGTACCTGAACGGCTGCGGCCTGTCCGGTACCCGGCGCCCCGGCCTGAACCCGAACCGGTAGGAGGCGGCCGATGAACGTCAGGGACGACACGCTCCAGGCCGCCGCCCCCGTCACCGACCAGCCCTCCCCGGCGGTCTCCCGGCGGCTGCGGCTCATCACGATCATCGCCACCTTCGGCGGACTGCTCTTCGGTTACGACACCGGTGTCATCAACGGCGCCCTGCCCTACATGAGCAAGGACCTCGGGCTGAACGCGGTCACCGAGGGCATGGTCACCAGCTCGCTGCTGCTGGGCGCCGCGCTCGGCGCGGTGGCCGGCGGCCGGCTGTCGGACGCGCGGGGCCGCCGCCGTACGATCCTCACCCTCGCGGTGCTGTTCTTCGTCGGCGCCCTCGGTGCCACGCTGGCCCCGACCACCGCGGTCATGATCGTGGCCCGCTTCGTGCTGGGCCTCGCGGTCGGCGGCACGTCGGTCACCGTGCCGGTCTACCTCGCGGAGATCTCCCCCGCCGAGCGGCGCGGCGCCCTGGTCACGCGCAACGAGCTGATGATCGTCAGCGGGCAGCTGCTGGCCTTCACCTCCAACGCGGTCATCGCGAACGTGGGCAGCGAGTCCGGTGGCATCTGGCGCTGGATGCTGGTGATCGCCACGGTCCCGGCCGTGGTGCTGTGGTTCGGCATGCTGGTCATGCCGGAGAGCCCGCGCTGGCTGGCCTCCCGGACCCGCTTCAACGAGGCTCTCGAAGTACTGAAGCAGGTGCGGTCCCAGCAGCGGGCCGAGGCCGAGCTGGCCGAGGTCTCCGCGCTCGCCGTGAAGGAGGAGCAGGAGAGGCTCGGCGGCTGGCAGGACATGCGGTCCACCCCGTGGCTGCGCAAGCTGATGTTCGTGGGCTTCGGCATCGCGATCGTGCAGCAGATCACCGGCGTGAACACGATCATGTACTACGGCACCCAGATCCTCTCGGACGCCGGCTTCGCCTCGGACACCGCGCTGACCGCCAACATCGCCAACGGTGTGATCTCGGTGCTGGCCACCTTCGTCGGCATCTGGCTGCTGGGGCGCGTCAACCGCCGTCCGATGCTGATGACCGGCCAGATCGGCACCACCCTCGCCCTGCTGTTCATCGGCGTGTTCTCCCTGCTGCTGCCCGCCGGGGACGGCCGGGCCTACGCCGTGCTCGCCATGACGGTCACCTTCCTCGCCTTCCAGCAGGGCGCGATCTCCCCGGTCACCTGGCTGATGCTGTCGGAGATCTTCCCGATGCGGATGCGCGGCTTCGGCATGGGCATCGCGGCCGTGGTGCTGTGGCTGACCAACTTCGTGATCGGCCTGGTCTTCCCCTCGCTGGTCTCCGCCATCGGGATCTCCAACACCTTCTTCCTGTTCGTCGTGGCGGGGATCCTCTCGCTCACCTTCGTGAAGCTCTACGTCCCCGAGACCAAGGGCCGCACCCTCGAAACCCTCGAAGCCGAGCTCCGCGCGCGCTTCTCCTGACCATGTGAAGGAATCACCATGACTGTTCGAGTAGGAGTGATCGGCGCCGGCTGGATCGGCAAGGAGCACATCCAGCGCCTCACCCACACCGTCACCGGTGCCCAGGTCACCGCGGTCACCGACATCGACCCGGCCCGTGCCGCCGAGGCCGCGGAGCCGGTCGGCGCCCGGGTGCTGCCCGACGGCGCGGCCGTGGTCGCCGCGGACGACGTCGACGCGGTGCTCGTCACCTCGTGGGGCCCGACCCACGCCGAGCACGTGCTGAACGCGATCGCGGCGGGCAAGCCGGTGTTCTGCGAGAAGCCCCTGGCCACCACCGCCGAGGACTGTCTGAAGATCGTCGAGGCCGAGCGGGCGCACGGCCGACGGCTGGTCCAGGTCGGCTTCATGCGCCGCTACGACGTCGGCTACCGGCAGCTGAAGCAGGTCATCGACTCGGGCCGGATCGGCGAGCCGCTGATCGTGCACTGCGCCCACCGCAACCCGACCGTCCCGGAGTCGTACACCTCCGAGATGGCCTCGCTGGACACGGCGGTGCACGAGGTCGACGTGCTGCGCTGGCTCCTCGACGACGAGATCGTCTCCACCCAGGTGATCACCCCGCGCGCCACCAGCAAGCGGTTCGCGCACCTCAAGGACCCGCAGATCATCCTCTTCGAGACCGCCAAGGGCGTCCGTATCGACCTGGAGGTCTTCGTCAACTGCCGGTACGGCTACGACATCCAGTGCGAGACCGTCGGCGAGGAAGGTTTGGTCCGGCTGCCCGACCCGGCCGCGGTCGGGGTCCGCACCGCGGGTCAGCACAGCACCGAGGTCCTCACCGACTGGGTGGGCCGCTTCCGGGACGCCTTCGACACCGAGTTCCGCGAGTGGATCGCGGGTATCGCGGCCGGCCAGGAGCCGACCGGCCCCTCGGCCTGGGACGGCTACGCCGCCACCGTCATCACCGCCGCGACCGTCGAGGCCCTGGAGTCGGGCACCGTCGTCGCCACCGAGATCGAGCCCCGCCCGGCCTTCTACGGAGGCACCGCATGAAAATCGCCCTCGACCCGTACATGTTCCGCGCCCTGCCGATCGACGACATGGTGCGCACGGTGGCCGAACTCGGCTACGAGTACATCGAGTTGTCGCCGCGTGACGACTTCATGCCGTTCTTCCTGCACCCGCGCGCGGACGACGAGCGGATCGCGGAGCTGAAGAACTCCCTGCGCACGCACGGGGTGCAGCTGTCCTCGGTGCTGCCGCTGTACAAGTGGTCGTCCCCGGACGAGACCGAGCGCCAGGCGGCCGTCCGCTACTGGAAGCGGATGATCGAGATCACGGCGGACCTCGAATGCCCGCTGATGAACAGCGAGTTCAACGGGCGCCCGGAGCGCGCGGCGGAGAGCGAAGCGGCCTTCTGGCGCTCCCTTGAGGAACTCCTCCCCCTCTTCGAGCGCGAGGGCATCGCCCTCAACCTGGAGGCGCACCCGGACGACTTCTGCGAGGAGAACACCCCCGCGGTGGACCTGGTCCGCGCGATCAACAAGCCATGGGTGAACTACCTCTACTGCGCCCCGCACTCCTTCCACCTGTCGGGCGCCGACCCTACGGCGGACATCGCGGCGATGATGCGCTACGCCGGTGACAAGCTGCAGCACGTGCACATCGCGGACTCCTTCAACCACAAGGGCTCCAGCGGGCTGCGCTACATCCTCAACCCGCCCGGCACCACGGCCCGGATCCACCAGCACCTGGACATCGGCCAGGGCGAGGTCGACTGGGACGCGTTCTTCGGCACGCTGCATGAGCTGAACTTCGACGGGGTCGCCACGGCCTGCGTCTTCGCGTGGGAGGAACGGGCGCGGGAGTCCTCGGCGTTCATGCTGGACCGGATCAAGAAGGAGCTCGTGGCGTAGGCGTTTTGCCGACAGAGCCGCGATCGGCCGTCGATCGGCTGCGGCGCCGTCGTGGCTGGTCGCGCCCACGCGGCGGTAGCCGCACATGAATACAGCCCCGCGCCCCTTCGGGGGCGCTGCTCAGCCGAGCGCTTTCTCGATCGCCGTCAGCCAGGTGTCCACCGGGCCGACTGTCAGCAACCCGCTGGCCGCACCCGCGAGTTGGCCGGCGGCCGGGCGTAGTCGGGCCAGGCAGCGGCGCAGTGTCGGGCGGTCGTCGAGGGCCAGGGCGACGGCCGCCGCGACGCACCACAGCGCCTCCTGCACGAGGTCGGCAGGAGGTTCGGGCAGCCCGCGAAGCACGTCGCGGGCTGCCCTTTCGCCGTCGGTGGCAAGGGCGAGCGCGGGCCGGATCCAGGGGAGATACGGCCCCCAGTCCGCGTCCGGGTCGACGGCCCCGCGGATGTCGTAGGGCCGCCCGGACAGACGGGCACAGAGCAGCGCGAGGGGAAGCAGACCGTCGCGCACGCCGGGCATACCCGGCCCGTCGAGCAGCCGGTCGACCTCGCGGTAGGCGGCCCCGGCGCGGTCGGGGTGTCCGGTCGCGGCCAGCCGCAGCGCCCGGTACCCGTCCGTGAACACGCGGACCAGCGGCAGTTCGTGGCGGTCGGCCAAGTGGTCGGCCGCCTCGGCGTGTTCGTCCGCCGCGGCGAAGTCGGCGAGGCCCGCGCGGGACTGCACCCTGATCAGGTGGCCGAGCACCTCGTAGGTGACCAGGCCGTGCCGTTCGGCCAGGGCGATCAGTTCGGTGCCGATGGCGTCGCGGCGCGGGGCGAGGCCGGCCGTCGTGCAGGACTGCATGAAGACGCCGTTGAGGGCGAAGGCGAGCAGGGCGGGGTCGTCGAGGCGGCGGGCGAGGCTTTCCGCCTCGGCGGCGGCTTCCGCGGCTCGGGACGACCCGGTGCCGCGGGTCTCCAGGGCGATCGTGGCGAGCAGCCGGCAGCGGGCCGGGTCCTGGGCCGGGGTCGCGGGGAGCCGGGCCAGGGCGCGTTCGGCGGCTTCGACGATCCGGTGGGCGCCCGCCGGATCGTCGGACCGGGGCCAGATCGCGGGGACGTCGTAGGCGCCGATCACGCGCGCCGTCAGTTCCGGGTCGCCGAGTTCCTCGGCCGCCGTGATCGCCGCGAGCCGGTGTTCCCGGGCGGCGGCCAGCCCGCCGGAGCCGGTCACCGCGAGGGTGCGCAGCAGGCCGACGGCCGATTCCAGGCGGGCCCGGGCACCGGCGGCCACCGTGCGGTCGTACGCCTCGGCCGCCCGGGACCACACCCGGGCCGCCGCGGCTTCCCGTTCCGCGTCCAGGGCGGGGTCCTGCGCGAGGATGTCGGCCTCCAGCCGGCGCAGGGCCGGGCCGGGGTCGACGCCCAGCTGGTCGGCGAGGGTCGCGCGGGCCCGGCGCAGCACCGCGAGGGCGTCGCCCTGGCGGCCGGTCCGGTAGAGGGCGAGCGCGAGCAGCCGCCAGGCGTCCTCGCGCCACGGGTGCCCGGTGAGGTGGGCGTCCAGGTCGGGCACCGCCTCGGCCGCCCGGCCCCCGGCGAGCAGTGCCCCGGCCCGCTGCTCGACCGCCCGCAACCGCAGCTCGGCGAGCCGGGCCCGCTCGCCCCGGCACCACTCCTCGTCCGCGAACTCGGCGTAGGCGGGCCCCCGCCACAGCTCCAGCGCCTCCCGCAGCCGCCGGGCCGCCTGAGCGGGGTCCTCCGTCGCGGCCGTCTCCACGGCCGTCTCGAACCGCCGGGCGTCCACCGTGTCCGTGCGCAGGGCGTAGCCGGGGCCGTCGGTGACCAGCAGCCGGGCCGGGGTGCGGGGCGGGCGGTCGGGTTCGAGGGCGCGGCGCAGATCGCCCACGAAGGTGCGGACCGTGCCGACGGCGGTGGGCGGCGGCTCCTCCCAGAGGTCGGCGACCAGGCGGGCGACGGGTACGACCCGTCCGCGGGCGACGATCAGCCGGGCCAGCACGGCCCGGTGCCTGGGCCCCTTCAGGGCGAGCGGAACGCCGTCCCGCTCGGCCGTCACCGGTCCGAGCACCCCGAAGGCGACCCGGTCGGCCTGGTCCCTGCTCACCCGCCCACCGTACGTGCTGCTGACCGGCTGCTGATCCGGCCACGGGAGTCTCGGCGCATGAAGCACATGGACATCCCCGGTTTCCAGCGGCACCGCGTCCCGGTCGCGGACGGCGTCTCCCTGCACACGGCCGTCGGCGGCACCGGCAGCCCGGTCGTGCTCCTGCACGGCTTCCCCCAGACCCACCTGATGTGGCGGCACGTGGCCGCCGGCCTCGCGGACGGCCACACCGTGATCTGTCCCGACCTGCGCGGCTACGGCGCCAGCGACAAGCCGGCCGACGCGGACGGGACGTCGTACGCGAAGCGGACCATGGCCGCGGACGTCGTGGCGCTCGCCCGGGAGCTCGGGCATGAGCGTTTCGCGCTGGCCGGGCACGACCGGGGTGCCCTGGTCGCCTTCCGGGCCGGGCTCGACCATCCGGACGCCGTCACGCACCTGGCGCTGCTGGACGTGCTGCCGACCGTGGACATGTGGGAGGTGCTGCGCGGTGCCTCGGCCGCCGTGGCCTTCCACCTCTACCTCATGGCCCAACCGCCCGGTCTGCCCGAGCAGTTGATCGGCGCGGCCCCCGACCTGTTCTTCGGCCACTTCCTCGACCTGTGGTCCGGCGGCCCGGGGGCGATCCCCGCCGACGTCCGTGCCGTCTATCTCGCGGCCTGCCGGGAGGCGGTGCCGTCGATCGTGGCCGACTACCGTGCCTCGGCCGGCGTCGACGCCGAGCACGACCTGGCCGACCGGGCCGCCGGGAACGTGCTGCGCATGCCGGTGACCGTGCTCCAGCAGGACTGGGGCGCCGCCCTCGGCTACGACGCGGCCGCCCTGTGGCGGGCCTGGGCGCCGGACCTGGAGCACCGCACGGTGAGCTGCGGGCACTTCATGGCGGAGGAGGCGCCCGGCGAGGTCACCGACGCGATCAGGAAGACGCTCACCCGCTGACCGGGTCGGGCCCCGGCGCCGGGGCCCGACCCGAAGCGGTCCGTCAACTACGCCTGAACCACGGCGTGTTGGGGCGGGAGTCGCGGACCTGTGCGTCCTGGTGGCCGAAGCCGTCGGCGATGGAGATCAGCCGGTACCGGCCGCCGTCGTGCTGGACCCAGCACAGGGTCTTGCCGCCGCTGCGGACCTTGCCGGGGACGAACTGGAAGGCGTCCACCTTGGTGACGCCGTTCAGCGACTGCCAGCGGCCGAGGTCGCGGTCGTCCCGGTCGAGGACGTCCGTGTGGTTGGTGTCCTGGGCGACCGACACGAGCCGGTAGCGCTGGCCCTGCGGGGTGGTGTGGAAGAGCCAGTACTGGAACTTGCCGTCCTCCGCGGGCTGCATGTCGGGCACCGGCAGGACCGCGTCGACACGGGTGACGCGGACACCGCCGCCGAAGGACCTCCAGTTGGTGAGGGGGCGGTCGTCGCCGACCTTGCGGCTGCTGTGGCGGGCGTTGTGGGCGACGTTGATCCGCCGGTAGACCTGGGTGCCGTTGACGGTGTGGAAGAGCCAGTAGCTGCTCTCGCCGTTGAGGTCCTGTTCGTCGGGCACGGGCCAGATGGCGTCGACCCGTTCCACTCCGGCCAGCGCCGGCCAGGTGCCGAGGTCGGCGCCGGTGCCGATGGCGAGGGCGGTGGCGTCGTCCGGGCCGGCGGTCAGCTGGCCGGCCTCGTCGGCGCCGACGCCGACGACCCGGACCGTGCGGCCGGAGAAGACCCAGTACCGGCCCGCCACGTCCGGCCAGGGCAGGATCTCGTCGAGGGGGCCCGGCTGGACCGAGGCCTGCTGGTCCCCGGAGGGCTGGGGCGCCGTGGTCTGGCCGCCGGTCACCGGCGCGCCGTCCAGGCGGCCCTCGCCCAGGTTGCGCAGGGTGGAGAGCGAGGGGCTGAAGGCGTAGAGGGAGCCCTCGGTGTGCACGAAGGGCTTGAAGTGCAGCGTGGTGATCTCGGCCTTGCCGTTGGTCTTCGTCGCGAACGCGACATCGCCGCTGCCGATGTCGGTCAGGGCACCGGCGATCATCGGGTCCGGGCCGGGCATGGGTTCCCGGTCGGGCGGGAAGTTGGGGGTGTTGCACCAGTTGCGCTGCATGAACTCGAACTGCCGCACCAGGTCCGCCTGGTAGCAGATGAACACCAGGCCG
Source organism: Streptomyces sp. NPDC048277 (assembly GCF_040652235.1). Taxonomy (NCBI): domain Bacteria; kingdom Bacillati; phylum Actinomycetota; class Actinomycetes; order Kitasatosporales; family Streptomycetaceae; genus Streptomyces; species Streptomyces sp. NPDC048277. The sequence goes on from NZ_JBEZLQ010000022.1 coordinate 110,432, forward strand.
CGCGGTTCGTCGGGGCCGCCCTTCGAGGAGGCGGGGTCGAAGGGGGCGCCGTAGGGGACACCGCGGCGGATGATGCGGCGCGGGTCGAGGACCTCCTCCTCGATCAGCTCCTTGTCGATCAGCCCGTCGCGCGGGTTGGTCTTGCGCAGATGGGAGAAGAGCGGGGTGATCACACCCTCGGGGTCGTCCTTGTAGCTGATGACGTTGTCCGGATCGATGTCGGGGTCCTGGGCGAGGTCCGGGTGGTTGTGGACCGAGGCGCCGCACCGCCAGCGGCCCACCAGGCGGGCGGCGAGCCACTCGCTCGACGTCCTGGCGTCCACCACCCCGGCGTCCTTCAGCCGCTGCAGTTCGGTGGCGACCTGCGCCCACCAGCCGGGCACGTCCTGGCCGAGCCGCCGCACCACCTGGAAGGAGCCGTTGCGCATCCACTCGGGCACGCCCTTGGGCAGGGCGGCGCCGGTGGCGCCCAGGACGAAGAGGTCGGCGGAGACGAGCCGGGCGCCGGGCTCGGGCTCCTCCTCGATGCCTGCCACGTTCGGTTCGCTGACGCCGTCCTTGAAGCCGAAGTGCTCGCGGCCCCGGCGCGATCCGGGCAGGACGTTGCCGGGCTGGACGTGGGCGATGCTGATCCCGGCCCGGGAGACCGCGTCCTGCTGACGGCCCAGCTCCTCGCTGAGCCCGCTCTCCGTGTCGGAGGCGACGGTGAGCACGGCGTGGGTGACCTGGTTCTGCTCGGCGCCGAACAGCCAGCGGCCGGGCTCGTTCCGGTCGACGTCGCCCAGGACGTCCGCGCGGAAGGCGGCGCCCTGCACGAAGGCGCCGATCGTGCCGCGGCCCTGGTTCTCGGGCAGCAGGTCCTTCTTGCCGGTGAGGTGCGCCAGTCCCGGATAGGTGAGGCTCAGGCCCACCCAGGTGGCCTTCAGATTGGCCGGGTCGGCTCCCATCGAGTTGTGGCGGGCCTCGCTGAACTTGGCGTTGAACGTGGCGACCTGCTGGGTCGTGGCCAGGCGCGGGACCAGGTCCTTCAGCCAGCTCCGGGCGGCGGCCGCGTCGCCGAACCGGAGGAAGAGCAGGGTCACGTTGTCCTTCTTGAACCCGGCGAGGACGTCGCCCTGGATCTCGGTGCTGTCGCGCAGCGACACGGGGGTTGCCATGGATCTCCCTTGGATACGTCGGATACGTGGGTGCGGGGACGGCGGGAACGGTCAGACGGTGGGGCTCAACCGCACCCACTGGGCCGTGCTGGGCACGCCCCGGTCGTCGAGGAGGAAGAGCAGGTAGTAGCCGGGCGGCGCGTCCTTGGCGGACTGCGGGGCCCGCAGCCGCAGCGTGTTGCCGGCCCGTCTGGTGATGTCGAGCTGGATGCGGCGCTGGCTGGTGTCCACCGAGTGGGTGGAGGTGATGGGCGCCATCAGCACGGCCTTGTCGATGTCGTCCGGCGTGAACGAGTCGACGTCGAAGGTGGCGCCGTAGCCCACCGCGCCGCGCGGCACATGGGCCAGGTCGGGCCGGGTACCGCCCTGGTGCAGGTACGGCGGCTCGTAGATCTCGATGCTGCCGTTCATCCCGGAGTTGATGTCCGGGTTGTTGGCGATCTCCTGGAGCTCGTCGCCGGTGATCATGATGCGGCCGTCGGGCAGCAGGACGGCGTTGGAGTGGTAGCCGCGCGGCAGCCGCTGCTGGGGGCCGGTCCGCCAGGTGCCGTCGGCGCCGCGGATCTCGGTCTTGCGCCACTTGTCGTCGGCGTTGGGGTTGTACTGGCCGTTGCCGTAGTCGCGGATGTCGAAGCCGCCGTTGACGGTGAAGAGCCGGCCGTCGGGAAGGATCAGCGTGTCGTCCTGGGTACGGCCGAAGGCGCGCGAGGTGTCCTCGCTCCAGGTGCCGTTGGAGAACCTGTAGGTCTTCGGGTTGTTGCGGTCGCCGCCGAGGATCAGCACCGAGTCGGGGCCGGCGCCGGGGGTGGTGTTGGGCAGGGCCACCGCGGAGCCGTAGTTGCGCATGCCGCCGTCGGGGCGGCTGCGCAGCGGCTGCTCGGTCTTGGCGTCCGTGTCGAAGACGAACTGCTCGTCGAAGTTGCGCCCGAAGCCGTAGATCTTCCCGTCCCGCAGGGAGAACAGGTGCGGGTAGTCGGTCGAGTAGTCGGCCTTGGTCGTCTGCCACTTCTCCAGCGCCTGCCCCTGGGGCTTGGTCGCGGGGTCGTACGACACGTCCTTGCTGTTGGCCGGGAACTGCTCGATCGACTTGGAGAGCTTGCCCCAGCCGATGTCGCCGTGGCCGGAGGTGATGAACTGCCGGCCGTCGGAGCCGGTGACGACCGAGGGGTACCAGCGGCCCTCGGCCATGTCCTGCTCGGTGTACCAGGTCTCCTTCCAGGGGTCGAAGACCAGGGCGAGGTGGGCGCCGGTGCCGTGGTTGCCGCCGAGGTTGCCGCCGAAGACGCCGACCATGCCGTTGGGCAGATAGGCGTGCCCGGCACAGAAGACGGGGGCGGGGCGGTCCTGGTTCAGGCCGTCGTCGATGGGGACCACGGGCGGCGTCACCTTCGTGAAGGCGTCCTTGCCGTAGCCCTTGGCCGGGTCCCAGAGGTAGGCGCGGCCCGCGTTGGCCGCACCGATGACCTCGGTGGGCGCGGTCTCCTTGTTGGGGCTGGTCTCGACGGCCTCGAAGGAGAACAGCAGCACCTTGCCGGTGGGCAGCAGGGCCACGTGGTCGCCGTAGTCGGGGCTGGAGAAGTACTGGTTGAACGTGCCCGACTGGCTCGGAGTGAAGGCCTTGTTCGCCTCGGCCTGCGAGTCGGTGTGCTCCTTCAGGCTGCGGTTGCGCAGCGGCTGCGGATACCCGTTGTCGATCGCGCGCAGCCCGATCCGGTCCCGGGCCAGTTCCTCGGCGCGGGCCTGCCCGAGGGCCTTGACCTCCTCCGGGCGGACCTCCTTGGCGATCTGTTCCCGGGTGATGTGCACACCGCCCGGATGGGGATCGGCGGTGTGTGCCGCGGCCGGGGTGGGGCCGAACACGGCCGGTGCGGTGACGGACAGGACGACGGCGGCGCAGCCTGCCGCGAACGTCCAGCGCCCACGGGACAGCCGGGAGCTACGGGACAGAGGGGTCACGGGAGACATGGAACTCCTCACGGAGAGTGACGGAACGCGAGCAGTAAATCACACAGCGTAGCGATCTGAGTTCGCCCTGATGTTCGTCAGCTCGAAAGGTTGACCGCTTTGCCCCGATGGGGTGCAACGCTGCGTGTCCGCCGGATCGTCACTGCCCGTGACGGCTCCAATGGTCGGAAACCCGTCCCCCCGCCCTCCTGGGAGCCACCGCATGCCTGGAAAGACCCCCGGAAACCCCGGAAATCCCGGAAAGACCTCCGCGACCTGCGCCGCCCTGGTCGCCTCCCTGGCCGCTTCCCTGCTCGGCGCCGCCACCGGGCCGGCCGTCGCCGCGGCCGACCCGCCGGAGCCGCCCCAGCACATCGCGGGCGAGCTGATCCGCGGCGGCGCCGACGGCAGACCGCACGAGGTGTTCTGCCCCGCGATGCAGCATGTCTACAGCGGCGGCTTCGAGATCACCGCCGCACGCGGCAACCGGCTCGCACCGGAGCCCACCGACGTCCTCGTCGACCGCTCCAACGACAACGCCAGCGGCTGGATCGTCGCCGTGCACAAGGACCAGTTCCGGCGGCAGCACGAGACCGGGCCCGCCGACCTGACCGTCCACCTGGTGTGCTCGGACGACACGATGTCGCACGGCGCCTGAGCGCCCCGGCCGTATGCCCGAGCGGCCCGGCACCCCTGGGGTGCCGGGCCGCTCGGGCATACGTGTCAGGCGAGGGTGATGTCCCGCTGCGCGGTGGCGTGGAAGTAGGGCAGCGGCAGACCGCCCTGGGAACGCAGCTCCGTGATCGTGGCCTCGACATGGGCCGCGCCGCGCCTGAGCTTCTCCGAGGTGACCTTGCCGGTGTTCCGCCAGCGGTGCTCGGCCCCGTCGCACACGGCCCGGGTGCCGCCGACGCCGTGACGGTAGTCCGGCGAGTCCTGGCTGACCGAGGAGCTGACGAAGACCGGCCCCGAGGCATCGGTGCAGGTGTAGGTGCCGGAGAGGGTGACCGTGCCGTCGGAGGCGAGACGGCCGGTCCGGTCGACGGTGACGAACTCGGACGGAGCGGCGGTCACGGGGGCTACGGCGGCACACAGCAGCGCGACGGAACCGAGGGCCGCGGCGAGGGCGGAACGTACGGGCATGGCTTCCTTCCCGGATCGGGGGGTGGGGGCAAGCCCTGGATACCGGGCGCCCGAAGCCAAACGCGTGATCGTCACCCCATCGGCGGCGCATCCGGCGCGGCGAGGGCGCCGCCGGTATCCCCGGCGTGCCGCGACCGTCGTGGAAGCGTCAGGGAGTTGTCCGCGTGTTGTCACAGGTCGCTGCGGCCGGTTCCCCGGCGTTCACGGCGGGAGCATGGTCTGGGTATGCCTCTCGGCGAACGCGCCGCGGGCAACCCGTGGAGGTGCGCCATGTGTTCCCACCAGTCCTTGACCGCGACGGCCGACTGCGGCCTCCCGCACATCGTCGCCGCCCACCCCGAGCAGGGCTGGACCCTGCTGTGCGACGGGGCGATCGTCTTCGACGACACGGGCGAGCTGCACGCCGACGGCAGCGTGGTCCCGCCGTACCGCGGCCCGGCCGACCGGCTCGCCGTCGCCGCCTGACCGGGTTCCGGGTCGTACCTCGACCCGTATCCCGTGCGTGCCCCAGCAGGCCCCCGAGCCGTCACTCCGGTGGCGCAGGGCCCCGCACGCTTCCGAACCGACCCCGCACGGCCGGGCCCCGCTCCCGCCCCGCCGCCCGCGCGCGGGCCCCGCGTTCCTGACTCACATTCAGCCGGGCACCCGAGGTGACCAGCAGTGATGCCGGGGACCTAAAATGATCAACGTGCCCGAGCAACACGCCCCGAGGTCCCTCATCGTCACGCTCTACGGCGCGTACGGCCGCTTCCTGCCCGGCCCGGTGCCCGTCGCCGAGCTGATCCGGCTGCTGACCGCCGTCGGCGTGGACGCCCCCTCCGTACGCTCGTCGGTCTCCCGGCTCAAACGCCGTGGTCTGCTCGCGCCGGCCAGGACCGCACAGGGCGCCGCGGGCTACGAACTCTCCGCGGAGGCACGGCAGTTGCTCGACGACGGCGACCGCCGGATGTACGCGGCGGCGCCCCCGGAGGACGCGGGCTGGGTGCTCGCGGTGTTCTCGGTGCCCGAGTCGGAGCGGCAGAAGCGGCACGTGCTGCGCTCCCGGCTCGCCGGACTCGGCTTCGGCACGGCCGCGCCGGGGGTGTGGGTCGCCCCGGCCCGGCTGTTCGAGGAGACCCGGCACACCCTGTGCCGGCTCGGCCTCGACCCGTACGTGGACTTCTTCCGCGGTGACCACCTCGGCTTCGCCCCCACCGTCGAGGCGGTCGCCCGCTGGTGGGACCTGACGGCGATCGCCAAGGCGCACGAGCAGTTCCTCGACGCCCACGAGCCGGTGCTGCGTGGCTGGGAGCACCGGACGGACACCCCGCCCGAGGACGCCTACCGCGACTACCTCCTCGCCCTCGACTCCTGGCGCCATCTGCCGTACACCGACCCCGGGCTGCCGACGAGCCTGCTGCCCGCCGACTGGCCCGGCATCCGCTCGGCCGCCGTCTTCCTGGCACTGCACGAGCGGCTGCGGGACGCGGGAGGCACCTTCGCCGGGCTGTGAAAAACCATGTGCCCTGTGAACGGAACCCTTTTTGTGAAATGTTCATCGCAGGGGCCCGTGACCTCTTGCGTACCACGAGTCACTCAGCTAAACCTCAGCTTCCTTAACCATTCCTCTCAGACTTCTTACCTACCCTTCGACAGGTCGTACGCGGGCTTGACGAGAAGGTAAGGAAGAGGTCTGTTGCGCATGACCACCACGCCAAGGGCTCAGGGGGCCACGGTCTGGCTGACGGGGCTGCCGAGCGCGGGCAAGACGACGATCGCCCGGCTCCTCGGCGACCGGCTCAAGGCCCAGGGACATCGCGTGGAGGTCCTCGACGGCGACGAGATACGCCGCTTCCTCTCGGCCGGCCTCGGTTTCAGCCGCGAGGACCGCAACACCAACGTCCAGCGCATCGGCCTGGTCTCCGAGGTGCTGGCGCGCAACGGCGTGCTCTCCGTGGTCCCGGTCATCGCCCCGTACGCGGACAGCCGCGAGGCGGTGCGCAACCGGCACGAGAAGAGCGGGACGCCGTATCTGGAGATCCATGTGGCGACCCCGGTCGAGGTGTGCAGCGAGCGGGACGTGAAGGGCCTGTACGCCAAGCAGGCCGCGGGCGAGATGACCGGGCTGACCGGTGTCGACGACCCGTACGAGCCGCCCGCCGATCCGGCGCTGGTGCTCCACACCCAGGACCAGACGCCCCAGGAGTCGGCGGACGCGGTGCACGCGCTGCTGGTGGAGCGGGGGCTGGCATGAGCACCACGGCACGCACCTTCACGCTGTCCCACCTGGACGCGCTGGAGTCCGAGGCGGTCCATATCTTCCGCGAGGTGGCGGGCGAGTTCGAGCGGCCGGTGATCCTGTTCTCCGGCGGCAAGGACTCCATCGTCATGCTGCACCTGGCGCTGAAGGCGTTCGCGCCCGCGCCGGTGCCCTTCTCGCTGCTGCACGTGGACACCGGGCACAACTTCCCCGAGGTACTGGAGTACCGGGACCGCACGGTCGAGAAGCACGGACTGCGGCTGCACGTGGCCTCCGTGCAGGACTACATCGACCGGGGTGTGCTGCGCGAGCGGCCCGACGGGACCCGCAACCCGCTCCAGACCCTGCCTCTCACGGAGAAGATCCAGAGCGAGCGCTTCGACGCCGTGTTCGGCGGCGGCCGGCGTGACGAGGAGAAGGCCCGCGCCAAGGAGCGCGTGTTCTCCCTGCGCGACGAGTTCTCCCAGTGGGACCCGCGCCGCCAGCGCCCCGAGCTGTGGAACCTCTACAACGGCCGGCACGCCCCCGGCGAGCACGTCCGCGTCTTCCCCCTCTCCAACTGGACCGAACTGGACGTCTGGCAGTACATCGCCCGCGAGGAGATCGAGCTCCCTCAGATCTACTACGCCCACCACCGCGAGGTGTTCCTGCGCGGCGGGATGTGGCTGACCGCCGGCGAGTGGGGCGGGCCCCGCGAGAACGAGACCGTCGGGAAGCGCCAGGTGCGCTACCGGACCGTCGGCGACATGTCCTGCACGGGCGCGGTGGACTCCGACGCCGACGGCATCGAGAAGGTGATCGCCGAGATCGCCGCCTCCCGGCTCACCGAGCGCGGCGCCACCCGCGCCGACGACAAGCTCTCCGAGGCCGCGATGGAAGACCGCAAGCGCGAGGGGTACTTCTAGACATGAGCACCACCATCGACACCCTGCGTTTCGCGACCGCCGGCTCGGTCGACGACGGCAAGTCCACCCTCGTCGGACGGCTGCTGCACGACTCCAAGTCGGTCCTCGCCGACCAGCTGGAAGCCGTGGAGCAGGCGTCGCTGAGCCGTGGCAAGGACGCGCCCGACCTGGCCCTGCTGACCGACGGTCTGCGCGCCGAGCGCGAGCAGGGCATCACGATCGACGTGGCGTACCGCTACTTCGCCACCCCGAAGCGCCGCTTCATCCTCGCCGACACCCCGGGGCATGTGCAGTACACCCGGAACATGGTCACCGGTGCCTCCACCGCCGAGCTGGCGATCATCCTGGTCGATGCCCGCAACGGGGTCGTCGAGCAGACCCGCCGGCACGCCGCCGTCGCCGCGCTGCTGCGCGTCCCGCACGTCGTCCTCGCCGTCAACAAGATGGACCTGGTCGGCTACGAGCGGGCGGAGTTCGAGCGGATCGTCGCCGACTTCACCGCACAGACCGCCGAGCTGGAGCTCCCCGAGGTCACCGCGATCCCGGTCTCCGCGCTCGTCGGCGACAACGTCGTCGACCGTTCCGCGCACATGGACTGGTACGGCGGCCCGGCCCTGCTGGAGTTCCTGGAGAACGTCCCTGTCGCCGCGGACGCGGCCGACGCCCCGGCCCGCTTCCCGGTCCAGTACGTCATCCGGCACGGTGACATCCGCCACTACGCGGGCCAGCTGGTCTCCGGTTCGCTGCGGGTCGGCGACCGGGTCGTCGTCCATCCGTCCGGGGCGTCCTCGGAGATCACGGCGATCGACGTGCTCGGCACCGCGGTCGAGGCGGCCCACGCCCCGCAGTCCATCGGGGTGCGGCTGGCCGACCAGCGGGACGTCTCGCGCGGCGACATGATCACCGCCGGTCCCGAGGCTCCCGTGCTCACGCAGGACGTCACCGCGGCCGTGTGCCATCTGGCCGACCGGCCGCTGAGGGTCGGCGACCGGGTGCTGCTCAAGCACACCACCCGGACCGTCAAGGCGATCGTCCGTGACCTGGCGGGCGCCACCGCGCTGACCGCCAACGACCTGGGCCGGATCACCCTGCGCTGCGCGGAGCCGCTGCCGCTGGACGCCTACGCGGTCTCCCGCCGTACCGGCGCGTTCATCCTGATCGACCCGGCGGACGGGGCGACGCTCACCGCGGGGATGGTCGAACTCTCCTGACCTGGGAAAACACCGAGGAGCCCCCGGCTTTCGCCGGGGGCTCCTCGGTGTTTTGGGGGCGGTCGAACCACTGCGGGCGCGTCACAAGGTCACGGCGCGTCAATAAGGCGGTAACAGTGGGGAGGCTCGTGCGAGACGGGCCGTCGGTCGGGGTAAGCAACCCGTTAACCGGGTCGAGCGTCCCGTCCGGGGCCCGCTCGCAGGCCTCTGGGACAGGACCCGTACCATTCCCACAGTTGAAAGCAGGACAATCAGTGATCGCCTGCTCCATGAACGGACCAGCCGTGTACGAACCCCCTTCCGCCTCCGCCTCCTGGCGTTTCGCGCTGCCGCACACCGTGGCGGCCGTGCCGGTCGCCCGTGCCCTGGTGCGCTCGGCGATGGAGGAGGCGGAGCACGCGGCCGACACCGACACCGCCGAGCTGCTCACCGCCGAGCTCGTCGCCAACGCCGTGGAGCACACCTCCGGCCAGGGACCGATAGAGCTGGTCGTCGAGCTGATGCCGGGCGGCTGCAAGGTCGAGGTGCACGACCCCGACCCGGCCCCGCCGGCCCATCTCACCCGGCCCACGATCGAGCCGCCGGACCCCTGGCAGGAGGGCGGGCGCGGCCTGCTGCTGATCCGCGCCCTGAGCTCGTCCTGCGGCCACCGCCCCACCGAGTCCGGCAAGGCGGTGTGGTTCAGGCTTCCTGTAGTACCGCGTCAGTGGCGTCCGGCGTGACCGCACCAGCGGTGGCCAGCGTGGAGTTCCGGCGCCCGTAGCCGACGTAGACCAGCAGGCCCACGGCCAGGAAGACGGCGAACTGGAGCCAGGTCGTCCACCCGGTCTCGTACATCAGATACAGACAGAAGCCGACGCCCAGCAGCGGCACGAACGGGTGGAGCGGCACCCGGAAGGTGCGGGCGAGGCCCGGCTCGCGGCGGCGCAGAGCGATCACCGCGATGTTCACCACGGCCATGATCGCCAGGGTGCCGATGGTGCAGAGGTTCATCACCGCGTCCAGCGGGGCGAAGGCCGCGGGCAGCGCGAAGACGACCGCGACGATCAGGGTGCCGGCGACCGGTGTGGCGGTCCGCGGCGAGACCCGCTCGAAGACACGCGGGATCAGACCGTCCCGGGACATCGACATCAGGATGCGGGTCTGGCCGTACATCACGGCGAGGACGACGGAGGCGATGGCGACGACCGCGCCGAAGGCGATCACACCGCCGCCGACCGTGGACCCGGTGACCTGGTTGACGACGTAGGAGAGGGCCGCGGGACGCCCGGCCACCTGGTCGCCGCCGATGGCGCCGGTCGCGGCGAGCGCGACCGCGCAGTAGAGCAGGGTGACCACGGCCATGCAGACGAGGATCGCGACCGGGATGTCCCGGCGCGGGTTCTTCGCCTCCTCGCCGGCCGTGGTGATCGCGTCGAAGCCGATGTAGGAGAAGAACGCGGCCGTGGTGCCCGCGCCGATGCCGCCGAGCCCGGCCGGGGAGAACGGCACGAGGTTGCCGTCCTTGAAGGCGCTGAAGCCGATCGCGCAGAAGGCGACGAGGACGACCAGCTTCACGGCCGCCATCGCGGCGGTGGCCCGGGCGCTCTCCCGCACCCCGCGCACCAGCAGTACGGCGGCCATCGCGATGACGACCACCGCGGGGAGGTTCACGATCCCGCCGTCGCCGGGGCCCGCGGCCAGGGCGTGCGGGAGCTGGAGGCCGGTGAGGCTGTGCAGCAGTTCGTCGACGTACTGGCTCCAGCCGACCGCGACGGCCGAGATCGAGACGCCGTACTCCAGCAGCAGGCACCAGCCGACCAGGAACGCGGTGGACTCGCCGAGACCCGCGTAGGCGAAGGAGTACGACGATCCGGAGACCGGGATCGCGCCGCCCAGCTCGGCGAAGGAGAGGGCGGTGAAGACACAGGTGATCGCGGCGAGCACGAAGGAGACGACGACGGCCGGGCCCGCCTGGGCGACCGAGTCGGAGAGGCCGACGAAGATGCCGGTGCCGACGATCGCGCCGATGCCGAAGCAGATCAGCTGGAAGAGGCCCATGGTGCGGCGGAGGCCGTGGCCCGCGCGGTCGGCGCCGGATTCGGCGACCAGCAGGTGCGGGGACTTGATGCGGGGCATACGGGTGGTGCTCGTTTCTGGTGGTGCGAACGTCCCTCATGGGGGCGTGACGGCGGCTCGGCAGGGGTGGCGCCGGGCCGCCGGACAGGATAGGTCAGCGGGGACGGGGAGTCAGGCGAGTGTCGCCACCAGGACCGCCTTGATCGTGTGCATCCGGTTCTCGGCCTCGTCGAAGACGACCGAGTGCTCGGACTCGAACACCTCGTCGGTGACCTCCAGCTCGGTCAGCCCGTGGCGCTCGTGGATCTCGCGGCCGACGTCGGTGCCGAGGTCGTGGAAGGCCGGCAGGCAGTGCAGGAACTTGACGTCGGCGTTGCCGGTGGCGCGCAGCACGTCCATGGTCACGGCGTAGGGGCCGAGCAGGGCGATGCGCTCGTCCCAGACCTCCTTGGGCTCGCCCATCGACACCCACACGTCGGTGGCGATGAAGTCGGCGTCGCGCACGCCCTCCTTCACGTCCTCGGTGAGGGTGATCCGGGCGCCGGACGCGCCGGCGAGCTGCTCGGCCAGCTCGACGATCGTGTCGTCCGGCCAGAGCAGCCGGGGGGCGACGATCCGGACGTCCATGCCGAGCAGGGCGCCGGTGACGAGGTAGGAGTTGCCCATGTTGTAGCGGGCGTCGCCGAGGTAGGCGAAGGCGATCCCGGTGAGCGGCTTGTCGGTGTGCTCGGTCATGGTGAGCACGTCGGCGAGCATCTGGGTGGGGTGCCACTCGTCGGTGAGGCCGTTGTAGACGGGCACCCCGGCGAACGCGGCCAGCTCCTCCACGACGCCCTGTCCGTGCCCGCGGTACTCGATCGCGTCGAACATCCGGCCGAGGACCCGGGCGGTGTCCTTCACCGACTCCTTGTGGCCGATCTGCGAGCCGGCCGGGTCCAGGTAGGTCGTGTGGGCGCCCTGGTCGGCGGCGGCGACCTCGAAGGCGCAGCGGGTGCGGGTGGAGGTCTTCTCGAAGACCAGCGCGATGTTCTTCCCGCGCAGGTACTGCGTCTCGGTCCCGGCCTTCTTGGCCGCCTTCAGCTCGGCGGCCAGCTCGACCAGCCCGCGGAACTCCTCCTGGGTGAAGTCCAGCTCCTTGAGGAAGTGGCGGCCGGCGAGGGCGGTCGGGACTGTCGCCATGGGAGCGCTCCAGAGTAGGGGTCGGCTTCGGGGACCATGGAAGTCTATACGATGCTCCACATTTCTATACAGCCAGATAAGTCACACCGGATGCGTCACACCGCGTCCCGCTCCACCGGGCAGCTCATACAGCGCGGCCCGCCCCGCCCCCGCCCCAGTTCACTGCCCGGGATCTCGATCACCTCGATGCCCTGCTTGCGCAGATGGGTGTTGGTGGTGGAGTTGCGTTCGTAGGCGACGACCACGCCCGGCTCGACGGCCAGGACGTTGCAGCCGTCGTCCCACTGCTCGCGCTCGGCCGCGTGCACGTCCTGGGTGGCGGTGAGCACCCGGATCTCGCTGAGGCCGAGGGCGGCGGCGATCGCGCGGTGCATGTGCTCCGGCGGGTGGTCGGTGACCTTGAGCTCCTTGTCACCCCCGCCCGGTTCGATGGTGTACGAGCGGAGCATGCCGAGCCCGGCGTACTGGGTGAAGGTGCCGCCGTCGACCATCGTCATCACGGTGTCCAGGTGCATGAAGGCGCGCCCCTTCGGCATGTCGAGGGCCACGATCGTCCGCGCGGAGCCCGCCGCGAACAGCTTGTGGGCGAGCATCTCGACGGCCTGCGGGGTGGTGCGCTCGCTCATCCCGATCAGGACCGCGCCGTTGCCGATCACCAGGACGTCACCGCCCTCGATGGTGGAGGGGTAGGCGGCCTGTCCCTCCGACCACACATGGAACGTCTCGTCACGGAAGAGGGGGTGGTGCCGGTAGATCGCCTCGAAGTGCACGGTCTCGCGCTGCCGCGCCGGCCAGCGCATCGCGTTGATGGAGACGCCGTCGTAGACCCAGGCGGAGGTGTCCCGGGTGAAGAGGTGGTTGGGGAGCGGTTCGAGGAGGAAGTCGTCGAGGTCCATGACATGGAAGCGGACGGAGGTGGGCTCCTCGTGCGCGTCCAGGAACTCCCGTTTGGTCATCCCGCCGACCAGCGCCTCGGCGAGCTCGCGCGCGGGCAGCCCCTCGAAGGCGGCGCGCAGATGGTCGGTGGCGAGGGGGCCGTACTCCTTCTCGTCGAAGACGCGGTCGAGGACGAGGGTGCGGGCGGCCGGGATCGCCAGCGCCTCCTCGAGCAGGTCACCGAAGAGATGGACGGCGACCCCGCGGTCGCGCAGCACGTCGGCGAACCCGTCGTGCTCGGCCCGGGCCCGGCGCACCCAGAGGACGTCGTCGAAGAGCAGGGCGTCCTTGTTGCTCGGGGTGAGCCTTTTGAGCTCCAGATCCGGCCGGTGCAGGATGACGCGGCGCAGCCGCCCGGCCTCGGAGTCGACATGGAATCCCATGCCTCCATCCTGACCATCGCCGACCGCATTCACCCCCTCCTCGACCGTTTCTTGTTCTCGTCCTCTTGACGACAAACGGGTCCGAGATTATGGTCAACATGACTCTAAAGACGAGGGGGCGGATTCCATGGCCGACATAACCCGGCGTCTGGGCCGGCGCCACTTGCGCGGGACTCCGACGGCACACGTCAGACACCACCGGGGCGGAAAACTGCTGCACGACGGACCGGGGCTCAGCTTCTGGTTCCGCGCGCTCACGGCCGCGATCTCCGAAGTGCCGGTCGACGACCGCGAACTGGCCATGACCTTCCATGCCCGTACGGCCGACTTCCAGGACGTGGCGGTGCAGGCGACGGTCACCTACCGCATCGGCGACCCGGCGGTGGCGGCCGCCCGCCTCGACTTCTCGATCGACCCGGACACGGGGGTGTGGCGGGGCACCCCGCTGGAGCAACTGGGCACGCTGCTCACGGAGACGGCCCAGCAGCACGCGCTGGACGTACTGGCCCGGACCCCGCTGTCGGAGGCGCTGGCCGACGGGGTGGCGGCGGTGCGCGAGCGGATCGCGGCGGGGCTGGGGGCCGAGCCCCGGCTGCCGGCGACCGGGATCGAGGTGGTGGCCGTCCGGGTGATGGCGCTGCGGCCCGAGCCGGAGGTGGAGCGGGCGCTGCGCACCCCGGCCCGCGAGCAGATCCAGCAGGAGGCCGACCGGGCGACCTACGAGCGGCGGGCGGTGGCCGTCGAGCGGGAGCGGGCGATCGCCGAGAACGAACTCGCCAGCCAGATCGAACTGGCCCGCCGTGAGGAGCAGTTGGTCGATCAGCGGGGCACGAACGCGCGGCGCGAGGCGGAGGAGCACGCGGCGGCGGACGCGGTCCGCGCGGACGCGGAGGCGACCCGGACGGTCAGGCTCGCGGAGGCGGAGGCCGCGCGCTCCGTGAAACTGGCGGAGGCGGAAGCGGCCCGGTCCCTGAAGCTCGCGGAGGCCGAGGCGGCACGGTCCCTGAAGCTGGCCGACTCCGAGGCGGCACGGTCCGTGAAGCTGGGTGAGGCCGAGGCGGCACGGGCGGTCGCGCTCGCGCGGGCCGAGGCCGAAGGGGCACGGGAGATCGGCGAGGCCCGGGCCACGGCACAGGCGGCCTGGCTGCGGGTGCACGGCGAGGTCGACGTGGCCACCCTGCACGCCCTCACGGGCACCCGGCTGGCGGAAAACCTCCCACGCATCGACAGCGTCACTGTGTCGCCGGACGTGCTGACAGGACTGCTGGCGAAGCTGGGCTCGACGGAGGGGGCGTGAGCGCGACGCCGGTGACCGCGACCGGAAACCGCCGTGCGGCACGGCCGACGACCTCGCCGGATCCATGCGCGCGGTTCCACACGGCCGACGAAGGCAGGCTCAGCACACGAGGCATGAACACCACGCCCGGAGCCACGACCGGAAACCGCCGTGCGGCAGGGCCGCTGGACCCGTGCGCGCGGTTCCGCGCGGTCCCGGGGGCGGTGTCATGAGCCTCGCGCCCCGGGCCGTGCTCGTCCATCGCACCACCGAGTACGAGGAGTTGGTGGCCCACCACGGCACTCATGGTCAGGCCGCCTTCTTCCTCTCCTCGCGGGGGCGGGACATCGAGGAGGTCGCCGAACGGCACCGGCGCACCCGGCGGGCGCTCGCCGAGGTGACCTCGGCGGTGCCGCTGGCGTGGCGTCAGGCGCGGGTCGAGCGGGCCGACCTGGACCGCTTCCTGTTCGCACCCGAGGACGTGGTCGTGGTGGTCGGCCAGGACGGACTGGTGGCGAACGTGGCCAAGTACCTGGACGGCCAGCCGGTGATCGGGATCGACACCGACCCCGGCCGCAACCCGGGCGTCCTGGTACGGCACCGGCCCGCGGACGCGGGAACGCTCCTCGCGTCGACCGCGAGCAGCGCCGCCGACGAGCTGACGATGGTCGAGGCGGTCGCCGACGACACACAGCGGCTCGTCGCGCTCAACGAGATCTATCTGGGTACCGCCGGTCATCAGACCGCCCGATACCGCCTGGGCCTCGAGAACGACGGGGGTGTCGTCGAGGCCCAGGCATCCTCCGGGGTGCTGGTGGGCACCGGCACCGGAGCCACCGGATGGCTGCGCTCGCTGTGGCAGGAGCGCGGCGCCCGGCAGGCGCTGCCCTCCCCCACGGAGGACCGGCTGCTGTGGTTCGTCCGGGAGGCGTGGCCCTCGCCGGCGACCGGTACCTCTCTGGTCGCCGGCGAGCTGACGGCGTCGGCGGCCCTGACACTCACCGTCGAGTCGGACCGCCTGATCGCCTTCGGCGACGGCATCGAGACCGACGCGCTGGAGCTGACCTGGGGGCAGACGGTCCGGGTCGGGGCCTGCGCCCGTCGCCTCCGGCTGGTCGGCTGACCTCAGAGCCGGGGGTCGACCGGCTCCGACTCCAGGGCCAGCACCCCGAACACCGCCTCGTGCACCCGCCACAGCGGCTCGCCGTCCGCGAGGCGGTCCAGGGCCTCCAGGCCCAGACCGTACTCGCGGATCGCCAGGGACCGCTTGTGGTTGAGGAAGCGGTTGCGCAGCCGGGCCAGGTTGTCGGGGCGGGTGTACTCGGGGCCGTAGATGATCCGCAGGTACTCGCGGCCCCGGCACTTGACGCCGGGCTGGACGAGGCGGCCGTTCGGGTCGCGGACGACCGCCCCGAGCGGCTTGACGACCATGCCCTCGCCGCCCCGGCCGGTCATCTCCAGCCACCAGTCGACGCCGGCCCGCACCGACTCCGGGTCGGCGGTGTCGACGTACAGCCGGCGCGTCGTCTGGAGCAGACCCGTCGGGTCGTTCTCCACCAGCCGGTCCAGCAGGGCGAGTTGCTCGTCGTGCGGGAGCGTGGCGAGGCTGCGGCCCTGGACCGCGAGGATCTGGAAGGGGGCGAGGCGCACCCCGTCCAGGCCGTCGGTGGTCCAGCAGTAGCGGCGGTAGGCGTCGGTGAACGCGGCCGCGTCGGCGGCGCGTGCGCGCTGCCGGTCGCGCAGCTCACCGATGTCGACACCGCGCGCCGCCGCGCCCTCCAGGGCGGCCAGCGCGCCCGGGAACACCGCGCCGGAGGCGGCGCCCACGGCCGCGTACTGGGAGCGCAGCAGCCCGCCGGCCTTGACCGACCAGGGCAGCAGTTCGGCGTCCAACAGCAGCCAGTCCGTGGCGAGTTCGTCCCAGAGTCCGGCCGCGTCGACCGCCGCGCGGATCCGGCCGAGGATCTCCTCGGTCACCGAACCGTCGTCGAAGAACGGGCGTCCGGTGCGGGTGTAGAGGGAGCCGGTCGGGCCGGGGGCGACACCGAAGCGCTTGTGCGCCACCTCCGCGTCCCGGCACACCAGCGCCACCGCCCGCGAGCCCATGTGCTTCTCCTCGCACACGACCCGGGCGACCCCGTCCGCCGCGTACTGCGCGAAGGCCTCGGCGGGGTGCTCCAGGTAGCCCGCCACGTGACTGGTGGCCGTGGGTGCCATGGTCGGCGGGAGGTACGGCAGCAGACGCGGGTCGATCGCGAAGCGGCTCATGACCTCCAGAGCCGCCGCCGCGTTCTCCTCGCGGACCGCGATCCGGCCCTGGTGCCGGGTCTCGACGACCCGTCGGCCCTGTACGTCCGCCAGATCCAGCGGACGTCCGTCCTGACCGCCGGGCGCCTCGGTGTGCAGCGGTCGCGCCGGCTCGTACCAGACCTGCTCGGCCGGTACGTCGACCAGTTCCCGCTCCGGCCAGCGCAGCGCGGTCAGCTTGCCGCCGAAGACCGCGCCGGTGTCCAGGCAGATGGTGTTGTTGAGCCAGCTCGCCTCAGGAACCGGCGTGTGACCGTAGACGACGGCCGCCCGGCCCCGGTAGTCCTCGGCCCACGGGTAGCGCACCGGCAGGCCGAACTCGTCGGTCTCGCCGGTGGTGTCGCCGTACAGCGCGTGCGAGCGGACCCGGCCGGAGGTGCGGCCGTGGTACTTCTCGGGCAGCCCGGCGTGGCAGACGACCAGCCTGCCGCCGTCGAGGACGTAGTGGCTGACGAGTCCGTCGATGAACTCCCTTACCTGCCGGGTGAACTCCTCGCTCTCGCCCGCCATCTGCTCGATGGTCTCGGCGAGCCCATGGGTGTGCTGGACCTTGCGGCCCTTCAGGTAACGCCCGTACTTGTTCTCGTGGTTGCCGGGCACGCACAGGGCGTTGCCCGACCCGACCATCGACATCACCCGGCGCAGCACGCCCGGGCTGTCCGGGCCGCGGTCGACGAGGTCGCCGACGAAGACTGCGGTACGGCCGTCGGGGTGCACACCGTCGGCGTAGCCCAACTTGGCCAGCAGCGACTCCAGTTCGCTCGCGCAGCCGTGGATGTCGCCGACGATGTCGAAGGGGCCGGTGAGGTGGGTCAGGTCGTTGAACCGCTTCTCGGTGACGACGGTCGCGGACTCGATGTCCTCCACACCGCGCAGGAGGTGCACCTTGCGAAAGCCCTCGCGCTCCAAGTGCTTGATGGAGCGCCGGAGTTCGCGGATGTGGCGCTGGATGACCCGGCGCGGCATGTCGGCCCGGTCGGTGCGGGCCGCGTTGCGCTCGGCGCACACCTCCTCGGGCACGTCGAGGACGATGGCGATGGGCAGCACGTCGTACTGCCTGGCCAGGTCGATCAGCTGGCGCCGGGACTCCTGCTGCACGCTGGTCGCGTCGACGACCGTGCGGCGGCCGGCGGCCAGTCGCTTGCCCGCGATGTAGTGCAGGACGTCGAAGGCGTCCTTCGTCGCGCTCTGGTCGTTCTCGTCGTCGGAGACCAGGCCCCGGCAGAAGTCGGAGGAGATCACCTCGGTCGGCTTGAAATTGCGGCGGGCGAAGGTGGACTTGCCGGAGCCGGAGGCGCCGACGAGCACGACCAGGGAGAGGTCGGTGACGGGGAGGACCCGTCCGGTGTGCGGTGCCTCGGTCATGCTGCGTTCGCCTCCTTCGCGGCGCCTACGGTGGCCGTGCCTGTGCCGGCTGTGCTCGTTTCGGCTGTGTCCCTCTCGAAAACAGCCATCTGGGTGGGCGGGCCGACCTCGGGGTCGTCCGGCCCGACTGGGGTGAACTCGACTGTGTAGCCGTGGAGTTCGGCGACCCGGTGCGCCCAGGTGCGGAACTCCCCGCGGGTCCACTCGAAGCGGTGGTCGCCGTGCCGGACGTGTCCGGCGGGGAGGGTCTCCCAGCGGACGTTGTACTCGACGTTGGGGGTGGTCACCAGGACCGTGCGCGGGCGGGCGGCGCCGAAGACGGCGTACTCCAGGGCGGGCAGCCGGGGCAGGTCGAGGTGCTCGATGACCTCGCTGAGCACGGCGGCGTCGTACCCGTTGAGCCGCTTGTCGGTGTAGGCGAGCGAGCCCTGGAAGAGCTGGACGCGGGCGGCCTGCCGCTCCCCCATGCGGTCGAGCTTGAGCCGCCGGGAGGCGATGGTGAGGGCCCGCATGGACACGTCGACGCCGACGATCTCGGTGAAGGAGGGGTCCTTCAGCAGGGCCTGCACCAACTGGCCCTGGCCGCAGCCGAGGTCGAGGACCCGGGCGGCACCGGAGCGCTTCAGGGCGCCGAGGATCGCCTCGCGCCGCTGCACGGCGAGCGGGGCAGGCTTCTCCTCCGCCTCGGTCTCCTCCTCGACGGCGTTGTCGAGTTCCTCGACCTCGCTGTCGTCGGCCTCGGCGAGCCGCACCAGCTCCAGCCGCTCCATCGCCTCCCGGGTCAGCGACCAGCGGCGGGACAGGTAGCGGCTGGTGATGAGCTTCTGCTCCGGATGGCCGGGCAGCCAGCCCTCGCCCGCGCGCAGCAGCTTGTCGACCTCCTCGGAGGAGACCCAGTAGTGCTTGGCGTCGTCGAGGACGGGGAGCAGGACGTACAGGTGTCGGAGCGCCTCGGACAGGGTCAGCGTCCCGGACTCCAGGACGAGAGCGACGTACCGCGAGTCGCCCCACTCCGGGAACGCGGTGTCCAGGGCGACCGGCGTGGCGGTCACCGTCCAGCCGAGCGGCTCGAAGAGCCGTCGTACCAGCTCGGGGCCGCCGCGGGCGGGCAGTGCGGGCACCTCGACACGCAACGGCCTTGGCTGCGCCGGAGCTTCGGGGCGGGCCCTGCACACACCGCGCATCGCGCTGGAGAAGACGTTGCCGATCGCCACGGCGAGCAGCGAGGAGGCGGCGTACGGCCGGTCGTTGACGTACTGCGCGAGCGCCGCGTCGGGTGCGCCGCCCCGCCCCTTGCCCTTGCCGCGCCGGACCAGCGCCACCGCGTCGACCTCCAGGAGCAGCGCCGCCGTGCAGCGCCGGGCATCCGCCTCGGGGTAGAAGACATGGGCGATGCCGTAGGAGGTCGAGAAGGTCTGCGCGTTGTCGGGGTGCTTGTGCAGCAGGAACCCGAGGTCGGTCGCGGGGCGTTCGGGGGTGCCGGTGGTGGTGATCGTCAGGAACACGGTGGGTCGCCTCGAAAGGGGTCAGGGAAGGGCGCGAACGCGCTGGTCGCGCGCTTGTTCGCGGTTCCAACGTACCGAGGAATGCGGCACGGGCACGCGGATTTTTCTCCGGGCTAGCGGTCGGCCCGCTGCGTGGACCGAGCCCGGGGAGGCGGACGGGCTCGGGGAGGCGGACGGCTCGGGGAGGCGGGGGTGGGGTCTGCGCATCCGGCCACCTCGTCGAGGCGGGCCACGGGCGGCCGTGGCGGAGGCCACAGCTCCGGACACGGCCGTGTCACCGCTGACCGGATGCGCGGACCCGGCCGGTTACGGCAGCTGGGACTGGACCTGGGCGGAGATCAGCTCCAGGTGGTCCAGGTCGGAGAGGTCGAGGATCTGGAGGTAGAGGCGCTGGGAGCCGATCTCGGTGTAGCGGCCGATCTTCTCGACGACCTCGGCGGGGGTGCCGGCGAGGCCGTTCGTCTTCAGTTCGTCGACCTCGCGGCCGATGGCGGCGGCGCGGCGGGCGACCTCCTGGTCGTCCTTGCCGACGCAGACCACGAGGGCGTTGGAGTACGTCAGGTCGTCGGCCTTGCGGCCGGCCGCCTCGGCGGCGGCGCGGACCCGGCCGAACTGCGTCCCGCTGTCCTCGGCCGAGGCGAAGGGCATGTTGAACTCGTCGGCGTACCGGGCGGTGAGCCTGGGGGTGCGGGTGGCGCCGTGGCCGCCGATCAGCACCGGGATCCGCGCCTGGGCGGGCTTGGGGAGCGCGGGCGAGTCGGTCAGGTCGTAGTACGTGCCGTGGAAGTCGAAGGTGTCGCCGAGCTTGGTCTCCCAGAGGCCGGTGACGATCGCCAGCTGCTCCTCCAGACGGCCGAACTTCTCCTTCGGGAAGGGGATGCCGTACGCCTTGTGCTCGTCCTCGAACCAGCCCGCGCCCAGGCCGAGTTCGACGCGGCCGCCGGACATCTGGTCGACCTGGGCGACCTGGATGGCGAGCACGCCCGGCAGACGGAAGGTTCCTGCGGTCATCAGGGTGCCGAGGCGGATCCGCTTGGTCTCCCGGGCGAGACCGGCGAGGGTGATCCAGGCGTCGGTGGGGCCGGGCAGGCCGTCGACGTCGCCCATCTTCAGGTAGTGGTCGGAGCGGAAGAAGGCGTCGAAGCCGAGGTCCTCGGTGGCCTTGGCGACGGTGAGGAGGGTGTCGTAGCTCGCGCCCTGCTGGGGCTCGGTGAAGATGCGAAGGTCCATGCGTCCATCCTGCATCTCCCCGGCCCCGTCAACCGCATCGGTACCGGCCGTCCCGCGCGGCGTGGGCAGGCCGGTGACCGGCCCCTGCGGTGATCGTTGGGTGGGGGGAGCCGGGCCGTCCGGCACCCGCGCCGGACGGCCTCCGCCGCCGCGCGTCAGGTGCGGCCCGCCGGTGGCGGGCCGGGGGGCCGAGGAGGCCGTCTTGTCCGAAGAGCCCGTTCCCCAGCAGGGTGGACCCGCCGGTCAGCCGAAGGGACTGCTCCAGCAGATGGACGAACTCATGGCGGCGCTGAACGCGGATCTCTCCGCACTGGACGCGGACCTGCAGCGGCCACCGAAGGAACAGGCCGACCTGAGCCGGGCGCCGTTCTGAGCCGGGCGCCGACCTGAGCCACTAGCTCCTAGCCGTCGCGGACCTCCTCGCGTGCCGCCAGTTTGCGCAGCATCTCCAGGACTCTGTCCCGGGACTCGTCGGCCGCGTCGATGGCCTCCATGCACTGCCAGTACGTCGTCTCGTCGGCCGCGGCGCTGGCCATGCCGACCAGCGCGATGCCGACCTCGCCCAGGAGGCCGCCGAGGCTCAGCAGGGTCTGGCGGGCGTCGTCCAGTTCCGTGAGCTGGGCGGCGCGCAGGGTGCCGGGGTCCAGGTCCGGGGTGGTGAGGACACCGCAGCCCCGGCCCGCCAGTTCGGTCAGGCCGAGGGCCTCGCCGCGCAGCTCGGGCGGGCCGGAGACGGCCAGCCGGCTGCCGATCGCCTGGGCCAGGGCCTGGGCCTGCCACACCTCGGTCATCAGTTCCGGTACGCCCGCGCCGCGCGCCAGCGCCCGTCTGCTCGTCACGATGAGCCGCATCGCGTCCATCAGCCGCCCCGTCCCCGTCGGTCCGAACTGCCTTTCCGCACTCAGTAGTTCACTACCCAGAGTGAGGGTCCGCGAGACCTGAAGCCAGAGGAAGACGGAAATCTGTGGACAACAATTCGGATTCGGGCGAGGTTTTGGCTACTGAGCGTTAAATTGGAGTGCCGGGCTCCTCTCTGACATTCCGTCAGGCGGGCGGGAACCGCCCCTCGTTGCGGTCGATCTTCGCGGCCAGCGCGGCCAGCGGGTCGATGTCCAGGACCTCGCAGAGCTGGAGCAGATAGGACAGGACGTCGGCGACCTCGTCCGTGACCTTGTGGGCGGTGTCGGGGTCGTCCATCACCCGGGACGACTCGTCCGGGGTCAACCACTGGAAGATCTCCAGCAGTTCGGAGGCCTCCACGCTGAGCGCGGCCACCAGGTTCTTGGGTGTGTGGTACTGCCGCCAGTCGCGGGCGGCGGCGAACGCGGCCAGCCTGCGCTGGAGCTTCGCCACGTCGAGGGGTTCGTCGGTCACGCGTCCAGGTGTACCACCGTGATCGCTTCCGCTCCGGCGGCCCACGAGGCGTCGCTCACCGCGCCGACGAAGCGGATGTGGCCGCGCTCGCCCATCAGGACGGCCGTGCGCAGGAGTTCGGTGCGCTGGCGGGGGTCGAGACAGCGGTCGAAGCCGTCGGCGAGGACGGTGAGGCAGCGCATGGCGTCGGGGACCTCGCCGGGGGCGTCGACCTCCAGGACACCGGGGCCGGTGAAGAGGACCAGGGCGAGGGCGAGGTAGCGCAGCTCGCCGTCGCCGAGCCGCTCCAGTGCCGCGCGGTGGCCGTCGCCGCGGTCGAGCAGGGCCCGTACCGTGCCGTCGCCGAGCGGTTCGGCGAGGAGGTCGGTGACGGGGCCGGCGCAGCCGGTGCGCACCGCGTCGACGAGCTGCGCGTGCCGCCGGCCGCATTCGGCGCGGGTGCGCCACAGGACGTCGGCGAGGTTGTCGCAGCCGCGCAGCAGACGGCCGGAGCCGGTGAGGACGGGGGCGCGCATGCCGTCGGGCCGGGGATCGCAGGCGAACACCGAGCGAAGGGCGACGACCATCTGCTCGGCCGCGGCGAGGACCTGGCGCTGGCCGTCCGTCTTCCCCGCCACCCGCAGCGGCAGCAGAGCGGTACCGAGCCGGTCGTCGGGGAGCGGGGCCCGGGTCACCGGGGAGCTGCCCGCGGTGTGCCAGGCGGCCTGTACGGCCCGCCGCCCGGGGTCGCGCAGGGCGGTCTCCAGGAGCACGATCCCGCCGGCGGTCAGCCGCTCCCCCACGATCCGCAGGTCGGGTTCGGCCTGCACGGCGACATCGAGCCGCACCGGCCCCTCGGCGCCGTCCGCGGTACACCCGATCCGAAACCCCCGCCGCCGCTGCGCATCGGGCCGCGCCCGCTCCGGCACGAGCGCGACGGGGTCGGGAAACACGTCCGCCAGGGCGGCCCCGCCCCCGAGCCGCGCCAGCGCCTCGTAGGCGGCGAGCACGGCGGACTTCCCACTGCCGCTGGGCCCGGCGAAGAGAGTGACCGGCCCCAACGGAAAACTCGCCCCACGATGCCGGGCATAGGCGGACAGCCGAAGCTCGGTGACCCGGGGGCGGGGGTCGCGACGGGGGGTGGCGACGGGGGCGGCGGGGGCGGGGAGGACCGAGGAGGCCGCAGGAACCGAGGGGGCGACAACCGGGGCCGAGGGAGGCACGTCGGCGGAACGGACTGCCCGGCCGGACGCCGAAACCACGCCGGAGTGGCCGGACGGGCCGGAGCGGCCGGACGGAGAAGGGCCGGACGCGGACGAGGAAGGGGTCACGGGCATATGCGGACCGTACGGGTCCGGCTGACCGGTGAACCGTTCCGCCGTCCGGAGCTTCCTACGATCGGGGGACGAGGCGGTCAGCCACCGTACGGCCGAGAACCGAGCCCAGCCGCCCAGCCACCCCAAGACCGGAACCCCAGCTGCCGCGCGTTCGAGGACCGTAGCCCGGCTGCCCAGCCACCGTGCGGCCGAGGACCGGAGCCCAGCCGCACAACCGCCCAGGGCCGGAAGCCCAGCCACCGTACGACCGAGAATCGAGCCCAGCCGCCCCAGACCGGCGACCCAGCCACCGTACGGCCGAGGACCGGAGCCCGGCTGGCCAGCCGCCCCGGGACCGGGGGCCCAGCCACCCTCCCAGGCCTGCGCACCGGGTGCTCGGTCACCCGGCGACGCGGCCGGACGGCGGTTCGGTCGTCCCGCGGTCGGTCCGTCGGCCGCTCAGCCGCCGGAGGCCCCCGCTCCCTCCATCAGGCCGCTGACCTCCGTACCCGGTGGGGTGAGAAGGAAGACGTTGCGGTCGACCCGGTGCATTCCGCTGCCCAGGCCGAAGACCACGCCCGTGCTGAAGTCGAGGACGCGCTTGGCGACCTCCGTCTCCGCGCTGGTCAGGTCGAGCAGGACCGGTATCCCGGCCATCAGCGTCTCCGCGACATCGCGGGCGTCGGCGAAGACATTGACCCGCAGGACGACGAAACGGCGGCGCGTCTCGGTCGCCGCGTCCGGCAGCGCGCGGTGGCCCACGGCCGAGGGCCACGCGTCACGGCCCCGCAGCGGCACGACCTGGGCGAGCCCCTCCCACTGTTCATCGGTGACGTCGTAACGGCTCACCGGCTCCCCCTGACCTGACTCGCACTCGATGCCTGCACCAGCCAATTCTTACGCCAAGTCACCCGTTCGGCCCAACAGCGACACGAAGCGCGAGCGAACGCGCGGGGCACATGGCCGCAGAAGCGGAGATCTTCCCACTATTCGTCCGATTGCCGTCCATTAGAGGCTTCTTACCGCCCTCACACCGGACTCTTCTCCTCCAGACACACCGCGCTCACCGCCCCCGGTTACCGTCCGGTGCGTGCACTTGGCAGAAACACAACAGGTGACACCCGGCCGGCGGACACAGTCGGCGGTGTCCGCCGCTCCGGGAGATACCGGAGCACCAGCGCAATGGCACCGCGTTCTGACCCTCCTCGCCGACGTCAGTCTGTTCATCGGCACCCGGTCGATCTGGGCGCAGGCGGCGACACATCACCTGGTCCTGGCGGCCCTGATCTCCGTCTGCTACATCTCGATCCTGGTGACCGGCGTGCTGGCGCTGACGGTCCGCGGCACCCGGTCGCTGGCCCGCCTCGACCTGGTGGTCCTGGTGACGGCGGTGATCCTCACCCTGTGCGGCTGGGCGCTGAACCACGCCGGCGGCGACGAGGGCTACCTCACCACCCAGGCCGCCAAGGAACTGGTCGCCGGGCATGTCGTCTACGGCCAGGCCTGGCCGTGGCTGTTCCACAACACGGGCATCGCCCTGACGCCGACGATAGGCGGCGGCTACGACTACACCTACGGTTACCCCCCGCTGGCCCCGCTGCTGACCGCCCCCCTGCTGTGGCTCGGCCACCACGGCGCCCCGGCGACCGCGGTGTGCACGGGCGCGCTGATCGCCGGCACGATCGCGCTGTGGCGGATGCTCCCCATGCAGTGGCGGTCGGCGGCGACGATGGCCTGTCTGGGCTTCGGCTTCCTGACGACGTACGCCCGGGTCGGCTACCCGGCGATCATCGCGCTGGCGCTGCTGATCCCGGTGGTGGTGCGCTGGCCGCGGATCGGTGCGGGCGGACGGCTGGGCGCGGCCGGGATCGCGCGGGCCGCCTGTCTGGGGGCCGCGTGCGCGGCGCAGCAACTGCCGTGGTTCGTCACACCGTTCCTGCTGGCCGGGATCTACGCGGTGCGGCGCGGGGAACTCGGCGGCCGGGCGGCCGGCCTGGTGGTGCTGCGGATCGTGGGTGTGGCGGTCACGGTGTGGCTGCTGATCAACACGTACTTCATCGTGTCCGAGCCCGGCCGCTGGCTGGGCGGGATCGCGCTGCCGCTGACCCAGGGTGCCGTGGTGCACGGCCAGGGTCTGGTGGACATCACGCTGTACTACACGAACGGCAGTGACCGTATCGACTGGTACTCGCACGCCAGCATGCTCTTCGCGGCGGGCCTGCTCGCCCTGTTCGTGCTGTTCGTACGGCGGCTCGGCCCGGCCGCGGTCGTGCTGCCCTGGCTGGCCTTCTTCCTGGCGACCCGTTCCCAGGACGGCTACTACCTGATGATGACCCCGCTGTGGCTGGCGGCGGCCGTGACCGCCCCGCTGCCGGAGTTCGCGCGTGCCTGGCAGCCGCGCCCGGCCTTCCTGACCGGGCCCCGCCGCCGCCCCGCCCTGGTCGCGACGGTCGTCCTGCTGCTCACCCCGGCGCTGGCGAGCGCGGCCGTCGCGGTGACCGGCGGACCGCCGCTGCGGATGGAGATCACCGCGCTGCGCCGGGACAAGCAGTCGGCGGCCGTGGTCAGGGAGATGACGCTGAAGGTGGTCAACACGGGGAGCGTCCCGCTCACCCCGCACTACACGATCACCACCGGTCAGGGCATGAGCATGTACTGGCAGCTGGTGCGGGGTCCGGCGACGATCCCGGCGCACGGCACGGCGAGCGTGGAACTCAAGCCGCCGAAGGGCCGGTTCGGCATCCCGGGCAAGCCGAGCACCCGGCTCCGGCTGCGCGCCTTCACGGCGGATCCGCAGACGTTGTCCAGCCAGGACGTCAAGCTCCGCAGGACGGCGACGGCGACCGGCCGCTGAGGGTCAGGCCGCCGCGCGGGTGAAGCGGAGCGTGGCGGTCACCGTGGTCAGGCCGCGGATCATGCCGCCCTGGTTCCAGCCCATCCCGAACTCGCCGCGGTCCACCGTGAACTCGGCCTCCAGCGTGAGCCCGTCCGCGTCGGCCGAGGCCAGCTTCGCGCTGATCTTCTGCGGCCTGCTGATGCCCCGGACGGTCAGCTGACCGTCGACGTCCACCGCGTCGCCCGCGCGCCGCTCGGCACCGCGCACCGCGAAGGTGATCTCCGGGTGGTTGCCGGCGTCGAAGAAGTCGGCCGAGCGCAGGTGGTCGTCGCGCTTCTTGTTCCTGGTGTCCAGCGAGGCCGCGTCGATCGCCAGCGTGCCGGTGGCGGTGCCGTCGGCGGCCACCTCGCCCCGGCCGGTGACGCCCGCGAAGGTGCCCTTGACCGTGACCAGGCCCCACATCGTCTTGTGCCGGAGGGCGACGGCGGAGGCGGTCGGGTCGAGCTGCCAGAGGCCGGTTTCGACGGTGACGGGCATGGCCGTACTCCGATCAATTGATGGTTCAAATTTGGATGACCTCACGCTAGCCCAATATGCAAATTTGGACAACAGGTAGAATCGACGGCATGGCCGCCTCCCAGGAACCCTCCGCCGAGCTGCCCCAGTGCCCGTCCCACACGGGCGGCGGACTGCTCCCCCCGGAGCTGCGCGCCTGGATGCTGCTGCTGGCCGCGACGGGTGCGGTGGAGCAGCGGCTGCACTCGGTCGTGAAGGAGACGCTGGACGTCTCGCACGACGAGTTCCTGATCCTGTGCCTGCTGGCCGAGCAGCCGCGCGAGGGCCTGCGCATGACCCGCATCGCCGAGCTCCTGGGCCGCCCCAAGACCCGCCTCACCTACCAGATCGCCTGCCTCCAGCACGCCGGACTGGTCACCCGCAAGTCCGTCTGCGGCGACAAGCGGGGCATCGAGGTCGCCCTCACCGACAAGGCCCGCCGGCAGCTCCAGGACGCCTCCGCCGCGCTCGCCGAGACGGTCGGGCAGGCGGTCGGCCATGTCATCGGACCGGAGCAGCGCGAGGCGCTGTGCGCGCTGATCCCGGAGCTCGCCGACGACACGCCCTGACGGTACGAATCCGGCCACTTCGCCCCCGGGAGGCGCAGGTCACAGCCACGGCGAGGGCAAGGTCACAGCCCCGCCACCCGTGCACTTCTGACGGTCTGCCCTAGCATCCGAGCATGACGGTCCTGCCTGACGACGGGCTCTCCCTGGCCGCCGAGTTCCCTGACGCGACACACGAGCAGTGGCAACGCCTCGTCGAAGGTGTGCTGCGCAAGTCGGGCAAGGAAGTCTCGGGCGAGGCCGCTGAGGACGCCCTGTCCACGACGCTGGAGGACGGGCTGCGCACCCGTCCCCTCTACACCGCGCGCGACAGCGCCCCCGACCCCGGCCTGCCCGGCTTCGCGCCATTCGTGCGCGGGGGCCGCCCCGAGGGCGCTACCGAGGGCGGCTGGGACATAAGGCAGCGGCACGCGGCGGCGCCCGACGGCGCGGTCCTGGCCGACCTGGAGAACGGCGTCACCTCGCTCTGGCTGGTGCTCGGCGAGGGCGGCATCCCCGTCGACGGCCTGGGCCGGGCGCTGGAGGGCGTCTACCTCGACCTGGCGCCGGTCGTCCTGGACGCGGGCCGGGAGGCCGAAGCGGCCGCCGCCGAGCTGTTCCGGCTGTACGACGAGAAGGGCGTCGACCCCAAGGCCGTACGCGGCAACCTGGGCGCCGACCCGCTCGGGTACGAGGCCCGCACCGGCACCGCCCTCCCCTTCGCTCCCGTCGCCGAGCCGGCGAAGCGGTGCGCCGCGGAGTTCCCGGGGCTGCGGGCGCTGACCGTGGACGCGCTGCCGTACCACGAGGCGGGCGGCTCGGCCGCGCAGGAGCTGGGCGCCTCGCTGGCCACCGGCGTGGCCTACCTCCGTGAGCTGACCGAGGCCGGGCTGGGCGTCGAACAGGCCCTGGCCCAGCTGGAGTTCCGGTACGCGGCCACCGCCGACCAGTTCCTGACGATCGCCAAGCTGCGCGCGGCGCGCCGGCTGTGGGCGCGGGTCGCCGAGGTCAGCGGGGCGGCCGAGGCGGGCGCCCAGGTGCAGCACGCCGTCACCTCGCCGGTGATGATGAGCCGCCGCGACCCGTGGGTGAACATGCTGCGCACGACGGTCGCCACGCTCGCGGCCGGGGTGGGCGGCGCCGACTCCGTGACCGTGCTGCCGTTCGACCACGCGCTGGGCCTGCCGGACGCGTTCGCCCGCCGGATCGCCCGCAACACCTCGACGATCCTGGTCGAGGAGTCGCATCTGGCCCGGGTGATCGACCCGGCCGGCGGTTCCTGGTACGTGGAGCGGCTGACCGACGAACTCGCCCACGCGGGCTGGGAGTTCTTCCGGACGATCGAGCGCGACGGCGGCCAGGCGGCCGTCCTGCGCTCGGGCCGGCTGCGCACCGACCTCGCGACCACCTGGGCGGAGCGCTCCAAGAAGCTCGCCAAGCGCCGTGAACCCATCACCGGTGTCAGCGAGTTCCCGCTGCTGACCGAGAAGCCGCTGGAGCGCGAGCCCGCGCCCGAGCCGCCGTCGGGAGGCCTCCCCCGGGTCCGCCGGGACGAGGCGTACGAGGAACTGCGGGCCCGCTCGGACGCCCATCTCGCGGCGACCGGCGCCCGCCCCCGCATCTACCTGGCGACGCTCGGCTCGGCCACCGAGTACACGGGCCGGGCGACCTTCGCCTCGAACCTCTTCCAGGCGGGCGGTGTCGAGCCGGTCACCGGGGGAAGCTTCGAGGAGAGCGGCGCCACCGAGGCCGTGCTCTGCTCCAGCGACGCGCAGTACGCCGAACAGGCCGCGCGGACGGCCGAGTCGCTGAAGGCGGCCGGGGCCCGGCACGTGGTCCTCGCGGGCCGGGGCGACTTCCCCGGCATCGACTCGTACGTCTTCGCGGGCTGCGACGCCGTGGCCGTGCTGTCCGAGACCCTCGACCGCATGGGAGTGTCCTGATGGGAATCCCCGACTTCTCCGGCATCGAGCTGGGGACCCCCGTCACCGACGGCAGCGCCGAGGAATGGCGGGCGGCCGGCGGTGACCTGCCGCTGTGGGAGACCCCGGAGGGCATCGGGGTCAAGCCGCTCTACACCGGCAGCGACCTGGAGGGCCTCGACTTCCTCGGGACCTACCCGGGCATCGCGCCGTACCTGCGCGGCCCCTACCCGACGATGTACGTCAACCAGCCCTGGACCATCCGCCAGTACGCGGGCTTCTCCACCGCCGAGGAGTCCAACGCGTTCTACCGGCGCAACCTGGCGGCCGGTCAGAAGGGCCTCTCGGTCGCCTTCGACCTGCCCACGCACCGGGGCTACGACAGCGACCACCCGCGGGTGACCGGTGACGTCGGCATGGCGGGCGTGGCCATCGACTCGATCTACGACATGCGCCAGCTCTTCGACGGCATCCCGCTGGACCGGATGACCGTGTCGATGACGATGAACGGCGCGGTGCTGCCCGTGCTGGCGCTGTACATCGTGGCGGCGGAGGAGCAGGGCGTACCGCCCGAGAAGCTGGCCGGGACCATCCAGAACGACATCCTCAAGGAGTTCATGGTCCGCAACACCTACATCTATCCGCCGAAGCCGTCGATGCGGATCATCTCCGACATCTTCGCCTTCACCTCGCAGCGGATGCCCCGCTACAACTCGATCTCCATCTCCGGGTACCACATTCAGGAGGCGGGCGCGACGGCCGACCTGGAGCTGGCGTACACGCTCGCGGACGGCGTCGAGTACATCCGGGCGGGACGCGAAGCGGGCCTGGACGTGGACGCGTTCGCGCCCCGGCTCTCCTTCTTCTGGGCGATCGGCATGAACTTCTTCATGGAGATCGCCAAGATGCGGGCGGCGCGGCTCCTCTGGGCCAAACTGGTCGGCCAGTTCGAGCCGAAGAACACCAAGTCCCTGTCCCTGCGCACCCATTCGCAGACCTCGGGCTGGTCGCTGACCGCGCAGGACGTGTTCAACAACGTCACGCGTACGGCCGTGGAGGCGATGGCAGCGACCCAGGGCCACACCCAGTCGCTGCACACCAACGCCCTCGACGAGGCCCTCGCGCTGCCGACGGACTTCTCGGCGCGGATCGCCCGCAACACCCAGCTGCTCATCCAGCAGGAGTCGGGGACGACGAGGGTCATCGACCCGTGGGGCGGCAGCGCCTACGTGGAGCGGCTGACGTACGACCTCGCCCGCAAGGCCTGGGCGCACATCCAGGAGGTCGAGCAGGCGGGCGGGATGGCGCAGGCCATCGACGCCGGTATCCCGAAGCTGCGCGTGGAGGAGGCCGCGGCCCGCACCCAGGCCCGGATCGACTCCGGGCGGCAGCCGGTGATCGGCGTCAACAAGTACCGGGTGGACAGCGACGAGGCGATCGAGGTCCTCAAGGTCGACAACTCCTCGGTGCGCGCCCAGCAGATCGAGAAGCTGCGGCGGCTGCGCGCGGAGCGGGACGAGACGGCCTGCCGGGACGCGCTCGACGCGCTGACCCGGGCGGCGGACGGCGAGGGCAACCTGCTGGAGCTGGCCGTGCACGCGGCCCGCGCCAAGGCCACCGTCGGCGAGATCTCGGACGCCCTGGAGAAGGTGTACGGCCGGCACGCGAGCCAGATCCGTACGATCTCCGGTGTGTACCGCAACGAAGCAGGCGAGTCCCCGAACGTGGACCGCACCCGCGCCCTGGTCGACGCGTTCGACGAGGCCGAGGGGCGCCGCCCGCGCATCCTGGTCGCCAAGATGGGCCAGGACGGCCACGACCGCGGCCAGAAGGTGATCGCGACCGCCTTCGCCGACCTCGGCTTCGACGTCGACGTCGGCCCGCTGTTCCAGACCCCGGAGGAGGTCGCCCGCCAGGCGGTGGAGGCGGACGTCCACGTGGTCGGCGTGTCCTCGCTGGCGGCCGGCCACCTCACCCTCGTACCGGCGCTGCGCGAGCAGCTCGCCGAGGAGGGCCGGGCCGACATCATGATCGTGGTCGGCGGGGTCATCCCGCCCCAGGACGTGCCGACCCTGCTGGAGATGGGCGCCACGGCCGTGTTCCCGCCCGGGACGGTGATTCCGGACGCGGCCTACGACCTGGTCAAGCGGCTGTCGGCGGAACTCGGGCACGACCTGTGATCGATGTCGACGCCTATGTGAAGGGTGTGCTCGACGGGAGGCGCGCGGTCATCGCCCGTGCCATCACCCTCGTCGAGTCCACCCGGCCGCAGCACCGGGCGCTGGCGCAGGAGTTGCTCACCGAGCTGCTCCCGCACAGCGGCCGGGCGCGGCGGATCGGCGTCAGCGGGGTGCCGGGCGTGGGCAAGTCGACGTTCATCGACGCGTTCGGCACGCTGCTGACGGGGCTGGGGCACCGGGTGGCCGTGCTGGCCGTGGACCCCTCGTCCACCCGTACCGGCGGCTCGATCCTGGGCGACAAGACGAGGATGGAGCGCCTCGCCGTGGACCCGAACGCCTTCGTCCGGCCCTCCCCCAGCGCGGGCACGCTGGGCGGGGTCGCGAAGGCGACCCGGGAGTCGATGGTGGTCATGGAGGCCGCCGGGTACGACGTGATCCTGGTCGAGACCGTCGGCGTGGGGCAGTCGGAGACGGCGGTCGCCGACATGGTCGACTCCTTCCTGCTGCTCAGCCTGGCCCGCACCGGCGACCAGCTCCAGGGCATCAAGAAGGGCGTCCTGGAGCTGGCCGACGTGATCGCCGTCAACAAGGCGGACGGCCCGCACGAGCGCGACGCCCGGTCCGCGGCACGGGAACTGGCGGGCGCGCTGCGGCTGATGCACGGCAAGGACCCGTTCTGGACACCGCCGGTGCTGAGCTGCAGCGCGCGGGAGTCGACCGGCCTGGAGCTGGTCTGGGAACGCCTGGAGCAGCACCGGGCGTTGCTCGAGTCCACCGGGCGGCTCACGGACAAGCGCCGTGAGCAGCAGGTGGGCTGGACCTGGGCGATGGTGCGGGACGAGCTGCTCGGACGGCTGTACGCCCACCCCGCGGTGCGCGCGGCCGCCCCCGGCCTCGAACGGCAGGTCAGGGACGGCTCGTTGACGGCGACGCTGGCCGCCGAACACATCCTCAAGGCCTTCGAGGAACCTCAGGCCAACTGATCCTGGAGCGCTTCGCGGGCCCGGGCCACTCGGGAACGGACCGTGCCGACGGGGCAGTCGCTGACCTCGGCGGCCTCCGCGTAGGGCAGTCCGAGGAGCTGGGTGAGGACGAACGCCTGGCGCCGTTCGTCGGGCAGCGCCGCAAGGAGGTCGAGCAGTACGACCCCCTCCTCGAAGCCGGGCAGCCCGTGCGGCTGGGCCCGCTCGACGGCGAGCTGCCAGTCGGGGACGTCCGCCGGGCGCGGCCGGACGGCGGCGTACCGGTGACTGTCCACGACGGCCCGGCGGGCGATCGACAGCAGCCAGGAGCGGGCCGACCCGTGCCCCTCGAAGCGGTGCAGGCTGCCCAGCGCGCGCAGGAACGTGTCCTGCGCGAGGTCGTCGACCGCCTGCGGGTCGGCACACAGATGGGCGACGTAGCGCAGGACGTCGCGGTGCAGGGCCCGTACGAACGCGTCCACGGCGGCCGGGTCGCCGGACCGGGCCGCGAGGGCCCAGGCCGTGATCGACTCGTCGCGTTTCTCGGGCGCCTCGGCGCGTGCGGGCAGGACAGAAGTGATCACTCGGTGTCCTCGGGAGAGAGGTGAGAGGGGGAGACGGCCGGCCCGGCTCTGCGGCGCTCGCGGTGCTCAAGCGGGCGTACGGCCGCCGTGTTCGTCCGGGGCGCGCAGGGGCGGCCCCGGAACACCAGCTGTCGTCAGGCGACAGCCGTCCGCACGGGCGGACCCCGAGAAGTGATCGCATGGACGAGGAGAAGAAGCCGCGGTGCCCGGTCCGAACGGCGGCGGCGCGGGCGGGGGCGCGGCCGTTCGGGGGTTGGGGGCAGGGCGAGCAGCAGCCGCAGCGGGGCGGCGAGGCGGCCGGCGACGGCCCGCAGGATGCGGAACGCCGCGCGTTCGCCGTGGCCGAGCCAGAGACCGCACAGCAGCGCGGCGAGGAGGTGGGCGGCGAGCATGCCGGTGGAGGCGGTGCCGCCGGTGCCGAAACCGAGGTATTCGACGGGGTCGGTGTGGGCGGGGCCCATGTGCATGGAGGCCATGTCGCCGGCCATGTCCATATGCATGGCGCCCATGGGTGTTGACCTGGTGGTCCACACCTGGGCCGCGGAGAAGCCGGAGTGCAGCGCCGTCTGGGCGCCGACCGCGGCGGACGCGACGAGCGGCAGCCCGCGTTCTCGTCCCGACAGGGACCAGCCCAGGGCGGCGGTGACCGCCATGCCCGCGGACAGTGCCCAGACGGGCACCGGACTGCCGGACATCATGACGTGGCCCAGGGCGGCGAGCAGCACGCACACGGCCGCGAACACCGCGGACCGTATCGTGCGCGCGCACCAACCTGCCGTCATGGCGCATCATCCTTGCATCCGCTGCGGGGCCTTCGGGGAGTGGTACGGGGATCCACAGGGGGCGTGCTCAACTCATAGGTGCGGAGGGTTTGTTCACAGTCGGCTGCGGGCCGGTGGGGGCTGGTCGCGCCCACGCGGCGGAGCAGCACATCGATATGGCCCCGCGCCCCTTACGGGCGCCCCGCCCAAGGGCCGTCCGGCACTCCCGGTCGTACCTTCTCCCCCGTCACGTCCACCACGATCGTGCGGTCGTCGTCCAGGTCCGCTCTGACGCGGCGCAGCCGCCCCGCGCTGTCGATCCAGTACGTCAGAGGCGGTTCACCGGGCGGCGGACTCGCCGGCGGGGGGCCGGAGAAGACGTCGTACGTCCGCCCGTCGATCCGGTCCTCCCCCAGATGGCGCGGCCCCGACCGGACGAGCAGCCGTGTGCTGTCCGGGCGGTCGGCGGCCAGGCTGAGCGTCAGCCGCAGTGCGGTGTCCAGCGAAGCGGGGCCGTACCGGCGGCGGATCCAGGCGGCCGGCCTGACCCGCGCCGCGTCCCGCACCGCCTCCGCCAGCGACGCCGGTTTCGCCAGCGGTCCCGCGCTGCCGTCGACCCGGGGACGGGCGACCGACAGCCCGGTACCGTCCCACGCCAGCAGCCCCCGCTCCGCCGCGTCCCCCGTGTCGAACCAGCCCACCGCCCGGTGCCGGTGCTCGTCGACCACCGCGCGGATCACGGCCGTACCGCCGGGCAGCGGCGCCTGTACCGTCACCTGCTCCGGGCTGTCCCGGTACGCCCGGAACCGGGTGAGGGCCATCCGCCCCGCCTCGGCCGCCGAGAGCGGACGGGGGTCGTCACCGCCGCCGACGAAGGGCAGCACCCCGCATGCTCCCGTCACCACGGCGAGGGCCGCCCAGGTCCAGGGGGATCGCATCCGTGCTCGTACTCGCGCCGCTGTCCGCATGGCAACGTACCTACACGCGGACGGGCCGCGCCCGGTCGACACCGGTGCGCGGCCCCCTCGGCATCACCCTTGCGGGGTGCGCCGTTTACTCCGTAGCGAGGTTCCGGACGGCCTCGCGGATCAGGTCGGCGACCTTCTCCGGGTGCGCGAGCATGACCAGGTGGGAGGAGTCGACCTCCACGGTGGTCATGCCGGCGCGTTCGTAGCCGTAGCGCTCGACGTCGGGGTTGATGGTGCGGTCCGAGGACGACACCAGGCCCCAGGACGGCTTGGTCCGCCAGGCCGCGACGGGGGCCGCCTCGGCGAAGGCCGCACCGGCCAGGGGGCGCTGCGAGACGGCGAGCACCCTGGCCAGGTCCGGGTCCACGTCGGCCGCGAAGATCGCGGGGAACCTGTCGATCTCGACGGTGACATCCGTGCCGGGCTCGTCCGAGCCCTCGACCGGGAACGGCGTGTACACCAGGGCCGAGGCCAGGTCGGAGTCGGGGAACCGGCCCTGGAGTCCGCCGAGGCTCTCGCCCTCCTCCAGGGCGTAACCGGCCAGGTAGACCAGGCCCTTCACGTTCTCCTCGGCGCCCGCGACGGTGATGACCGCGCCGCCGTAGGAGTGGCCGACCAGGACGACCGGGCCTTGGACGGCGCGGACGACCGAGGCGATGTAGGCGGCGTCGCCGGTGAGGCTGCGGTTGGGCACGGCCGGGGCGAGCACCTTCAGGCCGTCGGCGAGCAGTTCGGGGACGACGCGGGCGAAGCTGGACGCGTCGGCGAAGGCGCCGTGCACCAGGACGACGGTCGGGGTGGGGGTGGGCGTGGGGTCGGTCATGGGTGTTCCTTGTCGGCTGTCCGAGGGCTGACGGGAGCGGCTGGGCGAGCCGGGCGAAGTCCGCCGCGGTTCGGCAGCGCCCTGAAGGGGCGCGGGGCCGTATTGCTGTGGGGCTACCGCAGCGTGGGCGCGGGCCGGCCACGACGGCGCCGAGGACGATCGACGGCGTATCGCGGCCTCGCGGCGGAGCCGCACATCGGCACAGTCGGCGGAACGCTCACGTGCTCACGCCGGTCCCCGGATCAGGCGGTGTGCAGGGCCGCGTGCAGGGTGCGCACGGCCAGCGAGATGGCGGCCTCGGCCGCATGCGTCTCGCGCAGGGCGTTCAGCATCACGAAGTCGTGGATGATGCCCTGGAAACGGACGGCGGTGACGGGCACGCCGGCCTCGCGCAGCTTGTTGGCGTAGGCCTCGCCCTCGTCGCGCAGGACGTCGGCCTCGGCGACGACGACCAGGGCCGGCGGCAGGTCCTTGAGCTGCTCGACCGTGGCGCGCAGCGGGGACGCGGTGATCTGGGCGCGCTCGGCCTCGTCGGTCGTGTACTGGTCCCAGAACCAGAACATGCCGTCGCGGCGCAGGAAGTAGCCCTCGGCGAACTGGTGGTAGGAGTTGGTGTCGAAGCTCGCGTCGGTGACCGGGTAGAACAGCACCTGCTGGAGCAGCGGGACGCCGCCGCGCTCCTTGGCCATCAGGGTCAGCGCGATCGTCATGTTGCCGCCGACCGAGTCACCGGCCACCGCGATCCGGGTCGCGTCCAGGTCCTTGGTCGCGCCCTGCTCCACGACCCACTTCGCGACGGTCCAGTTCTGCTCGATGGCGACCGGGTAGCGGACCTCGGGCGAGAGGTCGTACTCGGGGAAGACGACGGCGGCGTTCGCGCCGACGGCGAGTTCGCGGACCAGGCGGTCGTGGGTGTGGGCGTTGCCGAAGACCCAGCCGGCGCCGTGGATGTAGATGATCACCGGCAGGACGCCCGTGGCGCCCGCGGGCTTCACGATGCGGGCGCGGACGGTGCCGGTGGGGCCGCCGGAGACCGTGATCCACTCCTCGTCGACCGCCGGCTTCGCGATCTCGCCGGACTGCACCTCGTCGACCGCCTTGCGGCCCTCCGCCGGGGCGAGGTCGAAGAGGTAGGGCGGGTTGGCGGTGGCCTCGACGAAGGCCTGGGCGGCGGGCTCCAGTACCGGCTTGACGGGGACGAAGGCTTCGGACATGCAAGTCTCCTGGGATCACGTGAGGCACACCGGCCGTTCCGGCGCCGCCGCGGCCCACCGTAGGAGCTTCGCGCGCACGGCAGTTGACCCCCAGTGCACACCTGGTGTCCGCTCAGCGCACGCGTGTCCGGGCCCGGCAGCGCAGATGGGGTCATCTCCGACGGAGATGACTGAAATCCCGAACCATCGCCGTGGCGGGGGAAGCACGGCGGGCGGCGGAGCGCTTGTGCTCGGTGAGAGCAACACCTCCTGTGAGGAAGGTCCCCGTGTCCCAGTCGTCGTCCGAAGTCAGCTCCCCGCGCGGGAAGACAGCCGTCGAGCCCGCCCACGGGGTGCCGGGCTGGCTGATCGCGCTGTTCGCCGTCGCCTCCGGCATGACGGTCGCCAACCTGTACTACGCGCAGCCCCTGCTGTCCGAGCTGCGCGGTGTCTTCCACATCAGCACCGCCACGGCGGGCGCGTTGATCACGCTCACCCAGGTCGGCTATGTGATCGGCATGGTGTTCCTGGTCCCGCTCGGCGACCGGCTGGAGAAGCGGAGCCTGATCACCGCCCTGCTGACGGTCACGACGCTCGCCCTGGTGGCGGCCGGTCTCTCGACCGGGTTCCCGATGCTGCTGATCGCCTCGCTGATCAGCGGTGCCACGTCGGTGGTCGCGCAGATACTCGTCCCGTTCGCCGCGAGCCTCGCGCCCGACCACGCCCGGGGCCGGATCGTGGGCCGGGTGATGAGCGGCCTGCTCACCGGCATCCTGCTGTCCCGCACGCTCAGCAGCCTGGTCTCCGGCGTCGCCGGCTGGCGGGTCGTCTACCTCGGCTCGGCCGTCCTGATGGCCCTGCTGGGCGTGGCCCTGCGGCTGGCCCTGCCCAAGCACGCGCCGACCACGTCCGTGCCGTACCACCAGGTGCTGCGCTCCACCGCGGCCCTGGTGCGCACCCACCCCGCGCTGCTGCGCCGGGGCCTCTACCAGGCGGCGATGTTCGGTGCCTTCAGCGCCTTCTGGACCACCGTCTCGTACGTCCTGACCGGGCCGCGCTTCCACTACTCCGCCGTCGGCGTCGGCGTCTTCGCCCTCGTCGGGGCGGCCGGTGCGGCCGTCGCCCCGCTCGCCGGGCACTGGGCCGACCGCGGGCTGACCCGGCCGATGACCGGTGCCGCGCTCGCCGTCGCCGCGCTCGCCTTCGCGATGGCGGGCCTCGGACAGCACAGCGTCGTACTGATCGCGCTCGCGGCCGTCGCCCTGGACATGGCCGTGCAGACCACGCTCATCCTCGGCCAGCACACCGTCTACCAGCTCGATCCCCTCGCCCGGGCCCGCCTGAACAGCGCCTTCATCGCGATCTTCTTCATCGGCGGCGCCTTCGGCTCCCAGCTCGGCTCGGTCGCCTACCGGGCCGACGGCTGGAACGCGGTCAGCATCTTCGGGGCCGCCCTGCCGGTGCTGGCACTGCTGTACTGGCTCACCGAACGCAGGCCGGGGGCGCAGCGGTCGGCGTAGGGCCGCGGGGGGGCGCGCAGGGTGGGGATACGCCGGGCCCCACCCCCTGCTCCCGACCCGGTCCTGGGCCAACAACGACCACGTCCACCGGCTCCCACCAGTCGCACCCGCTGCCCGCCCGGCACGTCGGCGACACTCCCTGGTCCGCGTCCGGGACAGGGCCGCGGCCGGCCGGCTGCCTAGGATGCGGCGGAGATCGCCGCCGTGCCGAGGCGGGCGCTGGGCCACCGGGAGCGGATGATGGACCTGCGGCAGATGGAAGTCGTGGTCGCCGTGGCGGACGCGGGCGGGTTCACGGCGGCGGCGCGGCGGCTGCACCTCGTCCAGTCCGCCGTCTCCGGCACGGTCCGCGCCCTGGAACGCGAGCTGGGCGCCCCGCTGTTCACCCGGACCACGCACCGGGTCGCGCTCACCCCGGCCGGTGAGGCGTTCGTCCCGGCGGCACGGCAGGCGTTGCGCGCCGCCGAGCTGGCCCGCGAGGCGGTCGACGCGGCCAAGGGCGAGCTGCGCGGCCGGGTGACGGTCGGCACGATGCAGGGGGTGTGGGCGGACCTGCACCACGCGCTGGCCGCGCTGCGGGCGGAACATCCGGGCGTGGTGGTCCGGTTGCGGCAGGCGGCGGTCGCCGACATCCGGCAGGCGCTGCGCGAGGGCACGGTGGACCTGGCGGTGGTGGCGCTGGACCGCGGGCAGCAACGGGGGCTGGTGACCAAGGTGCTGTCCCGGGAGGAGATGGTCCTGGTGGCCTCGCCCCGCCGGAGTCTCGGCGCGAGCGGTCCCGGGGGCACGGTCGACCTGGCCGACATCGCCGAGCTGCCCCAGGTGGAGTTCACCCCCGGCTGGGCGATCCGCGACGCGGCCGACCGCGCGTTCCGCGCGGCCGGTGTCGAACGCGCCACGACCTTCGAGGTCAACGACATCGTGGCCGCGTCCGAGCTGGTCCGGGGCGACCTCGGCGTCTGCATCATGCCGCCGACCATCGCCGACCGCTTCCCGGACCTGACGACCCACCGGTTCACCCGGCACGCGCCGAGCTGGCGGGTGATGGTGGTACGACCGCCGGGCGAGCCCCCGGCGGCGGTCGCGGCGCTGCTCCAGCACATCACCTGACGATCCGGTGCCCGGTCGAACCACGGATGGGACAGCTGCCGTTCGAGAGCACTGATCTCGTCCCCGCCCGCCGGCACCTCAGAGGGCAGGGACTGCTTCCCTCCCCGCCCCCGACGTGCCG
Organism: Streptomyces sp. NPDC048277; assembly: GCF_040652235.1. Classification (NCBI taxonomy): domain Bacteria; kingdom Bacillati; phylum Actinomycetota; class Actinomycetes; order Kitasatosporales; family Streptomycetaceae; genus Streptomyces; species Streptomyces sp. NPDC048277. Next base: position 150,019 of record NZ_JBEZLQ010000022.1, read on the forward strand.
GTCGTCAGAAGCTCTCGGACTCCGGGATCACATGCATCGCGGCCTCCTCCGCCGACGCCCCGGCGCCGTCCAGCCCGGTGTCGGAGGCGAACAGGTCGGTCTCGGTGTTCTCGTGCGCGCCCTCGTCCGGTGCGACGAGCCGTCCGGCGCGGACGTCGCCGACCTCGTCGTCGACGAGTTCGCCGTCCGTGTCCCAGGAATCGCCGAGGTCGTCGCCCTCCGGGACGCCGATGTCCGGCACCTCCTCGGCGAGGCGCTCGTCCAGGGTCTCCCCGCGCCGGCCCTCCGCCGCCGTCACGCCCGTGTGCTCCACGGCCCAGGGCCGCTCCGGCGGCGAGTAACCCTCGTCCAGGGCCTCCTCACCGGCCCGGTAGTCCAGGGTGTCCGAGGCGTCCAGCAGCCCCGCGTCGTCCTGCACCTCCGAACCGTCCGGCTGGTAGACCTCGTCGCCCATCGCCTCGTCCGTCATACGTGCTCCATCGTCACTCGGGCCATCGGTTCGATCCGGCCGTCAACCGGAAAGCGTAGGAGGCGGGATCGCGATCGGGCAGTGCGATCACGAAAGCCACGACGGGCAGGGCGGACCGGACACCGCCAGGGGTGCGGTCAGTCCGAGCGCGTCCCGGGTGTGGGCGGTCGGGGAACGGCCGGCTCCGTCGCTCCCGCCCCGGCCGCCGCCCCGCGCCACTGCGCCGGTGACATCCCGTACGTCTCGCGGAAGGCCCGGCTGAAGTGGGAGGGGCTGGTGAAGCCCCAGCGTGCCGCCACTGTGGCGATCGGCCGGTGCGCGGCGTCGGGGCGGGCGAGTTCCTCGTGGGCCGCCTCCAGCCGGCGCGTGCGCACCCAGGCGCCCACGGTGGTGCCCTGGCGCTGGAAGAGCCGGTGCAGATAGCGCAGCGAGATGGCGTGCTGGTCGGCGATGTCCTGCGGGGTGAGCCCGGTTTCGCCCAGCCGGGCCCGGACGGACGCGGTGATCCGCTCCCACAGGGCCGACTCGGGCCGTTCGCCGATCCGTTCGAGGGCCACCGTGGCGAGGATCTCCGCGACGGTACGGGCGAGTTGTTCGCGCCGGGTCGCGGTGGCCCGGGTGACCTCGTCCACGAGTCCGTCGAGCAACGGCAGCAGCAGGGCCGCCGCTCCCCCGTCGGCCGTGTCGACCACGCCGGCGGTGAGGCTGCGCAGTTGCCCTTCCTCCAGGCGCAGCAGGGCCCGCGGCACCATGAGGATCCGCGCCCGCTGCGGCTCGGGGAGCACGATCCGGAACGGGCGCCGGGCGTCGTGGAACGCCAGGTGGCCGGGGTGGAGTTCGGCGGTGCGGCCGTCCTGGAGCAGCAGGGCGGTGCCGTCCAGTTGCCGGCGGACCAGGATGTGGCCGCGGGGATCGGCGGCCACCGAGCGGGCCCCGCGCAGGATCGTGCCGGGGCCGAACTCCTCGGTGGCGATCTGGAGGGTGCCGAGGCGTTCGGCGGCCAGTTCGCCGGTCCAGGGACGGCCGGGCTGCACGGTGACCTCGACCTCCACGAAGGTGCGCGAGAGGGCGCGTTGCCAGGAGGCGATGCGGTCGCCGGGGGCCAGATCCCGGGTGGAGCAGGTCACCGCCGTCAGCACGGCTCCCCGCCCGCCCGTATCCGGTCCAGCCAGTCCGTCGGTGACAGTCCGAAGGAGTTGCGGAAGGCCTTGCCGAACCCGGCGGGGCTGGCGAAGCCCCAGCGCCGGGCGACCTGGCCCAGGCTGACGGCACCCGGCGGCTGCCCGGCGAGCTCCCTGCGGCACTCCCGCAGGCGCTGGTCGCGGATCCACCGGCACACGGTGGTGTCCTCGGCCTGGAACAGCCGGTGCAGACAACGGACCGAGATGCCGTGCGCCCCGGCGACGACGGACGGGGTCAGGCCGGGCTCCGACAGGTGCCAGCGGATGTACGCCTGGACGCGCAGCAGCAGGACGCCGTCGGCGCCCGGCAGGTCGGCGGGCTCCTCCCCCAGCAGGTCCGCCGCCGTGGCCGAGACCAGGTCGATGACGCTCCCGGCCAGCCGCTCGGCCGTGGGTGTCGCATACGACGGGGCGGTGTCCGCCAGCCGCTCCAGCAGCGGTGCGAGCAGGGCGGGGAGCCCCCCGCTCGGGCGTACCGCGCGGCCGGTGAGCAGGCGCAGGTCGGCCTCCCGGAGCTCCAGCAGCCGACGCGGGACCGCGAAGATCTTCAGCCGGAAACGTTCCGGGAAGGTGGTGCGGAAGGGGCGTACGGTCTCGAAGAAACCGATGTCGCCGGCCCTCAACTCGGTGGTGCGGCCGTCCTGTTCGACCCGGGCCCGGCCGGTGCTCTGGACGGTCACGAAGACCTGCCGGCCGTCGCCCCGGGCGATGAACCGCGGTGCCCGGTGGACCCGGCCGGGGTCGGCCTCCACCGTGGAGATCTGCAGGTCCCCGAGGTGGTCGGTGCGCAGGGTCGCGTCGTAGCTACGGCCCTCGGTGGCGATGTCCATCCCGACCAGGGTGTCGAGCACGGCGTCGTGCCAGTAGTCCAGGCTCTCGCCCGGCGGCACCGAGCGCGTGGTCAGCACCCTGGTGCGCCCGCTCGCCGAGCCGGTCGGACACCGGCGTCTCTCCTCGTGGGAGCCGATCGCGGTCGGCATGCCGTCAGCGCCGGTCGTGGACTGCGGCGGCTGGACCGTCATTCATGTACTCCCACGGCGGTGCGCGTTCCTCCTGGTCAGGGTCATCATCGTGGAGACCGGGGCGGCGGCGCTTCTGTCACATGACCAGTCACCCGGGATGCCGGGTCCGTCGGTAGCCGCTGGCAGGATGGCCATGTCAACGGCTCGACCACGAAGGACCTTCATGTACGCCGGCCCCGATCACCCCTCCGCCCCGGGCATCCTGGGACGGGCTGCCGAGCTGGCCCGTCTCGACCGGCTGCTGGGGGCGGTGGACGGCGGTGGTCCGCAGGTGCTGGTGCTGACCGGGGAGCCGGGGGCGGGCAAGAGCACGCTCGTCGAGCGGACGGCCGAGCGGGGGCGGGCCCGGGGCCTCGGGATACTGCGGGTGCGCGGCAGCGAGGGCGAGACGGGCCTCGGTCTGTCGGGCGTCCACCAGCTGCTGCATCCGCTGCTGCCCGGAGAGGATCTGCCGGCGGGGCAACGGGAGGCCCTGGACCGCGCCTTCGGTGCCGTGGCGGCAGGGCACGAACGGCGGCTGGACCAGCTGTCCCTGTGTGTCAGCGTGCTCGCGCTCATCGCCGGGGCCTCCGCGCACCGGCCCCTGCTCCTCGTGGTCGACGACGCCCAGTGGCTGGACCTCGGCTCGGTGGACGTGCTGGCCTTTCTCGCCCGGCGGCTGGAGGGCAGGCCGGTCGTGCTGCTGCTGGCCGCCCGCGAGGAGAGCGTGCCGGCCCGCTTCGACCGGGACTTTCCGCAGGTGACCGTGGGTCCGCTGAGCCGTACCGCGGCGGGGCTGCTGCTGGACGCGCAGCCGGAACCGCCCCGGGGCAAGGCCCGGGCCGAGATACTCCGGCAGGCGGCCGGCAATCCGCTGGCCCTGATCGAGCTGCCGCGGGCCCTGGCCCGGGACCGGACGGGCGGTGCCAGAGGTGCCGGGGGTATCGGTGGTATCGGTGGTGCGGAGGGTGCCGGGAGTGCGGCCCTGCCGCTCACGGCGCGTCTGGAGAACCTGTTCGCCGCCGACCTGCCCGGCCTGCCCACGCCCACGCGGGAGGCCCTGCTCCTGGTGGCCGCGGCGGGCACGGCGGACCTGACCGACCTGGTCCGTGCCGCCCCGGCGCTGGACGTCGTCCGGGCGCTGGAGCCGGCCGAGCGCGTCGGCCTGGTGCGGGTGGAGAGCGGCCGGGTGCTGGTTCGGCACCCGCTGGTCCGGTCGGCCGTCTACCACGCGGCCTCCTTCCACGAACGCCGGCAGGCCCATCTCGCGCTGGCCGCCGGGCTGGCCGGGGAGCCGGACCGCCGGGCCTGGCAGCTGGCCGCCGCGGCGACCGGTCAGGACGCGGAGGTCGCCGACGCGCTGGCGGAGAGCGCCGAACGCGCCCGTGGCCGGGGCGGCTACGCGGCCGCCGCGACCGCGCTGGAACGCGCCGCCGAGCTGACCCCGGCACCGGAGCTGCGCGCCCGGCGCCTGCTGACGGCCGCGCAGTCGGCCATGTTCGCCGGCCATCCGCAGTGGGTCGGCGAGATGAGCGGCCGGGTCGGCGGGATGACCGAGGATCCGCGCCTGCGTGCCGAGGCCTCGCTGCTGGGCGGCTGGGCCCTCGGGGTCACCCTCCGCCACGAGGACGCGCTGACTCTGCTGCTGGACGTCGCCGAGACCAGTGCCGCGTCCGCCCCGGACCTGGCCCTCGGCGCGCTGAGCACCGCCGCGACGTCCGTCTACAACTCCGGGTCCCCCTACCACCGCACGGAACTCCGCCGGATCAGCGCCCTGATCGACGAGCACGGCGATCCCGCGGGCTGCGCCTGGGCCCAGGCGGTCATCGACCCCCACCACGAACGGCCGCTTCTCATGCGTCACTTGGCGGACGGACTGGCGGCCCTGGCACAGGAGGAGTCCCTCGGGAACCTCACGGCGCTGGGCGGCACGGCCTGGATCCTGGACGAGACCGAGCAGGCCGTACGCATCCTCGGCCGGACCATGGACGTCCTCCGGCGGGCCGGCAGCGCGGGCACCAACGCGACGGTGACCCAGGCGCTCGCCCTCGCCCTGTTCGAGAACGGCTCCTGGACGGCGGCCGAGGAGGCGGCGGACGAGGCCCTGTGGATGGCGACGGAGGCGGGAGCCGACAACGTGACCGTGGGCGCCCGCGTCCTGCGGGCCACGCTGCGCGCGCTGCGCGGCGACCACACGGCGGCGCGGACGCAGGCGGCGGAGGCCGTACGGGGCGTGGACCTGCGCAGGTCCCTGAGCCTTCAGGTCCGCCACCGGCACGCCATGGGCATGGCCGCGTTCGTGGCCGGCGACCACGCCGACGCCTACGAACAGCTGCGCGCGGTCTTCACCCGGGACTTCCGCCCCGCCCCCGTCCACTACCACGCCTCCCTCTACCACCTGGGCGACCTGGCCGCCGCGGCGGTCCGCGCCGGGCGGGCGGAGGACGCCCGCACGGTGGTCGACGCCGTGACGCACGACCTGAAACCCGACCCCTCCGCCAGGCTGGCCGCCGTACTCCACCGGGCCACCGCCCTGCTGACCGACACCGTCGACGCCGAACACCACTTCCGCGCCGCCCTCGACGACCCCGCCACCGACTGCTGGCCCTTCGAGAAGGCCCTCACCCATCTCGACCTCGGCGAGTGGCTGCGCCGGCGCCGGCGCAGCGCCGAGGCCCGCCCGCACCTCAACGCGGCACTGGAGTGCTTCCAACGCCTCGACGCCCGCCCCTGGACCGAGCGCACGGCGGCGGAGCTGCGGGCGGCGGGGGCGGCGACGGCCACCGCTCCCGCAGGTGAACTCACCCCCCAGGAACGCCAGATCGCCGAACTGGCCGCGCAGGGCCTGACCAACCGCGACATCGCGGCCCGCCTCTACCTCTCCCCCCGCACGGTCGGCTACCACCTGCACAAGATCTTCCCCAAGCTCGGCATCACGGCCAGGGCCCAACTCCGGGACGCCCTCACGCAGGAAGAGCAGGAGGGGCGGGGGGAACGGAAGGGACAGGAGGGATGGGGGTGACCGGGCGCCGGGGCCGTACCGCGGTCGCGGACAGGTATGCGGGGGCGGCCCACGCCACGTCGTCGACCGCGAGCCACGGCGCGGCCGAGACCGCGCCCGGTGTCGCCCCGGCGAAGGCCCGCACGTCCCGGTGGAGGTGGGACTGGTCGGCGTAGCCGATCTCGGCGGCGATCAGGGCGGCGCTGTGTCCCGCGGCGAGCCGGTGGGCCGCGTGGTCGAAACGGACCAGTTGCGCGGCGCGTTTGGGGGTGATGCCGAGCTGGGCCCGGAACCGGGACCACAGCCGCTTGCGGCTCCAGCCGACCTCGTCCGCCAGCGGCTCGACCCGGACCCCGCCGAGGTGCGTCACCATCTGCCCCCAGACGAAGGCGACTTCGGGATCGACGGCGCGGCCCGCCTCGTACCGCCGGGCGAGCGCGGCCTCGGCGAGGGCGAACCGCTCGTCCCAGGACGCGGCCGAGCGCAGTCGTTCCCGGAGGCGCTCGGCGTCGCGGCCCCAGAGGTCGTCGAGGGAGACCACCGCCCCGCCCAGTTCCGCGGCGGCGCCCAGCACCGCGTGCGCGACCGGCGGCGACAGCCGCAGCTGGAGACACTCGACGGCCCGGCCGCGGCCACGGACGCCGGTGGCCCCGAAGCCGACGACCATGCTGCCGTCGTAGCGCCGGCCGCTGTCGTCGTCGACGGCGAGCGAACGGTCGCCGAGGTCGACGGCCACCGTGACGGCCGGGTACGGGACCACGCCCAGCTCCACGAAGTCCGGCGTGCGCGCCCGGAATCCGGCCATCCCGAGCCCCGGCAGCCGACCGCGCCGCGCCGGGGTCGCGATGTCCCACACCGCGGCGAACTCACGGGCCGACCGGGCGGATCGCATGCCGCCAGGCTACGGGACATTCGTCCAATACGGGCATACACGGCCGCACCGAGACTGAGGCCCACCAGTCCCGCGATCCCCCGATCCCCCGATCCCCCGATCAGAGAGGCCTCATGTGATGCACTCCCCGATGGACCCGTTCATGTCGGCCGTCGAACTCGCCGCGGCCATACGGCGGAAGGAGCTCAGCCCGGTCGAGGTGGCCGACTGCTACCTCGGGCGGATCGACGAGCTGGACCCCGGCCTCAACGCCTTCTGCCACCGCGCGGACGACGATGTCCGCAAGGCCGCGGAAGCGGCGGCCGACGCGGTGGTGCGGGCCGCGTCGCCCGCCGACCTGCCGCCGTTCCTCGGTGTCCCGCTGCCGGTCAAGGACCTGCTCGACGTGGCGGGTTGGCCCACCACCTACGGTTCCGCGGGCGCCGCCAGGACACCGGCGACAGCCTCCGATCCGGTCGTACGACGGTTCGTGGCCGCGGGGTTCGTGCCGCTCGGGAAGACCACCACCTCCGAGTTCGGCGCCCTGCCCTTCACCGAGAGCGAGGCGCTGGGCGTCTCGCGCAACCCGTGGGACCCGGACCGTACGCCGGGCGGGTCGTCGAGCGGGGCGGGGGTGGCCGTGGCCGCCGGGATGGCGCCCCTCGCGCATGCCGAGGACGGCGGCGGGTCGATCCGCATCCCCGCCTCCTGCACCGGACTGGTCGGCCTCAAGCCCACCCGTGGTCTGGTCGCCAGTGGGATCGTCCTGGTGGAGGGGCTGGCCGCCGCCGGCACGGTCACCCGGACGGTGGCGGACACCGCGGCCGCCCTCGACGTGCTCACGCGGCACGACCCGGGCGCGTGGTGGTCGCCGCCGACCCCGCGTGGTTCCTTCGCGGCGGCGATGCGGGCGGACGCGCCGGCGGGGCTGCGGATCGGCGTGCTCACCGACCCCCCGATCGACGGGATCGCGGTGGACCCGGCGTGCAGGGCAGCGGTCGACGCCACGCTCCTGACCCTCGAAGCGGCCGGTCACCACATCGTCGACACGCCCCTCCCGCTCCCGCCGGCCGACGAGTTGGTCACGGCGTTCACGGCCATCTGGAACATCGCCGCCGCCGGGATCGAACTGGCGGATCCGGACCGCGTCGAGCCCCACAACCGTGCCCTGCGCGAGGCGGCACACGCCACCGACTCCTGGGCCTACGCGGAGGGCGTGCTGAAGACGCAGCGGCTGTCGCGCCGTATCGTCGAGGGCTTCCTGGCGGGCTTCGACCTGCTGGTCACACCGACGATGGCCTGCCTCCCGCCCCGTATCGGCGCCTGGCGGGCGGGCACGGACGGCCATCCTCTGGCGGCGCTGCTGAACAGCTATCCGATGGGGGTGTTCACGTCGGTGTTCAACGTGACCGGTCAACCGGCGGTCTCGCTCCCCGTCCACCACGACGAGGCCACCGGCCTGCCCGTCGGTGTCCAGATCGTCGCGGCACCCTGGCGCGAGGACCTGCTGCTCCAGGTCTCCCGCACCCTGGAGCTCGCCCACGGCTGGGCCGGCCGCCGCCCGCTCAGTGCAGCAGCGGGGTGATGAACCGGGCCGCGTCCGTGACGCCTTCCACGGCGTCCTGGACGGGGTCCTCGTTCTCGATGCTGACGACGTCGTCGTAGCCGACCTCGGCCAGCGCGTCGATGAACGGCGCCCAGAACTCGGCGCCGTGGCCGTGGCCGACCGTGCGGAAGGTCCAGGCCCGTTCCTCGGGGGTGCTGTAGGGGCGGTTGTCGAGGACGCCGGCCAGGGCCAGCTGTTCGGCGCGGTACTCGACGTCCTTGAGGTGGACGTGGTGCACGGCCGGGCCGAGCGCGCGGACGATCGCGGCGGGGTCCATGCGCTGCCAGAACAGGTGGCTGGGGTCGACGTTGGCGCCGATGACCGGGCCGACCGCCTCGCGCAGCCGCAGCAGCGTGGGCACGTTGTAGACCATGTGCAGCGGGTGCAGTTCGAGGGCGATCCGCTCGATGCCGTGGTCGGCGGCGAAGGACGCGAACTCCTGCCAGAAGGCGATGGTCTCGTCCCACTGGCGGTGGAGCAGTTCGATGTTCTCCGGCGGCCAGGGGTAGAAGATCCAGTTGGTGAGTTCGGCGTCGGGGGACTCGCCCGGGGTGCCGGTCATCGTCACGATCTTCTTGACGCCGAGCTGCTCGGCGAGCCGTACCGCCGCTTCCATGATCTCGACGTGGCGGGTGCCCTTCCGGGGGTGCATCGGCCACGCCGAGCAGTTCACCGCGCCCATGCGCAGGCCCCGGGAGGCGAGCGCGTCGGCGAACCTCCCGCGCTCCTCCGCGTCGTCGACGAGGGTGAAGACGTCCAGGTGCGGGGCGCTGGACTGGCCGCCCGCGGCCATCTCGACGGCGGTGCCGCCGAGCCTGACGGTGAGGTCGAGGGCTTCTTCGAGGGTGAGGTCGGGGACCGAGTCGGTGTAGAGGCACAGTTCCATGGGGTCAGCTCCCGTTGGGGGTTGCGAGTCCGAACAGGCCGCGGGTGCGGACGGTCGAGGTGGCGGGTACGTCGAGTTCGCCGAGCCCGGTCACACCCCGTCGGTGTACGGGGCTGTCGACGGGCAGGGGGATGCCGACGCTCCGGCCGAGGGCCGCGGAGGTGTAGGCGGCGACGGTGGCCTCCAGGGTGTGCAGGGCGGCGCGCCCGGGGGCGGCGGGGGCCCGGCCGACGGTGACCGCGTCGGCGAAGTCGGCGACGGTGGCCCGCAACGCGTCCGCGACCAGCGGCACGAGTTCCTGTCCTGCCGGGAGACCGAGGGTCTCGGTGCCGGCCTCGGTCGTCAGCCGCAGCGCCTCGAAGGGGGCCCACGGGATGGTGCCCTCGTCGCGGTAGCGCAGCACGATGCGTCCCTTGCCGCCGTTGATCCGGATGCCCCCGGGGCCGAATCCCCAGCCGATGTTGACGAGCGCGGCGCGGCGGGCGCTCTCCAGGCGGCACAGGGCGAGACCCTCGACCGCGTCACCGGGGGTCGCGGCGTCGACGTACGCGGACACCCTCTCGACGGGTTCGGCGAGGAGGTGCTCGGCGAGGTAGACGCCGTGGAGCATGTCCATCAGCACCCCGCCGCCTGCCGCGGCGGGGTCGTGCCGCCACTGCGGTCGGTAACCGGCGGCACCGGGCGAGTCGACGACCCCGAGCATGTCGACCGCCACCGTGCGGACTTCGCCGATCGCGCCGTCGTCGATCAGCGCCCGGGCGGCGATGATCTCGGGGAAGAAGAGGTAGTTGTGTACGACGCCGAGCACGACGTCGGCCGTGTCCGCGGCCTCGACCATGGCGGCTGCGTCGGCGGGCGTGGCGGCCAGCGGCTTCTCGCACAGGATGTGCTTGCCGGCGGCGGCCGCGGCGATCACGAGGTCGCGGTGCAGATGCTGCGGGGTACACACGTCCACGACGTCGACGTCCTCGCGGGCGAGCAGCGCGAGGGCGTCGCTGTGCACCTGCTCGGGCGTCAACCCCGTGTTCGTACGGCCGAGTTCGAGCCGTTCCGGGGTGGGGTCGGCGAGGGCGGTGACGGTGAAGCGGTCCGGTTCCGCCTGGTAGGCGGGTACGTGGAAGTTCAGCGCGACGTTGCCGCATCCGACGATGCCGACGCGCAGGGGTGTGGTCATGGCGGGGCTCCTTGGGGGGCCTGTGGACCTGTGGGCCTAGCGGCTGATGGCAGCGACGGAGGGCGCCGGTTCGACCGGGCGGCCGAGGGCCGCGGCCCGGCGGATCGCGTCCACCACTTCCGCCTGGTCGACCGCGTCGGCACGGCCGAACATCGGCGTCGTGCCGTGGGCGATGGCGTCCGAGACGGCCTCGAACTCGATCCGGTAGGCGTCGGTGTTGTCCGGGTCGTCGGCGAAGGTCAGCCCGAACGCGCCGTCCGGGTCGACCGGCAGCCGACGCGTCTCGCCGTCGCGCTCCAGCTCGATGTGTCCGGTGCGGCACAGCCACGGATCCGGGACGGTGATCTTCCCTTCCGTACCGATGACCTCCAGCTCGTCCCGCCGGGGGAAGTCGAGCGCGACGTCGAACTGGGCCAGTACGTCGTCCGGCATCTCCAGCGTCGCGGCCAGCCGCAGGTCCGCGCCCTCCGCACCCTCGGCCCGGTCGAGGACGCGCGCGGCGTGCACGCGCAGCGGGTGCCCGGCCAGCAGGCGGATGGCGCTGACGCAGTAGCAGCCGAGGTCCAGCGAGGCCCCGCCGCCGAGGGCGGTGGTGCGCCGGATGTCGCCGGGCGGGACGGCGACCGTCAACGCGGCCCGGACCTGGGCCGGCCGGCCGATCGCACCGTCCGCGACGAGCTCGCGGACGAGCCGGGTCTGCGGGTGGTGCCGGTACATCAGCCCCTCGGCGCAGAGCCGCCCGGCGGCCTCGGCGGCGTCGAAACAGCGCGCGGCGTCGGCGGCGTCGAGGGCGAGGGGCTTCTCGCACAGCACATGCTTGCCGGCTTCGAGGGCCTTGACCGTCCACTCGGTGTGCATCGCGACGGGCAGCGGGACGTACACGGCGTCGATGTCCTCGCAGGCGAGCAGCTCGTCGTACGAGCCGAAGCCCTCCGCCGCCCCGATGTCGTCGGCGTAGCGGCGGGCCCGTTCGGCGTCCCGCCCGCCGACGGCGACCAGGTCCGCGTGCGGCGAGGACGCCAGGGCGGCGGCCACCACCCGGCCGATCCCGGCGGTCGACAGCATCCCCCAGCGGACGGCGCTCATCCCTGGCCTCCGGCTCCGGTCTTCACCACGCGTCGCCCGATACGTCCGCGTCCGATGAGGGCGATCCGCATGAGCACTTCCCTTCACTTAGATCGATCTAAATTGCGTCTGGCTGGAATGATGTGACGTCCCCGGGCGGCCGTCAACCCTTGGTTTGGATCGATCTATACTGCAGGCGAGACAAGGCAGCCGGCTGCCCTGCCGTCGTCGAGGCCCGGGAGGTCGTATGTCCACCCCGAAGCGGCCGACGCTGCTGGACGTGGCGCACCGCGCGGGCGTGTCGCGGGCGACGGCCTCCCTGGTCATCCGGGACGCGCCCGGCCCGAGCGCGGAGTCCCGGGAGCGGGTGCGGCAGGCCGCCGCCGAACTCGGCTACCGCCCCGATCAGGCCGCCCAGCTGCTCCGCCGCCGCAACAGCCGGCTCCTCGGCGTGATGTTCAGCGCCCAGGAACCCTTCCACGCCGATCTCATCGAGCACATCTACGCCGCCACCGAGGAGGCCGGCTACGACGTGGTGCTGAGCGCGGTGGTCCCGAGCCGTGGCGAGCGCCGCGCGGTCGAGTCGCTCATCACCTCACGCTGCGAGGCGATGATCCTGATCGGCGCGCGCGAGGCCTGCACCGCCGGCATCGGCGACCAGGTCCCGGTCGTGGAGATCGGCCGCCCCAAGAACGAGACGGTGTTCGACGCGGTGCACACCGCCGACGAGGAGGGCGCCAGGATCGCCGTGGAGCACCTCGTCTCCCTGGGGCACGGCGACATCGTCCACGTCGACGGCGGCGAACGGCCCGGTGCCGCCGAGCGGCGGGCCGGCTATCTGGACGCGATGCGCCGCCACGGACTCGGGGGCCGGGCCCGGGTGGTGCCCGGCGACTACACCGAACTGTCCGGCTCCGAGGCGGCCCGCACCCTGCTGGCCGCCGGCCCGCTCCCCACCGCCGTCGTCGCGGGCAACGACCAGTGCGCCATCGGACTCCTCATCGAGCTCCGCCACGCCGGGGTCGACGTCCCCGGCCGGGTCTCGATCGTCGGATACGACGACATCCGCTCCGCACGGCTCGCGCACATCGATCTCACCACCGTCCGCCAGGACGCCCGGCAGATGGCGAAGCTCGCCGTCCGGGCCGCCGTGGAACGGCTCGGCCAGGGCACGGGCACGGCCGGCGCGGCCCGGGAGTTCAGTCTCGCGCCCCAGCTGGTGGTCCGCGGTTCGACCGGGCCGGTGCGCTGACGGAGGCAGCCGGGACGCGTCGGGACCTCGCGAACGCCGCCGGTCCGGAGGAAGCCTTCCCGCGCGCCGCGCCGTCCTCCGCGCCGTCCTCCGCGCCGTCCGGCGGAGGCCGTCCCTCCGGTCAGCCGCCCGGTCCTCGCCGGAGTCACGAAAAAGTTTCGTAACCGACGGTTTTCCCCTCCTTGTCCGGGCTGTGAATTCCGTGTCAGTGTCCCGGTCCAGCAGGCAGACCGTCCGCGGTGACAGCACCGAAAGCTTTTCGTGCGAGCTGCTCAGCTGCCTGGCGCAGGAACAAGGCGTGTGCCGAGAGAAGAGAGACAGAGCATGCACGGATACCCGGTACTCGGTCGTGCGGGAGACCGCGCGCTTGCGAGAACGCGACGCGCGGTCGTGGCCGCCGTCACCGCGACTGCGGCCATGAGCCTGCTCGCCGCGTGCGGGACCTCGGGGCCGGCCGGTTCGTCCGGGGGGTCGTCGTCGAAGGGCCTGACGATGTGGGCGCTCAACGACCAGACGATCCTCAAGGACTCGGTGGACGCCTACAACAAGGACCACCCGGACGCGAAGATCACGCTGCGGCTGTTCGCGAACGACGACTACAAGCAGAAGCTGCGGGTGGCCTTCGGCGCGAACCAGGCCCCGGACATCTTCTTCAGCTGGGGCGGCGGCGCGCTGGACGACTACGTCAAGGCGGGCAAGGTCGACACCCTCACCGACGCCCAGGTGAACCTGCTGCGGTTCACGCCGAGCGTCCTGAAGAGCGCCACCTTCGACGGCCAGGTCTACGGCGTGCCCGCCAACGGCCTCGCCCCGGTGGTCCTCTACTACAACAAGAAGGTCTTCAAGGCCGCGGGCATCGAGGCCCCGAAGACGTACGACGACCTGCTCACGGACGTCAAGAAGCTCAAGGGCGCCGGCGTCACCCCGATCTCCCTCGCGGCGAACTCCAAGTGGCCGACGCTGATGTACCTGGAGTACCTGCTGGACCGCGAGGGCAGCTCGGGCGTGTTCGACGGGATCGCCTCGGGGAACGCGGCCGGCTGGAAGGACGCCTCGGTCACCGCGGCCAACAAGGACCTCCAGGAGCTCGCCAAGGCCGGTGCCTTCGGTGACAACGCCTCCTCGGTCAGCTACGACCAGGGTGCCTCCACGGCCCTGCTCTACACGGGCAAGGCCGGTATGGAGCTGATGGGCACCTGGGAGTACGCGAACCTGGTCAAGGCCGCCCCCGACTTCGTGAAGAAGGACCTCGGCTATGTCGCCTTCCCGGCCCTGTCCGGCGGCAAGGGCGACGCGAAGGACATCGTCGGCAACCCGTCGAACTTCCTGTCCCTGAACTCGAAGAGCAAGAACAAGTCCGCGGCCCTCACCTACTTCAAGAACTACGTCCTGAACGACTCCCAGATCGACGCCTACCTGGCGGCCGGCAGCGTGCCCCCGGTCAACAAGCTGGACTCGAAGCTGGCGGCGGTGAAGTCGGCCGACGACAAGAAGTGGCTGACCTTCGTATACGGCCTGGTGCAGAACTCCCCGGGCTTCCAGCTCTCCTGGGACCAGGCGCTGCCCTCCGACCAGGCCGACCCGCTGCTGACCAACGTGGACAAGTCGTTCCTGCGGCAGATCACGCCCGAGCAGTTCGGCACGAACATGAGCAAGGCGGCGCAGTAGTGACCACCGTGGTTCGTACGTCGCGGCCGGTCGCGTCCCACAGGGCGCGGCCGGGCACGGCCCGTGGCGGGCGCCGCCGCTACAGCGGTCTGCTGATGGCCGCGCCCGCCCTGCTCCTGTTCGGTCTGTTCGGCCTGGTCCCCCTGGTGGGTGTGCTGGTGCTGAGCCTCTCCCGCTGGGACGGCCTCGGCTCGATCGGCTGGTCCGGGTTCGCCAACTGGACCGGCGTCCTGACCGACGGCGCCACCTGGCAGGCGCTGTGGCTCACCGTGAAGGTGATGGTGGTCAGCTGGCTGGTGCAGACGCCGCTGGCCCTGGCGCTCGGCCTCTTCCAGGCGCCCCGGGGCCGGCTGCGCGCGCTCTTCGCCGTGCTCTGGTTCCTGCCTCTGCTGCTGTCCGCGGTGGCGATCGGGCTGACCTGGCAGGCGCTGCTCGACCCGTCCTTCGGCATCGGCGCCGCCCCGGGCCTGCACTGGCTGGCCAAGCCCCTGCTCGGCTCGCCCGACCTGGCGCTGTACACGGTGATCTTCGTGATCGCCTGGCAGTTCGTGCCGTTCCACGCCCTGCTCTACCAGGCCGGTGTGCGCCAGATCCCGGTGTCGCTGTACGAGGCCGCCGCCATCGACGGCGCCGGGCCCGTCACCCGTCTCCTGCGGATCACCCTGCCGCAGCTGAAGTACACGTTCGTCACGTCGAGCACGCTGATGCTGGTGGGCTCGCTGACCTACTTCGACCTGATCTACGTCCTGTCCGGCGGCACCGGCGGTCCGGGCACCGCGACCCGCGTCCTGCCGCTGGCCATGTACATCACGGGCTTCCAGGCCCATGACATGGGCCGGGCCAGCGCGATGGCCACGCTTCTGGTGGTCTTCGGCCTCGCGCTGTCGCTGCTGACCACCCGCCTGTCCGGGTTCACCCGGATGGACAGCCAGCAGGAGGGCATGTGAGCACCGTCGTAGCGACCCTGCGCCGTACCGCCACCGGCGGTGCCACCCTGGTGTGGACCGCGCTGGTCGTCGTACCCCTGTACTGGGTGGTCGTGACCAGCCTCCGCGGCCAGGCCGACTTCACCACCGGCAACCCCCTCGCCCTGCCCGGCCACCCGACCCTGGACAACTACAAGACCGTCCTCGACGGCGACTTCACGACCTACCTGCTCAACAGCGTGATCGTCACCGCCGCCACGGTCGTGATCGTGATCGTCGTCGCCCTGATGGCCGCGTTCTCGATCGTCCGCTACACCAACCCCTGGTCCCGGCTGACCTTCCGCCTCTACCTCCTGGGCCTGGCGATCCCCCTCCAGGCGGTGATCATCCCGGTCTACCTGCTGATCATCCGCATGCGGATGTACGACAGCCTGCTCGCGATCGTGCTGCCCTCGGCGGCGTTCGCGCTGCCGGTCACCGTGATGATCCTGGTCAGCTTCCTGCGCGACATCCCGCGCTCGCTGTTCGAGGCGATGGTCGTCGACGGCGCCGGCGACTGGCGGATGCTGTTCTCGCTCGCCGCGCCGATGGCCCGGCCCGCACTGGTGACGGTCGCCGTGTACGACGGCCTCCAGGTCTGGAACGGCTTCCTCTTCCCCCTGATCCTCACCCAGAGCGGCGACAAGGCCGTACTGCCGCTCGCCCTGACGCTCTTCCGGGGCGAGTTCGGCATCAACGTGCCCGCGACCATGGCGGCGGTGGTCCTCTCCACCCTTCCCATGCTGGTGGTGTTCGTCCTCGCCCGACGGCAGCTGGTCGCCGGACTGACCGCCGGATTCTCCAAGTAACGCATATCGCAGGGGAGTCGGCCGGTGCTGAGACGCGCCGGCCTCCCTCGGCATGCCCACGCAACAACCCCCACGAGGAGTCGTGCATGACGACCACCACGCCGGACCACTCCGCTCCCGCCCCGGCAGGTGACGACCGCCCCTGGACCGAACCCGGCCGATCCGCGGACGAACGGGTCGAGGCGCTGCTCGCCCGGCTGACCCTGGAGGAGAAGGTCGCCCAGCTCAGCAGCACCTGGGAGGACGTCGAGCCGGCCGGGCCCGAGGTCGCCCCCGGCACCAACCTGTTCGGCCGGGTCGGCGACCTCGACGAGACCGCCCGGCACGGCCTCGGCCAGCTCACCCGCCCCTACGGCACCGTCCCCCGCCCCGCCCTGGAACACGCCCGGCTGCTGGCCGAGCGGCAGCGGCAGATCATGGCGCAGAGCAGGTTCGGCATCCCGGCGATGGCCCACGACGAGTGCCTGACCGGTTTCACCGCCTACGGCGCCACGATCTACCCCACCTCGCTGGGCATGGCGGCCACCTTCGACCCGGCCCTGATCCGGCGGGTCGGCGCGGCCATCGGCGCCGACATGGCCGCGGCCGGGGTCCACCAGGGCCTGGCCCCGGTCGTCGACGTCGTCCGGGACTACCGCTGGGGCCGCTGCGAGGAGACGTACGGCGAGGACCCGTATCTCGTCGGCGAGATGGGCGAGGCGTATGTGCTGGGCCTGCAGAGCGCCGGGGTGTACGCCACCCTCAAGCACTTCGCCGGGTACTCCTCGTCGATGGGCGGCCGCAACCACGCCCCGGTGGGCATCGGCCGGCGTGAGCTGTACGACGTGATCCTGCCGCCCTTCGAGCGGATCGTCGCCGCCGGAGTGGGCTCGGTCATGAACTCGTACGCCGAGATCGACGGCGAGGCCCCCGCCGCCAGCCGATGGCTGCTGACCGGGGTGCTGCGCGAGGAGTGGGGCTTCGAGGGCACGGTCGTCTCCGACTACTGGTCGCTGCCGTTCCTGGTGAACGCGCACCGGGTGGCGGCCGATCTGCCGGAGGCGGGGGCGCTGGCACTGCGGGCGGGCATGGACGTCGAGCTGCCCGACCAGCGCGGCTTCGGCGCGGCGCTCGTCGAGGCCGTGGGCCGGGGAGCGGTCGCCGAGGCCGATGTCGACCGGGCGGTGCGCCGGGTGCTGCGGCAGAAGGTGGCGCTCGGGCTGCTCGACCCGGGCTGGGACCCGGAGCCGCCCGCCCTGCGCGCGGGCGAACTGGAGCTGGACAAGCCCGGGAACCGGGACCTGGCCCGCGAGGTCGCCCGGTCGAGCGCGGTGCTGCTGGCCAACTCCGGCGGGCTGCCCCTGCCGTCCGCCGGCCGGATCGCCCTGATCGGGCCGTGCGCCGACGACGTCCGCACGATGTTCGGCTGCTACAGCTTCCCCAACCACGTCCTCTCCGAGCGCGACGACCTCGGCAACGGTGTCGAGGCGGTGTCGCTGCGCACCGCGCTCGCCGCGGAACTGCCGGGTGTGGAGTGGGAGTTCGCGCCGGGTTGTCCGGTCAGGGACGAGGACCGGTCCGGTATCCCCGGCGCGGTCTCCGCCGCTTCCGGTGCGGACCTCGCCGTGCTGGTGGTCGGCGACAAGGCCGGCATGTTCGGCATCGGCACCTCCGGCGAGGGCTGCGACGTCGAGGACCTGCGGCTGCCCGGCGTGCAGGAGGAACTGGTGACGGCCGTGCTGGCGACGGGGACCCCGGTCGTGCTGGTGGTCAGCAGCGGACGGCCGTACGCCGTGGGGCGGTTCGCGGCGGACACCGCGGCCATGGTGCAGGTCTTCCTGCCGGGCGAGGAGGGCGGCCGCGCGGTCGCCGAACTCCTCGCCGGTACGGCGAACTTCAGCGGCAAGCTGCCGGTGCAGATCCCCAACTCGCCCGCGGGGCAGCCGTACACGTATCTGCATCCGCCGCTCGGCGACCGGCAGAGCTGGCTGTCCAACCTCGACCCCACCCCCGCCTTCCCCTTCGGGCACGGACTCTCCTACACCGCCTTCGAAATCGACGGCCTGGCCGTCGACGGCGAACTGGTCGCGACGGACGGGGAGTTCACGGTCTCCGTGCGGGTGCGGAACACCGGTTCACGGCCCGGTGCCGAGACCGTCCAGCTGTACTTCACCGACCCGGTCGCCCAGGTCACCCGGCCGGTGCGGGCACTGCTCGGCTTCGCCAAGGTGCGGCTGGAGCCCGGGGAGGAGGCGACGGTCCGCTTCGGCGTCCACAGCGACCACCTGGCCTTCACCGGCCTGACGGGCCGCCGGATCGTCGAGCCCGGCGAGATCCTGCTGTACGCGGGCTCGTCCAGCGGTGACACCCCGGCCGAGGTCAGGATCCGGCTGGTCGGGGAGGAGCGGGAGGTCACCGCTCCTCGTCGGCACGGTGTGCCGGTGGAGCGTTCGTAGAGGTCCGCAGCACCAGCTCAGTCGCCAGTTCGATGCGGAGGGACGCCGGGGGGCGTCCCTCCGCCAGTTGCAGGAGCACCCGGGTCGCTTCCCGGCCCAGTTCCTCGAACGGCTGGCGCACCGCGCTCAGCGGCGGGCTGGCCATGGCCGCCACCAGGGTGTCGTCGAACGACATCACCGCGAGGTCGTCCGGTACCCGCAGTCCGTGCTGGCGGGCGGCCTCCAGCACACCCAGCGCCTGGGCGTCGCTGGCGGCGAAGACGGCCGTCGGCGGCGGCTCGGCGCGCAGGAGTCTGAGGGTGGCGGCGAGCGATTCGTCATAGTCGAAGTCGGTGGAGCGCACGATGGCCGGGTCGTAGCCGATGCCGGCCTCCTCCAGGGCGGCTCGGTAGCCGTGCAGGCGTGCCGACCCGGCCAGGGAGTGCGAGCGGCCCGCGACCATGCCGATCCGGGTGTGGCCGAGGCCGAGCAGGTGCTGCACCGCCTCCCTGGCGCCGCTCCAGTTCGTCACCCCGATGCTGGGGATGTCGGAGGAGGGCGCGCTGAGCGGGTCCACCAGCACCACCGGCAGCTTCTGCTCGACGATCCGCCGCTGGTCGTCCTCGGACAGCATCGAGATCACGATGACCAGCCCGGCGGCGCCGAGCGCCACGCACTCCTCCAGCCACTGGGAGATGGACCGCCTGCTCGTCGTGCCGGTCACGACGTCGACGCCGAGTTCGCCGGCCGCGTCCACGATCCCGCGGACGACCTCCAGGGTGTAGGGGCCGGACAGGTCCCGGAACACCGTGATGATCTGGCGCGGCGCCTCGGCCTCGCGCTCCCACGCGCGCACGAACCCGTGCCGCGCCAGGAGTTCCTCCACGCGCGCACGGGTCGCGGCGCCCACGTCACGGCGCCGGTGCACCACCTTGGACACCGTGCTGAGCGAGACACCCGCCTCCTGGGCGATGCTCGTCAGCAGCCCGTACTGGGCGTCCAGCTGTCCCTTGTCCTGAACGGTCACTCCACGTCCGCCCCGCTCGATGATCCCGCCGCAAGCCAACAGCACCGGGCGCCGGCAGACAAGATTCCGGCACCCGGTGCGTGGTACTGCTACGCCCTGCTCCAGGTCTGGGTGGCGTTGCCGAGGCCGGTCCAGAGCTGGACCTTGGACCCGTTGGCCGTTCCCCAGTTGGTCACGTCGATCACGAGACCGTTCGCGCGGTTGACGATGGTGCCGTCCACGCGGAACGCCCACTGCTGGCTGGTCTTGCCGTTGCAGGCCCAGAGGATGAGTTTGGTGCCCGCGGTGGTGCCGTCGCCGTCCGCGGCCAGGCACTTGCCCGAGACCCGGAGTTCGCCCGCCGCGGTCTGGGTGATGGTCTGGTTGGCGTTGCCCGAGCAGTCGTAGATCTGGACCTGGACGCCGGTCGCGCCGTTCGGGACGTCGAGGCAGCGGCCGGAGTTCGTGCCCTTCAGGGTGAAGGTCGCGGCCGTGGGCAGCGGGTCCTGGACGAGCTGCCAGTCCTGGGAGCCGTCGTCGGTCGAGGCGGCCAGGGTGACGGAACCGCCCGCGGTCGCGCCGGTCATGTAGAGGCTGGTGTTCTTGACCGACCGCAGTTTGTAGTAGCCGGAGGTCGAGGACGCGACCTCGGTCCACCGCTTGTCGGTGGCGCCGTCGTCGACCCACTGGGTCAGTTTCTGGCCCGCCGTCGCCGTGCCGGTCCAGATGGCCACCGCGCGGCCGCCCGCCTTGTTCAGCAGGGTGACGTCGGAGCCCGTGGCCTGGAGGTGCCAGCGCTGGGTCAGGGACGTGGAGCTCGATGCGCCGAGGACGAGGTCCGGGGTGTTCCCGGTCAGGTTCGCGTCCTGAGTCCTGCCGGAGTCGGTGGTCAGGACCTGGCCCGTCAGCCGGTTGACCAGGGAGTAGTAGGCGCCGTCGGAACGGCCCAGGTCGACCTCCGCGTACTTCACCGGGCCCACGCTGGTGCCGCTCCAGGAGGCCTGGAGGACCAGGACGCGGCCGGTGCCGTCGACGTACTGGAGCTGGCGGCTGTACCCGGCGGCGATCGGGGTCTGGTACTGCTTCCAGGTGCCGGTGCTGGTGCCGGACTCGTTCACCCAGACGCTGCCGCTGCCGGCCGCATTGTACACGATCCGGCCGTCGGGCATGGGGAGCAGGACCGGGCTGCCGCCGGTGGCGAGGGTGCTGCCGCCGGAGGGGACCGGCAGGGACGTGATCGCGCCGTCGGTGCCGGCGAAGAACTTCGTCGGGTCGTCGGCGATGCGGTAGCGGACGTTGGTGCCGCCGCCCCAGTACTCGTACGTCATCAGCCACTTGCCGTCGGTCGTCGGCGCGACCGTGGTCATGCCGGGGCGGCCGCCGCCGATCTCCGTCTTGCCGCTGCCCATGCTGACGGTGGAACCGGGGACGTCGACGACCGGGCTGCTCCACGCGGAGCCGGTGCCGTCCCACGTCCGGTGCATCAGGACCTGGCCGCCGGAGTCCGTCGCCGTGGCGTTGTCCGGGTCGAGGGTCGGGGCGCCGGTGGTGGTGTCGTAGCCGGTGTAGTCGTTCTCGTCGGAGTAGTAGGCGATGAGCTGCCCGTTGTGGGCGAGCAGATGCGGCTCCCAGACCGGGTCGACCTGCTTGTTCGTGTTCGCGGTGGAGGTACGGCCGATGCTGCCCGCGCTGCCGCCCTGCCAGGAGCCCGCGGCGATGATGTTCTGGAAGCTCCAGGTCGCCCCGTCGTCCGTGCTGGAGTACAGGGCCAGCGCCACGTCCTTGCGGTCGCCGTCACTGGTCGGCGTCCAGGAGGAGTTCGCGGCCTTCTGCTCCTCGTAGTAGTAGTCGTCGCCCGAGACGACGCTCGCGAGGAGCAGCGTGCCGGCGCTCAGGTTGCCGACGGCCTGCGGGAGCACATAGAGGTAGGGGTTCGTCCAGTTGCTCGTGTACTTGGCGTACTGGGAGTCGGTGGACAGATAGGCGGGGGCCTTGACGTCGGTGAGCTTCGACCACGTCGTGCCGTCGTCGTCGCTCTTGTAGACCGGGAGTGTCTGGCCGACCGGGGCGGTCTCGCTGTCCTCGAACGTGGCCACGATCCGTCCGTCGGGCAGCTGCGCCGACTTCGGGTAGAGCACGCACGGGCTCTTGTTGCAGGAGGCCGAATTGGTGGCGGCATACAGGTTCGACGGACTCGGCTGATATGCCGACGCGCTGGTCGCGGAGGCTATGGCGAATGCCACGCCGATACCGGTGGCTGTCGCCGCGGCGAGAGCCTTTCTTGCCCAAGTTTTCATGAATGCGGAAACCCTTTCGCGCCCTGCTGCTCAGGGAATACGAAGGCGGCTCAAGGAGCCCTGAGCGGCTGGAGTCAGTATTGGGACGCGGTACCGCCGTGTCACCGGCACGTTTCCGAAAGACTTTCGCGAAAAGCTACAGCCGGCGGAGCAAGGAGTTCAGCGTCTCGATTTCCCGCGCGGTGAGTTTGTCGGTGAAGTGACGGCGTACCGCGGCCTCCAGACCGGGGCCCACGGCGGCGACGGCCTCGTGTCCGGCGTCGGTGAGGGTGACGGTGACACCGCCGGCGCGTTCACGGGTGACGAGTCCGCGCCCGCTCATGCGGGTGAGCTGGTGGGAGACGCGGGTGCGGTCCCAGCCGAGCGACGCGGCGAGTTCGCTCTGGCGCAGCGCGCCACCCGCCTTGTCGAGGTTGACGAGGATCGTCAGGTCCGGCTCGGACAGGCCCGCCGCCTCCGCGGTGTCGGCGATCACACGGGTCCGGACGACTTCGTGGGCGCGCTTGAAGGCGGACCAGAGATCGACGGGCTCCGGCACGGGCTGCCCGATGGGCTCGCCGGACCCGCCCACTGGCGTTGACATATCAACAGGCCTCTTTCTAGTGTGTTGAGATGTCAACGCTAACAGCCCGCAGAAGGTAGGCCCTCCGCATCATGAGCACCGTGGACACGAGCACCATGAACACCTCCGAGTCACCGCTCGCCCGGCGGGCCCGGTCCGGGAAGCCGGTCGGTGTGGGGATCGTCGGGCTCGGGGCGCACGGCAGCTGGGCCGAGCGCTCGCACCTGCCGGCCCTGCGTGCCGTCCCGGGCTACGAGTTGAGGGCGCTGAGCACGAGTTCACGGGAGTCCGCGGAGCGCTCCGGGCAGGTGCACGGCGTGTCCCGCGCCTTCGGGACGGCCGCGGAACTGGCCGCCTGCGACGAGGTGGACCTCGTGGTCGTGGCGGTGAAGGTGCCGTACCACCGGGAACTGGTGGAGACGGCCCTGAGCGCCGGAAAGGGCGTGCTGTGCGAGTGGCCGCTGGGCAACGGGCTCGCGGAGGCCGAGGACATGGCCCGGCAGGCGCGGGCCCGTGCCGTGCCGACCGCCGTCGGACTCCAGGCGCGGTCGCACCCGGCCCTCGCCCACGCCCGCCACCTCGTGGCCGACGGCTACGTGGGAGAGGTGCTGTCCACGACGGTGGTGGCGTCCGGCGGAGCCTGGGGCGCCACCACCGCTCCCCGCGGCCACTACGTCCTGGACGCCGCCAACGGCGCGACCCTGCTGACCATCCCCTTCGCCCACACCCTCGACGCACTCGCGTCCGTCCTCGGTGAGCCCGAGGAACTGCGGATCCGGCAGGCGTCACGGCGCACCTCGGCCGTGGACACCGAGAGCGGCCGGCCCGTGCCCATGACCGCGGCGGACCAGGTGGTGGCCTCGGGACGGCTGCCGGGCGGCGCGGTGGCCACCGTTCACTACCGCGGGGGCAGCTCGCGGGGGACCAACTTCCACTGGGAGATCAACGGCACCGAGGGCGACCTGGTCCTCACCGCCCCGATCGGCCAGCCCCAGCTCAGCCCGCTCACCCTCGAAGGCGGCCGCGGCACGTCCACCGGACTCGCCCCGCTGACCGTGCCGGACTCCTGCGTTCTCGTCCCTCACCTGGACCCCCGGGCCGACGCACCGGCCTACGCGGTCGCCCACGCCTACCGCCGGTTCCTGGACGACCTGCGCGAGGGCGCCGCACCGGCCGTACCCGATTTCGCGCACGGCGCCGCCCGGCACCGCGGCATCGAATCCGCCCTGGCGACGCCCTGAGCGGGCGGCCGCCGGGCGTGCGGTTGTCCTCCGTCGTGCGGCACGGGATGCTGAGGGAGCACGGAGGGAAGCGGTGTCATGGATCGTTTTCCGAATGCTGCCAACGTCGACTTCCACAGCCCCTTGGACCTCACCAAGGCCGCCGCCGCGGTACTGGACGCGGAAGGCCTGGTCTCCGGTTGGGGCCCCGCCGCCCAGCGTCTCCTCGGCCATCCGCCCGAGGACGTGCTCGGCCGCCCGGCCGCCCGGCTGCTGGCCGGGGCCACGGGGCAGCGGCTGTCCGCCCTCTGTACGGCGCACCGGCCCCGCAGCGCGGTCCTGGACCTGCGCTGCCAGGACGGACGCGTCCTGCGCGCGGCCGTGACGTTCAGCCCGCTCGCGCACCAGGGTGCCGCCGCGACCGTCGTGGTCGCGGCCGAGCTGGAGACACAGCGCGGCTGGGAGGCGCAGCTGGCGATGCTGCAGGGGCTGGCGACCGAGTCCTCCGTGGGCCTGACGATCTTCGACACGGACGGGCGGGTCGTCTGGGGGAACGTCTCCACCGATCTGGAGCTCGCGGGGGTCGCCCAGTACGTCGGTCTGCCGGCCGAAGCCCTCTTCCCCGAGGGCGAGTTCATCTCCCGCCACCATCCCCCGGACGAGGACCAGGTGATGGAGCAGGTGCTGAAGACCGGGGAACCCATCCTGGGCATGCACTACCGGGGGCGCGCCCCCGCCGACCCGGGGCGCGAGCACGTCTGGTCCTGCTCCTACTACCGGCTGGTGGACGCCCGGGGCGAACCGCTGGGGCTGTTCGAGGAATCCCTGGACATCACCGAGCGCTACCGCGCCCAGGAACGGCTGTCGCTGCTGGTGCGGGCGGGAAAGCGCATCGGTGCCTCGCTGGACGTACGCCGTACCGCCGCGGAGCTCGCCGACGTGTCGGTGCCGCAGCTGGCCGACGAGGTGCTGGTGGACCTGCCGCCGACGGTCATCGAGGGGCGGCAGCCGCCGACCGGCTCGGCGCCGGGGCACAGCCTGCTGCGGATGCACGGCCGGACCCCGGAGGAGTTCCGGACCTCTCCCGTCTCCTATCCGCCGTCGTCACCGCAGGCACTGAGCCTGGCCACCGGCCGCCCGGTCGTCGACGACTCCCCACCCGGGACACCGGACGAGCCGGGAGAGCCCGGCGAGCGGGGTGCGCCCGCCCGGCACTCCCACTCCTGCCTCTTCGTGCCGCTGGTCGCCCGTGACGCGATCCTCGGCCTCGCCACCTTCCGGCGGCACAGCAACCCCGACCCCTTCGGGCCCGAGGAGCAGACCCTCGCCGTGGAACTGTCCGAGCGGGCCGCCGTCGGCATCGACAACGCCCGCCGCTACACCAGCCAGCACTCGGCGGCCCTGGTGCTGCAGCGCAGCCTGCTGCCCCAGCACCTGCCCGAGCAGAGCGCGGTCGAGGTGGCGTACCGCTATCTGCCCGCCGACAGCCGTGTGGGCGTGGGCGGCGACTGGTTCGACCTGATCCCGCTGTCCGGCGCCCGCGTCGGACTCACCGTCGGCGACGTGGTCGGCCACGGGGTGCACGCGGCCGCGACCATGGGCCGGCTGCGCGCCACCGTACGGACCCTGGCCCTGCTGGACCTGGACCCGGCCGAGCTGCTCACCCGGCTGGACGGCCTGGTCGCGCAGGACGCGGAACCCGACGGGGACGACGGGCTCGGCGACGAGGCGCTCGGGGTGACCTGCCTGTACGCGATCTACGACCCGGTGAGCGGCCGCTGCGTGTGGGCGAGCGCGGGCCACCCCCCGCCGATCGTGGCCGACGCGAGCGGCTCGGTGGCCCTGTCCGCGCTGGCGCCGGGGCCGCCGCTGGGGCTGGGCAGCCTGCCGTACGAGAACGTCGACCTGAACCTGTCCGACGGCAGTGTGGTGGCGTTCTTCACCGACGGTGTCGTGGAGGACCGGCGCACCGACATCGACAGCGGGATCGACCGGCTCGCCAACGTGCTCACCTGGCAGCGATGCCCGCTGGAGGAACTGTGCGACCGGGCGCTGTCGACCCTGCCGCCCGGCCCCCAGGCGGACGACGCCACGCTGCTGCTCATCCGCACCCGGCGGCTCGGCTGCGACCGGGTGGCGGACCTGGAGCTGCCGCCCGACCCGGCCATGGTGGCGCACGCCCGCACCGACACCGAGCGCCAGCTGGAGACCTGGGGCCTGTCCGAGCTGTCGTTCACCGCCGAGCTCGTGGTGAGCGAGCTGGTCACCAACAGCATCCGGTACGCCACCGGCCCCGTCCTGCTGCGGCTGATCAGGGACCGCTCCCTCCTCTGCGAGGTCTCGGACAACGCCCATACGGCACCTCATCTGCGGCGCGCCCGCCGGGACGACGAGGGCGGCCGGGGCCTGTTCCTGGTCGCCCAGATGTCCCAGCGCTGGGGTACGCGCTACACCGCGTCCGGCAAGACCATCTGGGCCGAACTGCCCATCCCCTGAGATCCCCCCGCATTCAATATTGACATCAGAATGTCCTGACATACTCTGGGTCTTGCCCGCCTCCGGAGTGAAGGGATTCCAGCGTGATGTCGTTCGAAGTGCTGACCATGGGCAGGGTCGGGGTGGATGTGTATCCGCTCCAGACCGGGGTGGGGCTGGCGGACGTCACCTCGTTCGGCAAGTACCTGGGCGGGAGCCCGACGAACGTCGCGGTGGCGGCGGCGCGGTACGGCCGTTCGGCCGCGGTGATCACGAAGACCGGGCGGGACCCGTTCGGGGACTTCGTCCGCAACGCGCTGGACGGTTACGGCGTGGACGCGCGGTTCGTGGGGGTGTCGGACATCGCGCCGACTCCGGTGACGTTCTGCGAGATCTTCCCGCCGGACGACTTCCCGCTCTACTTCTACCGCCTCCCCAAGGCCCCCGACCTGGACATCCAGCCGGACGAGCTGGACCTGGCGGCGGTGCGCGGGAGTTCCGTGTTCTGGGTGACGGGCACGGGGCTGAGCGAGGAGCCGAGCCGCTCGGCCACCCTGGCCGCCCTGGAGCACCGGGCCAAGGCGGGCACGACGGTGTTCGACCTGGACTGGCGGCCGATGTTCTGGACCGACCCGGCCGAGGCGCGCGCCTACTACCGGGAGGCGCTGCGGCACACGACCGTCGCGGTCGGCAACATCGACGAGTGCGAGGTCGCCACCGGCGAGCGCGAGCCCTACGCCGCCGCGAAGGCACTGCTGGCGGCGGGTGTGGAACTGGCCGTGGTCAAGCAGGGCCCCAAGGGCGTTCTGGCCGTGGACCAGGACGGTACGGCCTCGGAGATCCCGCCCGTGAGCGTGGACGTCGTGAACGGCCTGGGCGCCGGCGACGCCTTCGGCGGCGCCCTGTGCCACGGGCTGCTGTCGGGCTGGGAGACGCGGCGGACGGTGTCCTTCGCGAACGCGGCCGGCGCCATCGTGGCGGGCCGGCTGGCCTGCTCGGAGGCGATGCCGACCGAGGCCGAGGTCGACGCCAAGCTGAACGAGGTGTCCCGTGCTGTCTGAGAAGCTGAACCGGATCGTGAACGCGCGGGTCGGTGACCCCGGCGCGATCGCGGCGGCCGCCGAACGGCGGGTGAGGGCGACCTCGCTGCTGGGCGAGCACGGCAAGGCGATGATCATCGCCGCCGACCACCCGGCCCGCGGCGCCAACGGCGTCGGCGGCGACCCCACCGCCATGGCCGACCGTTTCGAACTCCTCGACCGGCTGTGCACCGCGCTGGAACGGCCGGGCGTCACCGGCGTCCTCGGCACCGCCGACATCCTGGAGGACCTGCTCCTCCTCGGTGTCCTGGACGGCAAGAGCGTGTTCGGTTCGATGAACCGGGCGGGTCTGGCCGGCTCGGTGTTCGAGATCGACGACCGGTTCACCGGGTACGACGCCGAGACGATCGAGGCGATGGGCTTCGACGGCGGCAAGATGCTCACCCGCATCGCCCTGGACGACCCCGCCACCCCCTCCGCCCTCGTCGACACCGCCCGCGCGGTCAACGAGCTCAACGACCGCCGGCTGATCGCCATGGTCGAACCGTTCCTGTCCGGGTGGCAGGACGGGAAGATCCGCAACGACCTGTCGACCGACGCCGTCATCAAGTCGGTCAGCATCGCGTCCGGACTCGGCCGGCGGACCGCCTACACCTGGCTGAAGCTGCCGGTCGTCCCCGGCATGGAGCGGGTGCTGGCCTCCTCGACCCTGCCGGCGCTGCTGCTGGGCGGTGAGGTCACCGACCCCGAGGCCGCCTTCGCCTCCTGGGGCAGGGCCCTGAAGGAGCCGACCGCGCAGGGCCTGGTCGTCGGCCGCTCCCTGCTCTACCCGTCCGACGGCGATGTCGCCGGCGCGGTCGACAAGGCGGTGAGCCTGCTGTGAGCGGGACGAACAAATACCACCTGCCCGCCGGCACCGCCGCCGACGGCCCCTACGACGTCCGCATCACGCCGGAGTCGGCGGGCTGGGGCTACTCCGGCCTCAGGATCCTGACCCTGGCGCCGGGCGAGGCGCACGCCCTGTCCACCGGGGACTCCGAGTTCCTGGTGCTGCCGCTGACGGGCTCGTGCACCGTCACCACGGACGGCAGCGCCTTCGAACTCGAAGGCCGGTCGGGCGTGTTCGCCTCGGCCACCGACTTCGCGTATCTGCCGCGCGAGTCGGCGGCCGTGATCAGCAGCGCCGACGGTGGACGGTTCGCGCTGCCCTCCGCCCGTACCGAGCAGCGAGGTCACTCGGCTCGGTACGGGCGCAAGGAGGACGTCCCGGTCGAGCTGCGCGGCGCCGGGGCCTGCTCCCGACAGGTCAACAACTACTGCCTGCCCGGCACCTTCGACGCCGAGCAGCTGCTGGTGTGCGAGGTCCTCACACCCGGCGGCAACTGGTCCTCGTACCCGCCGCACAAGCACGACGAGGCCCGCACCGACGAGGCCGGCAACCCGGTCGAGTCGGAGCTGGAGGAGATCTACTACTTCGAGGTCTCCGGCGGCGAGAACGGCTTCGGCTACCAGCGGGTCTACGGCACCCCGGACCGCCCGATCGACGTACTCGCCGAGATCCGCTCCGGCGACACCGTCCTCATCCCCCACGGCTGGCACGGCCCCTCCGTCGCCGCGCCCGGCTACGACCTCTACTACCTCAACGTCATGGCGGGTCCGGGTCAGGACCGCGCCTGGCTGATCTGCGACGACCCGGCCCACGGCTGGGTGCGCGGCACCTGGGACTCCCAGGACGCGGACGACCGGCTGCCCTTCGGAGAGGACCGATGAAGACCGTACGACTGACCACCGCCCAGGCCCTGGTCCGCTTCCTGGCCGCCCAGTACAGCGAGCGCGACGGCCAGGAGCAGCGGCTGATCCCCGGCGTGTGGGGCATCTTCGGCCACGGCAACGTGGCCGGCCTCGGCCAGGCCCTCCTCCAGGCCGCCACCACCGGCGAGGCCGACCTGCCCTACTACCTCGCCCGCAACGAGCAGGGCATGGTCCACGCCTCCGTCGCCTACGCGAAGATGCGCGACCGCCTGGCGGCCTTCGCCTGCACGGCCTCCACCGGGCCCGGCTCCACCAACATGATCACCGGTGCGGCGCTGGCCACCACCAACCGCCTCCCGGTGCTGCTGCTGCCGTCCGACATGTTCGCCACCCGCGCCGCCGACCCCGTGCTGCAGCAGCTGGAGGACACCCGCGGCGGGGACGTCACCGTCAACGACGCGTTCCGTGCGGTGTCGAAGTACTTCGACCGGATCCAGCGCCCGGAGCAGCTGATCCCGGCCGCGCTCGCGGCGATGCGGGTGCTCACCGACCCGGTCGAGACCGGCGCCGTCACGCTGGCGCTGCCGCAGGACGTGCAGGCCGAGGCGTACGACTGGCCGGTCGACTTCTTCCGGCACCGGGTCTGGCACGTGGGCCGCCCGGTGCCGGAGCCCGCCGCGGTCGCGCGGGCCGTGGCGCTGCTGAAGAACGCGAAGAAACCGCTGATCGTGGCCGGTGGCGGCGCGGTGTACTCGGGTGCGGAGACCGCGCTGCGGGCCTTCGCCGAGGCCACCGGCATCCCCGTCGCCGACACCCACGCCGGCAAGGGCGCCGTTCCCTGGGACCACCCCTACGCCGTGGGCGGCATCGGTTCGACGGGTTCGTACGCGGCCAACGAACTGGCGCGTGAGGCCGATGTCGTCCTCGGCATCGGCACCCGGTACTCCGACTTCACCACCGCCAGCCACACCGTGTTCGGCAACCCCGAGGTCACCTTCGTCAACCTGAACGTGGCCCGGCTGGACGCGGTCAAGCACTCCGCCGAGCCGCTGGTCGCCGACGCGCGGCTCGGCATCCAGGCCCTCGCCGGGGCCCTGGACGGCTGGGAGGTCGCCGAGTCCTACCGCCGTCGTACCCGTGAACTGATCGCCCGCACCCGGGAGATCGAGGAGGAGTGCTTCGCGCCGGACCGCAACACCGGCGCGCTGCCCGCCCAGACCCAGATCCTGGGCGCGCTCAACGACGTCCTGGACGACCGCGCGGTGGTCATCAACGCGGCCGGCTCCATGCCGGGTGACCTGCAGCAGCTGTGGCGGGCCCGCGACCCGAAGGCCTACCACGTGGAGTACGCCTACTCCTGCATGGGCTACGAGGTCGCCGCCGGCGTCGGCGCCAAGATGGCCGACCCCAGCCGCGAAGTGGTCGTCCTCGTCGGCGACGGCTCGTATCTGATGATGGCCCAGGAGATCGTGACCATGGTCTCCGAGGGCCTGAAGGTCATCATCGTGCTGGTCCAGAACCACGGCTTCGCGTCGATCGGCGCGCTGTCGGAGTCCCTCGGCTCGCAGCGCTTCGGCACCAAGTACCGCTACCGCGACGGCGACTCGGGCCGGCTGGACGGCGACGTCCTGCCCGTCGACCTCGCCGCCAACGCGTCCTCGCTCGGCGCGGACGTCCTGCACGCCACCTCCGTCGAGGAGTTCCGCTCCGCGATGGACAAGGCCCGGGCGGCCACCCGCACCACCGTCGTGCACGTCGAGACCGACCTCTACGGCCCGAACCCGCCCGGCCACGCCTGGTGGGACGTCCCGGTCAGCCAGACCTCCGCACTCGACACCACCCGCACGGCGTACGAGACCTACGCCGCCCACAAGACCGCCCAGCGCCACTACCTGTAAGGACGTGCCTCCCGTGAACACCATCCCGCACTGGATCAACGGCGCCGAGGCCACCGGCACCACCACCGCCCCCGTCTTCAACCCGGCCACCGGTGCCGAGCAGGCCCGCGTCGTCCTGGGCGCCGCCGCCGAGGTCGACGCCGCCGTCCAGGCCGCCGCGACCGCGTTCGAGACGTGGCAGGACTCCTCCCTCTCCCAGCGCGTCCAGGTCATGTTCAACTTCCGCCAGCTGCTCGTCGAGCACGAGGAGGAGCTGGGCCGGATCATCTCCGCCGAACACGGCAAGACCGTCGACGACGCCCGCGGCGAGATCACCCGCGGCCGCGAGGTCGTCGAATACGTCTGCGGTCTCGGCGACGTCCTCAAGGGCAGCTTCTCCGACCAGGTCTCCCGCGGCATCGACGTCCACAACTTCCGCCAGCCGCTGGGTGTCGTCGCCGGCATCACGCCGTTCAACTTCCCGGCGATGGTGCCGCTGTGGATGCACCCCGTCGCCATCGCCACCGGCAACACGTTCATCCTCAAGCCCTCCGAGCGCGACCCCTCCGCCGCGAACTTCGTCGCCGGCCTGTACAAGAAGGCCGGTCTCCCGGACGGCGTGTTCAACGTCGTGCACGGCGGCAAGGACGCGGTCGACGCGATCCTCACCCACCCGGGCATCGAGGCCGTCTCCTTCGTCGGCTCCACCCCCATCGCCAAGTACGTCCACGAGCAGGCCACCGCCCACGGCAAGCGCGTCCAGGCCCTGGGCGGCGCCAAGAACCACGCCGTCGTCCTCCCCGACGCCGACCTGGAGTTCGCCGCCAACCACATCACCGCCGGCGCCTACGGCTCCGCGGGCGAACGCTGCATGGCCGTGTCGGTGGCCGTCGCCGTCGGCGACGCGGCCGACGCCCTGGTGGGGATCCTGGAGCGCAAGGCGAACGAGGTGAAGGTCGGCCCCGGCGACCGGCCCGGCGTCGAGATGGGCCCACTGGTCACCAAGGCCGCCCAGGAACGCGTGGAGAACGCGGTCGGGG
The DNA here is from genome assembly GCF_040652235.1 of Streptomyces sp. NPDC048277. Lineage (NCBI taxonomy): Bacteria > Bacillati > Actinomycetota > Actinomycetes > Kitasatosporales > Streptomycetaceae > Streptomyces > Streptomyces sp. NPDC048277. The sequence goes on from NZ_JBEZLQ010000022.1 coordinate 181,650, forward strand.
GCGCCGCCGCCCAGGGTGCCACCGTGGTCGTGGACGGCCGCGGGCTGAAGATCGAGGGCCACGAGGACGGCTTCTTCACCGGCCCGTCCCTCCTCGACCACGTCACCACCGAGATGGACGCCTACAAGGAGGAGCTGTTCGGCCCGGTCCTCGCGATCGTCCGCGCCGACAGCCTCGACGAGGCCATCGACCTGATCAACGCCAACCCCTACGGCAACGGCACCGCGCTGTTCACCGCCTCCGGTGAGGCCGCCCGCCGCTTCCAGCGCCGCATCAAGGTCGGCATGATCGGCATCAACGTGCCCGTCCCGGTCCCGATGTCGTACTACTCCTTCGGCGGCTGGAAGGACTCCCTCATCGGCGACTCCCCCATCCACGGTCCCGAGGGCGTGCGCTTCTACACCCGGCCCAAGGTCGTCACGACCCGCTGGCCGGAGCCCAGGCAGCAGGTGACGGCCGGGTTCAACTTCCCGACCTCCAGCTGACCGCCCCCAGGCCGTCCCCCGTCGCGGTGGCAGCCGCCACGGGGGCACGGCCCTTCGGGTCTCCGGCACCAGGTCTGCCGGGAATACGCCCGGACGGCGCAGCCGGGCACCTGCCCGGACGGCTGCGGCCGTAGCCTGCGGTCATGAGTGACGCCGCTCCATCCACCCCGCGCGAAGCGTTCGACCTGCTCCTGGCCGGCAATCACCGCTTCGCCGCCGGCACCCCCCGGCACCCCAACCAGGACGCCGCCCGCCGCGCCGGCCTGGCCTCCGTCCAGCGCCCCTTCGCCGTCCTGTTCGGCTGCTCCGACTCCCGGCTGGCCGCCGAGATCATCTTCGACCGGGGGCTGGGCGACCTGTTCGTGGTGCGCACCGCCGGACATGTGGCGGGACCGGAGGTCCTGGGCAGCATCGAGTACGGAGTGAGCGTGCTGGGCTGTCCGCTGGTCGTGGTCCTCGGCCACGACGCCTGCGGTGCCGTGGCGGCGACCCGCGCCGCGGTGGCGGACGGTACGACCGCCCGCGGGTACCTGCGGGACGTGATAGAGCGTGTGACGCCCAGTGTGCTGGCCGCGCACGCCGCGGGGGTGAGCGAGGACGACGAGTTCATCGCCACCCATGTCCGGCACTCCGTCGACTTCCTCATGGAGCGCTCCCGGGAACTGGCCGACCGGGTCGCCTCCGGACGCACCGCGGTCGTGGGCCTGTCCTACCGCCTGACCGAGGGCAACGCCCGGCTGGTCACCTCCCACGGCCTGGATCTGCCCCCGGCCCCGGCCGTCCACGCCGACGCCACACCGACCGCGCAGAGCCGGTGAACCATCCGTCCCGGCGCGATGCGCAGGACACAGCGCGAAGGGCCGGGCTCCGCCCCCGAAGGGAGTGGAACCCGGCCCTGATGGTCCGTCAGGAGACGGTGGTGGACGGCTCGTTGGCGATCAGGTCGGGGGAACCGCCGGCCCGACCCCGTTCCCAGAGCGGCTTGAGCCGGTAGGTCAGCAGATACAGGACCACGCCCGCGCCGGCCGCGACGAACATGCTCAGGTCACCCGCGCCCGGATACGCCTTCGAGAACGGACCCGTGTAGAAACTGGACTGCCAGAACGGCACCGACGCCACCACACCGCCCGCCCAGGCCACAAACCCCCAGTCCAGCACCCGACGCCGGTCGTACAACTCCTCGACCCGCGACGGATCCGAACGCCCGCCCAGATAGAAGTCCAGCAGCAGCACCGCCGCGAACGGAGCGATGAAGTACGCCGTCAGGTTCAGGAACACCTTGAACTTGGCCTCCGTACCCGACTCCCCCCACAGACTGATCACATACGCCAGCAGACAGATCACCGTCACCGCCTGCGACCGGGAAACCGGGATCTTCAACGTCTGCACGGAGATCGCCCCGCCGTAGACGTTCAGGAAGTTCTGCGCCAGCGCCGACAGCCCCACAGCCAGCAGAGCGGGGACGGCGAACGGGCCCGCCAGCTCGTGCAGCGCGGTGATCGAGTCCGAACCGGTCGCACTGCCGCCCACGACCACACCCAGGATGCCCAGCCAGCAGATCGTGACGAAGTTCCCCAGCCCGGTGTACCACGCGGTACGCGAGACCACCTCCGGAGTATCCGGGAGATACCGCGAGTAGTCCGAGGCGAACGGCGCCCACGCCACCAGGAACGACAGGAACCAGCCACCGAAGGTCACCCAGCCACCCGTCGCCCCGATATAACCCGAAGCATGCGGGTCAGCGTGGAAGAGACTGCCGCCACGCACCACCGCGACCACCGTGATCAGCAGGAACAACGGGGTCAGCACATACGTCAGCACCC
>NZ_JBEZLQ010000023.1:0-181014 GCF_040652235.1 Streptomyces sp. NPDC048277
CGCCCCATGTCGGCGCGACCGCCCTGTGCCCCGGTTACGTCCCCAGCGACATCGGCGTCAGCTCCCGCCAGGTCAATCCGGCCGACGTGCCGATGGTTCCGCTGGACGAGGCGACGCTGAGAGGGGCCGGTCTGCCGCAGGAAGGGCTGACGATGGACGACGTCACCTCGGCCGCGCTGGCCGGCATCGAGGCCGACCGCGCTCACGTCATCGTCTACCGTGGCGGCACCTACGAGGCCGACATCCGTACGAGGGTCCAGGGCGTACTCGACGACCTGCGGCCCTGAGCTCACGGAGGCGCGACCGGGTCGGCCCGTACCGCGACCGGCCCGACCGCGCACTGCCGTTGCGCAGATCCCGGAGCTCTACAGGCTCTGGAGCCGTTCGGTCTGCCGGGGAGCGAGCGTGGCCAACGCCTCGTCGAGGAGGTCGGTCAGGTCGACTCGGCCGTCCACCGCGGTCCATCGTTCGACGGCGATGGTCACACAGTCGATCGCGGCCGCCGTGAGCACCAGGAAGCCGATGGTGACCTCACCGGGCTCGCCGGCCCGTTCGGCGAGGACACCCGCCAGGATGTCGCGCCAGCGGGACATCATCTCCAGGCGGCGCGCCCGCAGCGCGGCGGACTCGTCGATCAGGCGGGCCAGGGCGAGACTGTCGGCCACGCTGTCGTAGTACGGCCGGATCAGCGCGACCATCGCATGCCGCAGGGCCGTCCAGGCGTCCTCGTCGAGAGGCCGGGCACGCAGCACGGCCACGGCATCGCCGTAGTTCGACTCGAACGCGCTCAGGACCGCTTCCTCCTTCGTGCCGAAGTACCGCAGAAACGTGCTGCGCGACACCCCGGCCGCCTCGGCGACCTCACTGGCGGTGACCCTGTCGAAGCCCTCCTTGCGAAAGAACTCCACGGCCACCCGGGCCAGGCGCTCCCGTACGGCGGCTCGCGCGATGTCCCTCGTCGTCACTGGTGCCTCGGTCACGGCAGCGATCGTACCCCTGCGTGGTCGGGGAACTCGCGGTCGAGCACGTGCCCCCGCGCTCAGGACGGTGCGTCAGGCTTGGAGGTAGGTCTCCCCGAAGGCCGTGAGGAATTCCCGGGTCGCCGACGGGTCCCGAGTACCGCTCGACACCACAACCCATGTCGCCCCGGCCTTCTCGATCTCGGCGAAGACCGCCCGGTGGCGTTCGGCATCGGCCGCCGGGGCGGCGATGGACCGGTCCGGATAGGAGAAGACCACATCCAGCGGCTCCGGGCGGCCCGCGTTCTCGGCAGCCGCGCGCATCTCGGCTGTCTGGGAGGCGAGTTCGGCGAGCGAGCCGAGGGCAGGCGTGCGTGCGGTGGCGGTGAGCTGCGCCGGCCCGGACATCGGAAGCCAGCCCTGCGCCCGCTCGGCCGCACGCCTGCGCGCCAGGCGTGAGTTGCCTCCGATCCACACGGGGATGGGGTCCTGGACCGGGCGCGGCCGGGCGATCACCTCCCGTGCGTCGAAGTGCCGTCCGCGGTAGCTGAACGACTCGCCGCTCCAATGCAGCGGGAGCACGTCCAGCGCCTCGTCGAACAGGGCGTTGCGTTCGGTGAATTCGACTCCGAGGGCGTGGAACTCGCTCTTCTGGTACCCGGCGCCGAGCCCCAGGGTGAGCCGCCCTCCGGAGAGCACGTCGAGCGTCGCGGCCGCCTTGGCGAGCAAAAACGGGTTCCGGTACGGCGCCACCGCCAGATACGTCACGAGGCGCAGGTGGCGGGTCGCCGCGGCGGCGTACGACAGGGCGACCAGCGGGTCCAGGGTCTGGTGACCGCCCGACGCCAGCCAGCGCGCCCCGGGTACGGGATGCTCGCTGAGCGAGAAGCCGTCGAACCCCGCGTCCTCGGCGGCCGCGGCGATCTCGTGCAGTGGTCCCGCGGCCAACGCGTCGGCGTCGGGCCCCGTCCCCTCGGGGTAGTGGAAGATGAAGCGCAGTCGCGTGCTCATGTTCGGAACTCCGTCCATCGAGAGCGAAGGTGCGAGTGGGGTGGCCGGGAGGCGGGCCTGTCTGACATCAAGTACGGGACGGTACCGACCACTTCGTGCGATTCTGCGATCCGCCGCCCGGCGGCGAGCACGGGCCGCGACGGCCGCGGACTCCGCGTCGGCATGCCGACACATTGGTCGGTCCGCTTCCTGCCTGCGACCGGCGGGTGGTACGCGGCCTGCACTCCCTGTGCCGGATCTCCGGAAACATGGATACACCTGAGAGAGAACTACATTCTCACGGTGTGGTCAATCCGATCCAAGTGCTTGGGTCGACCGCTTCGCGCCCCTTCAGTGCGCCCCGGTCAGTTCACCGCGCGCGGTGTCGTCAGGCGCGCGCGCCAGGTGCCGGACTCGATGAGCCGGGCCGTCTCCTCCCTGATGATGGCGCTGACCCGGGTGGCCAGTCCCGTCGGCAGGTCCAGCTTCGACGTCACCGAAAGCCGTAGCGGACGGGTGAGGACGGGGTCGAGGAGGGAGGCGTGGCAGAGCCGGTTCGTGGCGAATTCCCGCGCACACGAGGAATAGGGCAGGACCGCGAATCCGTGTCCCGCCGCGACGGCGTCCTTGGTGAGTTCGAGCGAGTCCGTCGAAAGGCGGGACGAGAGCTGCGTTTTCAGTCGGAGCGCGGTGTTCTCCACCGCCGTCCGCACCCCGACCCGTGATGCCGGGAGGACGAGCGGCCACGCGCAGAGCTCGACGAACGACACCGCCGTGTCCACGCTCAGTCCGCAGTCCGGGCCGCCCACCACGACCAGGTCCTCCATGACGAGGTCCTCCTGGAACAACCGGCCGTCCTCGACGGGATCGAGCAGCGCGATGTCGAGCGAACCGTCGAGCAACCGCGCCAGGAGGTTCTCCGTCGGCGCGGCGCTGACCTGGAAGGTGATCCGCGAGAACGCCGCGCCGAGGGCGCCGAGGAGCGGAACGGCCAGGACGGCGGCGGCCGTCTCCGGCATGCCCACGTGCAGCCCGCGTTCGACCCGCGCCAGGGGCGATCCGGCATAGCGCACCGCCAGTTCGAGGCGGCGCAGGGGCCCGGCGACGGCGGCGCGCAGCCGTTCGCCCTCCTGCGTGAGCCGGACGCCGCGGGCGGTCCGGCGGAACAGCTGAACGCCGAGATCCTCCTCCAGCAGGCGCACTTGGCGGCTGAGCGCGGGCTGCGCGACCCCCAGCACTCCGGCCGCGCGATTGATCGAGCCTTCCTCGGCGACCCGCAGGAAATAGGAGAGCCGATGCGTGTCCACGCCCTTCACCGTAGCGACGGGCTATACCGGAGAGCTATATCCGTGCGCCGAAATTTGTATTGGCTGATCACGAGAACCAAGTTCTAGCATCGCGGAAGTGAGATTTCCTCAGACATCGCAGGAGGGGACCCTGTGAACGCCCAAGAGCCGAACTGGGACACCGCCATGGGCATGGACCGCCTGCCCACCCACATCATCGACAAGTCCGTTCCCGAGCTTCTCGACCTCACCGGACGCAAGGCCGTCGTCACGGGCGCCGGCGGCGACGGACTCGGGCAGGCCACCGCGCACCGGCTCGCCGGCTGCGGCGCCGATGTCGCCCTGGTCGGACGGACGCTGGAGAAGGTGGAGCGCAGGGCGGCGGAGGTGGAGAAGAAGTGGGGGGTGCAGGCCGTCCCGATCCGCGCCGACCTGTCGGACTGGGACGAGGTGCACCGGGCGGTGCGCGAGAGCAAGGACGCGCTCGGCGGCCTCGACATCATGGTGAACAACCCGGTGATGTCCTTCGCGGGCGCCTTCGAGCAGCACACCAAGGCCGAGATCGACACGACCGTCCTGGGCAGCCTCACCATGGTGATGTACGGCGCCCACGCGGCCCTGGAGCACATGGTGGCGCAGGGCCACGGCCGCATCATCAACATCAGCGCCGTCGGCGGCCGCGTCCAGCAGAAGGGGCTCACCACGTACTGTGCCTGCAAGGCGGGCGTCATCGGCTTCACCCGGAACCTGGCCCACGAGTTCGCGCCGCGCGGCATCAACGTCCTCGGAGTCGCCCCCGGCATCATGATCAAACCGGACATGCGGCGCTACGTCACCGCGCCCCGCGACGACCGGGAGCGTGCGGCCCGCACCTCGATCGCCACATCGCTGGAGCGGTATGTGCAGCTCGGCAGGGTGGGGCTCCCCGAAGAGGTGGCCAACATGGTCGCCTATCTCGCCTCCGAGGCGGCCGACTACATGTGCGGCCAGACCATCGACGTCGCCGGCGGAATCTGGATGGGCTGAGAGGGCCGACACCATGCGCGGACTGGAAGGCAAGACGATCATCGTCGCCGGTGGCGCCACCGGCATCGGGGCCGGGACGGCGATCCGGCTCGCCGAGGAGGGCGCCCGTGTCGTCGTCGGCGACATCAACCTGCCCGGCGCCGAGGCGACCGCCGAGCGCGCGGCGAAGGCCGGCGGTGAGGCCGTCGCGGTCCCCTTCGACCTCGCCGACGAGGCGACGGTGGCGGCCCTCGTCGAGACGGCGATCCGTGAATTCGGCGCCGTCCACGGGCTGTTCAACGTCGGCGCCGACCTGTCGCCCGGCAACCTCGGCCGGGACAGGACGATTCTCGACACCGATCTGACGGTCTGGCAGCGCACCATGGACGTCAACGTCGTCGGGTTCGTCCGCACCACCCGCGCCGTCCTGCCCCACCTGCTGGATCACGGCGGCGGGAGCATCGTCAACACCTCCTCCGGCGCCGCCGTCAGCAGCGGTGACCCGTGGCGTCCCGCTTACGCCGCCTCCAAGGCCGCCGTGAACTCCCTCACCCGGCACATCGCGGTCAACTGGGGCCGACGGGGCGTGCGATGCAACGGCGTGATGCCGGGGCTCGTCATGGGCGAACTGCAGCGCGAGCAGAACGATGTCGCACTGCAGAAGCGCTTCCTCGACGAGGTGCCCACCACCCGGCTCGGCCGCCCCGGGGATCTCGCCGCGACCGTCGCGTTCCTGCTCTCCGACGACGCCGAATGGATCAACGGCCAGGTGTGGGCCGTCGACGGCGGCGCCAACATGCGTGCCTGACAGCGGAGTTACTGCCTCCCGCCGTCCTCCCGCCCGCCCTACTCCGAAGGGCTCACCATGTCACCGCACGACGAACTGCTGACCGCTGCCCGCGAACAGACCGGACTCGACGACTTCGGCGACGACTCCTTCCGCGAGGGCCTCGAACTCCTCGTCCGCGACCTCCGGGACCACGCACGCCTCAACGCCACCGGTCAACGCTCCATCCCCGCGCTCCTGGTCAAGCTGCTCGGGCAGCGTCTGCAGATCGAGGACTGGTACCGGCGCCACCCGGAGATCGACGAGGAGCCGGTCATCGCACCGCTCATCGGCATCGGCCTTCCGCGCACCGGCTCCACCGCCCTCTCCTTCCTCCTCGCCGAGGATCCGCACGCGCGCTCCCTGCGCCGCTGGGAGGCGACCGAGCCCTGCCCACCGCCCGGCACCGTCGAAGGAGAAGACCCGCGCATCGAGAGCGGCAAGGCGCAGATCGCCGAGATCGCCCGCCTGTCGCCGCGCACCCTCGCCATGGTCCCCGGCAGCCCCACCGGGCCCATGGAGTGCCTGCCCCTGCTCGGTCTGTCCTTCGCCTCCCACTACTTCCAGGCGTTCGCCCAGGTGCCGGAGTACTCCCGCTGGCTGCTCCACGACGCTGATCTCACCCCCGCCTACGCCTATGAACGCCGCGTCCTCAAACTGCTGCAGTGGCGCCGCCCGGCCATGCCCTGGCGGCTGAAGACGCCCGCCCACCTGCTCTGGCTCGACCACCTCGACACCGCGTTCCCCGACGCGCGCTTCGTGTGGACCCACCGCGACCCGGCCGCTGTCATCGTCTCCGTGGCCGACCTGTGCACGGAGGTCGCCGGCCGCTTCAGCGACGACGTCGACCCGAAGGCCATGGGGGCGCTCAACGTGGAGCACTGGTCCACCGGCATGGCCCGTGCCCTCGCCTTCCGCGAGAAGTCCGAGGCACGCGGCGAGGACCGCTTCCACGACATCGACTTCCGCGCGATGCAGCGGGACCCCGTCGCCGAGGTGCGCCGGCTGTACGCCTGGCTCGGCGAACCGGTCACCGAGGCCTTCGCCGAGGGCATGGCGGCCTGGTGGGAGGAGTCGGCCGCCCACCGGGAGCGGGCGTCCCACCCCGAGCCCGCCTCCTTCGGCCTCGACCCGGACCGCATCGCACCGCTCTTCGCCGACTACACCGCCCGTATCCCCCAGTGGACCCGGCACTGAGCCGAGAGGACCCCCGTCATGGCCATCGACCTCACCGGCGGACTGCCCGAGGAGCGGGAGGACGTCTTCGCGGACGTCCCCGAGAACCCCGAGATGCGTGACTCCGTGAGCATGTGGATCTCCGACGACCGGGGCGCGATCGGCCTGCCCCGGTTCGCCGTCGAGGCCTACGCACCCCAGTGGGAGGCGCACGGCATCCAGGTGAACCTCGCGCTCCCCGACGGCCGGGTCTACCGGCTGCGCGAGACCGGCAAGACCCACCCGGCGCTCGACGAGCAGGGCCGGCCGAGGATCATCGGCGCGGGTCCGCTCGCGTTCCGCTGCGTGGAGCCCTTCCGCCTGTGGAGCGCCGACTTCCGGGGCACGGCCGTCCGCACCACGACCGCCGGGCTCATCGACGGCCACCAGGACGGCCCGCGGTCCGAGGTGGAGTTCCACATCGAGGCCCGTCCCGCCGTACCGCCGTGGATCCAGGGCGCCTTGCTGCCCGACGCCGCCGAGAAGCTCACGACCGGCGTGGAGCAGGGCTTCATGGGCGGGCCCCGCTACGAACAACTGGTCCGCGCCACCGGCACGGTACGCGTCGAGGGCGAGGAACACACCTTCACCGGCAGCGGCCTGCGCATCCGCCGCCAGGGCGTACGCCAGTTGGCGGGGTTCTGGGGCCACTGCTGGCAGTCGGCGCTCTTTCCCGACGGCCGCGCGTTCGGCTACATCACCTACCCGCCGAGTCCCGACGGCAGCCCCACCTTCAACGAGGGTTTCGTCTTCGACGGCGACGGTGCGCTCGTCCCGGCCCGCGTGGTCCGGGGCCCCTTCCTGCGGACCCTGCGGGAGCGCGGCGAGGACGTGTCCGTCGTCCTGGAGACCACCGACGGCCGTACCGTCCGTATCGAGGCCGAGACCGCCTTCTCCGCCCATGACACCGCCTTGCGCCCGACCATGCCCGGCTTCCCGGTCCTGCATCAGTCCGGCGTCCGCTACCGCTGGGACGGCTGCGAGACGTACGGCATGATGGAGCGCTCGACCGTGCGCGAGGCCATCGAGTGGCCCGACGGTGTCGACGCCCAACTGCGAGATTCGGCTGGGAAGTTCATGGCCGGCGACTACCGCCCGGGGAACACGCCGTGACGGCGCTCGGCCACCTGGAGCGCCTGGAGGCGGAGAGCATCCACATTCTGCGCGAGGCCGTCGCGGAGAGCGAGCGCCCGGTGCTGATGTACTCCGTCGGCAAGGACAGCTCCGTCCTGCTCCACCTGGCCCGCAAGGCGTTCCACCCCGCCGCGCCGCCGTTCCCGCTCCTGCACGTCGACACGACCTGGAAGTTCCGGGCCATGTACGCCTTCCGTGACAAGGCCGCGGCCGAGTCCGGCATGGAACTCCTCGTCCACCGCAACCCCTACTGCGTGGAACACGGCATCAACCCCTTCGACCACGGCTCCGCCACGCACACCGACCTCTGGAAGACCGAAGGGCTCAAACAGGCCCTCGACAAGCACAAGTTCGACCTCGCCTTCGGCGGGGCCCGACGTGACGAGGAGAAGTCGCGCGCCAAGGAACGCGTCTTCTCCATCCGTTCCGCCCGTCACCACTGGGATCCCAAGGACCAGCGCCCGGAACTGTGGCGGCTCTACAACGCCGCCCGCCGCCCCGGCCAGAGCGTCCGTGTCTTCCCGCTCTCCGACTGGACCGAACTCGACGTCTGGCTCTACATCCGCCGCGAGAACATCCCCGTCGTCCCGCTCTACTTCGCAGCGCCCCGGCCCGTGGTCGAACGTGACGGCGCCCTCATCATGGTCGACGACGACCGGATGCCCCTGCGCCCCGGAGAACGGCCCCGAACGCGCTCCGTCCGCTTCCGCACGCTCGGCTGCTATCCGCTCACCGGCGCCGTCGAGAGCTCCGCGACGACCGTCACCGGCATCATCCAGGAGATGCTCCTGACCACGAGTTCCGAGCGGCAGGGGCGGGTCATCGACCACGACGCGGCGGCCTCGATGGAGAAGAAGAAGCAGGAAGGGTACTTCTGATGCCCCACCCCGCACCGTCCCCGGCCCAGCCCCAACCCCAGCCCCCCGGCACCGACATCGACGCCTACCTGCGCCGGCACGAGGAGAAATCCCTGCTGCGCTTCCTGACCTGCGGCAGCGTCGACGACGGCAAGAGCACCCTCATAGGGCGCCTGCTCTACGACTCCAAGCTGATCTTCTCCGACCAGCTCGCGGCCCTGGAGAGCGACTCGCGCACCGCGGGCACCCAGGGCGGCGCCCTCGACCTCGCGCTGCTCGTCGACGGCCTGGCGGCCGAGCGGGAGCAGGGCATCACCATCGATGTCGCGTACCGCTTCTTCACCACCGAGCGCCGCAAGTTCATCGTGGCTGACACCCCCGGGCACGAGCAGTACACCCGCAACATGGTGACCGGCGCCTCGACCGCCGACCTCGCGGTCATCCTCGTCGACGCCCGCAAGGGAATCCTGACCCAGACCCGCCGGCACAGCCATCTCGTCGCCCTGCTCGGCATCCGCCACATCGTCCTCGCCGTCAACAAACTCGACCTCGTCAGCTACGACCGCGATGCCTTCGAGTCCATCGCGGACGACTACCGGCGCTTCGCGGCGGGCATCGGCCTGACCGACGTCCAGTGCATCCCGGTCTCCGCCCTTAACGGCGACAACATCACCGAACTCAGCGCGAGCACGCCGTGGTTCACCGGCCCCACGCTCATCGGGCATCTCGAGTCCGTGGACGTCGAGAGCACCGCCGCCGACGGCCCCTTCCGGCTGCCGGTCCAGTGGGTGAGCCGCCCCCACCTCGACTTCCGGGGCTTCTGCGGCAGGATCGCCGGTGGCGTCGTACACCCCGGAGACCGCGTCCGTGTGCTCCCCTCGGGCCGGGAGACCACGGTCGCCCGCATCGTGACGGCCGACGGCGACCTCGACACCGCCACCGCGGGTCGGTCCGTCACCCTCACGCTCGACGACGAGACCGACATCAGCCGGGGCGACGTCATCGCGTCCGCGTCCCAACCCCCAGAGGTCGCCGACCAGTTCGAGTGTCACCTCGTGTGGATGAGCCCCGAGCCCATGCTCCCGGGCCGCCCGTATCTGCTGAAGCTGGGGACGCGCAGTACAGGCGCGACCGTCTCCCGCCCCAAGTACAAGATCAACGTCGACACCCTCGACCACACGGCCGCCCGCACCCTCGCACTCAACGACATCGGTGTCTGCACCCTCGCCCTCGACCGGCCCGTGCCCTTCGACCCCTACACCGACAACCGCGAGACGGGCGGCTTCGTCCTCATCGACCGCGTCACCCGGAACACCGTCGCCGCCGGTCTGCTGCGCTTCGCGCTCCGCCGGGCGCACAACATCCACTGGCAGCACACCGAGGTCACCCGCTCGGCCCGTGCCGAGCGCAAGGGTCAGCGCCCCGCCGTCGTCTGGTTCACCGGACTCTCCGGCGCCGGCAAGTCGACCATCGCCGATCTCGTCGAACGCCGCCTGCACGACGAGGGGTTCCACACCTTCCTCCTCGACGGCGACAACCTGCGCCACGGCCTGAGCCGCGACCTGGGATTCACCGACGCCGACCGCGTCGAGAACATCCGGCGGGCCGCCGAGGTCACCCGGCTGATGACGGACGCGGGCCTCATCGTCCTCGCCTCGTTCATCTCCCCGTTCCGCGCCGAACGCGACCTGGCCCGCTCCCTGCTCCCCGACGGCGAGTTCATCGAGGTCCACGTCGACACCCCGCTCGGGGTCGCCGAGTCCCGCGACCCCAAGGGCCTCTACGCCAAAGCCCGCCGTGGCGAACTCCCGCACTTCACCGGCATCGACTCCCCCTACGAGAAACCGCTCGACCCTGAAATCCGGCTGGACGCGAGCGGCCCGCTCCCTCCCGAGGCCCTCGCCACCCGCGTCGTGGAACACCTGCGCACGAGCGGACACCTCGGCGCATCGGGCCCGACGCCGGACGACGGCAGCTGACCAGTATGTTTCGGCCGCCTTCTACGAGACGAGCCTCATCCGCAGCCCCGCGTACTCGGCTCGCGGGCAGGTTCGCCCCGAAGGGCATGTCGGTGCGGTCGCGGCAGCGCTGGATCTCCTTGACCAGGGCTTCGGGGGCGGGCCGGGTCACGGCGGTGAGGAAACCCAGGGCGCCGGCTTCGGCGACGGCTGCCACGAGTTCAGCGCGTCCCACCCCCTGCATGCCGCCCTGGACGAGGGGGGCTCCACTCCGAGGGACTCGGTGAGGCGGGTCGTCAGCATGGAATCGGATTCCCTTCTGGGCGCCGTGGGCGGTCACCGTGCGCGGCCGTGGACGCGGGTGAGGGCGGCGCGGAGCAGCCGCAGTCGCCCATGAACTGGCCGAGCGCGGCTACACAGTGACCGTGTACGAGCGCAAGGCATGGGGCGCAAGTGCCGCAGCATGTCGGCCTCCGGTACCGGAGGCCGGAGCGACCTGCCCGCCGAGCACGGTTTCCGGTTCTTCCCCGGCTTCTACCAGAACCTGCCGGACTCGATGAGCCGTATCCCGCTGTCCGGCGGCGGGACGGCACACGACAACCTCGTGTCGGGATCGGAGGAGGTCGCCTTCTCCAAAAACTCCACGCTGCGCCTCCCGGCCAGGGGAAGCATCGTCGGCACCCTCAGCCCCGACTCCCTGCCGGCCTTCCTGGGGACCACGCTGAACCTCGTCGGCCTGGTACCGCTCAACGAGATCGCGTACTTCCTGCAGAAGATGATCGTCTTCGTCACCAGCGGCCCCAAGCGCCGGATGGGGCAGTGAGAACCGATGAGCTTCACGAAGTTCGTCGGAGCGGACAAGATGTCGACGGCGTACCAGGAGCTGCTGGTGCAGATGTTCACCAGCACGCTGGTGGCGGCCAAGCCGGACAGGGCCAACGCCCGCACCATGGGTCTCACGGCCGAGGCCTGGGTCTACAGCACACTCGGCCTCCGCGGCTACGGCGCCCCCGACCGGGTCCTGAACGCACCGACCAACGAGGCGCTGATCGACCCCTGGATCGCGCACCTGACCAGCCTCGGCGTCACCTTCCAACTCGGCGCCACCCTCACCGAGCTGCAGGTCGCGAGCGAGAGGATCAGCGGTGCCCGCGTGGCCACCGACACCGGAACCACCACGGTAACCGCCGACCACTGCGTCCTCGCGGTTCCGGTCGAACGAGCGGTCCCGCTGCTCAACGCCGGCATCCTCGCCATCGACCCCGGCCTCGCCGGCCTCCAGAAACTCACCACCGACTGGATGAACGGCATCATGCTGTACCTGACGCAGCCGCTCCAGCTCAGCAAGGGGCACGTCACCTATCCGGGCCAGCCCTGGGCGCTGACCTCGATCAACCAGACCCAGTTCTGGAAGGCCGACTTCGCCGCCACCTACGGCGACGGCACCGTCAAGGACTGCTACTCGCTCGACCTGTCCGCCTGGGACAAGCCCAGCGTCCTGTACGGCAAAGCGGCCAAGGAGTGCACGCCGACCGAGATCATCGCCGAGATCAAGGAACAGCTGCGCCGGTCGATCCCGCTCGGGGCCGTGGCACTGCCCGACTCGATCGTCTCCTCCTCCTTCATCGACCCCGCGATCATGGCGGTCGGCACGTCGAGTGTCGCCGACGACGAGCCCCTGCTGATCAACGAACCAGGCTCCTGGGCCAACCGCCCGGAAGCCACGACCGGCGTCCCCAACCTCTACCTGGCATCCGACTACGTCCGCGCCGACATCAACCTCGCCACCATGGAGGCGGCGAACGAAGCGGGCCGCAAAGTGACCAACGCGATCATCGACAACTCCGGCGGTACCGAGGCCCACGCCGAGCTGTTCACCCTCTACCAACCGCCCGAGTTCGCCCCCATCTCCGCGGACGACGATGTCAACGACCCGTCGCTAAAGCGACGGGCTTGCAGAGCGGGCGCCACTGGTTGCGGTGCTGCGCTTGCGTCCGGTCCCGCCCTCGGGTGTCGGGGGTGGGTCTGGGGCGGTTGACTGCGCCCCGCGTCGCCACAGCTCTTCCGCGCGGGCGCGGATGTTGCGGGAGCCGTTCCGGTCCGCGTGATCAACGAATCCGCAGGACCGGCATGCGAACCAAGCCTGGGAGACCCGGTTCGCCTTGTCGATGTGGCCGCATTCGGCGCAGGTGCGGGAGGTGTACGCGGGATCGACGTACACCACCGGGACGCCTGCTTTGCGGGCCTTGTACGCGATGAACGACCCCAGCTGGGCGAACGACCAGCTGGAGTGGGTGGCCCGTTGGGGCTTGCGAAGCCGTACCCGTTCACGGATGCCCGTCAGCTCTTCGAGGGCGATTCCGCGTCCGGTGCGTTCTGCCTCGGCCACCACTTGTTTGGCAATCTTGTGGTTGATGTCCCTGGCCCGCCGTGCTTCCTTGCGCCGCCGTTTCTTCAGCCGGCGTCTGGCGGACGGGGTGTTCTTGCGTTGCAGTTTGGTGCGCAGGGTGCGTTCGCGCAGCCGTCCCCGGTTCAGGGCCCGCCCGGCCATGATCTGACCGTCCGACGTAGCCGCGATGTTCACGATCCCCAGGTCGATGCCCAGGAAGCCGTCCGGATCCGCGTTCGGTTCGGCCTCGCGGATCTCGCAGGTGGCCTGCAGAAACCACATGCCGTCGCGGTAGAGCAGGTCGGACTCGCCCCTGCGGTACAGGGCGAGGCGGGCCAACTGTTCCGGGGAGGCGGTGAACGCCACCCCCTTCACCCGCCCCGACAAGGTCCAGAGGGAGACGGTCCGCTCACCGATCTGCCAGGACAGCATGCGGTCGTCATAGGGCTGGGCGCCCTCGGGCCGAAAGGTGACCGGCTTGTCCACCGCCCGCCGGTACCGCTTCGACCACGGCTTGCCCAGGTTCCCGGCCTTCAGGTTCGCCGCCAGTGTGCGGTAGGCGTCGCAGGTCTTCTTGATGACGTGCTGGGCGGCCTGCGCACCCAGCCCCCACCGCTGCTTGATCTCGGTGTAGGTGTGCTCGCGCAGGGCGAAGTTCCGCTTCACATCCCTGGCGAAGGCCACCCCGGACACCCAGGTCGCCGCTTCGTTGCAGGCGCGCAAGGTCGACTCGAGTGCCGACGCCTGCACAGGCGTCGGCAGCAGCTTGACCTGCACCACCAGTTTCACCCGGCCAGGCTAGCGCCTAGCATTGACCTGTGTCGCCGAGATAGGGACCAAACCCCGACGTACGCAGGGGACGCAGTGTCGTCCATATCCTGCACGCGCACTTGGTCTTCACCCCGCAGTACCCTCGCGGAGTCTTCACCGATGATCTCCTCGCCCGCTGCGAGGAGATCATGCGGGACGTCTGCACCGACTTCGGCGCCGAACTGACCGAGTTCAACGGCGAGCGCGACCATGTACACCTGTTGGTGCACTAGCCGCCCAAGATCGCCATGTCCCGGCTGGTCGGCTCACTCAAGGGCGTCTCCGCCCGCCGCCTGCGCCAGGAGTTCCCGGACCACATACGCCGATACCTGTGGGGCGACCACTTCTGGTCCCCCTCCTACTTCGCCGCCTCCGTCGGCGGAGCACCGCTCTCCGTGGTCAAGGAGTACATCGAGAACCAGAAACGCCCCGACTGAGGCGAGAGCACTCACCGGCTCCGCCGGACAGCCGTGCGCGCTCCGCGCCCGAACCCCCGGACGCTGCGACGCTCCGCGTCGCCACCACACGATGCGATTCCTCCCAGGCGTAAACGCCTGGGGTTCCTCGCAAGAGACTCGCTGAACTACTCCCTCGGCCTGCCCAACATCTACGACACCTTCGACCCGAGTTGGCCGGGACGCGGGTAGCAGGAATCGGCTTGTACGGACCGCGCGTCCGGGACAGGCACGAGGGGACCCGGTCGCCGTCGGATGCGGGCGAAGCGCTCCGGGTGGCCCCCGCCGACACGGGGGTCATTCGGCGTACGCCGCGGTCTCCCCCGACGGCACCCTGGACGGGGCCCGTCCTGGCATCTTCGGACGGGAAGGCAGCACCGGGCAGAAGATGGTCTCTCGGCGCTGCCGCCTATTCGTGGGGACGCATGGGTACATCTGCGATTATGCGCCTTGCCGTCCCAGATGCGAGGAGGCGTTCGGCAACATGTCCGCGGAGAACCGCCAGTTGAGAGTGCTGTCCGTGCTGCCCTTCGCCGTCATGGCCACCATCGCCGTGGCCGATGTCGCGGCCGGCTCGTCACTGGGTTTCCTGCCGCTGGTCGCGGTGGGACCCGCATTCGCCTCTCTGGTGGGCGGCTGGAGACGTACGGCGTGCGTCGGCGGTATCGCCCTGCTGCTCTGCCTGGGGCTCGGCTGGTACGACGACCTGACCACCGTGCGCCGCGGTTCCATGATCATCGGATCGGTCCTGGGCGTCACCGTCGCGGGGCTGGTCGCCGTGTCCATGCGCCGCAGGCAGGAAGCCGAGCTGGCCAGCGTCCGGTCGATCGCCGAGGCCGCACAGCGGGTGCTGCTCAAGCCGGTGCCACGGCTGGCCGGCCACCTACGGGCGGCCGTCTCCTACACGTCCGCCGTCACCGAGGCCCGCATCGGAGGAGATCTGTACGAGGTGGTCGCCGCGCCTCAGGGCGTACGCGCCATCGTCGGGGACGTCCAGGGCAAAGGGCTGGAAGCAGTGGAGACCGCGGCCCTGGTCCTGGGGGCCTTCCGGGAGGCGGCCCTCGACGAGGCGGATCTCACCCAGGTCGCACGCAGGCTGTCCCGTTCCGTCGACCGCCAGCTGGACGGCGAGAAGTTCGTCACCGCCATCCTCGCCGAGGTCAGTGCCCACCAGGTCACATTCCTCAACTTCGGCCACCCGGCTCCCCTGCTGATCCGCGACGACGGCGCCGTGGAGCTGCCCGAGCCTCCCTCCTACGCACTGCCGCTCGGCCTGGGCGCCCACGGCGCAGCTCATCCCGAGCTGTACCGCAGCGAGTTCCTCCCCGGCGACCAGTTGCTGCTCTACACCGACGGCATCATCGAGGCCCGTGATGGCGAAGGACGTTTCTACCCGCTCACCGAACGCACCCACCTGCTCAAGGAGAACGACCCCGAGACCGCCCTCGAAACCCTGCGCCAGGACCTGCTGCAGCACGTCAACGGCCCCCTCCAGGACGACGCCGCGATGCTGCTGCTGCGCTACCGGTGAACCGGGCCACAAGACAGCCACGTCCCGGGCGGTCGTAGACATACTCGGCCACGAAACGCCCAGCCGGCGGTGACCGTACGGCCGCCCCGCGTGGTGGCCGCCGCCGGCTGGGTCGGGCAGGACTCCACGGGCAGACCGTGATCATGCCAGGTGCACTCCCACGGCCCGTCCGGCACGGTCCAACTCCGCGTTCCCCGCCCCCTACCGAGTCGACGCCCGCCTCACCACCACCTGGGGCACGGTCTCAGCCCCAGCCCTGTGTCGCCGTCTGGACAGGTCTGGACGGGTACTGCCGGTCCGGGGGCGCCATGCCGGTGCGGGACGGGACCGCCGGGAGGCGGATGACGGCGTCGAGACCGCCGCCCGGGGCGCGGCACAGGACGGCCTCGCCGCCACTGGCATGGGCCAGGCGCTGGACCAGGGCGAGGCCCAGGCCGGTACCGCCCTTCGGTGCGTCCGGGGCCCGCCAGAACCGGTCGAAGGCGCGACGGCGCTGCTCATCGGTCATACCGGGTCCCTCGTCCATGACATGCAGCTCGACCCAGCCCGCGCCCGTCAGCCGGTGCGGGAAACGGCGATCCGGCACCTTCTGGCAGCGCGGGTCGACGGAGACCGTGGAGCCGGGCGGCGATACCCGCAGCGCGTTGGCGAGCAGGTTGTCGAGGACCTGCTCCACCGCGCCCGGCAGGGCCAGCACCTTGCCCGTGTAGTCTCCGGCGAGCGCCAGCCATACGCCGTGCTGCTCGTACAACGGGCGCCAGGCGTGGTGCCGTTCGGCACAGACCAGCGCCAGGTCGACCGACTCCGGTTCGGCCGCGCTCTCGTCGAGCCGGGCCATGGCGAGCAGCCCCTCGACCATGCGGGCCAGCCGGTCGGTCTCGGTGAGCGCGGCGGTGAGCGAGCCACGCGCGCCCAGCGCGATGTCGTTCTCCAGGTTCTCCAACCGCAGCCGCAGGGCCGCGAGCGGGGTCTTCAGCTGGTGTGAGGCCTCTCCCGCGAACGCCCGCTGCGAGGCCAGGAGATGTTCGAGGCGGGCTGCCGTACGGTTGAACGTGGCGGCGAGACTGCGTACTTCGGGCGGTCCCTTGGTGATCGCCACCGGTGCGGCCGTACCTCCGAAGGCCAACGCGTGTGTCGCGTCCTCCAGTTCACGGATCGGCCGTCCGGTCCAGCGGGCGATGCCGAAGCCGACGACGGCGACCGCGGCCAGCGCCACGAGCCCGCCGGCGACGAGCAACAGCCAGACGTGGTGGACCCGTTCATGGACCGTCCGGGTCGGCACGGTGATCCGGACGGCGCCTTGCCTCACCGTGCCGTGTGTCACCGGCGCGGCGACCGCGAGGTACTCCACCCCGCCGATGGTGGAGGTACGGACATCGGCCGTGGCAGTGCCCCGCAGCGCGGCCGCGATGCCGGGCTGGCTCGCCAGTCGCCCCTGCTCCTGCTCGGACAGTGGATGTGAACTGGCCAGCAGTGCGCCGGACGGGTCCACGATCAGCACATTGCCGCCGATGCGTTCGGCGCAGTGCGCGGCCCGCGTGGGCAGATCCTGCGCGGCCCGGCCCATCGAGATCGACAGTGAGGCGAACGCCGACACCGACTCCGCCTCGTCCTGCGCCGAGTTGATCACTCGCTCACGCTCACCGCGTGAGTAGACGAACCCGAGCGGGATCTCCAACGCGAGCAGCAGCAGCGCGGCGAGCGTGAGGTAGCTGAGGAGCAGACGACGGGTCATCAGAACGACGCCGAGGGGTGCGGGGCGGGATAGGGGCGACGGGCGAACGGGGCGTCGTAGCCCTGCTGCTCGTGCGGGGCGAAGTCGTGCGGGGCGTGGTAGCCGGGGAAGGAGTGTTCCGAACCGTATCCGGCCGACGAAGCCGGTGATTCGGTTGGGGACTCCGACGGCTGCGGAGCGCCCGGCGGGCGGGTGTGGACCGCGAGCCGGAAGCCGACTCCGCGCAGGGTCTGGATCCACGCCGGGTTGCCCAACTTACGGCGCAGGGTGGCGACATGGACGTCCAGCGTCTTGGTGGGGCCCTCGTAGTGCGGGTCCCAGACCCGGTCCAGGATCTGCTGGCGCGAGTAGACCGCCCCGGGGTCCTCGGTGAGCAGCGCGAGGATGTCGAACTCCTTGGGGGTGAGTGCCACGGTGTCGTTCCCGACCCACGCCTGCCGGGTCCGCCGGTCCACGACCAGCGGGCCGACGGCACCCGGGACCATAGCCTGGGTGGGCCGGCCGGGCGTCGGTTCGGGCTCGTAGGGGGTGAAGCCAGGTGTGTGGACGGGGGGCGGGGCGGCGTGCACAGGTGCGGGGGTGGCCGCCGTGGCGCTCACGAAGGGTTCTCCCCAGGCCTGTTCCGGCGCCGGACCCGCTTGGGTCGCTCCGTAGGCCGCTGCTCCCGCGAACTCCCGCTCCGCCAGCCCCCGGTGCGTCCGCCGGGTCACCGCGCGCACCCGGGCCACCAGCTCGCGCATGCTGAACGGCTTCGCCAGATAGTCGTCGGCGCCGAGTTCAAGGCCCAGCACCCGGTCGGCCTCCTCGCCTCGCGCGCTGAGGATGATGATCGGCACGTCCGAGGTCTGACGGATGCTCCGGCACACGTCGATGCCGTCCATGTCGGGCAGACCGAGGTCGAGCAGGACGACATCGCCGTACGGACCTCTCAACCCCTCGTTCCCCGTGCCGACGTGATGCACCGTCAGCCCGAAGTTCCCGAGGCCCTCGACGAGCGGCTCGGCGATCGTGTGGTCGTCCTCGATGAGCAGGACTCGTACGCCCATGCGTTCCCGTCTCTCCCATGAACCGAATTCGGGTGTTCCGTGGATCCGTCACGCTACAAGAACGACCGATAAAACGCAGCATCGGTCCGTGAAATGAGAGCGATGGCTCATCGTGCGACGAAAACTGTCCCATTCTTGTCGGCGGTTTAGTGTTCCTCTAACCTCCGTCTGGCCCACGCTCCTCTACGGTTCTGGGGAACTGGCCGATCCTCAAGGCGACCAGGCCCCATCAGCGCTGAACAGCTCTGACCTGGAGGAACCATGAAGGAACTACTGGACCGCGCCCGCTCGTTCAAGCGACGGGCCGAATTCGAAAGCGACGAATACCGGCGACTGGCCGAGGGCCAATACCCCGAGGCTCTGTTCATCACCTGTTCGGATTCCCGGGTGATTCCAGCCCTGATTACGGGCGCACGCCCCGGCGATATATTCGAACTGCGGAACGCAGGTAATATCGTCCCGCCGCACGACGGACCGGGCGCCTCGGGGGAGGCTGCCACCATCGAGTACGCGCTGGAGGTGCTCGGCGTTCAGGACATCGTGGTGTGCGGCCATTCCCACTGCGGTGCGATGGGCGCGCTGAAGTCCGGAGACGACCTGTCCGCGCTGCCCGGCGTGGACGCCTGGCTGCAACTCGCCCGCCCCCGGCTGGCCCCCGTCCTGGACGGGGACAGCGGAACCGGCCGTAGCGTGGCGGACCCCCGGCTGCCGGAGATCTCCCAGCTGAACGTCGTCAATCAGCTTGCGGCGCTGCGGAGTTACCCGGCCGCACGGCGCCGTCTGGACAGCGGGCGGCTGCGGCTGCACGGCTGGTACTACGAGGTGGACACCGGCCGGGTGCACGAGTTGGAAGAGGACGGCCTCTTCCGGGTACACGCGGCGTGAGCGGCGCACACGCCCGGAACTCGGTGCCGAGGACACCGACCGGCCCGGCGTGGCACTCCGCGCCGCCCGGACCGGGCCAAACCGCCGGCCGACCCGAACCGCACACTGTGGGCCGGGAGTTCGACGACGAGGGCCAGGCCTTCGACGCGTGGCACGCCTCGTCCGCGCGGCGCGCGTACGGCGGCTCCGAACGGCGATCGTTCGACGGCAGGCAAGCGCCACCGCGCTGGGACACCCGGCCCCCTACGAGGGAACCCGCCGGCAGGTCGTCTCACGCGGGCGGACCGGAGGAGACGGCGGGCGGGAAAGGTGCGAGGGGCCCGAAGGCCGATCTCGCCACCGAGATCACCGCCTCGCTCGTCGTGTTCCTGGTCGCGCTTCCCCTCTGCATCGGCGTGGCTGTGGCCTCCGGTGTCCCCGCCGAGCTGGGGATCATCTCGGGTGTCATCGGCGGTCTGGTGGTCGGCGCGGCGCGCGGCAGTACGTTGCAGGTCAGCGGACCGGCCGCCGGTCTCGCGGCGCTGGTCGCGGAAACCGTCCTCGAACACGGCGTGGCGATGCTCGGCGTGATCGTCCTGTTCTCCGGCCTGCTGCAGATCGTCCTGGGACTGGTGAAGCTGGGCCGTTTCTTCCAGGCGATCTCGCTGGCCGTCGTCCAGGGCATGCTGGCCGGCATCGGTCTGCCGTTGATGTTCAGCCAGGCCTACCCGGCGATGGACGCGAAGGCCCTCGGCACCCCGATCCAGAACATCGCCGGGATCCCGGGCCTGCTCGCGGACACTCTGGCCAGCCCACAGGCGATGATCGCGGCCGGTCTGGGCACCATGACGGTGGTCCTGAGCTTCCTGTGGAAGAAGATGCCGGGCCCGGTCAAGAAGGTCCCGGCCGCCCTGGTCGCCGTGGGCGTCGGCATCGCGGTGGCGGCGCTGCCCGGCGTTGAGGTGAAGACCCTCCAGGTGGGCAACCTCCTGGCCTCCATCGACGTACCCGGCCCGGAGCAGTTCGCGGGACTGGCGGACGCGGGCATCATCACGGCGATCCTCACCTTCACGGTGATCGCGTCCGCGGAATCGCTGTTCACGGCGGCGGCGGTGGACCGCATGCACGACGGCCCGCGCACCCGCTACAACCCCGAGCTGATCGCCCAGGGCGTCGGCAACACCGTCGCGGGTCTGCTCGGCGCGCTGCCCATCACCGCGGTGGTGGCCCGCAGTTCGGCGAACGTCCAGGCGGGTGCCAGGACCCGGCTCTCCCGTACGCTCCACGGCCTGTGGCTGCTCGCCTTCGCCCTGCTGCTCCCCCAGGTGCTGGCACTGATCCCGGTCTCGGTCCTCGCGGGCGTGCTCGTCCACAGCGGCTGGAAGCTCTTCGCACCCGAGGAGTTCCCGAAGATGTGGAAGCAGGACCGGGGCGAGTTCGCGGTCATGACCGTCACCACGCTGGTCATCGTGGCGACGGCCCTGCTGGAGGGCGTCCTGATCGGCCTCGCGGCAGGCATCGTGCTGGCGGCGGTGCGGATGTCGCAGACCGTCATCCGGCAGCACATCGAGGACGACACCGCGAAGGTGGTGATGGCGGGCAACGCGACCTTCCTGCGGCTGCCCCAGGTCATCGAGGCCCTGGAGGCGGCGGCGGAGGCGGGCAAGCCGCGCATCCGTCTCGACCTCACGGGCGTCACGCACCTCGACCACGCCTGCCGCAGCCAGGTGGAGCAATTCACCCAGCAGCAACGGGGAAAGGGCCTGCGCGTGGAACTCCTGATGCCGGGCGCGGCGAAACGGCCGGCGGCGGAACCGGGCGGGACGGAAAGGCCGTACCTGCGACACGAGACAGCACAACGGGAAGAACCGCGGCATGGGCATCCCTTGAAGACGGGCACGGGCCCACTCCCCCGCCGTACGACACCCCCCGTCCCCACTCCGGAACCGGCCGCCCCCAGCCCCACGGCCGAGTGGTTCTACCTGGACACCACCCCCATGCCGGAGGACTTCGCACGACGGTACGCGGAGGAGTACGCGCAGGGGTACACGCCGCGATAGCCGTAGAGGCTCAAGAGGTCACCGCGGCCGAAGCCGGTCACATGCCTTTCAGGACGCGTTCGAGTGCCGCCCGGCCGACGGGTCCCCAGTGCGGTTTGCCGCCGGGCAGGCCGCGGTCTCCGTTGTGTCCCATGAGGATCAGGAAGAGGGTCTTCATGGCGGCCAGTCCGCGGGCGCGCCGGATCGCGGCCTGGTCTGCTTGCGCGTACATGTCGAAGAACCGTGAGGCGCTGCCCGTGGGCAGCAGCAGCCATGCGGCGGCGAGGTCCCACGCCGGATCGCCGGCGAACATGTCGCCGAAGTCGACGATGCCGCAGAGTGTTCCGCCGGAGACGACGACGTTCGCGGGATGGAGGTCGCCGTGGACCCACACCCGCGGGCCCTCCCACGCGGGTGCTGCGACGGCGTCGTCCCAGACGGCCCGGACGGCTTGGGCGTCGGCGGCGATAGCGGCGGGGGCAGTGGCCCGGAGGAGGTTCTCGAAGCCCTCCGTGTAGTTCCCGGGGTGGCCGCCGCGGTCCGTGGCGGTCGGGGCGTCGGCGGGCGCCTCCACGTGAAGTGCCCTGAGGAAGTCTGCCAGTGTGTCGGCCGCGTGGTCGCCGCGGCTGATCGAGCCGTGGTCCAGCGGCTCGCCGGGAACCCACGTCATCACGGTCCAGTGCCCGGGGAATCGTTCGGACGGTTCGCCGAACCGCACGGGGGTCGGTACCGGGAGCGGCAGGCGCGGGGCGAGCACGGGCAGCCACCGCCGCTCCTTGAGCTGGCCCTGTGGGGTGGGGTCCATGCGCTGCATGCGCACGGCCAACTCGTCCCCGAGACGCCACATCTGGTTGCCCCAGCCGCCCGCCACCTCCCGGACGGCCAGCCCCGCAAGGTCTGGATGCTGCTCCTGCAACAGGTCGCGGACCAGATCCGCGGTGATCTCGATCTCGGTACCGGTCATGCGACCTCACAGTACTGACTTCGGCAGACGAAAACGGCAGCCGAAAGCCGGCTCGCGATCTCCGGACATCTCGCTGTGATCCCTCGGGCATCACCGATTCAGTGCCAGAAAGCCATGCATCACAGGCCTCGGACGGTCCGGCCCACCGCGGCGACGGAGCAGCGGCAGGCAGTGACCAGGTCCAGGAACTCCACCGACCGGTCGATCACGCGGAGGGCCACAGCGACCGGGCTGCGTCAGAACGAGGCCGGTGTCTGGCAGCGGCTCCACGAGGTCCTGCCGGCTGAGCCGAATGCGGCGTCACGCCCGGACTGCGCCGGGCGGGGAACGGATCTTCCCGGGCACGCCTTCGGGAGGGGCTGATCATCCCGCTGACACGGCCTCACTCCTCGTGGCAGGGTGCGGTGATCAAGTAAGGCAGACGGAGGGAGCTTCCGTGGAAGCACAGATGTGGGATGCGCTGGTCGACGTGGCGAAGAGCGCGTACACCGCCGGGCTGGGTGAGGGCACGGTCCCGCGGCCGCTCATCATGCCGCTGGTACGCGGCGAACTGGTCGGGATGATCTGGGCCCGCCCCCTGAAGGCCGGCCAGGACGCGGTCACCGGCATCGTGGAACTCTCGAACATCGCCGCGGCGGCCCGCGCGGACGAGGTGGTCCTGGCCTGGGAGACCCACGACGTCGCCACCGTCTGCGAGCTGCCGGTCGTCGGCCCGGCACCGTGCCTGAACATGGTGCTCGCCACGCGCGACGGGCACGTCCTGCACCAGTTCCCCTACAGCGAGCAGGCCCTGTCCCGCAGTCCTGAGGGTGGGGCATCGGTCGCGCCGGACTGGATGCCGGCCCCCGCGCCGCAACCCGGCGGCGAACTGGTCCCGCCGATCCAGGCCGCGGTGGACTTCTCCTTCACCCCGATCGAGCTGGACGACCCCAACCCGTTCGGCATCATCGTCGTGCTCATGGAAGAGGACGGCTACCGGGTGCGCCTGACCGAAACGTTCGCCGGCTGAGACCTTGGCACGCAGCTGTCATCGACGCCCAGGGGGCCGCAACAACCAGCCCGCTCTGCGCAACCGAAAGGTCAAACCGGGCATCACCTCAGGTGCCGTCCTCCGAGGGCGCTCGATCGTGCCGACGGGCGGACACGTCGTTCTGCAGGGCCGTCGAGAAAATCCGTTGCGAGTGACCCGCAGCGGATGTCTGATTGATCGGCCACCGATCAGGGGAGGGAACATGAGGACGTCGCTGCCCGCCCCCTCGTTGCACACCGCTCGCCTTCGGCTGCGTGCCTTCGAAGACACGGATGCGGACGCCCTCTTCGCACTGCACAGCAGCGCCTACGTGCTGCGCTACTGGGACGCGCCACCGTGGAGCGAACGCGTGCGCGCCGAGAAGTTCATCACCGCTTGCCGACAGATGGCACAGGAGGGCACCGGGGCGCGGCTGGCCGTGGATCGTGCCTCCGACGGGGCGTTCATCGGCTGGTGCAGCCTGAACAGGTGGAATCCGGACTACCGCAGCGCGTCGCTTGGCTACTGCTACGACGACGCAGCCTGGGGCCACGGCTACGCGACCGAGGCCGCGCGCGCTCTGCTGCGATGGGCATTCGACACGCTGGACCTCAATCGCGTCCAGGCTGAGACCGATACGCGCAACGTGGCTTCTGCCCGCGTGCTGGAGAAGCTCGGCTTCGTACGTGAAGGGACGCTGCGGGAAGACTGCGTCGTCAACGGCGAGGTCTCCGACTCGTGGGTCTACGGACTGATCAGGCGGGAGTGGCAGCCGTTGCCCGAGCCGGTTTCCGCCCACTGAGATCCGTCGCTCGCCACCCGACATCGCAGCACGAGACCACCGAAGCAGGCCCCCTTCGGCGCGCACGGCCAGCCCCGCACAGCGCCATACCGGATCGTCGTCATCGCCCATGCCCCTTTCCGGGGGTAGTTTCCGGGGGTAGTCGGCTGTTCTCATGGCACAGCGGACAAGCCGTCGTAACACCACCGCACATCCTCGGCCGGCTCGACGGCCGGAAAGGGGAAGGCGTGCCAGACACGACTCACCGTGGAAGCGGGGGAGCCACGCCCTCGTCCCTGCGCAGCCGCGTCGACGACCTGATCGCCGTCTACGGCTCGGCGGAGGCCTGCGCCGCCGACCTGCTCTGCGATCGGCACCCGGCGGACTCCGTGGCCTTCACCGTCGTCGAGGCGGACCTCTCCGCCCGCGACCTCACCTACGGCGAGCTGCGCCGGGAATCGGCGCGTTTCGCGGCGGCGCTGGCGGATCTGGGGGTGGGGCAGGGCGACGCGGTGGCCACGTTGATGGGCAAGTCCGCCGAGCTGGTCGTGGCGCTGCTCGGCATCTGGCGGCGCGGAGCGGTATACGTTCCGTTGTTCACCGCCTTCGCCCCGCCGGCCATCGCGCTGCGGCTGACGGCGGCGCGGGTCAAGGTCGTCCTGGTCGACAGGGACCAGGGATCCAAGCTCGCGCCGGGCCCCGACCTGCCCGCCGACGCGCCGTGGCAGACGGTGGTGGTCGGGGGCTCGCCTCAGGGACACGAGCTCTCCTTCGAAGAGCTGCTGTCGGGCTATTCCGGTGACGAGCCGCAGGGCAGGCCCGTCGCTCTCGGCCCGGACGGATTGCTGGTCAAGCTCTTCACGTCGGGCACGACCGGCGCACCCAAGGCTGTCCCCGTCCCTGTCCGGGCCCTCGCCTCGTTCCGTGCCTATCTCGAATTCGGGCTCGACGTCCGGCCCGACGACGTCTTCTGGAACGCCGCAGACCCTGGCTGGGCGTACGGCCTGTACTACGCCGTCCTCGGTCCGCTGGCCGCCGGCGTCCGCAGCATCCTGCTGCACACGGGTTTCTCGGCGCCCCTCACCTGGCAGGTGATGGAGCAGTTCAAGGTGACCAACTTCGCCGCCGCGCCCACCGTCTACCGCACCCTGCGGACCTCCTCCGAGCAGGTGCCCGACGGGGTCCGCCTGCGCCGGGCGTCTTCGGCCGGTGAGCCGCTCACCCCCGACGTCGTCTCCTGGTCGCAAGAGGTCCTGGGGGTGCCGGTGCACGACCACTACGGACAGACCGAGCACGGCATGGTGATCAGCAACGGCTGGGCCGACGGCGTGCGCTCGCCGCTCCGCGGCGGGTCGATGGGCAGGCCGCTGCCCGGCTGGTCCGCGGCGGTGCTGCGGGGTGACGGGCACGAACCCGCGCCGCCGGGCACCATGGGCCAGGTCGCCATCCGGGTGGCCGACAGCCCTCTCATGTGGTTCACCGGGTATGCCGACGCACCGGAGAAGACCGCCGCGCGTTTCACGGCCGACCGCCGCTGGTACCTGACCGGTGACGCCGGCACCCAGGACGAGGACGGCTTCTTCTACTTCTCCGCGCGCGACGACGACGTGATCATCATGGCCGGCTACCGGATCGGCCCCTTCGACGTCGAGAGCGTCCTTGCGGAGCATGCCGCCGTCGCCGAGTCGGCTGTGGTCGGCGTCCCCGACGAGCTGCGTGGCGAGGTACTGGAGGCTTTTGTCGTCCTGAGGCCCGAAGCTGCGGGCGACGCCGGTGAAGCCCTGGTCACGGAGCTCCAGCAGCTCGTGAAACGCCGGTTCGCCGCGCATGCCTACCCGAGGGCCGTCCACTTCGTCGACCGGCTTCCCAAGACGCCCAGCGGCAAGGTCCAGCGCTTCCGGCTGCGCGAGCGACGGGCCGGCGAGCAGTCCTCCCGGAACAGCTAGCGGACGAGCCCGCGCAGCAGGAGTTCGGCGAGCCGCGCGTAGGCCTCGGCATCTCCGAGACCCGTGGCGGCGGCGACCTGGCGCTGTTGGATGCGCACCATCACCGAGGCGATCACGTCGGCGGCGAACGCCACATGCACCTCGCGGAAGACGCCCGCCGACACGCCCTCGTCGATCAGCTGCTCCACCCGGCGGGCGGCCGCCCGCGTGTTGCGCTCGTAGACCTCGGCGGCGGGCTCGAATCCGGCCACGTCGTCGAAGAACTGCGGCGACAGCGGGCCGAGCTCCACCGCGACGGCACCCAAGTACACCGGAAGTCGGGCGGCCGGATCGCCCTCGGCGGCCAAAGCCGCCTCGACCCGTTCGGTGGCCCCCCGGAAGAAGTGCACCACCACAGCCCGGACCAGCTGCTCCTTGCTGCCGGCCAGCCCGTACAGGGTGCGTTTGGAACAGCGCAGCCGGGTGGCCAGGTCGTCGAGTGTGAAGCGGGCGAAACCCTCCTTGGTCAGCAGTGCCACCAACGCCTCGAACAGTTCGGAGCGCCGGGCTGCGCCCCGGCCGACGGGATTCGGACCGGTGGGAGCGGAGGCCTTGATCATCCCGTCAGTATCCCAGCCGCGACACGACAGCCATAAATGGCTATGCTTACCGGTACTGACGTACCGCTTTGAGTACCGCTTGGAGCCGCGATGAACGTCGACCGCATGCTTCCCACCCAGGAGGCCGAGGACCTGATCGCCCTGACCCGCGAGGTCGCCGAGAGGGAACTCGGCAAGCGGGTCGAGCAGCACGAGGCGGACGAGAGCTACCCCGAGGGGTTGTTCGGCGTGCTGGGCAGGGCCGGGCTGCTGGGGCTCCCCTACCCGGAGGAGCACGGCGGCGGCGGACAGCCGTACGAGGTGTATCTGCAGGTCCTGGAGGAGCTGGCGAGTCAATGGGCCGCCGTCGCCGTCGCGACCAGCGTCCACACCCTCGCCTGCCACCCGCTGCACGCCTTCGGCACCGCCACCCAGCGGGAACGGTGGCTACCCGGCATGCTCGGCGGAGAGCTCCTCGGTGGCTACAGCCTGTCCGAGCCGCAAGCCGGTTCGGACGCGGCGGCGCTGGCCTGCAAGGCGGAACGCGTGGCGGACGGATATCGCATCACCGGGACCAAGGCATGGATCACCCACGGCGGCCGGGCCGACTTCTACGCTCTCTTCGCTCGCACCGGGCCGGGAAACCACGGCATCTCCTGCTTCCTCGCCCCCGGCACCACGGAGGGCCTCGGCTTCGGCCGTCCTGAACGCAAGATGGGACTGCACGCCATCCCCACCACCTCGGCCACGTGGGACGGCGCGGTCATCGACGCCGACCGGCTCATCGGTACCGAGGGACAGGGCCTGGAGATCGCGTTCAGCGCCCTGGACAGCGGCCGACTCGGCATCGCCGCCTGCGCCACCGGGCTCGCTCAGTCCGCTCTGGACACAGCCGTCGCCTACGCCAACGAGCGCACCGCCTTCGGCCGGAAGATCGTCGACCATCAAGGACTCGGCTTCCTGCTCGCCGACATGGCCGCGGCGGTCGATTCCGCCCGCGCCACCTACCTCGACGCCGCCCGGCGCCGTGACCTGGGCCGCCCCTTCAGCAGGCAGGCCAGCGTGGCCAAACTGGTGGCCACGGACGCCGCGATGAAGGTGACCACCGACGCCGTCCAGGTGCTGGGCGGCTATGGCTACACCCGGGACTTCCCCGTCGAGCGCTACATGCGCGAGGCGAAGATCATGCAGATCTTCGAGGGAACGAACCAGATCCAGCGGCTGGTCATCAGCCGCCATCTCGCCCGCTGAAGCGCCGCCGGCCCGTCAACGACCCACTGCCGAAACGTCGTTCATCTGAGGAGCAGCATGCACATCGCCGGATCCGCCGCGCTGGTCACCGGCGCCGCCTCGGGCCTGGGCGCCGCGACCGCCGCCGCCCTCGCCGAACAAGGTGCCATCGTCTACGGCCTGGACCTGGACAAGGCCGTGGCAACCGCGGGCCCGCAGCCCGCCGATGTCACCCTGATCCCGGCGGACGTCACCGAGGAGGCGCCGATCCGTGCAGCCCTGGCCCGTATCGAAGCCGACGGCACGACACTGCGGCTCGCCGTCAACTGCGCCGGCATCGCACCGTCCGCCCGCATCCTGGGCCGTTCCGGTCCGCACGACCTGGACCTGTTCCACACCGTCCTGAAGGTCAACCTCCTGGGCACCTTCAACGTCCTGCGCCTGGCCGCCGAGGCCATCGCCCGACACGAGCCGGACGAGAACGGGCAGCGCGGAGTCGTCGTCAACACAGCCTCCATCGCCGCGTTCGAGGGCCAGACCGGCCAGATCGCCTACTCCGCCTCCAAAGCCGGCGTCGCCGGCATGACCCTGACCGCCGCGCGCGACCTGGCCCGGTACGGCATCCGCGTGGTCACGATCGCCCCGGGCATCGTCGACACTCCGATGATGGCCGGCTTCACCGAGGACGTCCGCGCCGGCCTCGCCGCGAGCGTCCCCTTCCCCCAACGCCTCGCCCAGCCTGCCGAGTTCGCCCGCCTGGTCCTCATGATCACGGAACACGACTACCTGAACGGCGAGACCATCCGCATGGACGGCGCTCTCCGGATGGGTGTCCGGTAGAGAGCTTCAACGGTGCGGGTTCCAGACCTCGGGGACCCGCTGATCGCCTAGGCGGCGGCCCGCAACGACGCCGATCTCCGTCTGGTCAGTGTCGATTCGACCGTTGCCCGCTCGCATCACCACGCGGCGGGCATGGTGGTCGACCCGGAGTTCCATGAAGACCTGGGGAAGTCCCTGACGGAGAAAAGGGGCTGCGCGTCGGACGGTTGAGGAAGGAGGTAGCGTCCTCGGCATGCTGGACGGTCCTGATGTGGCGGTGATGCTGCGAGGCGGAGTGCGTGCTCGCTCCCATGCCTGGGAGTTCGTGCGCTGGTTCGCCGACGCGTGGATGGGCCGTCCGCTGGAGCCGGAAGACGGCTGCACCGCTGACGAACTGGCGGCAGCGGAGGCCGACATGGGCTTCGAGCTGCCGGCCGCTTTGCGTGAGGGGTATGCGCTCTTCGGCCGCCGGGACGACCTGACCCGGCAGCAGGACCCGCTGGTCAGGCCTTCTGGCCTTTACGTCGATCACGCCTTGGGCGGTGTCCTGGTCTTCCGTCGCGAGAACCACGACTGCGCCTTCTGGGGAATCCCTCTGAGCCAGGTCGAGCAGGAGGATCCAGCGGTGGTGGTGGAATCACGTCAGGGCTGGGTTCCCTTTCTCGATCGGATGTCCCTGGCCTGGGTCGAGTTGGTGCTGAGCGAGTCGCTCTTCGCGGCGGACAACCTCTATGACGCCTGTGAGTTGCCTGACGCGCTGATGCGGGATCTCCACGCCCGGTATGCCCGGGTCGGTCTGCCCGACCATCCGATGTGGGCGAGCGAGGACGACTCACCGCTGCGCTGGTATGCGGCTCCCAGCCGGTTGATTCGCCGGGATGGCCTTCAGGATCAGTCCTGGATTCACGCGCGCGGGCGCACGACTTCCGATCTTGAGGCCATCCATGACGATCTCCCAGGCCCCTGGGTCCGCTGAAATCGCACAGCCCCTATGAACGGGGTCTGGCTGTAGCTGTCTGACCAGGTGCATGCCCTGCCCCCCTTGATCCGCCGCTCGCAGTAGTCCTGGGTGCGCGAGCCGACGCGCACACGGGTGCACAGCGCGGCAAAGGACGCCTCGCTGTTCAGCCGTTCCGGGTTGTCCCCCACCGTGATCAGCAGGGCGACCGCCGTGTCCGGACCGATCCCCACCACGTCGAGCAGCTGCGGGGCGTGCCATTGCACGAGCCGGGCAAGACGAGCATCCGCCTCCCGGATCTGCTCGGAGAGCCGGCCGATCCAGGATGCCGGCCAACCCGGGATGATCCGAGTGGCCTGCGCGCCGACGGCAGTCGCGCAGCAGGTCCGCCCACGACTCGCTGGATTCCCGTAGCCCCTCGGCCAGGGCGATCAGCTCCTTGGTGCCATCCCGGCGACCGTTCCGTACGACGTCGCACAGGACCTGGGTGGAGGACCTGCTGGCGGTTTCCTCCTCAGGCGACGCCGCGTGTGCGACCTGGTCGGCTGCCGTAGGCGTTGTGGACGCGTGGATGTCGGTCGAGACGTGTGACGGTGACCGTCTTACCCGCCTCGACCCGGCCCATGTACGCGGCGTGGTAGCCGGTGAGTAGACATCGCTGAGGGTCAGCAGCGACGGGCACCGTGCCCGATCGAAGACGATGGGGACCTTCCGGGCACCCCCGGCCGGACACGGATCCTGTCAGAGCTGACGCAGTCCGATCAGCACCCTCTCCATCAGTGCCGTGGTTGGGGCGTCGCCGGCATCGGTCGCCGCCTCGTGGACGACGATCATCCCGCGATCGGTCATGTCACCGAGGAGGACCTTGGTCACCCCGAGCGGCACCCCGATGAGCGCCGCCACCTCGGCCACCGACCGCGGTTCCCGGCACAGATCGAGCACCGCACGGTCCCACTGCGTGCCAACGCCGGGGACACCGCCTGGACCGGCGGCAGTGACCAGGGTCTCGACCGCGAAGTGATGGTGCGACCTGGTCCGGCCGGCCGTCCACGCGTAGCCGCGGACGAAGGACGCCGGTGCCTCCGGCTCCTCGTTCGGCTCGGGGGCGGACGGCAGGGCGGCTTCGTCGCTGTCGTCGTAGGTCGTGTCCTGAGGCGCGCCACGCGTGCCGGCGGACTTCCGCCTCCGTCGTCCGGTGCCGAAACTGAACGCGTTGAGCACGTCGGCGAAGGTCTGTTCGTCCTCCGCCTGCTGATCTCTTCCAGAGCCGGACGGGCCTTCACCGGTGCTCATGTTCTCTCCGTCGGGCTATCGGGACGCAGTCTGCTGGAACAGCTGCAACTCGGTACGGAGTTCCGGAGTCAGCATCTCGCCGACCTGGTCGACGAGCACGGTCATCTCATAGGCGATCTGACCGATCTCGCAGTCCGGAGCCGCCAGGGCCACCAGACACGAGCCGTCACGGATCGACATCATCAGCATGTTGCCGTGCTCCATCTGGATCACCGTACGCAGCGCGTTCCCGGTGTCCATACAGTCGGCAGCGGCCTGGATCAGGCTGATGGCACCCGCCGCAACGGTGGAGAGCTGCTCGGCACGATCGTCCGCCAGCTGGTCCGACGCGGTGAGCAGCAGCCCGTCGGCCGAGATCACCACAGCGTGCGCCACATCGGGCACTCGCTCCGTGAAGTTGGTGACCAGCCATCCGAACTGGCTCACCTCCGTGGAGTGGGTTGATGTCATGGATTCTTCCTGCCCGTCGCCGATGGATTGTGCGTCTGGTCGGGCTGTGCCCGACGGATGCCCGACTGGTAGCTGCTGAGGAAGCTGTGGGTGCGGCTGGCCTGCTGGCTCGCAGCTGCTTCGTCCCCCGGGGCGGACCGCTCGCTTCGGGCCGGGGCGGATCGCGTACGCGGAACCCTCTTGGGCAACCCGGCCTGGGTGACGCCTGCCGACCGGTCAGGCTCCTCCGCGGCCCGTGGCGCCGGTGCCTCCATGCTGTTCCCGGCACTACGGGCCACCGTTGCCGATGCGGTGAGGGCGAACGGCCGCTGCGGCGGGCGCGACGCCGCGTCAGCGCCGTTCGTCCGGCCGCCCTCGGCCTGGCCGCCGTCCGTGCGGCCGTCGCGCGTCCGCGTCGGAAGCGGGGCGCCAGGGCGTTCGGCCATGGTGCCCGGCTGGTCCGTGCGGGCCGGCGCCTGCGCCGTGACCAACTTGGCCGGTACCAGCACACTAGCCCGCAGTCCCGGGACACCCGGTTGCGCGCTCAGGTCGACGGCGATGCCGTGCCGGCCGGCCAGGCGGCCGACGACGAGCAGCCCCAGCTGCCTGGACGCGGGCGTATCCGTGGCGGCGGCCGTCGCCACCCGCCGGTTGGCCGTGGCCAGGTCGCGCTCGCTCATCCCGATCCCCCCGTCCTGGATCTCGATCAGCAGCGAGCCGTCGGACTGCCGGGTGCCGCCGATGACCACCCGGGTGTGCGGCGGGGAGAACGCGGTGGCGTTGTCGAGCAGTTCGGCGATGAGCCGCACCAGGTCACCGGCCACATACCCGATCACCTCGACGGGAGGACCGGGCTGGACGTGCACGCGCTGATAGTGCTCGATCTCGGAGACGGCACCCCTGAGCACGGTGTCGAGCACCGCGCTGTGGGAGGAGCGCACCAGGGTGCTCCCGCACAGGACCATCATGTTCTCGTTGTTGCGCCGCATCCGCGTCGCCAGGTGATCGAGCGTGAAGAGGCTGGCCAGCTGCTCCGGGTCCTCTTCGTGCCGCTCCAGCTGTTCCATCAGCAGCAGCAGCCGGTCCACCAGGCTCTGGCTGCGCCGGGAGAGGTTGACCAGGGTGTTCCTGAGGTCACCGCGCAGTGCGGCCTGCTCCGCCGCCAGTCGCACGGCCTGGGCGTGCATCGTGTCGAACGCCCTGGCGAGCTGACCGAACTCCTCTGTGGTGTGGACCGGTACGGCGTCGACCACGGTGTTCGCCTTCCGGCCCTCGCGCATGCTCTCGACCGCGGCGGGCAGCCGGTGTTCCGCCACCTCGAGTGCCGTCGAGCGCAGGACGGTCAGCGACCGCAGCAGATGCCGGCCGATGCCTAGACCGATGGCGAGGGCGAGCAGGAGCACGGCGAAGAGGATGACGGACGCCAGGCCCGCCTGGTTGCTCGTCCGGTCCTGGAGCTGGGCCGACGATGTGCGCAGCTTGTGGAGGAATCCGTCCGACACCTTGTCGATCAGCGTCCCGGTGGTCTCCGAATCGCCGTTCCACTTGTCGACCGAGGTCGGCAGCGACGTGGTGGTGTTCTTCTGGGCGCCGGATGCGAAGGGCGCGGCCAGCACGGTGCTCACCACCTTCGCACGCCGGCTGACGGCGGGGCCGGTGACCGTCCGCTGATATTCGCTCAGCTCCGTGGCGGTGGCCAGTGCCTGGAAGTCACCGAGCCTGTCCCGCAGTCGTATGTCGGCCTCTTGCAGCGCCTTCATGAGCGTCGGGGTCATCGGATGGCTCCGGCCGGCTGCCTGGAGCAGAATCGCGTGTTCGAGGTGGACCTGCTCCTCGACCGCCTCCAGTTCGTACAACGCGGTCGCGGACCTGGTGAGTTGGGGGGTGTCGAACCTGCTGACCAGCGCCTGGTCCAGATGGAGCAGCCCCGTGATGATCGTGCCGTAGTCGTTGAGCGCGGTCCAGGAACCGATGCTGCCGGACGTGGCCTGGGTGCGCAGGGCGGGCAGGCGGTCCAGGAGGCCGACGGCGTCGCGGTAACGATTCGCCGCAACGCCCGCGAGGACGACGTCCAGCTTCCTGGTGTGGGCGACGGTGGTCCGGGCGCTGTCGACGCTCCGCTGCTGCTGCCGCAGATCGGCGGTGTCGTCCGCGGCGTGGGCAGCCTCGGCACTGAGTCGTTCGACGGACATCGTGCGTTCCATCTGCAGGGCGTCCAGCAGAGTCCGCAGCTCACCGCGCATGGTGACCAGGCGTTGCAGGTCCGCGTAGGAGTTGGCGCGGGTGACGTCGTCATGGATCTGCACGACGCCCAGGCCGACGGCGAGCAGGGCGGGTACGACCAGCACCGCCGCCAGCTTCACCAGCAGCCGCCAGTTGCGCCACTGCACGAGCGAAGCCCACCGCGACGGCTGTGCCGGCCGTGTGACCGCATGCCTGGCCGCGGTCACGATATGAGCTCCGTATGGGGAACTGTTTGCTCGCACGTACCAGTCACGATGCTGTTTTCTCCCGGGTTTTCACCTGAGCACAACGGGGACGCCCGCATTTCAAAAACTGTTCCATCTCCCAGTTCCCGGCTGCGAACCGATCCCGGGCGTCGGGTGCCCACCCACCAAGCGCTGTGGAACCCAGGTGAGTTTAGAACAGCGAGGCTAACGGCAACAATGCGGCTCCCCGTCCCGGGCCAGGGCGAACCAACCTGTTACGCACATGTTCTCCATATTCGGTGGGCCGGTCGATCACATCGTGCACTCATGACTCAGTTCGGTGAACGGTGAGCAAAGAAAGGATCAAGTCGCCTTCGGTTCGCGACCACTCGGGGCATTGAATGGTCTCGCTCGCCGCAGGGGCACATGTGTGCCCTCCTGCCCGAATCCCCAGGAAGAGGAACGTGACCAGACCGGCGGGGTCGCCCACCTCCGAATTGTCCGAGCGGCCTGCCCGACGGGAGTTCAACGACCCCCGTCGCGACGGCGAGCCCGACTACTCCGAGATTCAGCAGAGCGAGGAGTTCACCCGGCTGCGCAGACGGCTGCGGTTGTTCGTCTTCCCGATGAGCGCGCTCTTCTTCCTCTGGTACATGACGTTCGCTCTGCTTTCCGCCTACGCCCACGGGTTCATGGGCCGCAAGATCGCGGGCGAGATCAACATGGGTACCGTCCTCGGCCTGATGCAGTTCGTGTCCACGATCATGATCGTCCTGGCTTACCGGCGCTTCGCCGGGAAGAAGCTTGATCCGGAAGTGGACCGGATCCACGAACTGGCGGGAGTCGAAAAGGAATGACACGGCAGATTGCCGCCGGCGCGACCGGCAGCCCCATGCTCAATCTGAGCGTGTTCCTGATATTCGTCGCCATCACACTGTTCATCGTCTACAGGGTCACCAACAGAAACCAGACGGCATCCGACTACTACGCCGCCGGCGGCGCCTTCACCGGTGTGCAGAACGGCATCGCGATGTCCGGGGACTTCCTCTCCGCGGCTTCCTTCCTGGGAATCTCCGGGGCGATCGCCGTCCATGGTTACGACGGATTCCTCTACTCCGTCGGATGGCTCGTCGCCTGGCTGGTCGCTCTCCTGCTCATCGGTGAGCGGCTGCGCAACACCGGGCGGTTCACCGTGGGTGACGTGATGGCCTTCCGCATGAGGCAGCGCCCGGTGCGGGCTGCGGCGGCCAACGCCACCCTGGTGATCACGTTCTTCTACATGCTCGCCCAGATGGCCGGCGCGGGCGGGCTGATCGCGTTGCTGCTGGACGTGCACACCAGGGGCGGGCAGGCTCTCCTCATCAGCGGCGTGGGCGTCGTCATGCTCCTCTATGTGCTGGTGGGCGGCATGAAGGGCACGACCTGGGTGCAGATCATCAAAGCCGGTCTGCTCCTGGTCTGCGTGACCTTCATGAGCGTATTCATCATCGGCAAGTTCGGATTCAGCTTCTCGGCGCTTCTGCACCAGGCCACGCAGAACAGCCCGTTGGGTGAGCGACTGCTCAATCCGGGCAGCCTTTACGGCCAGAACGCGACGAGCCAGCTCGATTTCGTGTCGTTGGCCCTCGCCCTGGTCCTCGGTATCTCCAGCCTGCCGCACGTGCTGATGCGCTTCTACACCGTGCCCGACGCCAAGGAGGCGCGCAGGTCGGTGGTGTGGTGCTCCTGGTCGATGTTCACGTTCTACCTGGGAATCCTGGTAGTCGGTTACGGAGCCACCGCTCTGGTCGGTTCCGACGCGATCGTCCACGCCCCCGGCGGGGAGAACTCGGCGGCGCCCCTGCTCGCCTTCCGCATCGGTGGAGTCGTACTCCTGGGCGTGGTCTCGGCGGTGGCCTTCGCGACGATCCTGGCGGTCGTGGCCGGTCTGACCCTGGCGGCTTCGGCTTCCTTCGCCCATGACGTCTACGCCAACGTGATACGGCAGGGCAAGGCCGATCCCCGGTCAGAGATCCGGGTGGCCCGACTGACAGCGGTCGTGATCGGTTTCCTGGCCATCATCGGCGGCATCGTGGCCGACGGCCAGAACGTCGCGTTCCTCGTGTCGCTGGCCCTGGCACTCGCCGCCTCCGCCAACTTGCCCACGATGCTCTACACGCTGTACTGGAAACGCTTCAACACCTCGGGAACGCTGTGGAGCATTTACGGCGGTCTGGTGTCCTGCCTCACGCTCATCGTCTTCTCGCCGGCGGTCTCGGGTACCCCCAC
Organism: Streptomyces sp. NPDC048277; assembly: GCF_040652235.1. Classification (NCBI taxonomy): domain Bacteria; kingdom Bacillati; phylum Actinomycetota; class Actinomycetes; order Kitasatosporales; family Streptomycetaceae; genus Streptomyces; species Streptomyces sp. NPDC048277. The sequence continues at coordinate 35,804 of NZ_JBEZLQ010000023.1, forward strand.
GTCGATCATCAAGAGCGTCGACTTCCACTTCTTCCCGCTCATGAATCCCGGCGTCGTGTCGATTCCGCTCTCGTTCCTGTGCGGATACCTCGGCACCGTGTTCAGCAGACACCCGGCGGATCCTGACAAGCAGGCAGAGATGGAGGTCCGAGCGCTGACCGGAATCGGCGCCCGGCTGTAGCCGATCGCAGCAGGACCTGCAGGGCTTACCGGCCTTCACCCTTCAGAGACCCTCCGAGCCCCTTGGCGCGGAGGGCGCTTCCATGAACAGGTCCCCTACCCCCGCACCGCTGCCACGCGTTGCGCGCTCCGGCGGCACGCCGAGCACACGATGCCGGCGTGCGGTTCCGCTTCGATACCTTCGGTCTGGCCCCGTGGCTTCAGCGAGAGAAGTTCGGACTTGGTGAGCGATCGATGGCATCGCTCGACTGCGTCGGGCGCGAGAGAGCCCCACTGCCCCACTTCTGCGCCCTCCAGATCGCCTCGACGACGAACAGCTCGTTGCCGCGAGTAACCAGGAAGTCGGACTTGTGGGCACCCGTCCCGCCTTGCTGCTCAAACTCCGCACTGCGACCGGACCGAGCTGCATCTCGTGCGGACACAGCTCCCACAGCGCAGAGTAGACGTTCGTGTCGGAGTTTCGGTCCCGCAGCCGACCGAGCCACCCGCTTCGGCGCCGCCTCGCTGTCAGCGCGCGCTCCAATCCCCACCGCTGCAACCAACTCCACTGTCGGAGACTGGATTTATCCTGGAAAATAGATCCACGAAGTCCCTAGCGACGGAGAGCCGACCTATTACTTCCCGGACCTACGCATAGAGAGCTCTTCAGGAATGCCATCCGGGCCACCTCGGAGGTCTGAGCCTCGGCAGGTTCGTCGGCCGCCACGACGCCGAGAAGCCCTTCCCTGTGTCATGGTGGGTTGGCACCCCGACGACTACCCCCGCAACCTATGACCTTCCCGTCCGACCCGACCGCGACGAACACCGCGTTGCTCCTGGTGTCGCCAGTTGCCGCTGCACGATCAACTGGCCTGAGCCGCTGGGTGGTTGATGCGATTGAGACACGCACTCTCGCCGACGGGAACATACCCGCCGGGAGAGGTGGCGCCGCCGGCCGAGGTGGAGTACCTGCGGTGTCAGCGCGGCGCTCGGCGCGGCTTCCACCACGTCGCTCGACGTGCTCTCGCTGGATGTACAGGGCGTCGCAGGTGACGCTGACGTCGAGTTGGTCCAGGACCAGGCCCGAGGTGTGCTCGGCCGCAGCAAGCAGGTGGATCTTGCGGCCCCTTGCCTGGCCGGGTCTGACCAGGACGGAGACCAACTGCGACGATCCACCGCCATACGGCTGCTGCCGGAGTCGCAGTGGGTGACGGTGCACCTGGACAACGACGCAGATACTGATCCCGGTACCGGCCCGGCCACGGCTGGCGGCGCCCGCGCAGGCCACAAGGGCCACCCGGCGGCTGGCTTCCCTGTTGAACCAGTCGCTGTCGTGTTCCGGCAGTCCTCGGGAGGCCGGGAGAGAAGAGTGATGCTCACGTGGGCGGGTTGCCCGGCAGGGTTATGGAGTGTGTGGCTGATCAGTCCGGCGCTGGTCAGACAGCACACCGCGCGCTGCACAAGGCTGCGGGCGAGGTGCTCCGTGCTCCTGCTGCGCTGTCCAGGGGCAGGTCAACTGTGCGAGCCGGGTGAGCCCTCACGGGGGCCTGAGTGGCCAGCTCCAGCGGAAGCCCGACCAGCAGTCGGCCGTGGGGGCCAGGCCGGCCGCTGCGGCCCAGTCCACCGGTGTTCCGGTGCGGTGCCGACCCTCGCGACGAACGGCCCGTCCGGGCGACCACCAGACGAGGCCAGGGCGGATCCCCCAACACCCCCGCTCCCAGGGAGCTCGCTGGAGCGGACGCCGAGGACTTCTCGTTTGACGGGGAGAAGTTCCGGCGGCGCCTGTTCATCAGCACCGTGTGGCAGGTTCCGCTCCTGGGGCAGACGACCGCGTCCCCAGCGTTCAGTCCCCAGCCCGAAGTGGACATGCACATCGCGCCGACGGGCTCTGTGACCACCCCGCCCCAACCACGGCCCTCAGGGTGTTTGGTGCCGGAAGGTGCGGCGATAGGCCGTAGGCGTGATGCCGATGGCGTCACGGAATCGGGCGCGCATGTTGGCGCCGCTGCCGAGGCCGCAGCGGGTGGCGATCTGTTCCACCTGAAGGTCGGTGGTCTCCAGGAGCTCGCGCGCTCGGTTGATGCGGGCGGTCACCAGCCATTGGTGGGGGCTGACGCCTGTTTCCTGGCGCCACAGGCGGGTCAGGGTGCGGGGGGAGACGCCCGCGTGGTCGGCGAGCTTGGGGATGCTGAGGTCTTCTTCGAGACGGCGCAGGGCCCACTCACGGGTGTCGGCGAGCGTGGTGGCCTGGGGGTCGGGGAGGCTGGTCTGGATGTATTGCGCCTGTCCGCCGTCACGGTGCGGGGCGGCGACGATCTCCCGGGCGATGTCGTTCGCGACGGCCGCACCGAGGTCTTTGCGGACCAGGTGCAGGCACAGGTCGATACCGGCCGTGACGCCCGCGGAGGTCAGGATCGTGTCGTTGTCGATGTAGAGGACGTTCCGGTCGACGCGCAGCCGCGGGTAGAGCTCTTCGAGGTCGTCCGCGCTGGCCCAGTGGGTGGTGACGGTGCGGTCGTCGAGCAGTCCGGCGGAGGCGACGGCGAAGGCGCCGGTGCAGATGGAGGCGATACGGATTCCTGCGCGGCCGGCGAGCCTGAGCGCGGCCCTCACCCGTGGCAGCGGAGGGCGCCGGAAGTCCTCGAACCCCGGGACGATGATCGTGTCCGCGTCGGCGAGTGCTTCGAGTCCCGCGGTCAGGCCCAGGGTGAATCCGGCGCTGGTGGTCACGGGCTCCTCGGTGTCCCCGCACACGATGAGCTCGTAGGGGGTGTTCGGACGGGCGTTGAAGATCTGCGTGGGGATTCCCAGATCCATGGGCAGCACGCCGTCTACCGCCAGAACCATGACCCGGTGCGTGTTCATGGCCGCAATATTACGCCCAGCGCCTCTATCGCAGAGAGTGCCGATGGGCCGCCGCTCTCTGTCACGAGGGTCGCCAACAGGATGAAATTCCAGTTCAGAGGGCAGCGCATGCGGCCGGAAAGCGATGGCCCATCCGCAACATCCTGGCCCAAAAGATGCGGACACTGGCATATGAGCCGTGGCTCGGAAGGGTGACACCGGAGCACGATCGGATACGAGCACGGGGCACCGGCTCCACACACCGGTGGAGCGGTTCGAGAGCCCCGGCCGTGCCCGAGGAGAACTGATGATGACTGCTCAGAATGTGGCGGGCCGCTTCTTCGACGTACAGGGTGGCCAGGTATACGCCCACGTCCGCGAGGGTGACGGTCCGACGCTGGTCTTCCTGCACTACTGGGGAGGCTCACGGCGCACCTGGATCCCGGTGCTGCAACGTCTGGACGCCGGGCAGGGCTTCGTGGCCTACGACCACCGCGGATGGGGCGACTCCGCTGGCGTGCCGGGACCCTACGGCCTGGAGCAGCTCGCGGACGACGCGCAGCACGTCATCGACGCCCTCGGGCACTCCGACTACGTGCTCGTCGGACACTCCATGGGCGGCAAAGTGGCCCAGATTCTGGCCGCACGCAAGCCCGAGGGCCTCAAGGGTGTCGTCCTTGTGGCGCCCGCGCCGCCCGCACCGGTCGGGGTGAGCGAGCAGGCGCAGGAGGCGTTGTCCCACGCCTACGACGACCAGGAGGCGGTACTCCGGAGCGTCGAACTGGTGCTGACCCATGGCGAGCTGACTCCCGAGCTGCGCCGGCAGGTCGTCGAGGACAGTCTGCGCGCCGGCGAGCAGGCCCGTCTCACGTGGCCGCGCCAGGGCCTGGTCCAGGACGTGTCGGCCGGCCTCTCAGCCGTCGACGTGCCGGTGCTGGTCCTCGCGGGCAGCCACGACAAGGTCGACCCGCCGGCCGTGCTCGCCGACCACCTGCTGCCTCTGATCCCGACCGCCACGCTGACCGTCCTGAAGGACACCGGCCACCTCTCGCCCCTTGAGGTGCCCGACCAAGTGGCCGCCCGCATCGGCGCGTTCATCGCCCAGCTGTAACCGCGGCGCCCCGGCCGCACACCCCCGTGGGGCGATCACCCGTCGCACCACGAGCCGTGCGGCCCCACCCTCCATACCCCGGCACGCGAAAGCGCGTTGCCGGTCACCGTAGCGATGGGCCCCGGACCGGTGCCCCGACGAAAGAGACACACCTTGACCACCGACGCACAACTGTCCGTCTTCGAACAGCTCGACCTCCCCGACACGAGCCTCAGCCGGGACGCCTACGCCTATGCGGCACGGGTCACGCCCGCCTTCGTCTTCGATCACAGCGTCCGTTCCTACGTCTTCGCCCGCGCCCATGACCGCAACAAGGGTCTGCGCGCCGGGACCGACTACGACGACGAGTTGCTGTTCGTCGCCTGTGTCCTGCACGACGTCGGGCTCAGTGAGGAGGGGAACGGCGACCAGCGTTTCGAGGTCGACGGCGCCGATACCGCGGCGGCGTTCCTGCGCGAGCGCGGTGTCGAGGAACGGCGCATCGCCATCGCCTGGGACGCCATCGCCCTGCACACCTCGCAGGGCATCGCCGAGCGCAAGGGCACCGTGGTGGCGCTGTCCCAGGAGGGTATCGCCACCGACATCCTCGGAGCCCAGCGTGAGAACCTCCCGCCCGGCCTCGCCGATGAGGTGCACGCCCTGCTCCCGCGTCAGGACCTGGCCTACGGGCTCAGCGACGCCATCGTCACCCAGGCCCTGGCCAAGCCCCACAAGGCGTCCCCGATCACCTTCCCCGGCGAACTGCTGCGCCGCCATCTCCCCTACGGCGCCCACCCCAGCTGGTACGACCTGATCGCCGCGGCCGGCTGGGGCGACAAGCCCGTCGGCGTCACCGCCCGGCGCCACGCCGAGACGCCTCAGCAGGTGGGGTCCCTGTTCATGGAGTACCTGGAGGCCGGCGACGTCGAGGGCTTGGTGTCCCTCTACGAGCCGCACGCCCACTTCGTCCCCACCCCCGGGAATCACCTGGTGGGCACGGACGCCATCCGCGGGGCAATGCGGCACATGGTCGACAGCGGCGCCCGCCTCAAGCTCGAACTACGCGACATCCGGCAGGTCGGCGACGTCGCCCTGGTGTCGAACAACGCCACCCTCACCGGGGTCGGACCGGAGCCGGTGATCTCCACCACCACCGAGATCCTGCGACGCCAGCCCGGCGGCGGCTGGGTCCACGTCGTGGACGACCCGTTCTTCAGCTGACCGCCCCGGGTGGCCTGCGCACTCCGCGCAGGCCACCTGCCCTCCCCAGGCGCGGAGGACACCCCCGGTGACCCTGCGACGCCCCCCTTTACCTGTCACGGAGTACGTCAATGCCGGAAACCAAGGTCGTCGCCCTGCCGGTGCTCGGTCGGCACGCCGTCAACGCCTACCTGCTGCTGGGCAGACAACCGATCATCGTCGACGCCGGAACACCCGGCAGCGCCCGGCTGATTCACGACCAGGTCGCCGCCCACGGCGTCCACCCCGAGGACGTCCGCCTGATCGTCGTCACCCATGGGCACATCGACCACTTCGGCTCCGCCTCAGAACTCAGCCGGCTCACTGGCGCACCCATCGCCGGCCACATCGCCGACCTCGGCGTCTACCGAGCGGGCCGGGTCAACGAACCGTACCTGCCCATCGGGCTGTTCGGGCGGCTCTTCGCCCGCACCTCGCGGGTCCGCGCAACCACCGAGGGCTTCGAGCCCGACGTACTCATCCAGGGCGAGACACGTCTGTCGGACTTCGGTGTCGAGGCCCGCATCATGCCCACGCCCGGCCACACCGCGGGCTCCGTCTCCGTCCTCACCGACAACGGCGACCTGGTGGCCGGAGACCTCGTGGCCACCCCGTTCCTGGGCTTCGGCACGGGGCGGCCCGCCAACCCGCCCTTCCACGACGACCGGCTCGGCAACCTGGCGAGCCTGCGCGAGATGCTGGCCCTCGGACCCACCACGCTCCACGTCGGCCACGGCGCGCCCCTCGACCCCGAACGCGTGAGCCGCTGGGCGACCGCGGAGCAGCGACGCCTGGACCGCCTCGTGGCCAAGGGGCGCCTGCGCACCAGGGGAAAGCCTGCGGCGTGATCGCCGGGGCCTCGGGCCGGACCGCCAGGTCTGGCCGGGACCTTACGGCGCCCTTGTCCACGCCGTCAGCGGTGGCGGCAGTACTCCATCTGCCCTCGCCGCCGATCGTGATGGGGGTACGCACGATCGTTCCTTGGAGTCGGGCCCGCCGGCGAGTCCTGGCCGACCGACTGCGCAAGGCGCCCCGCCCAGTGCTACGACTCGTCCGGCTGTCAGTTTTTCACCATAGGGAGTCGTCTGCGGATCCAAGGCAACTCCTCGTCTGACCATAGCTTTGAGCGTGTCAGCCCGGCCGAGCCAGGGATCCGGGTGACGGAATCCGGAAAGGACGAGACGTGATGAGCTCCATGGAGCGCATTCGACTGACCTACGCTTTCGACGCCTACTGCGGCTGGTGCTACGGCTTCGGCCCGGCCTTGCACGAGTTCGCCGCGGCCAACGCCGACCGGATCGAGCTGCGGGTGCTCTCCGGCGGCCTGTTCACCGGCTCCGGTGCGCTGCCGGTGTCGGCCTACCCGCACATCCCGGGCGCCAACGAGCGCATCGCCCAGCTGACCGGCGTCATCTTCGGCGACGACTACCGTGCCGCGCTGGCCGACGGAACCGTGGTGATGGACTCCGCCGATGCCGCCGCGGGGCTGGTGGCGCTGCGCAGCCAGCCGGGAGTGAACGTCCTGGACGCCGCGGCCGCGATGCAGCGTGCCTGGTATGTCGAGGGCCGCAGCCTGTCCGACGCCGCGGTCTACCGGGACCTCGCCGCAGAGCTGGGCCTGGACGCTGACGCGGTGGCGGCGGCGTTCGCCTCGCCCGCCTCCCGTGCCCAGGCGGAGGCCGACTTCGCCGAGGTACGCCGTCTGGGCGTCGACGGCTACCCGACGCTGCTGCTGCACAGCGCACATGGCACCGACCGTCTGGGCGGCCCGGTCTCCTCGGCCGACGCGCTCACCCGCGCCCTGGACCAGCACCTGGCCACTGCCACGGCCGCCTGAACCCACCCCCCTCATCACCCCCTGAAAGGCGAGTAACTCCCATGTCGTCCACCCTGACGTACACCGTCCACACGGCCGGTGACACCGGCCTGCACAAGGCGTCCGTGCTGATCACCGGCGAGCGCGAAGCCCTGCTGGTCGACGGGCAGTTCACCGTGGCCGAGCAGCACCGGGTCCTGGCGGACATCATCGACAGCGGCAAGGAGCTGACCACCGTCGTGGTCACCACCTCCGACCCCGACTACTACTTCGGCCTGGAAGTGATCCGCCGGGCGTTCCCGGACGTGCGGATCGTCGCCACCGCCACCACGGTGAAGCGGATCAAGGACAGCTGGGAAGGCAAGCTGAAGACCTGGGCGCATCTGGGCAGGAACCTGCCCACCGAGGTGCTCATCCCCGATGTGCTGGACGGGGACCGCATCGGCATCGAGGGCCACGACTTCGAAATCCGCGGCGGTCACCCGGACCTGGTCTGGCGCACGGAGTACTTGTGGCAGCCCGAGGACCGCGCGGTCGTGGGCGGCGTCCTGCTCTTCGCCGGCCTGCATGTGTGGACCGCCGACACTCCTACTCCGCGCGAGCGATCCGCCTGGGCCGAGACCCTCGCCGGCATGGAGCGGCTCGCCCCGCGCTACGTGGTCGCAGGCCACCGCGCGGCCGACTCCGCCACCGACGCGTCCGCGATCGCCTACACCCGCACCTACCTCGCCGCGTTCGAGGAGGAACTGGCCGAGAGCGGCAACGACTCCGAGGCCCTGAAGGCCGCCATGCTCAGGCGTTACCCGGACCTGGGCCTGCTGGTGGGTCTGGACCTGGGGACCAAGGTCGCCACCGGCGAGATGACCTGGGGCTGACCGGTGCTCACCTCTGCCCGTGTGCCCGCGCAGCGGGTCACCGACACGGCGTACGGCGCCGGCTCTGATGGAGCCGGCGCCATCGGGCAGCCCGCGGCCCCGGGTGGCATCACTGCCCGGGCGGCGGCCGCCATGGAGTTCGCCCTCACCGGTGGCGTGCTGTTCGTCCTGGTCACGGCCGTCCGCTGGGTGATGGCATCCCCCGTCAGCCGGGCCCTGCCCGCCCAGCATCTCCAGCTGGCGGCCGTGGCGGCGATGGTCGCAGCGGCGCTCGCTGGGGCGTTGTCCTCCCCGTGGGGCCGTCGCGCCGGTGGTCACCTCAACCCGGCCACCACCCTGGCGTTGTGGCTGACCGGGGCCTTCCCCGGCCGCCGTGTCCTGCCCTACGTCGTGGCCCAGCTCGCCGGCTCCGTGGTCGGCACCGGCCTGGCCCGCCTGGTGTGGGGTCCGGTGGTCGGCGGCCCTATGGCCTACGCCGCCGTCCAGCCCGCACCCGCCTGGCCGGCCGCCGCCGTGTTCGCCGCCGAGGCCGGGGCGACCGCCGCGATCCTCGCCGTGGCCCTCCTGCTGACGTCCCGTCCCGGGTGGAGGCGCTGGACACCGCTCGCCATGCCCGCCGCCACCGCCGCGGTCATCATCGGCCTCGGCCCCCTCACCGGCGGATCCGCCAATCCCGCCCGACAGTTCGGCCCCGCTCTTTGGGCCGACCGGCCCGGCTACTGGTCACTTCTGTGGGTCTATCTGGCGGCGCCGCTCGCAGGGGCAGCCTTCACCGCCCTGGTCACCCGGTGCCGGGCACATCTCCCCGGCCGCTCTGTCCGGAGCGGCCGCGCACGGTCGCGCGGAAGGCGATCGGAGACTGACCGGTGCGCTGATGGAAGAACTTGCTGAAGTTGGTGGCGCTGGTGAAGCCGAGCTGTGCCGCGATACGGGAGGCCGACTGGTCACCGTGCGCGAGCAGGCGTCTGGCTTCCAGGATCACCCGCCGGTCGATGAACTCCTTCGCCCCCACCCCAGCACCGGCCAGGGCGGCCCGGGAGAGGGTGCGTGGCGAGTAGCCCAGAGTTCGGGCGTAGTCCTCCAGGCGGCGGGTGCGGGTGAAGTCACGTTCGACCGCCTCACGAAAACTGACGAACGTCTCCCCGGGCTCCGCAGCCGGGCTGCCGACCGGCGCAGTGCGCTGTGCCAGGCGCAGGACCAGGGCCGACAGCAGGTGGCGCTCTACCGCCACATGGGCTTCCAGCGAAATGCCGTACAACGCCTGGGACTCCAGCGCCAGATGGTTCACCGCCATCTCCAGCGCGGGGCGCTCCTCGGGACCGGGAACATGAAGCACGGGGGTGTGTGGATCGTCCACGCCCGCAGCGGCCACCGTGCCCGGATCCAGGAAATCGCGCTCGAAGAGGATCAAAGTGCCCTCGGCCTCGTGCAGTTCACCCCACTGCTGCACCTGACCGGGCCGGACCCACAGCCAGGAACCCGGCGTGAGGGCGTATCCGGTGAAATCCACCGTGTGCCACAAGGAACCGCCGGAGAGGGTGATCAGGTGGTGGAACGTCGGCCGCTGCGGCACCGCCAGTCCTGCCGTGCCCATGCGGACGGCGGCACGTTCCCGCAGCTGGGCCAACGACATGATCTCGACGCCTGCCTGTGTGCCGACCGCGGGCGCGAAGCCGATGTCCGCGATCTCGCGGGGGCCGTCGTGTCGTCTTCTCACCGTCACCTGTAGCCACCATGTGGGGAACGAAGTCTGTCCGTCCCCCAGTCTGAGGCAGCCGCCGGCGTTCTCGGACTCGCAGCGTGCCTACTGCGGGTCCGGCTGAGGACACCATGTGCCGTCGAGCGGAATGCCGGCGGCTGCCGCGATCCGGTCGCGTGAGGCGACCAGCCGGGCCCGCAGCGTCGGCAGGTCCATGTCCACCAGTGCGCCGTCGCGTTTGACCACGCGGCCGGCGACGAGGACGGTGTCCACCAGGCCGGGGTGGCCGGCGCTGACGATGGTGGCGGCCGGGCCGGTGACCGGGAAGACGGTCAGGTCGTCGGCGCGCAGCAGGATGATGTCGGCGTCCTTGCCGGGCGTGATGCTGCCCGTTCGGGCGTCGAGCCCGCACGAGGCGGCGGCGTCGACGGTGGCGAAGGCGAGCAGGTCGCGGGAGCGCAGGCCGCCGTCCAGGCCGCGCTGTACAGCGAAGGCGGTCCGCATGGTGGAGAACATGTCGCCGCCCGCGGAGGGCACGTCGTCGATGGACAGCGTCGGGCGCAGGCCGGCGGCCAGGGCCCGGCCGGTCATCGGCCGGCCGAAGCCCATCTTCAGCTCGACGTCCGGGCTGATCGACAGCGAGCTGCCGGCGTCGGCGAGCATGCGCAGCTCGTCGTCGCTGAGCCCGTTGCCGTGCACGAAGGTGGTGGTGTCCCGGAGCAGACCGTGCTCGCGCAGATCGGCGATCGCTCCGGTCACGATGTCCACGTGCAGGCTGGTGCGCAGACCGAGTTCGGCCGCCAGCTTCAGTTCCCGGGCGACGGTGTCCATGCCGGTGGCCTCGGGGCCGCGCAGCCCCCACGCCATGGTGACCATGCCGCTGTCGGGCAGGTCGGCGCGGACACGGCGGACGGCGGCGTCGACGGGGTCGGGGGTGCCCCAGCCGGCGCCGAGGCAGAAGATCGACCGTCCCGGCGCGTCACGCAGCGCGGCGACGGCCGCGTCCTCGTGCTCGGGGGTCTGTGCGACGTGGTACCAGTCGAGCATCGTGGTCACGCCGGAGTGCAGGGCCTCCAGGCGGCCGAGGAGGGTGCCCGCGTAGACGTCCTCGGGCTGGTAATGGGGTTTGACCGTGCCGTGCATGGCCACCGCCCACTGCGGGAACGTCCAGTCCGCGCCGACGCCCCGGAACGCGGTCTGCCAGGTGTGGCGGTGGTTGTCGACGAAGCCGGGCATGACGATCCGGTCGGTCGCGTCGATCACCTCGGCGTCCGGTGCGTCGATCCGTTCGGCGACCTCGGCGATCACGCCGTCCTCGATGAGCACGTCACCGCGGGCGAGATCGCCGACAGCCGGGTCCATGCTGACCACGGTGCCGCCGGTGAGCAAGGTCTTCATCGTCTTCATTGCCTTCATCGCCTTCATCGGGTGAACTCCTTTACAGACTTATTCGGATCGTTCACGACCGTTTTGTGGCGGTCGTCGCGGTTCCACGCGGATAGGCGCGGGCGGTCAGGGCCTTCTGACGCAGGTAGCCGATGAGGGAGAGCGCCAGGGCCAGGCCGCCGGTGAAGTACAACTGGACGCGGGTGTCGCCCTGGTGGGCCATGAGGGCCATGAGGGCCAGGATCATCGCCACTCCGGCCAGCGCCACCCAGGTCAGGACCGGGAAAGCCCACATCTTCACGACCAGGTGCTCAGGCGCCTCCCGGTCCAGTCGGCGGCGCGTCCGCAGCTGAGCGGCGGCGATGAAGCCCCACACCACCAGCACGGCCGCGCCGACCATGTTGAGCAGCCAGGCGAAGACCGTCCCCGGCCACCAGTAGCTGAGCAGCACCGCCACAAAGCCGAAGGCGGACGAGGCGATCACCGCGCGCCGCGGGACTCCCCCGGAGACCTTGCCGAGAGCTTTCGGACCCTGCCCGCGGGCGATCAGGGAGTACGCCATGCGGGAGGAGCCGTAGATGTTGGCGTTCATCGCGGACAGCAGGGCGACGAGCACGATGACGTTCATGAGCTGACCGGCGACGGGGATGTCGAGGTGGTCGAGGACCGCCACGTAGGGGCCGCTGGTGGTGACGGCGGGGTCGCTCCACGGGATCAGCGTGACGATGACCAGCATCGATCCGACGTAGAACACGCCGATCCGCCACATCGCGGTGCGCACCGCCATAGCGACGCCCCGGACCGGGTTCTCGGACTCGGCGGCGGCGATGGTGACCGTCTCCAGCCCGCCGTAGGCGAACACTGAGGCGAGCAGGCCGACGACCAGGCCGTTCGTGCCGTGCGGCAGGAAGCCGCCGTCCCCGGCGAGGTTCGCCGTACCCGGGGCGTGCGTGCCGGGCAGCACGCCGAAGATCGCGAGACCGCCCAGCACCAGGAAGAGCGAGATCGCACCGACTTTCAGTGCCGCGAACCAGAACTCGAACTCACCGAAGTCGCGGACCGCCGCGAGGTTCGTACCGCAGAACACTGCTATGAACAGCAGGACCCACATCCAGGACGCGGTGCCCGGGAACCAGCCGGTCATGATGCCCGCGGCGCCGATCGCCTCGGCGCCGACGCCCACACACAGCAGCGTCCAGAACATCCACCCCGCCGTGAAGCCCGCCCAGGGCCCGATGGCCCGCTCGGCGTGCACCGAGAACGACCCGGAAGCCGGGTTGGCCGCCGACATCTCGCCGAGCATGCGCATCACCAGCATGACGAGCACACCGGACAGGGCGTAGGCGAGGACGATCGACGGTCCGGCGGCCGCGATACCGGCGCCGGAGCCGACGAACAGACCCGCGCCGATGACACCGCCGAGGGCGATCATCGACAGGTGACGCTGCTTGAGCCCGCGCACGAGCGGAGTGCCGCCAAGGGGCGCGTCATCGTCGGTGTCGTCGGCGGGTGTGGGGCCGACGAGACGATGGTTCTGCAGGTGGGACATGGACATGCACCTCTTCGTTGAGCTGCTGGACTCTCAAGGGCCGGTGGTGTCCGGACCCGCGCCGGTCACGCGTGCGGGCACGGGCAGAGGGCGTCGCCGCAGCACGCGGCCGGTGCTCTGGTGGTGCTTCAGGCGCTCGCCGTCGAGGTGTGTACGGCGTCGGCGGCGGCGAGTGCGTCGGTGACCAGGTCGGCGGTGTCCTCGGTGCCCGCGGCCAGCCGGACCAGGCCCGGCGGCACCGACTCGACGATCTGGTCCTCGCTGAGCATCCCGCGCCACATGGACGCCGGGTGCACGGCCAGGGACTCGACGCCGCCGAGGCTGGCCGAGCGGAGGAAGTAGCGCAGCTTGCCGAGAAAGGCGTCGGCGGTCTCGAAGCCGCCGGTGAACTCGATGCCGAGCACCCCGCCGAAGCCGGTCATCTGGTCGGCGGCCAGCTTGTGCTGCGGGTGGGACGGCAGGCCGGGATAGTGCACCCTGGCCACGGCGGGATGCTCGTTCAGTGCCTCGGCGAGCGCCTGGCCGTTGGCGTTGTGCCGGGGCACGCGCAGGGGCAGGGTGCGGATGCCGCGCAGCAGCAGCCAGGCGTCGATGGGGCCGAGGGTGGCGCCGGTGAGCAGGCCGACGTCCCAGATCCGGTCCAGGAGTTCGGCGGGTCCGGCGATCACTCCGGCGGAGACGTCGGAGTGGCCGTTGAGGTACTTGGTCGCGCTGTGCCAGACCAGGTCGATGCCGAGGTCCGCGGGGCGCTGGTTCAGCGGGGTGGCGAAGGTGTTGTCCGCCATGGTCAGCACGTCGTGGGCACGGGCCAGGTCCGCCACCGCGCGCAGGTCGGTGATCTGCAGCAGCGGATTGCTCGGCGTCTCCACCAGGATCAGGCGGGTCCGGGGGGTCAGTGCCTTGGCGAACGCCTCCGGGTCGGTCTGGTCGACCTGCGTGGTCGACACACCGAGCCGCGGCAGCAGGTTCATCAGCACCGAGCCCGTGCCCCCGTAAGTGGACTTCTGCCCGATGACATGGTCGCCCGCGGAGACCAGTGCCAGCACGGCGGTGGTGAGCGCGGCCATCCCAGACGCGGTGACCATGGCCGCCTCGGTTCCCTCCAACTCCGCGACCACGGCCGCGACCTGCGCGTGGTTCGGGTTGCCGAAGCGGGTGTAGAAGTCCTTGCCACGCGGTTCGACGGCGCCCTGCGCGAACGTCTCGGCGTTCTCGGCCCAGAACGTCGCCGTCTGGTAGATGGGCGGTGCCACGGCACGGCTGGGATCGATCTCGCGATCGGCGTGGACGGTGATGGTGCTCTTGCCCGGCATGGCTGCCCTTCCGTGGACCGTTGGGGTGACGCCATCAAGCGTCGGCGGCCGACGCCAGGAACTGGACCGATCACGGCAACTTTGGCAGCAAATTGCGCTCACTACGGGCGCAGGATTGTGGTACTCGACAGCCAGGCGCAATAAACTGCCACCCATGGACGAGGTGGACCGGTCGATCCTGGCCGTGCTTGAACAGAACGGTCGGATCAACAACAACGAGCTCGCCGCCCGGGTCGGGCTGTCGCCGTCCCCCTGCCTGCGGCGCGTGCGCCAGCTGGAGGAAGCCGGCGTCATCCGCGGTTACCGGGCGCTGATCGATCCCGCCGCGGTCGGCCGCGGCCTGCGCGTGTTCGCCGGGGTGCGGTTGGTGCGGCACACCCGCGCGGACGTGGTCGCGTTCGAGCGCGGGATCACCCAGCTGACCGAGGTGGTCGCCTGCCACCACATCACCGGCAACTTCGACTACCTGCTCCAGGTCGAGGTCGCCGATCTGCCCGCCTACGAGGACTTCCACGCCAACCAGTTGGCCGCCCTGCCCGGCGTTGCCACGGTGACCAGCTACGTCACCATGAAGACGCTCTCCCCCGACACCACCTGACAGCCTGGTCCCGGCCCCGGTGGGCCGGCACATGGACCGCGGTGCAGCTGCCCGCGCTCCATGTGCCGGCCCACCGGTGGTGGCTCGGTCAGATGGTGATGCTGCCGCGGATACAGACGACGGCGGCGCCGCTGACCCAGACGGTACCGTCCGGATCAGCGGCGATCTCGATGCTGGCGGCCCGCCCCACACGCGCGCCCTGGGAAACCCGGTAGGAGGAGGGGGCGGCGCCGGTGGAGGTGAGCCACTGGCCGACGCCGGCGTTCATGCTGCCGCACGCGGGATCCTCGGGCACACCGGCGCCGGGGGCGAAGGTGCGCATCTCGAAGTGGTGCTCGGATCCCTCGGGGTGGGCCCCGATCGCCCCGACCATCGCGGTCGGGATGAGGGACAGGTCGGGTTCGAGGTCGAGGACCTCCTTGGCGGTGGCCAGCCGGATCACGGCCCAGCCGGGGCCGTTGTCCACCCACTGGTGGGCCAGGACCCGCTCCCGCGTGATGCCGAACGCGGCCACGATCCGGTCCAGATAGGCGTCGTCGAGGGCGCCGTCGCGGACCCGCGGTGGCGCGGCGAAGGCCAGTCTGTCGTCGCCGCGGCGCACGGTGACCAGGCCGGCGGCGCACTCCTGCACGATGCGGTCGGCGTGCCGGGGGATGCCGCCGCCGTCCAGCCAGGCGCGCGCGGAGCCGAGGGTGGGGTGCCCGGCGAACGGCAGCTCCCCCTGGGGTGTGAAGATCCGCAGCAGGTAGTCCGCCTCCGGCATCGACGGGGGCAGGACGAACGTGGTCTCCGACAGGTTCGTCCAACGCGCCAGGCGCTGCATGTCCTCGTCGGTCAGATCCGTCCCGTCCAGGACGACCGCGACCGGGTTGCCGCGATAAGGGGCCGTGGAGAACACATCGACCTGCACGAACGAGCGGGTACGCGGCATGGTCATCGAGGGCCTTTCGGTAGCGGCGGAAGCGGATCTCTGTACGTCCGCCCGTCGGCGCGAGCGGGTCCATCTCAACGCGGCCCGCGCGGCAGGGACAGGGCCACTCAGCAAAGAGTGGACCGACCGGCCGGGGGCGCGTGAGTCACTGCGGGCCGCCAGGTGTGACCAGGAGGCCGCCGACGAAGGTGTGGGTGGGGGTGAGGTCGCGCAGGGTGTCGCTCGGGCAGTGGGCGGGATCCCGGTCCCAGACGGTGAGGTCGGCGAGGCGGCCGGGGGTCAGGGTGCCACGCAGACCCTCCTCCCCGTTCAGACGTACGGCGTTGAGGGTGTGCAGGGTGACCGCCTCGTCGTAACTGATCGCGTGCTCCGGGCCCTTGACGCCGATGACGGTCTGCCGCGTCGTCATGCCCCACACGGAGCGCATCGCGCCGAACTGGCCGACGGGGAAGTCGGAGCCCGCGCTGACCTGGGCGCCCAGGTCGATCCAGCCGCGGGCCGGGAAGAGGCGGGCGACGCGTTCCGGGCCCCAGAAGGTCTCCTCCACCTCGGCGGTGTCGTGGAGCAGCGGCTGCTGGATGGTGACGGGGATGCCGAGGGCGACGGCGCGGGCGCGTTGCTCGGGGCCGGCGAGGCCGCCGTGCTCCATCACGAGCGTGCCAGCGGACAGGCCGGGGTTGCGCTCAAGGACGCGTTCGTAGACGTCGAGGAGAGTGCGGACCGCGCGGTCGCCGTAGGCGTGGGTGCCGACCCGCCAGCCGCGCCGTACCACCGCCTCGACGGCCTCGACCAACGCGTCCGGTTCCCAGATCAGCATGCCGGAGAAGGAGTGGTCACAGGCGTACGGCTCCTCGGTGGCCCCGGCCTCCAGGCCGCCGTCGAGACCGAACTTGACTCCCCAGACCGACAGCCACGGGTCGGAGTCGTCGCGCCACTGCTCCATGACGTCGAGCAGGTCCTCGACCTGAGCCGCGCTGGTCATGCCGAGTGCCGAGATCAGCGCCCGTACCCGGGTGTGGAGAGCGCCCTCTTTCCTCGCGGCCAGGTACACGGCGTAGTCCTCGGGGGTGACCGCGCAGTCCCGGACAGTGCCGATGCCGGTGGCGGCGTAGTCGCGGGAGGCCAGGCGGAGCCCCTCGATGCGCCGGTCCCGATCGGGGGCCGGGACGAGGTGTTCCACCAGGTGCAGGGCGTTGTCGATGAGCCGGCCGTCCAGCTTGCCGTCGGCGTCGCGGCCGATGGTGCCGCCGGGCGGTACCGGGGTGTCCTCGGTGATGCCGGCCAGACGCAGCGCGTAGTGGTTGACGACGTCGTTGTGGCCGCCGCGCTTGACCAGGACCGGGTGCCTGTCGGTGGCCGTGTCGAGTTCGGCGGCGGTGGGCATGCGGCGCTCGGCGAGGTTGAGTTCCTGCCAGTTGGTGGTGGTGCGGATCCACTCGCCCTCAGGGGTGACGGCGGCCCGCTGCCGGATCAGGTCCAGGAACTCGGGGATGGTACGGGCCTGGTGGACGGGGACGTCCTGGGCGCCGAGCCCGGCGAAGACGAGGTGGGTGTGGGTGTCGTCGAAGGCGGGCAGCACGGTGGCGCCGGGCAGGTCGTGGACCTCGGTGCCCGCGCCCACCAGGTGGTCCAGGCCGTGCGGGTCGGCGGACACGGCCATGATCCGGTCACCGCGCACGGCCAGCGCCCGCTGCGGGGCCTGGCCGGGCACCAGGGTGTGCACCGCGTCGGCGCGGATCAGCAGGTCGGCTGTGTGGTCGGTCATCGTCTTCTCCCTGAGCTCGAAGCGTTGCGAAGGTGTCGCTGACAAGACAGTTGTAGAAGGCGGATCGCGATTGGCCGCCATATTCAGACCCTGAGAGCAGGAAACCTGTCACTCATTCACATCAGAATGCAGATCATGCGCCAGATGCGATGCAGAGAGGCCGCCGGATCACAACCGGCCGCGCGTCGCCGCCCGGCTCCTGATACGGGCTGGCCAGCTGCCCCGGGGCTGTTCGAATACACCGGCGTGGGCCGCGTTATCCCCTGTACGCAGACCGCGCCTGCGCACGACGGGCGCGCACGACTCAGCCCGCCCTGCCGCCGACGAGACCTGTCAGGTTGCCCGCGAGTGCGGCGACGTTGGGATGGTCACCAGCCTCGGTGATGAGGGCCCCGCCATGGAAGTGGTTGGCCAACCCGGCCGGGCGGTCGAGGCCGTCGAGTATCTGGTGGGTGGCAGCGACGTCAACGGCCGGTGAGAGGGGCCGGCCCTGTGCCTGTCTGGTGCCTCCCAGTCAACTCCCGCGGCCGGAGCCGGACCATGCAGAACATGTGCGCGGGCGCGGTCTGTTCGCGTGCAACCGGCTCCACGACTGGCGTCGGTCGCCTCGTGCCGACGGCGGTGACGGGCGGGAGCAGTGGGTTGAGCCCAGTGAGGGCGCTATGGCCCGGGGAAGACCACGCGGAGGGTCTGGACCCGCCTGTTCCGGCGGAGCATGAGCCAGGCGAGGGTCGGCGGGCAGGGGTCGGTGCTGCCGGCGGGGTTGGTGACGTCCATTTCCCAGATGGTGACGGTGCGGCTGGCCACCACGTGGCGCAGATGCTGGGTCACGCCCTTCTCGCGGTTCCTTCGCATGGCCGGGATGGGATGGCAGCGTTCGCCCGGTGTGCTCAGGACACCGACCAGTTCGGTCTCGGCCGGCCACAGCTCCAGGATCTCCCTGGGCTGACGGCCGCGCCGGGCGCCCTCCAGCGTGACCTCGGCCTCCTGCCGGCTGTCCTCGGTGAGCCGGGCGGCGTCGTCGTGCACGTGCGTGGCGGTCGTGAGCAGCACCTGGGCGAGCTTGGCCCGGGCCTGGTTGAGGCGGCTGCGCACCGTGCCGACCGGGATCTCGCAGGCACGGGCGATCTCCCGGTAGGAGGTGATGCCGCTGAAGTGGCGCAGCATGAGCACCAGCCGCAGCGGCTCGGGCAGTTGCTCCAGCGCGTCCCAGATCCAGTCGCGCATCGCGTGCTGGTCCACGACCCGCTCGGGATGTATGAGGTGGGTGGGATACGGGGGATACGAGGGATACGAGGGATACGGGGAATACGACAGCCCGTCGTCGCCCGTGTGCAGGCGGTCGAGGCTTTCCAGGCCCGGTGTGTCCCGGGCGTCGCGCAGTCGCATACGGGCGCTGTTGCGCACGATCGCCCGCAGCCACGCGCCCACGGCCGCGGGGTCGCGTACGTCGCCGATGCGGCGCAGCGCGGTCAGCGCGGCGTCCTGCACCGCGTCCTCCGCGTCGGGGCCGTAGCCGAGCAGGCTCAGCGCCACCGCCCGCATCGGCGCCTGGTGGCGGGCGAGCAGCAGGCCGAGGGCCTCGGTCTCACCGGCCTGGGCCCTGCGGGTGAGTTCCTCGTCCGTGGGCGGGGCGATGGCTGTCATGGTGGGT
Organism: Streptomyces sp. NPDC048277; assembly: GCF_040652235.1. Classification (NCBI taxonomy): domain Bacteria; kingdom Bacillati; phylum Actinomycetota; class Actinomycetes; order Kitasatosporales; family Streptomycetaceae; genus Streptomyces; species Streptomyces sp. NPDC048277. The sequence continues at coordinate 54,722 of NZ_JBEZLQ010000023.1, forward strand.
GAACGCCTCCGTGGCGACGTGGTTCGGTAACGCATCATGCTCCGGTCAGGACGACTCCGGCAGCCAGCTGCCGTGGAAACCTGCCGGGACGGGGTACGGCAGCTCCACCACCGCCTGGACGGCGAGTTCCCGGGCGTCGAGGACGAGCAGTTCGCCCGCCTGGCCTTGGTCGTCCGAGACCAGGGACAGCAGCCAGCCGTCGTCCTCGCCGGTGCCGTCGGCCGCCGGTACGAAGACCGCCTCGCCGGCATGGCGGCTGCCGGGCGTCTTGTGCAGGTGCCGGGTGTCGGCCTTGAGGTCGTGCTTGGCGATGCCGTCGCCGGAGACCGTGTACAGGTAGCGGTGGGGGTGCCCGGTGAGGGCCTCGTTGTGGGTGGGGAACTCGGCTTCGTGGTTGTCGAGTTGGGACTCGGTGACGCGACCGGTGGCCGGGTCCAGGGTCCAGCGGTGCAGGACGGAGGGGGCTCCCAGATCCTGCACCGCAGCCGGGCCACCGGGTCCGCCGATGCCGGACCATGCGTTGCCGAAGCCCGCGGGGTCGTGCCGTACCGCGTCCAGCACGATCCGGCCGTGGGCGTCTTCGTAGGCGTTGCCGACGTGGAAGACGTAGCAGGGATCGATGTCGTACCACCGCACGTCGGTGCTGCCCGGCGTGCGGGACATGATCCCGAGCCGGGCGCCGTACCCGTCGTCCCACCGGTAGGGCATGCCGCCACGTCCGGCCAGGGCGAGGTCGAGGACGACGGGGAGGTCCAGCCACACGATGTGGTGCTCGGTGACGGCGAAGTCGTGCATCATCGTCGGCCCCGGCACCTCGACCGGCCGGCTGTCGAGCAGTTCGCCCAGTGCGGTGACCCGGTGGTAGGTGAGGTGCGGCGGGGCGAACCCCGTTCCGAACAGGTGCAGTTCGCCCGTGACCGAGTCCTGTTTGGGATGCGCGGTCATCGCCGTCCGCAGCCGCCCGCCGAAGTCGTACGGCCCGACCGTCTCCAACTCGTCGGTGACCCAGTAGGGCAGGCCCGCCTCGCACAGGGCCAGCACCGTGCCGGCGTGCCGGATCACATGCGTGTTGGCGGGCGTAGCCGCCAGGTCGACGGTGCGGTCCTCGCGGATGAACGGGTGCCCCTCCAACTCCCTTGTGCGCACCCACCGGTTGCGGTACCACTCGGCGCGTCCGCCGCGCAGCCGGATGCCGTGCAGCATGCCGGAGCCGGTGAACCAGTGCCCGGAGCCCTCGCCGGGCAGCGGGTTGGGACCGTTGCGCAGATAGCGGCCGTCCAACTCGGGCGGCAGCGTACCCCGCACGGTCAGGTCGGCCGCCTCGCGCTCCGCCGGGACCGGCGCGAACCGGCCCCGGAGGTGGCAAGGAAGGGATGCCCCTTCGGCCATGCCCTCGGTCATGCCTGCGGTCACGCCCGCGTTCCGGGCGACGCGGCCTTCCTGACCAGGGCTGCGACCTCGGCGGGCTTGGACACGTACACGGCGTGGCTGCCGCTCGTCTCGGTCACCGCCGCCCCGGCCCGTTCGGCCATGGCGCGCTGGGCCGGCGGCGGGATCATACGGTCCTCGGTGGCGACCAGGTAGAAGCTCGGCCTGTCCCGCCACGCGGGGTGGGTGACGGTCCCGCCCAGCGCGTCCACTCCCCAGGGCACCTGGGAGTCGGCCAGGAACCGTGCCTCGTCGGCGGGCAGGTCGGCGGCGAAGGACGCGGCGAACTTCTCCCGGTCCAGGAAGAGGAAACCGTCGCGGGGCGGCAGGATCGGCGGGACGGGCGCACCGGGCGGCGGGTCGGCGATCAGGGTGTTGACGGACTCGTCCTTGTCGGGCGCGAACGCCATGACGTACACGAGCGCGCTCACCTTCTCGTGGTTGCCCGCCTCGGAGATCACCGCGCCGCCGTAGGAGTGGCCGACGAGCACGGTCGGCCCGTCCTGGGCGTCCAGGATCAGCTTGGTGGCGGCGACGTCGCCGTCCAGGGACAGGGTGGGGTTCTGGACGACGGTGACGGTGTAGCCGTCGGCGGTCAGCAGGTCGTAGACCCCCTTCCAGCCCGAACCGTCGACGAACCCGCCGTGGACCAGGACGACGTTCCTTGCTTCAGTACTCATGTGTACGCGCTCCTCTTGGGTGGGTGAGCTGATGCCGGGGTGGACTACTGCGGCAGAGCCGTGACCTGCGGCTGGGCGGCCTGCAGACGCGCCTGGGCGCGGGCGGGATAGACCTTCGTGAAGACGGCGGGCCCGACGAGGCCGACGACATGGGCGGCGATGCCCACCGAGGCCGGGGCGTCAACCGCGTTCGCGACGGCCAGGCTGACGCCGATGAACGTGAAGCCGGCGCCCCACGCTGCGGTGATGTGGTTGTTGACCCGGACGAACTCCGGCATGTCCCAGAACTCGCGCGGCGTCTGGCGCTTGGCGATGCCCAGCGTGAAGGGGCGGCGGATCGCCAGCGTCCCCCAGGCCGTGACGGCCAGCCAGGCGAAGGAGAGGACGTCGGTGTGATGCGACAGGGACGCGTTCGGCCGCGCGACGGCCACGGTACCGACCACCACGAAGTACACGATGGTGCTGGCCTCCAGGATCAGCGCGTCGAGGTCGACCCCGCGACGGCGGTCCTGGAGCAGGAGCAGCAGCCCCGAGGCGAAACCGCTGACCGCACCCCAGCGCCAGTCGACGAAGCCCGACACGAAGCCGGCGACGATCCAGGGGATGAATCCCCGAAAATAACCCATTGAGTCTTCCTTGGTGAGCCAGAACGAACGTGGTCGACGCGGACTAGATGCAGGGCGGGCACGGAAGTTCGAACCCTGACATGTGACGCCCGTCACATACGGGCGCCCGGCATCACGACGAGACGCCTGGAGGGCAGCCCGGTAGTACTCGCCCAGGTGGGAGCGGAGTCTGATGCCCTGCCAATCCGAGGACGGCGTAGACGGTGCGGCCTCGGAATCCACGTGCCCCAGTCACTGCGCTTCCCTACGCTGTCCGCCATGGAAAGACCCTGGGCCGAGGACCTCGTCAACGTCGTGGACGTCGAAGCGACCTGCTGGGCCCGCTCCCAGCCGCCCGGGGAGGTCAGCGAGATCATCGAGGTCGGACTGACCGTCGTCGACCTGGCCGCCGGCGAGCGGCTCGCCCGGCACCGGATCCTGGTGAGGCCGGCCCGGTCCGCGGTCAGCGAGTTCTGCACGGAGTTGACCGGCCTCACCCAACACGAGGTCGACCAGGGGGTCACCTTCGCCGAGGCGTGCCGACTGCTTGCGGCGGAGCACCGCGCGGGCGCCCGACCGTGGGTCAGTTGGGGCGACTACGACCGCCACCAGTTCACCCGGCAGTGTCAGGCCGCACAGACGCCCTATCCCTTCGGCCGCCGCCACACCAACGCCAAGGCCGTCTTCACCGAGGCGTACGGCCTGCGCAAACGCCCTGGAATGGCGCAGGCCCTGGAGATCGCCGGGCAGCAACTCGAAGGCCGTCACCACCGCGGCGAGGACGACGCCTGGAACATCGCGGCTCTCGTGCTTCACCTCTCCCAACGGGGACTCTGGCCGACCGCGGTTGAGCACCCGGCCTAACGCACCGTTCTCACCTTGGGGAAGCCGGCCTCGACCGTCCCCCATGCATCCACCGCGCCCCAGGTCCGAGCGCGCCATCCCCTCGGACCGCGTCCGCAACCGCAACCGCCACAGGCTCGGCTCCCGAGGAGGCTGGCCTCCGAGGTGCGGCAAGGCCGACTGCATCGAACGGCACGCGGTCGAGTGACGGGCTCGCCGTCCGCTACGAGGCCACGGTGCTGGTCGCGGTGATCAACGGATGGATATGAGTGGCACCGGCGCGTCCGTGATCGCTAACCTCGCCGGTGATGAAGCAGCGCCGCCAGAAGAAGCTCTCGCGCCGTCTCTTCGAGGCGGTCCTGGCCGGTGACGCCAGGACCGCGAAGGCGCTGTTGCGCAGTGGAGCATGTCCGGAGAGAAGGAACATCGACGGCACGACTCCGCTGTATCTGGCATCCGTGCAGGGCGAAGCCGAAATAGCCCGCCTGCTCATGGAAGCCGGCGCCTCCCCCGACACGGAAAGCGCCGGTCCGGGCTCGGAGGGCACACCACTGTGCGCAGCCTCGTGCTGGGGGCACGCCGAAACGGTCCGGCAGCTGTTGGCGCATGGCGCCGATCCCAGCCTCCGCGAAGACCATGGCACAGGCAGGACCCCGCTGGAGTGGGCGGATGGCGGACCCCACCCCGCCACCGCCGAAATCCTCCGGGCGGCACGAGCACTACCGACGCCATGAGCCACGGCAGCCCGCGCGCCGGGGATCGGCAGGTCGGGATATATCGGATGTTGTGATGCGTGCCGTGGTGGATCTACCGTTTATCTGCAGGGAGGTTTTCTCCGGGACGGGCCGAACGGTGGTGTGCTACGGGGTTGCCTCCTGATGAGGGAAGTGGTCCTGTTGACCGTCGCATGGGACGACATCGGCGGGCTTGTCGATGCCCATGAGCGTTTTCTGGCCGGTGCACGGGTCGAGGCGGATGTCCGGGGCTCGGTGCTCGATTCGTGGAAGCGGTGCCGTGCCGCGGGGCTGGAGCCGCACCGGCTGCTGATTCCGTACGCGGCGGACCTGGTGCTGGACGACGGGCTCCTGCGCGCGGCCGACCCGGTGCTCAAGGAACTGGTCGACTCGCTCGCGGTGGCGGGCATGACGGTCGCCCTGTGCGATGCGCGGGGCCGTATGGTCCAGCGGCTCGGTGGCGACCAGCAGCTGTGCGCGCGTCTGGACGAGGTGCGGTTCGCTCCCGGGTTCGACGCTTCGGAACAGGCCGCGGGCACCAACGGCGTCGGTACGGCACTGGCCGGGCGCAGCCCGTGTTACGTGATCGGCCGTGAGCACTTCGCCGACTGCCTGCAGCCGTACGCCTGCGCGGGCGCGCCCGCGCGCGACCCGTTCAGCGGGCGTGTCGAGGCCGTCCTCGACCTCACCTGTCGGCGGGACGACGGCGACCCCGCCATGCTGCGGCTGGTGCGGGAGGCCGTCCACGACATAGAAGCCGGGCTGCTGGAGCAGGCCACGCAGCGGGAGCGGGCGCTGCTCACCGCGTACCGGCGGGCGTCCGCCGGTTCCACGGGGTGGATGTCCCGGCCCGAGTCGGGGTCTCCGGGGGACTGGGCGGGTCCCGAGGGCCGCGGTCTCGGCCGGATCGACCTGGCCGTGCTGAGGGAGAAGGCCGAAGATCTCCTCGCCTCCGCGCACCAGACCCTGGACGAAGTGACCCTCTCCGGCGGCCGGACCGCCACCCTGCTGCGCCGCACGGTCACCGGGGCCTCGGGCGAGTCCGGTGTCGTCGTCGAGGCGCGTGTCCTCGGTGGCCCGCGACTGCGCCATGTGACACCCGCACCCGCACCCGCACCCACGCCCACGCCCACGTCTCCGGCCATGGCGACGACCCTGCCCAGGTCCCCCGCACCGCACCCCACCGTCACACACACGGTCGTACCGCCGGACCGGGCGGCGGCGAACAGTGACGGCGCCGGAACCGCCGATGGCTGGCTGCTGCTCGTCGGGGAGCCCGGGGTCGGCCGGCTGGCCGTCCTGGCCCGCCGGCGTCTGGAGCTGTTGCACGACGCGAGCGTCCGGATCGGCACCACCCTGGACGTCACCCGCACCGCGGAGGAACTGGCGGAGGTGACCGTGCCTCGTTTCGCCGACTTCGCCGCCGTGGACCTGCCCGATCCGGTGCTGCTCGGCGACGAACCGGGAGAACTCGGCGAGCACACTCCCCTGCGCCGGGTCGCCATGCGCACCATCCATAAGGAGTCGTTCCTGTACGGGGTCGGTACCACCGTCCAGTACGTCACCTCCACACCGCAGGCCCGCGCCCTGGAGACCGGGCAGCCCGTCCTCGAACCCGTCCTGGCCGACGCGGGCGGCTGGCTCGCCAACGATCCGGTACGCGGCGGACAGGTGCTCGCGATCGGTATCCATTCCCTGATCACGGTGCCGCTGCGGGCCCGCGGCGCCACCCTCGGCGTGGTCAGCTTCTACCGCTCGGAGAAGCCCGCCCCGTTCGAGGACGACGACCTGTCCCTGGCCCAGGAGCTGGCCGCCCGTGCCGCGATCTGCGTCGACAACGCCCGCCGCTACACCCGTGAGCACAACACCGCCCTCGCGCTCCAGCGCAGCCTGCTGCCCCGTGGACGGTCCGAGCAGAGTGCCGTCGAGGTCGCCTGCCGCTATCTGCCCGCGCAGGCCGGAGTGGGCGGCGACTGGTTCGACGTCATCCCGCTGTCCGGCGCCCGGGTCGCCCTCGTGGTCGGCGATGTCGTCGGTCACGGTCTGCACGCCGCCGCCACCATGGGCCGGCTGCGCACCGCCGTGCACAACTTCTGCTCCCTGGACCTGCCGCCCGAGGACCTCCTCGCCCACCTCGACGACCTGGTCGTAGGACTCGACCGCGGCGAAGGCTGGGCGGAGGGGGCCACCGACCCGGACCGCGGAATCATCGGGGCCACGTGTCTGTACGCCGTCTACGACCCGGTGTCACGGCACTGCACCCTGACCCGTGCCGGGCACCCGCTGCCCGCGGTCGTCGCACCCGACGGCACGGTGGAGTTCGTCGACCTGCCCTCCGGGCCGCCTCTGGGACTGGGCGGCATGCCCTTCGAGACCGCGGAACTGGAACTGACCGAGGGCAGCCGGCTCGTGCTGTACACAGACGGGTTGATCGAGGACCGGCACCAGGACATCGACTCCGGCTTGGAGAGGCTCCGCTCCGTCCTGGCCCACGCCGACGGGACGCCGGAGGACACCTGCGAGGCCGTCCTCGACGCGCTGCTCCCGGCCCGGCCCAGCGACGACGTGGCCCTGCTCGTCGCCCGGACCCACGCCCTGGGCCCGGAACAGGTGGCCTGCTGGGACCTGTCCAGCGACCCGGCGGTCGTCTCCCGTGCCCGCGCGGCAGCCGTACGACAACTGGCCGCCTGGGGCCTGGACGACCTGGCCTTCACCACCGAGCTCGTCGTCAGCGAACTGGTCACCAACGCCGTCCGCCACGCGACGGGCCCGCTCCAGCTGCGGCTGCTCCGCGACCGCGCCCTGATCTGCGAGGTCTCCGACAGCAGCAGCACCTCACCCCGGCTGCGCCATGCCCGCACCGAGGACGAAGGCGGCCGCGGCCTCTTCCTCGTCGCCCAGCTCACCGAACGCTGGGGAACCCGCTACACCACCGACGGCAAGATCATCTGGACGGAACAGCCCCTGCCGTGACGGCCTGCTCCACCAGCGCCGCGTGCCGGTAGAGTCGCTCCTTCGACCGGCCCATGGGGCCCTGCCCGGCCGGTGGCGGCGACGTGGACGGTGGCTTCGCCGAAGTCGGTACGGCGGCCCGCGGCGTGGACGCCGTGCGGCCGACCCTTCTCACCGCACACACACGCAGCGCACCTCCCTGGTGCAAAGCGTCGCCCGGGAGACGATGTTCGCGTCCGCGGACGCGAGCGAGCTGACATACCGCATCACGGATCTGCCCGACTGCATGCGGTCCTTTCCCCCCGTGAGCCTCCGCCAACTTGAATACGCAGGTCAAACGGCTGGTATGACCGGTTCTCGGGGTGCTCACGCTGGTCGTCGGCGGCAGTCCGTGGAGTAGATCGTCTGACGGAGCCAGATGGTTCGCCGGTTCCTGCTCGCTGGGGCCGGGCGGCCATCTACGATCCGCTGCATGGATCCCGAGCGGCTGGAACAGATCACCGCGCGGCGTGCGGAACTGGACGAACTCGAAGAACAGCTGGCCAAGCAGCTGGCGGAGGTGCGGGACGAGCTCGTCGTCGCCGAGCGGGTCCTTGAGCGTGTGAGCGAGCAAATCTCCGACGAGCGCGCCTTGGTCGCGTCGGCGCCGGGGCAGGTGGGCAGCCGGGCGGTGATGCTGCTCCCGCACCGCACGCCGGACATGGAGGAGAACATGCTCCCGCCGGACTATCAGCGCATTCTCGCCGCTGTGCGGCAGGCCGCCGGGCCAGTCATGGCCCGGCAGGTCGGCGAGATGCTGGGAGTCGACGTCACCGTGCGGGCCAGGCTGGCACCGCTACGCGGCAGGCTGGTCAGCCTCGTCGATCGCGGCTGGCTGCGCAAACTGCCCGACGGCCGGTTCACCACCCGCCTGTGACCGGGGCCGCTATCGCCCAGAATGTGTCGCGAATGGAATTGTGTGACGAAAACCAAAAAGCACGCCGAGGACACCTGCCCGCGTGTCTACCAATGCCGCCTACCGCTGTCCACGCAGACCGTCAACCACCTCGCCGGTCTGTTGCGTCGCCATCTGAAGGCGATCCGCTCCAAGTGGCGGATCCTGCAGCCCGGGAAAATCGCGGTGGTCGTCCTAGCCGTGCTGCGCCACGACCAGCGCCTGGCCGACATGGCCGGAGGCAACAACGTGTCCGAGTCCACCGTCCGCCGCTAGCGCGACGAGCTGGTCACCCTTCTCGCCGCCCAAGCGCCGCGCCTGGACCGCGCCCTGAAGAAGGTCGCCAAGCAGGGCCGGGAGGTGGTCCTGATCGACGGCACCCTCATCCCCACCCAGCGCCGCACCGGAAAGGCCGACCGACGGAACTACTCCGGTAAGCACCACCATCACGGCCTGCACTTCCTCGCCCCTGACTGACGAGAGAGGCCGCCTGATCTGGACATCTGCCGCCCGGCCCAGCCGCACCCATGACAACACCGCCGCCCGCCACGACCACATCCTGGCCCACCTGCGTGCCGCCGGCCTCGGGGCACTGGCAGACCTCGGCTTCCGCGGCCTGGACAACGACGTACTCGACCGGGTGATCGTCGCCGGCTTCCACACCAGCCGCACTCACAAGCTCACCCCCGGCCAGAAGACCGCCAACCGGGTCCTTGCCGTCGGCCGCGCACCGGTCGAACACGGCTTCGCCCACCTCAAGAACTGACGGATCCTCACCAAGCTCCGTACCGATCCCGCTCGCGCGACGCGTCTCCTGCGTGTCCTGCTCGTCTTGACAAACCTCGAAGTCAACCGCTGAGACAACGACTCTGGAGATTCCCGGCGTTCCGTGGTGCGGCTGTCGGCCCCACAAGGACTTCTCCAACCAGCGGATGACGATCGGGACCGCGCGCCAGTCCAAGTGCGCGCCTCCGCTGCGGTCGACGACCCCAGCGGCAACCTGCGAGCACCACTCCGGTGACCCGAACCATGCCTTCCGGACGACGACGTACGGGACCCTCGCGAGTTCGGGCAGCTCCGCGGGCAGCGGCAGGGCGAGCAGCCGCATCCTATACCTTGCCTGCGTGTAGTGGGAAGTTGCAGGACCTACGCCACTCGGGCGGCAGACCCTCCAACTGCTGCAGAGAAGGATCGATCATGACCTTCGACCACGACACGCTGCGGCGTCGCTGCGCGTACCTGGGTCGCGTCCCGCTGCCACTGCTGGACCAGGAGCCATGGCGCCAAGACCGCCGCCAAGAGCGGCTGCGCTCCCGCCGAACTGCCAGCGCGGATCCCTGCCGCTGTTCGACGGGCCACGGCCCGACAGTTCGGCGAAGTGCTGAGAGTCGATCGCGGTTGGCCGCGCGAGCTGCCCGACACCGTTCGGCATGAGGTGCCCCCTGCTTGAGAGTGAAGGGGCGTCAGTTCTTGGTGCCGGGCCGGTGGATGAGTGCGGCGGAAGGCATGGTGGGGGCTACGACGTCTGCGGCTTGCTGGACGGTTCCCAGCCGTGCGTGAGGATGTCGAAGACCGTCTCGACGGCGGCTCGGCGGTCCTGCCGACCGCGAGCGACGGCCGGGATGTCGAGTACGAATCGAGCAAGAGCCACACAAGCCAGGTCATTGTGGTCCACGCCGATCTCGTCGGCGATGGCTGTGCTGAGGCTGTCGGTGTACCGGGTCCACATGCGGTCGGCGTAGGCGCGTAGCACCGGCGTGGAGTCGATGAGGTTGGTGAACTCGGCCGCCTGAGGATGTCCGTCGATCAAAGGCCAGGTGTCAAGGACGTGCTGCCGAAGGGCTTCGAGGATGCTCTGACCCGCGGGGCGCTGCCGCACCACGGCGATCAGTTCCGACTCCCGGTCCTCGTCCTGGTCGAACACCAGCGCTTCCTTACCGCTGAAGTGCTTGAACACCGTAGCGGTCGATACGTCGGCGGCGTCGGCGATGTCACGGATGCCCACTTGATCGTAGCCGCGTTCCAGGAAGAGCCGTAGTGCGGCATCGGCGATCGCCTGCCTGGTGGCCGCCTTCTTGCGGTCGCGGCGACTGACGGGGGACACGGTCATAGATAGAGCATATCCGACAGTCGAACCCCTCACTAAGTAGAGTTGTTGCACTTTTATTCTTGTTCTGATTTTATGAGACCTGCGAGCACCTGAGCAACACCTCCTTGCCGGCATGGCCGCCGTCCGCGCCGCACCGCCCGCCGACCTCCCGTTCATCAACGAGATCCGCAAAGCGTGCGTGTGAGTGAGGCCGACGCTGCCCCGCCCTGTTCGCCCGATACCTCCTCTTCACCGACCAAAAGGAGCAACCATGAACTCCCCGGAACCCGCCAACGCCCGGATCAGCATCATCGGAGCCGGACCCGGTGGACTGACCTGCGCCCGCATCCTCCAGCGGCACGGCATCGCGGTCACGGTCCACGACCGCGACCCGGGCCCCGACGCCCGCAACCAGGGCGGCACCCTCGACCTGCACGCCGACAACGGTCAGATCGCCCTGCGTGAAGCCGGCCTGCTCGACGAGTTCTTCGCCCTCGCCCGTCCCGAAGGGCAGGAAATGCGCCAGATGGACCCGACCGGCACGATCACGTCCCATCAAGTCCCGGCGCCCGACGAGCTCTTCAAGCCGGAAATCGACCGCGGCCAGCTGCGCGACCTGCTGCTCGGTTCCGTGGAGCCGGGAACCGTGCACTGGGGCCGCGCCCTCGACACGATCAGCGGACCCGTCGACGGGCCGCGGCAACTGCACTTCGCCGACGGCACGAGCGCCGAGGCCGATCTGGTCATCGGTGCCGACGGCGCCTTCTCCCGGGTACGCCCGGCCGTGTCTCCCGCTGTCCCCGAGTACTCCGGGGTCAGCTTCCTGGAAGCATGGTTCTCCGACGTCGAGAACCGACACCCCGAGATTGCCGAGCTGGTCGGCCAGGGCGGCGCCCACGCAGCCGACGGCGAGCGCGGCCTGTTCGCCCAGCGGAACAGCGGAAACCACATACGCGTCTACATCATCCAGCGAGTCCCCCTCGACTGGATCAGCGCCCGCGGGCTGACCGCCGCGGACACCGACCGGATCCGCGCCGTGCTACTCGACGAGTTCGCCCACTGGTCTCCCCGCATGCGCCAGATGATCTCCGAAAACGACGGCCCCTACATCGACCGCCCGATCCTCGCTCTCCCGGTCCCGCACACCTGGGAACACAACGCGACAGTGACCCTGCTCGGCGACGCCGCCCACCTCATGCCCCCGCTCGGCGTCGGCGTCAACCTTGCCATGCTCGACGCCAGCGAACTCGCCCTCGCCCTCGCGGACGCCGCCACCGTCGACGACGCCCTCCGCACCTACGAGAAGAGCATGCTCCCCCGCTCCACCGAGACGGCAAAAGCCATCGAACACGGCGCCGAACACCTGCTGTCGGCCGACATACCCGACTTCGGCGGCGACAACGACGCCCAGCCCTAAGACGTGGATCGGATCTTGGTCAACGGACGGTCTGGGTGAGTCCCAGCGGTCGGAAGCCCTCCACCAAGACCGCGCTCCTCCTCCACGGGTGCCAAGCAGGTGGTACTAGACCCCTGATGGAGGGGGGCTTTCCCCCGGGAACGGACTGGAGTCAGCCCGCTGGGGCGACCGCAGGCATCGAGTCTAGTCTCTGGCGCATCGCCAGAAACGCCGCCGTCTCAAGTGCGGTGTGACTGCTGGCATCCGATGCCGTTCCCCCGATCCTCTGGAGAGCCCCGTGTTCCGCACAACAAGGACCGCGACCGCCACGACCGCCCTGCTCTGCGCGGTGACGGGGGCCGCTCTCACCGGCCTTCCCCAGGCGTCCTCTGCTGCGGCCATGGGGCAGCAGAACCGCCTGGGCAGCCCGGAACCGGCCGCCGCGGCCACGGTCACGAAGCGCAGCGCAGCGCAGCGCAGCGGCAGCCTGTTCACCGGTACCGGGAAGATCAAGGTCGGCGACCGGTCGGTGAACGTGTCGTGCACGGGCAGGCCGGCACCGCATCGGCCGGTCGTCGTACTGATGGCCGGCCTGGGTGACGGTCTGGACAGCCTGAGCGGCATACAGAAGACGCTCAGCGCGAAGGACCGGGTCTGCTCCTACGATCGGCTCGGCGAGGGCGGGAGCGACGCACCGGTCGGCCCGCAGACCATGAACAGCACCGGAAAGGTGCTGACCGCTGTGCTCGACCGGGTAGCCGGCCACCAGCCAGTCGTCCTGGTCGGGCACTCCCTGGGCGGGCTGATCGCCGCCCGCTACGCCCCCGAACACCAGGACCGGGTCAAGGGCCTGGTCCTGCTCGATGCCACCCCGTCGACCATGGCCGCCGACCTCACCCGCATCGTCCCCGCGTCCGCGACCGGCCCCGGCGCCGAGGCTCGCGACGGGTACCTCGCGGTCAGCCAGGGACAGAACCCGGAGATGCTCTCCTTCGCCGACGCAAGGGTGCGCCCGGCCGGTGACATCCCGGTGGAGGTCATCCGGCACGGGGTGCCGTACCTGGCTCAGTCCATCCCCACCTATGGACCGGCCCTGGAACGCGCCTGGGCCGACGGCGAGCGCGCCTGGCTCGCCCTCTCCACCAACAGCAGGCTGAGCGTCGCCACCAAGAGCGACCACTACATCTACGTCGCCCAGCCCGACCTCGTCGACCAGGCCGTACAGCACGTCACCTCCCGCGCCCCCGGCCGGTCCTGACCTCGCACACCCTCACCGAGCAGGGCCGGACACCGGAAACGGAGGGGCTACCTCAGCAGGATCGAGAACGGGGGAAACCGACCCCGCAGGGCGCGCCGGATTCCATGCTCCCACTGGATCACCATCGCATCCTGCCGCCGTACGGCGGGCCGCCGGACCGGTCACGGCCCGGCAAGCCGGCCAGATGCAGGAAGTGGACGCCAGCGTGCACGGCTTCACCCACCTCAAGAGCTGGAGAACGCCTCCAAACTCCGCACCGACCCCACCCGCGCCGCTCACCTCCCGCACGCTCTACTCGTTCCGACGGATCTCAAAGTGAACCCCTAACAGATGTTCTACTCCTCAGACTGCCGCCTACGACCGGCGTGAGCACCCCGAGAACCGGTCACACCAGCCCTTTGACCTGTGTCTTCAAGTTGGCGGAGGCTCAGTGCAGGGCATCAGCGGCCCGAACGACACCCCGTGTCGGCCTACTCCGCAGGAAAACTTGAGCCTGGGACAGTTGCCGCTGATTCCGTGAATTCCCCCGGTCACCGGGCCTGCACCGGTCCGCACCATCATCGCGGCATCAGGTGCTGAGCCGTACTCGCGCCCATCCGGTGCCCTCGTGCATTCCCTTGAGCGGCGAGCTCCAGGACGCGCGAATCGTAGGTGAGCAACTGAAGTCCGGTAATTAAGGGCCTCGCGCACGGCGGTTCGGGCCTCAAAGACGTCCTGTTTGGCCGCCGCCTGCTTCGCCTCGGGGCGCCGGCCGCGGACTGAGCCCAGCGCATCGCGCTGCCTGGCGAGCAGGTGGCCGCTGCCATGGTGGCCCGGATCGCGCAGGACGTGTTGGTCCCGGATACGGAGTTCGACGAGTTGGATGCGCTCATCGCAGCCCGCTTACACGAGCACCCGCATGCCAAGGTGATCGAGACACTGCCCGGCATGGGGCCCGTCTCGGAGCCGAGTAAGTCGCAGCCACCGGCGGAGACGCGACGGCACTCGGCACCCCGGACCGACTGGCCGACTTCTGCCGCCCCAGCCCCAGTCCCGCAGCCACGGCCAGTGTCCGGTGCTGTCCGTGTCCCCGCGCAAGCGAATCGAGGGCAAGAGCTACGCCCACATCTATGGACCGTCACGGTTGTCCACCGTTCTGGTCGTCCCGAACCTGCGCCATGAAGCGCGCAGTTGCGCGCGGGTTCCGAAGTACGTGCAGTTGCGCATCTGGGGCGTGAGCCGTGATCGCCTTGAGGAGGAGCGGTCGGTTGCGGCGACGCCATGACCACACCCAGAGCCAGAAGTCGCCCCGTTCCCGCGAGCGGCGCAGTGCTTGCCAGGCGCAGCGGGGGAAGGAGTAGTCGAGCAGGAGTACGGTGTCGGCTCTGCGGAGGCGGATGTCGAGGACGTCGTAGGGGCCGAGATCCCCGTCCATGATCCACTGATCGGTGCGGACGAGTTCGCCTTGGACGGCGGCCCACTGGTCAGGGGAAGCCGCTTCCAGGTTCGGTCCCCAGAAGTGCCTGTCGAGTTCGATGACGGGCAGCCCGGTTACGGTGCCCAGTGTGGTCGCGAGGGTCGACTTCCCTGCGCCGCCACGGCCGAGGATCACGACGCGCCTCATGCCCGTCATGCTGCCAGAACGGCCCGCCGCCCCATCGGATCACGCGCCAGATCCCCACGGCGGCTTGACGAACGCTATCGGGAAGTCTTTTGCCTCCTGTCCGTCAGTTCAGCAGGGCAGCCGTGAACATCTCGTGGTGCGCTGCCAGCCATTCCTGCATACGGTCCCAGCGTTGCCAGCCACCGCGCTCGGCCAGCGCCTGGGTGTAGCCGGGATCGCCATCGGCCACTCGGCCGGCGACGAAGGCCCGACAGGATGCGGTGGCCTGTTCGATGGCGCCGGGCAGGTCAGCGCGGTCCTGCGGCGAAAGGCCGTAGCTGTCGGCGAGGATCCGCAGTCGCGTCGGGGCATCCAGCCCTGTGGGATAAAAGGCCGTCGCGGATCGGGGATCGAGCATCGGTACCCAGTAGCGGGCGGTCATGGCGACGTCCCAGAGAGGCCGGCCGGGGGCCGCCAGGTCGAAATCGATCAGGGCAGCCGCATGACCGTCACGGAAGACGACGTTCTCCGGGCACACGTCGTTGTGGCACAGCATCGTCCCTCCCTCCGGGTCGGACAGGTCCCGCGGCCACTCGACACCGGTATCGACCGTGATGGCCGCGCTCGCCTCGTGCAGGCGCCGCAGAAGACCTCCCACCGATCTCAGCGCGGACTGCGTCATCACCCAGCGTGGAAACGGCGGCAGGGCGACATCGCCGGGAATGAAGGTCAAGTGTTCGCGCCTGTCTGCGGTGAGACCGACCGGCATCGGAGCCTCGTCGAAGCCGTGCTCTCTGAGCGCGAGGAGGTGGGTGTGGAGGGCGCGTGCGGTGCGCGGGGCCGGGCGTTCGACCAGGGCGCCGCGCCGGAAGACCGCGCCCGCGTTCAGCATGCCACCGACCAGTGCTTCGCCGTCTGCCGCAGCGTCTCCAGCCGTCATACCGATCACGCTACCGTCGGTTCAGGCTTGCACGGGCTGACTCGAAAAGCGGCTCGGACTTGATCGCTCAGCTGGGGATGCACCGGACAGGCGGACGGCTCTCACATGACCGTGCGTTCCGCCACGGAACCACCTCTCATACGAAGGCCGCAGAGGCGAGCTTGCTGGATGACGACACCCGGAGCGCCGCGTTCGGCCTCGCATGACACTTCCAAGTCCGGGCGAGCTATTGGGACTTCAGGCATCAGGCTGTGCGGGCGTGTCCCGTCTCAAGTGATCTGGTTCGGGGGCGAAGCCCTGACCTGTGGCGAACAGATCGATTGAGACGTCGAGGTGCCGTCAACTCCACTTGATTTGATCCGGGTTCACGGATGGCGGAGGCGCCCCGCCTTGTCTCGTTCGGTCCGAGGAGGTGTCGATAGAGTGTCGCCGTGCCGTATCCGCCGATGCCGCTTCATCTTGAGACCGCCCGGCTGACGCTGCGACCGTGGGTCGGCACCGACGCCGACGACCATCGCACGCTCGCTGCCGAACGGGGCGATGGAATACCGTCGATCGAGGACAACCGGCGAGTGATCGAAGCCTAGATTGCCGCGCCGGCGCTGACAGGGCTTGCCCTGCTGGTCATCAACCGCCGCGACGCAGGTGACTTCATCGGGTACTGCGGGCTCACCGTGGGGCGGGCTTCCGTCGACGAGCCTGAGATCGCATACGAGTTGTTCCGGCGTGTCCATGGGCAGGGCTATGCGACCGAGGCGGCCTCCGCGGTACTCGATGCCGCGATCATGACCGGGCGGAAGCGGCTCTGGGCGACGGTGCGTTCCTGGAATGCGCCGTCCTTTCGCGTCCTCGAGAAGCTCGGGTTCGAGCGCGATCACGTCTCGGCAGATGACCGGGGCGAACTGGTGTGGCTCACTCGCGCCCTGCCGTAGGAAGCACGTTTCAGTTACTCGAATGCGACGGGCGCACCTACGGCGGACCAGACCACCCAGGACTTCACCAAACTCCATCTCACCCTGTCTGTCCGCATACATTTATCACGATGCCGCGAAATCCTGCTGTTCAGCTCCGCGCTGTCCAATCGTTGGCGAGGAGGCCAAGGACGGCTTCGTCTGGCTATGCGCCGTACGCCCAGGTAGCCATGGCGCGTGGTGCGTGGCCAGTTCGCAGCTGAGGCGTCCCCGGCGCAGGTGGCGTCACGGACGTGCTGCAGGGCATCGATCTTCCAGTGGTCGTGGATGAGCTTCGTGGGTTGAGCGCGGCGGCTTCTTCGACGGCCAAGCAGATGACGGCGTAGACCGTCTTCGCGGTGGTCCTGCCGCTCGTGCGGTCGGTGCGGCGGCGACCGCCCCCAACTGGCGCGCCGCCTGCTGCACCGCGCCGGCATGCAGCCGGCCCGCCCCACGGACTGGACGCCCCCGAACTTGCTCTCCCTTGCCCAAGGCCCCGTGGCGCCGCGGTCCGCACGCGGTCGCTACGGCAGGTACTGCACTTCGGGGAAGGCCCGCGCCGGCCCGTCGGGCAGGTGGCCCTGGTGATCGTGGCGCAGGTGCCGGTCGAAGAAGGCGAGCGGGTAGGCCTGCTGGATCTTCACGGCCCTGGCCGGGTCGAGGGTGCCGATCCAGGCCCTCAGCTGTTCGTCGCTCATGCCGACCAGCTTCGACAACTGGGGTATGAGCACCTGGGTGTCGCCGTAGGACTGGTGGATCGCGCCGTCGGCCTGGACGTTGAGCCGCCAGCCCTTCAGGTGGGACCAGAACACGGCCACGTTCGGGTCGAGGGCGCGGGTGAACTCGGCGGTCATCATCATGAACGGCCGGTCCAGGTCGGTGGTGATCGTGGGCGTCGGTCCGGGCTGCATAGGCCCGTCCAGGCTCAGCCCGGCCCGCACGCGCCTGTCCTCCAGCATGACGCAGGCGGTGGCCGTGCCGCCCTTCGACCAACCGAACATGCCGATGCGCGACGCGTCGAGGGCCTCGCACAATCCGTCCGGCAGCGGGTGGCGCTCGGCGTCGGGGTTGAGGCCGGCGGCGAGCTGCTCGACACAGCCGAGAACGAAACGGATGTCCGTGGCGTAGGCCATCGCGGTCATCCCGTGCCGGCCGTCTCTGATCGGGGTGACGACCTGGCCGTCGGGCAACTGGCTGAACGCGTCGTTGATGTGGTCCACCGTCACCACGGCGTAGCCGTGGCTGGCGAGCTCCTGCACCATGACGGTGTGGTCGGAGCGGTGGCTGCCTGCGCCGTGCGAGTACACGATCACCGGCAGTCCCCTGCCCGTGCGGTACACCGGGGCGCACTCGTGGCCGGCCGTCAGCGGCGCCACAACGGCGTCGGGCGGGAAGTCGGCGGAGGCAAGCAACGCCCGCAACACGCCGGCGGGCGTCCACGGCACGCGCGGGTACCGATGGGCGTCGCCACGGGCGGGGTACCAGACGCCGGCCATCAGCTGACGGTAGTGGCCGGGGCCGGCATCGGGATCGGGACGGGAAGTGTCGACGAGGTGGAGCTCCAGCGTGCCCACCGGGTACGGGCCGGTGGGCTCCGGCAGCCTTAACCGCGCCGGGGCCGACGTACTGCTCTGAACGGCCGCGGCGGCCCAGGCGGGGCCCGCGGCGGCGAGTGGCACGACCGCCCCGGCCGCGAGCGCGGCACCCAGCACGCGGCGGCGCGACATCCCGTCCCGGCTTGTGAACGGTGTGATGGACACGGGACCCTCCCCAGGGTTTTCCTGATCCTCGGATACATCACGGAAGCCGATCTGACGGCCCGTGAGCACGGACGGAACGCTGTCACGCGCCCCAGCCGGGCCGCATCCGCCCACCGGTTGAACACCCGGGCACCCATGGGCCTACGGAATGACATCCGCAGCATGACCCGCTCGGCAGCGTGGTCTTCACGGAAGACGTTGTTCTCCAACGGGCGTCGTCGATCGGGTGGCACCGTTTCCCTGCCGGGAAGCCGACCGAACCGCCCCCACGACCTCGAGCACCTTCCCCGCCCCCGGACACCCCGCACAAGCGAACCCCACAGCCACTCCCCCACCAGGAGAAACGGGCCGTCGCGCCCCGATGGTGCAGTTCGCCGTGCGGGTGAACCGACAGCCGGCCACCCGTCACGACGCCGCCCGGATCGCTACGAAGATCACAGCCCTGTTCGCGATCTTCGAAACGGGGACCTGGTCGTGCGCCTCGCCCGAACCTGAGCACCCTGATCGACAAGTCCTCGTGGCTGACGGTGAGGACACAGGTGTTTGTCCGGCAGGGAGGGCGAAGACGGCCCGGCTCGGTGCGCAGGAGGATAAATTCCCGTTGCCAAGGTGGACTTGACCATACGGAGGGGGCTTGTGGTGGGCGATGCCGGCGGTTCGGGTGTGGAGGGACTGGATCTTGCTGACGCGATCACACTGCTGCGCAGCCAGGTCGCGCAAGCGCAGGCGCGGATCGCGGGTGCGAACGGGGAGGACCAGGGGGTGCTGTTCTCCCTGGGGGACATCACGGTGGAGTTGGGCATGGAGTTGACTCACACCCGCGGGATGGACGGCGGCTTGAGGTTTGGTGTCGTCTCTCTGGGCGGTAGGAAGGACAGCGCGCGCAAGGCGACTCACACCGTCACCGTGCACCTCAGGCCGCACCGGCCGGGCGGTGGTGACATCGACGTCAGCGACGAGGAGTAGGCCCGGGCCGGGCGGGTTCATCACACAACGGGGGCTGGTGTGGAGTTCGATCGCCGGGTGCAGATCCGGGTGAGCAGGCAGGGCTCGGACAAGCGGGGGTTCGGTTCGGGCTACCTGGTCGCGCCCAGGCTGGTGCTGACGGCCGCTCATGTCCTGGACGGCATGTCCGGGTCGGGCCAGGACAGGGTGACCGTGTCCCGGCCCGATGCCGGTGAGCAGGAGTTTCCCGCGACCGTGCGGTGGCGGCGCAACGACGCAGTGGTGGATGCGGCGCTGGTCGAGGTCGATGAGGGGCACGGCTGGCAGACTCCGCAGTCCCTCACCGATCTGCACACCCGGCCGCCCCAGCGGTTCGGACGCCTCATCGGTACCCGTGCGCACCCGGTCACCCTGGTCGGCTTCCCCCGCATGCAGAGGACCCCCGACGGGCACCGCCTGGACGAACAGCTCGCCGGACGGATCCTGCCCGGCACCGGCTCTCTCGCCGGCCGCTACGAGATCTCCAGCACCGACCCCACGCCTCCCGCCGACGCGACCGGCAGCCGCTGGTCGGGGGTATCAGGGGCTGCCGTTCTCAGCGACGACGCTCACGGCGGTGAGCTGCTGTGCGGGGTGGTCCGCCGCGACCGGCAGGCCGACGGCGGCACCCGGCTGACCGCCACCCCCGCCGCCCGCCTCCTCACCGACGAGGGCTTCCGCGCCCTGATCGCCCGGCACACCGGCTGGGAACCCGCCCTCGAACCCACGGAAGCAGCCGGCCTGCTCACCCCCGCCGCACCCGAACGCGACCTCAATTCACCGGCCGCACTGCTGCGCGCCGACGCCGAAGCCGTCACCTTCCACGACCGCGACAGTGAACTCACCGCCCTGCGCGCCTGGTGCGAGAACGACCCGGCCACCGTCGCGGTACAGGTGCTCACCGGACCCGGCGGCCAGGGCAAGTCCCGCCTGGCCCGCCGCCTCACCGACACCCTCAGCCACCAGGGCTGGGCCACCGGACACCTGCGCTCCGACCTCACCGACCACGACACCCCACCGGACTTCTCCCCCCTCACCACCGCCGGCCTGCCCCTTCTCCTCGTCGTCGACTACGCCGAGACCCGCCCCCGTCTCCTGCGCCGACTGATCACCCACCTGCACCGCTCCCGTCACCGCGTCCGAATCCTGCTGCTGGCTCGCTCCGACGGAGACTGGCGCACCGACCCGCTCAACGCCGCGCCCGCCGCCCGCAGTCTGCTCACCACGGCACCGGTCACCGAGCTCGCCCCGCTCATCCCCCGCGGCCGCCCCGCCGAGGACCGCGTCAGCGCCTTCGCCCGCGCAGCCCGCGACCTGGCCGACCTGTTACCGCACGTCCCCATGGTGCCCGCGCACGACTGGACAGCATTCGCCGACACCCTGCGGCCCCCCGACGACCTCAGCGATCCCCGTTACGACAACGCCCTCACCCTGCAACTGGCCGCATTGGTCGCCCTGTTGCAACAGGGCCCGGCGCCCGCTCAGGCCCCGCCCGGTACCCCGCCCGAAGAGATCCTCTTACAGCACGAAGGACGCTTCTGGCAGGACAGTGCCGACGCCCCCGCCTTCAAACTCAACCTGTCCACCCGTACTTTGGGGGCAGCGGTCACCGTGGCCGCGCTGTGCGGAGCCACCACCGAACAGGACGCCCGCCGTGTCATCCGCGAGATCCCCGGCCTTCCGCCCGACAAGGCACCGGCGACGGCGGCGTGGCTGGCCACGCTGTACCCGGCCGGGCCTGACCGCTTCTGGGGGTCGCTCCAACCGGACCGTATCGCCGAATACCATGCCTCCCGCACCCTCACCGGCGACAGGATCCTGCTGCCCGCCCTGCTCGACGCGGCCGAAGCCGCACAGCAGGCACAGCTCATCACCGTCCTGGCCCGCGCCGCCATCGGCGAGTACAACGCCGGCCGCGGGACCGACAGCGAACACGTTCTCACCGCCCTCGACACCGCTCTGAACACCGCCACCATGTACGTCAGCGCCCTCCGGACAGCGGCAGATGCCCTGCCCTTCCCCTCCCGTGTCATCGCCCCCCTCGCCGTACGGCTCACCACCGCCCTGTTCTCGGCCACCCAGCACGTCCAGCAATCGACAGCCGACGACCCGGCCGCCCACGATCCCGAACTCGCCCACTCGCTGTCCGTCCTCGGCGCCCGGCTGGCGGAAGTGGGGCGCCGAAGCGAGGCTCTCGCCGCCACCGAACAGGAGGTCCAGATCTGGCGCCGACTCGCGACCGCCAACCCGGCCACCCACGAGCGCGACCTCGCCACCTCGCTGCACAACCTCGGCATCCAGTTGGAGCGGGTGGGGCGCCAGGACGAAGCCGTCACCGCCACCGAAGAGGCGGTCCAGATCTACCGTCGGCTCGCGGCTGCCGACCCTGCCCCCCACGAGCGCGACCTCGCTCACTCGCTGTCCGTCCTCGGCGCCCGGCTGGCGGGGGTGAGGCGCCGGGACGAGGCCCTCGCCTCCACCGAAGAGGCGGTCCAGATCTGGCGCAGGCTCGCGGACACCGATGAGCCCGGCTTCGCCGCCTTGCTGCACAACCTCGGCGCCCGGCTGGCGGAGGTGGGACGCCGGGACGAGGCCCTCACCACCAGCGAAGAAGCGCTGCGGATCTGGCGCCGGCTCGCGGCTGCCGACCCCGCCGCCTACGAGCCCGACCTCGCCGGCTCACTGCACAACCTCGGCGCCGCCCTCGCGGCGGTGGGGCGCCGAGACGAGGCCGTCACCGCCACCGAAGAGGCTGTACGGATCTGGCGTCGGCTCGCGGACACGGACCCCGCCGCCTACGAGCCCGACCTCGCCACCTCACTCCACAACCTAGGCAACCAGTTGGAGCGGGTGGGACGCCAGGACGAAGCCGTCACCGCCACCGAAGAGGCGGTGCGGATCCGGCGCCGACTCGCGGCCGCCGACCCCGCCGCTCATGATCCCGACCTCGCCGCCTCTCTGTACCACCTCAGTACCCGGCTGGCGATGGTGGAGCGCTTGAACAGTGCGCTCGCCGCGGCTGAATTGGCCGTGCGGATCTACCGTCGGCTCACGGCCGCCGACCCGGCCGCCCACGAGCCCGGCCTCGCCGCCTCGCTGGAGGTCCTCGCCGTGCTCCTGGAGGACAGGGGTGACCTCTCCGGAGCGCTGCGCGCAACTGGGGACGCCGTGGAGCTCTTCCGCAGTCATGCCGACATGCCCTCTGTGTTCCGGCGACTTCATGGTGTGCTGAGCCAGCAGGTGCGGTTGCTCGACGGTCTCGGGCGCGAGTCACAGGCGGAGCAACTCCGCCTCTGGCTCGACGAGAATCCACCTGCGTAGCCGCCACTCCCTCCAGCAGCGCCTGGAACGTATCGAGTTTCCTCCTCGACCAGGAGACCTGGAGACCTGGAGATCGACGACCCGGACCTGCTCGGCGAACCGCCGACGGCGGACTGCGCGCACGTGGTGGTACGGAGGGAGCGGCGCGGCCGCGGTGGGCGGGCGTGCACGGTCGCCTGCCGGCACGGCGGACCTGCCGCTCAGGCGGCCACCGACCGCCAGATCCGCTCCGGCAGCAGCTCCGCCGCCTCGTCGAGATCGACGTCGTCGACGCCGGACAGCCAACGGCGGGCCACGCCGATCACCGGGCCGAGGACCAGCACCTCGATCAGTCCCGGCGGCAGCGGGGCGAGTTCACCGGCGTCCACATACCCCTGCGCCCACTGCGCGAGCGGGGACAGCCGGGCCTCCTGCGCGTCCCTCAGGCCCTTGCCGTCGGTCATGCCCCGGCGGTCGGCGTCGGCCGAGTGCAGCAGCAGGGCGGCGTCGTGGTGGTCGCGTACGAAGCCCAGATAGGCGGTGACGATCGCACGGATGCCGGTTCGGGCGGACCGGGTGCCCTCCAGGGAGGTGAGCGTCGCCTCCAGCAGCCGGCCGAGCCAGCGCATGAGCAGTGCGTCCAACAGGCCGTCGATGCTGCCGAAGTGGTGGTAGAGGCTGCCCAGGCTCACCCCGCTCGCCTTGGTGACGGCACCGACGGTCAGCCCCTGGTCGCCCGACTCCGCGTACACGCGCAAGGCGGCGTCCAGCAACTGCTCGTAGGTGGCCTCACCCCGCTGCTGTTTGCGTCTCACCACTCCATACTGTCATCCGTCCTCCCGTGAATTTCTAGAATGGTTTTCTAGAAGTATGTTTCGGTCAGGTCGTTCGTCGTCCAGACTTCCCGCATGCCAGAAGCCTTGAGAACGGACGCCCGGATCGGCCCGTACATCCTGCTGCGCAGGCTGGGCGGCGGTGGCATGGGCGATGTGTACCTGGCCCGGTCGCGGGGCGGGAGGCTGGTCGCCGTGAAGGTCGTACGGCCGCATCTCGCCCAGGACCCGGATTTCCGGCGCCGGTTCGCCGCCGAGGTCGGGGCGGCGCGGAAGGTCGGCGGTTTCTACACGGCACCGGTGGTGGACGCCGACCCCACGGCCGAGACGCCCTGGCTGGCCACGGCGTACGTGCCCGGGCCGTCGCTCCAGGAGGCGGTGGCCGCCTTCGGTCCGCTGCCGGCGGGCACCGTGACCGCGCTCGGCGCCGGGCTTGCGGAGGGGCTCGGCGCCATCCACGGTTGCGGTCTCGTGCACCGGGACCTCAAGCCGGCGAACGTGATCCTGGCCGAGGACGGCCCCCGGATCATCGACTTCGGCATCGCCCGCGCCCTCGACGCGGCGACCCGGTTCACCACCCACGGGGTGATCGGCACCCCGGCCTTCATGTCCCCGGAACAGGTCCGGGACGACCAGGTCGGCCCGAAGTCGGACGTGTTCAGCCTCGCGAGCCTGCTCGCCCACGCGGCCACCGGGCGGACGCCGTTCGGCGACGGCACGACCTTCGCCGTGCTGCACCGCGTCGTCTACGAGGCCCCCGACCTGACCGGCGTCCCGCCGGCGCTCACCGCACTGCTCCTGCCGTGCCTGGAGAAGGACCCGGCCGAACGGCCTGACGCGACAGAGCTGCTGGACCGGTTCGCGCGGGCAGCGGAGTCGTACGCACCGACCGCGCGCCGCACGCCCGACCAGGTCACCACGATGATCGTCCAGCGCGGCAACGCCGCCGCGACCCTCCTCCTGCCGACGGACACCCCGCTCGGACGCAAGGCCCTCCTGACCGACCTCGCGACCGCGATGACCGCACTGACGGCGCGCAGAGCGGCGGCCGAACGGCCGGTGCCGCGACCGAGACCGGTACCGGAGCCGAAGCCGGTACCGGAGCCGAAGCCGGAGCCGGAGCCGCGGTCGGCCCCCGAGACCGGAACCAGCACCGGAACCGGCACCGGCGACGGCGGTTGCGTGAAGACCGGCTTCCAGGTGATTGCCGCAGTGCTGTTCTTCAGCGGGCTCTACCTCCACAACCACGTCGACTCGAAGGACCTCTTCCAGGCCAAGGCCGGCGACTGCGTACGGATCGAGAGCTACGGCAACCACACCGCATATAGGCAGAGTTGCGGCTTCCCTGTCCCCTGGGACGAGCCGTACAAGGTCGTCGAGGCCGCCGAACAGTTCGACTACGCCCAGGAACTGGCATGCGACGGCAAGGTGATGACCTACACGAGCGGCGACGGGACGAAGAAGATCACGCTCTGCCTCAGGCGGATCAGCCGGTGGGGCGAGGATTGACCGCCCTCTCACCCGGTGCTGCCCACGGCCCGCCAGATCCGGTCCGGCAGTACCCGTGCCGCCTCCTCCAGGTCCACGTCGTCGCTGCCGGAGAGCCAGCGCCGGGCCACCCCGATCATCGGACCGAGTACCAGGGCATCGATCAACGGCGTGGGGAGTGGCGCGAGTTCGCCGCAGCGGACCTGCGCCTCGGCCCACCGGACGAAGGGGCTCAGGTCGGCCGACGGCGAGAGGATCAGCAGGGCTGCCTCCCGGTGGTCCCGGATGAACGCGAGGTAGGCCCCGACGGCGGCCCCGATCCCGTCCCGTGCAGTCCGCGCGTCCGCCAGCGCCGCCGTCATCTCCGCCAGCAGCCGCTCCAGCCAGCGCAGCGTCACCGCCGAGGTCAGCCCTTCGATGCTGCCGAAGTGGTGGTAGAGGCTGCCGGGACTGACCCCGCAGGCCTCGGTGACCGCGTGCACGGTCAGCCCCCGCTCGCCCTCGGCCGCATGGACGCGCAGCGCCGCGTCGAGGAGCGCCTCGGCGGTCGCCGTACCGCGTTGCTGCCTGGGGGTCATGGCGCGGCAGCCTAGTGGATGGTTCTTCTAGAAAGAGTTTCTAGAAAAATATTCGATACGACAGTACTCTGCCTCTCGTGACCAACAACGGGGGCGACGGGGGCAGTGGGGTGGGCGTCGAGCCGCTGGAGGACGAGGATCCCCGGCGGATCGGGCCCATCCCGCTGGTCGGGCGGCTCGGGGCCGGCGGCATGGGGCGGGTCTATCTCGGCGTGCACGAGGGCCGCTACGCAGCGGTCAAACAGGTGCTGCCGTCGGTGGTCGCCGAGGACCAGGACTTCGTACGGCGCTTCGGACACGAACTCGACAACCTCGCCCGGCTGCCCGCCGGAGCCACCGCGCCGCTGCTGGCCGGCGACCGCGACGCCCGGCCTCCGTGGTTCGCCACCGCGTACGTGCCCGGCCTGACCCTGCGCGAGGCCGTCGAGGTGTACGGCGGCCCGCTCCCCGCCGAGTCGCTGTGGCTGCTGCTGCGGGAGGCGGCGGCCGGACTGGCCGCCGTCCACGAACGGGACATGGTCCACCGGGACATCAAGCCGTCCAACGTCATGCTGACGTCCCAGGGGCTGACGCTCATCGACTTCGGGGTGGCGCGGGCCGCCGAGCAGAGCCAACTGACGCGGACCGGGATGGTGGTGGGCACGCCCGCCTACATGTCTCCCGAACAGGCTTCGGGGGCAAGGCGGTTGACCGGGGCCGTGGATGTGTTCGCGCTCGGTTCGGTGGTGGCGTTCGCGGGATCCGGACGGCCGCCGTTCGGGGACGAGTCCGGGCACGGGGTGCTGTACCGGATCGTCCACGAGCAGCCGGACCTCCAGGAACTGCGCGACGCCGAGCCGGAGTTGGCCGAGCTGGTCGGCTCCTGCCTGGACAAGGACCCCGAGGGCCGCCCCACCGCCGCCGAACTCCTCGAACTGACCGCGGGACGCGGCCCGTCCGGGCCCCCGCTGTGGCCCGAGCCGATCAACGGGCGTCTGGCGCAACGGGCCGCGTTCGCGGCGGACGTTCCGGAGGTGACGACGGCCGAGCCCGAGGTGGTCGTCGTGCCGCCCGAGCGAGAACGTGAGCGTCAACCCAGGCGACGCCACACCCGCGTCCTGGCGATCGCCGTGCCGGTTGTGATCGTGGCGGCCGTCACCTTCCAGTTGCTCCCGTACGCGACGGGCTCGCGCGACGACCGCGGCGGCGGTACGGCGGGCACTCCGGCCGCCTCCGTCTCCGCGTCCGCCTCCCCCTCGGCCCAACCATCCTCCCCTCACACCCCCGCGAGCCCGACCGGCACGCCTTCGCCCACGGCGTCGGGAAAGGGCAAGGGCAGTGACAAGGAAGGGGACAAGAGCGGGAAGACGGCCATCGGCGGCACGGGAAAGACCGGCAATTCCGGCTCGGCAACGGCAGGCTCCGGCGGCTCGTCCACCACGGGCTCCTCCTCCAACTCCTCTGGCTCCTCCGGCGGTTCAACGTCCGGCAGTTCCTCCGGCGGCACCACGGTCACCACCACCCCCAGCACGTCCGGGAGTTCGGGCACCTTCACGCTGAAGAACGGCGAGAACGGCAAGTGCCTGATCCAGGTCTACGGCTCCTCCGGTCTCGGATCCTGCTCGGACTCGACTGCCGAGTGGACCTTCCGCAGCGCCTCGGGCGGCAGCGTCAAGGTCGTCAACGCCTCGACCGGCACCTGCCTCAGCGCGAACGGCAACGGCCAGGCCGTCTTCATCGGCGACTGCTCGCTCAGCAGCACCGCCCGGCTCTGGAAAACCGGCTCCGGCAACACCCTCGCCACGATCTACGACGGCGGCTGCCTAGCCCTCGCCTTCGGCGGCGGAGTGGCCGAGGCCACCTGCGCCCCGGGCACGGACTCCCAGAGCTGGGCACGCGGCTAGGCCGTGCCTGAGGGGGCGACTTTTAGGGCGATATCCGTTTCTATCCGAGGCGGGAGCGAGGCCGCTGGTGGACCTTCCGTCGGCCATTGCTTCCTGGCTGAGTTGCCCGTGTCGGCCTCGCTGAGGATGCCGAGTTCGACCAGGCGTTTGAGCTTGGCGCGGGTGCCTTCGGCGTCCTTCGGCAGCTGGTTGTGGCGGCGCTCTGCCGGTGACAGCCCGCCCGACAGCACGCCGCCTGAAATTGCCCTCGCTGATCACCGGCTGGACTTCGATTCTCTGCGCGCCCCAATATCTGGGCCTCGGTGTCAAGCCATCGAACGTATTTGAGAGGCTGTCAGGAAATCTCTTGACCATGGCGTGGCGAACGGGGGGAGAGCGCGTGGACGTTGTTGAGCTGGAGCTGGACCGTCCTTGGGAGGGCATCCTGGCCGCTCCGGCTCAGGGTAGTGACGTCGGCTTACTGGTCCTGGGCGGTTCCAGCGGACGCATCGAACGCGAGAGAACGAACATCCTTGCTCAGCAGGGCATCGCTGCTCTGTCCATCCGTTGGTTCGGCGGGCCGGGGCAGTCCCCGGGAATTTGCGAGATCCCCCTGGAGACCTTCACCGGCGCGGTCGACTTCCTCGCAGCGAACGGGGCACGACGTATCGGCATCCTCGGTGTCTCCAAGGGGGCTGAAGCCGCAATGCTCACGGCCGTACACGACCCGCGCGTGGACGTTGTCATCGCGCTGTCACCCACGTCGCGAGTCTGGTGCAATGTGGGTCCGGGCAGCGATGGAGTACAGCACCCGTACCGCTCTTCCTGGACGTGGCGGGGACAGGCCCTGCCATTTGTTCCGATGGATGATTCCTGGACCCCGGTGGCCTCGGGCAGCGGTCCGGTCGCCATCCGCGGTTGGTACGAGCTCAGCGTGCGGAGCTTCGCTCACCTGGTCCCTATGGCAGAGATCCCCGTGGAGAAGGCCCGGGCCGATCTGCTGCTCGTCGCCGGTGGCGACGACGCGATGTGGCCCTCTCTCCCCTTCGCCGAACAACTGGCTGCACGCAGACGCTCAGTTGGGGCCGACGTGCATCTGATCGCCCGCCACGATGCCGGCCATCGACCGCGCTTTCCCGGCGAGAGCCCCGCGCCGGCCTCCCCGCACTTCCTCTACGGAGGCACGCCCGAAGCGGACGTGCTCCTGGGGGCGGCTGCGTGGCCGCACATCCTCGACAGGCTCGGCAGCACGGCCCCTCCCAACTGCTGACGGATCTCCGCGAGAGGCTTCTCCGTCGAGCTGGCTGAGGTGTCCGTCGATGGTCTGCCCCGGAGCGGAGAGCGGCGTCGGCGGGCAGGGTGAGGCCCTAGGCGGCCAGCCTCAGGCTGGAGGGCGCGGGCACGGTGCGGAGCGAGGAAGCCCACACCATCGGCGCGCTCGGTGGCGGTGACGAGTGCCGGCGTGCCGGCGCCGCTGGCGAAACGCCCGCGGGAGGGCGGACGAGGATCAGCCGATCCGGTACACCGGGCTTCCCTAGCCACGCCAGGCCGCGCACACGGTGCCAGGAAATGCCGGTTACGCTGCATCCATGTGTCCCCTGCATAGTGCGAGGCAGCGGTGACGGTCTCCGGTCACGCGGGTGCGTCCAACATCGAGCTACGGCATCTGCGGGCGTTCGCCGCGGTGGCCCGTCACCGCTCGTTCACCCGGGCCGCCGAGGAGCTGCTGATCACGCAGCCCGCGCTCAGCCGCACCGTCGCCCAGATGGAGGCGGGGCTCGGGGTGCGGCTGCTCGACCGCTCGTCGCGCGGTGTCGCACTCACCGACACGGGGGCCGAGTTCCTCGTCCATGCCGAGCGCACCCTCGCGGCGTTCGACGGCGCCGTGGCCGCGGCGCGCCGCGAGTCCGTGCTCCGGCTCGGCTTCAGCTGGCTGCTGCCCGACCCCTGGGCGCAGCGCGCCATCGCCGGCTTCGAGCGCGCCACCGACGCACGGGTAGAGCTCGTGCGCTGCGACGATCCGCTCGACGCCCTCCACCGCCAGGCCGTCGACATCTCTCTGGTGCGCGGAGGCAGAGCGGTCGCAGCCACCGTACGGACGGTGCACCTGTACGACGAGCGGCGCGTCGCCGTCCACGCCCGCGCAGTAGCCGCGGGCGACGGCCGGGAGACCTCCCGCAGTCATCCAGCGGAGCCGACCGCCGACGCTCTGCGCTGGCAGGACGCCCACGAGTGGACCCTGGTCGTCAACACCGTCAGCGGCACGACCGGCCCCTGGTGCTGGCCGGACGGGGACGGTCCGCGCCGGTACGTGGAGACCGCGAACTTCGACGAGTGGCTCGAATCGGTGGCCGCGGGACGCGGCATCGGCATCGTCCCCGAGGTCGCCGAACGCCGCATCCACCACCCCGCGCTGCGCTTCCTCCCGGTGACCGGCGCACCGCCCAGTCCGGTCCGCCTCGCCTACCGCCCGGACACGGGAACGGGGGGTGTGCTTCTTCGCCGCTTCCTCGATGCGGCCCTGGACGCGGCCGCGACCTGCACCCATGCAGGTGAGGCATAGCCTCAACCGGAGCGGCATTTCCGTTTACCGACTCGCTCTCCCTACGGTCGACGGCGGAGGGATGTGGAGCGGCCGGACCACCCGGCGCCCACGGTACTGCCCCTCCCCCTGTCCAAGACCAAGGAGCCCCGGCACCATCATGGGATCGCCTTCCCCCCTTCTCCCTCGTCACGCCGGCTCGGCCATGGTGGTGGGCGGCCCCACGACCGTTCTCGACCTCGGCGGGCTGCGCATCGTCTCCGACCCGACCTTCGACGCCCCCGGCCCGCACGGCTACCTGACCAAGACCGAAGGCCCGGCGGTCACCGAGGACCGGCTCGGGGACGTCGACGTGGTCCTGGTCAGCCACGACAACCACGCGGACAACTTCGACGACCGTGGCCGCGCCTTCGCGCTCGCCGCTCCGCTGCTGCTCACCACGACCAGTGGCGCCGCGCGCCTCGGCTCCCCGGCGAAGGGCCTGGCCGCCTGGGACACCCACAGCCTCCGGCGCCCGGACGGCGGCGAGCTGACCGTCACCGCCGTGCCCGCCGTACACGGCCCTGAAGACGGCGAGCGCGACCCGGACGGCGACGTCAACTGCCAGGTCATCGGCTTCGTACTCGCCGGAGACGGCCTGCCCACCGTCTACATCAGTGGCGACAACGCCTCGATCCGCACCGTCACCGAGATCGCCCGCCGTATCCCCGGCATCGCTGCGGCCGTGCTCCACGCGGGCGCCGCCCGCGTCCCGGGCAAGTTCCGCGAACGGCCCGTCAGCCTGGACAGCGTCCGAGCCGCCGCGGCCGCCGCCGTTCTCGGTGCCCCTGTCAACATCCCCGCCCACTACACGGGCTGGGCCCACTTCACCGAGGGCCGCGAAGCCATCGAACACGCCTTCGACGACGCGGGCCTCACTCCCGTCCTGGCCATCGCCGACCACGGCACCTGGCTCCCCCTCACGCCCTGACCTCACGCCCCAAGGACCCCCGCCATGCCGCTCGTACGCATCGACCTCATCCGCGGCCGCAGCCCCGAGAACATCAGGGCCATCGCCGACGCCGTCCAGCAGTCCCTCATCGACGTCCTGGAGATCCCCGAGCGCGACCGCTTCCAGATCCTCACCCAGCACGACCCGGACGAGATCGTCGCCCTCGACGCCGGACTCGGCTTCGAGCGCACCCCCGGAACCGTCATCGTCCACATCTTCACCCAGCGCGGCCGCGGCACCAAGGACAAGCAGCACCTGTACAAGACGCTCGCCGTGCAGCTCGCCGCAGTCGGCGTCGACGGCAAGGACCTGTTCATCAGCTACTTCGAGAACGGGCCCGAGGACTGGTCGTTCGCCGACGGCCGCGCCCAGTACGTCGAGGGCGACCTTCCGGTCCCCGGTCACTGACCGCGCCCGCCCCGGACCGCGCGTGGTCACTTACCCGACAGGGAGACCGCGCGCGGTGGCACCACCCTCCCCACCTCGACCGGACGGTCGCAACCGTCCGTTCCCACCCGCAGGAGCACCGTCATGGAACTCGTTCCCAACAACTCACTCAAGACCGCAACTCCCCAGGAGGGCCGTGAACTCGCCCTCAAGATGGCCCGTCTCGTGATCAAGGCGACTCAGCCCGACGCCGAGGTCCGCACGCGGCTGCGCCCCGTGTACGCGGAGAATCCCGACTCCCTCATCGTCATAGCCCAGGTGGTCGCCACCGAGTTCGCCACCATCGCCGCCGCCAACGACTACTGGCGCTGACGCGCCCGATCCGGCACGTTCCCTTCAGCCCTGGGGTGGCGAGTGCCAAGCGGCGCCCAGGTGAGCCGACAATGCCCCCATGGACACGGGTCTCCTGCGGGAAGCAACGCTGCGTGACGTCGTCGACCTGGCCGTGCGTCTGGTCGAGTTCGCCGGCGCTCTGATCATCTTCGTGGGCGCGGCCTGGGCGTTCGTCCAGTTCATCGGCTACGGCGCAGTCGGCCTGCGCAAGCGGCGGGGGGCCGCGGAAGCTGTCTTCGGCTTCAACCGGATCCGGCTGGCCCTCGGCCGTTTCCTGGCGCTCGGTCTTGAGTTCCAGCTCGCCGGAGACATCCTGCGCACCGCCGTCGCGCCGTCCTTCACGGAGATCGGCCAGTTGGCCGCGATCGCCGCGATCCGAACAGGGCTGAACTACTTCCTAGGCCGGGAGATCGAACAAGAACGCCGGGAGATCGAGCGGCTCTCCCCTCAGGCCACTGCCACGGCCCCGGGGACCGCCCCGTGACCGTGCTGTTGACGCAAGCCGCCGTTCTGGTCACGGCGTTCGGGTTGGTCAGCGCGGTGTCCGTCAGCCTTCGGCTCCGCCGGGTACAGCCCGGCGTGGCGGTCCTGACGGACTTCCTCGTAGCCGCCGGCCTCATCCGCCTCGCGGGCCAGCCCTCCTGGGCGTCCCTCGCCACCGCCTCCGCCGTGATCGGCGTACGGCTGATGGTCAACACCAGCCTCAGGGTACGACCGGATCGGCAACACTCGATGTGAAACCCGAAACCCAAGGTGAAACTCGATGTGAGTCGAGTCGGTCTGTGGCTCGTGAGTCTTCTACGGCGGCCACAGGGCGAGGCACGGCGGGCGGTCCGAAGCCGACGACCTCATCGCCCTTGGACGCCTGGCCTCATCGGCTCCCAGACCGCTCGTCGTTCCTCAGGGCCGCCAGTAGTTGTTGGCGGCCGCGATCGTCTGGAACTCGATGGCCACCACGTGCGTGGCGAGCACAAGGCTGTCCGGGGTGGTGGAGTAGTTCGGCCGACCTCCCTTCAGGACGTCCAGGTCGGGCTGAATGTTGTGAACGGTGTGACGGGCCAGCGTCAGAGCCAGGGCACGTCCTTCTTCCGGCGAACTGGTGATCAGAGAGTTGCCGGGGACCAGGACCAAGCCTTCTTCGGGTACTCGGTTCATGACGCCAATGTGCCCTCGGCCTGAGCCCGGAGGTTCCCTGACACGCCCCACGGAGCCGAAGGAGTGACCAATCCGGAGCCGCAAGGGGAGGCGATGAGCACGCGTCCACCTGCGTCGTCGGCATCTCTTCCCTACGCAGACGGCATGCAGCTGCGCGCCTGTCGCCGCGCCGCCTCTCGCCTGCGGATACACCGCGGCGAGCGCTACAGGTACGCGCCGCCATGCAACTCGGGGCCGACGGCTTCCCCGTGACCGACGACCTGCTCGCCGCGCCTTTCGCCGCGCCAGTTCGACCGCATCGACTTCCTGGGGCGCTACGCGTGCTTCCGCCCCGCGCAGGCGGGGCACCGCACGCTGCGTGAGCCGCCGACGGACGGAGAGGACGCCGAGACATAGCACCTGCCCGCCCCACTCATTCACGCCCTGCCATCGGCGCTCGGCGGCAGGCCTGCTCCGAGGCCCAGGCCATCTGACGCCGTCAGGCCTGGAGGATTTCAGCGCGGGAGAGGGCCCGCTTGAGCAGACCCTGCAGCGCGTCCTGCTCGTCCTGCGTCAGGCCGGTGAACAGGGGTTCCTCGGTCAAGACCGTCAGCAGCCGTTCCCGCAGCTCGGTGCCCTCCGGGGTCAAAACAAGCTGCTTGGCCCGGCGATCGGTCGGATGGGGACGGCGCTCTATCAGCCGCAGGTTCTCCAGCTTGTCGATCACAACGGTGGCATTGGACGGTTCGCAGCTCATCCGCCCGGCAAGCTCACGCATGGTCATCGGACCGATCATCTCACGCAGAGCCGAGGCCTGCGCGACGGTCAGACCGAGCCCGGTCACCCATTCACGCATGCGCGCATTGCTCTGCATGTCCAGGTCGTGCACCAGCTTGCCCAGCTCCCACTGCGCTTCCGCCTGCGCCTCCGTCATCGCCATGGCTCCAGGCTAGCAAACTGATTCAAGCCATGATAGATATGACTTGAAGCATTAAAGTCATAAGCATTGGAGGAGCCTCATGAACCTCAACCTGACGGGCAAGACCGCCGTCGTCACCGGTGCCGGCCGGGGCATCGGACTGGCCACCGTCCGGACCCTGACCGACGAAGGCGTCCGCGTCGTGGGCGCCGCCCGCACCATCACGCCGGAACTCAAGGAAACCGGGGCCCACGCCGTGTCGGCGGACCTGAGCACCGCGGAAGGGGTCTCCACCCTGATCGACAGCGCGCTCGCCGAGCTGGGCGGCATCGACCTGCTGGTGAACAACGTGGGAGGCGGGGACGAGGCCGTCATGGGCTTCCTCGACGCCGACGACACCCAATGGACCCGCATGTTCGACATCAACGTGCTCGCCACCGTCCGCGCCTCGCGTGCGGCCCTGCCCAGCCTGATCGAGCGTCGCGGGGCGATCGTCAACATCTCCTCCACCGTCGCCCGGATGCCCCTGGGCGTCCCGGCCAGCTACAGCGCCGTCAAGGCGGCGGTCACCGCGCTCGGCAAGTCCCTGGCCGAGGAGTTCGGCCCCCAGGGCGTGCGCGTGAACACCGTCTCCCCCGGCCTGGTCCGCACCGCCGTATACGAGGACCCCAACGGCCCGGTCGCCCAGCTGGCCGCGGCGGCAGGTGTCAGCCTCCCCGACTTCGTCCAGCAGATCGCGAAGGCCCAGAACATCACGACCGGCCGCATGAGCGAAGCAGAGGAGGTCGCGGCCCTGATCGCATTCCTGCTGTCCGACGTGGCCGGCAACATCACCGGCGCGGACTACGTCATCGACGGCGGCACCATCAAGACGGTCTGAACCAGCCATCAAGCCCGCCCCACCGGCAGACAGACCCCTGGCCCAGCCCGACACCAACAGCTCCGGCCCCGCTACGACGCTGACCGTGCCCCCGCAAGGCGAGCAGGCGCTGGTGAACATCACCTCCAGCTTTGACGGCGAGACCGACATCGCCGGGCTCGACGCCCGTGCCCGCGAGCAGCGCGTCGGGCAGCAGCGGCACGTCGACTCGAACGGAGGCCCGGAGCCTCACGGCGTGCGGGACGGTCAGGACCAGCCATCAGCCATCAGCCATCAGCCATCAAGGAATAGGCGCTCAACCATGAAAATGCTGGCCTTCAAGACCACGACCCACAAGGCGAAGCCTGCCCGTATCGGCGCGCCGATCAGCGCGGCGGCCATGGAGTCCGTGATCGACGAGCCGGGGCCGGTCGAGGTCAAGACGATCGGCGCGGACTGGGAGGCCCCCATCACGGGGCTGCTCAACATCAAGCACCCGAAGGCGGTTGCGGCGGGGATCACCGACCACAAGGAGCCGATCAAGATCTACGCCCACGTCGTGCGGCACCCCGCGCAGGGTTTCTTCCTGGTGGACACGGGTGTTTCACGGCGGCTGGTGGAGGACCCCGCAGACGTGGGGGTCGGAATGTTGCTGAGGAAATACGGGGGAATCGAGAACATGCGCCCCCAGCAGGGCACTGCGGAGATCATCGAAGCGGAGGGAGTTCCTCTGAACGGCGTATTCATGACCCATCTCCACCTCGATCACGTCTCCGGGCTCCCGGACGTTCCCAAGGACGTCCCCATCTACACGGGCGCCAAGGAGGCGGAGGCGTCGCTCTTCCTGAACCTGTTCGCCCAGGGAACGAACAACCATCTCCTGGCCGGACGGCCGCCGCTCGAGGAACTCCAGTTCACGAAGGACTCGGGCGGAAGGCTCGAAGGTGTCAACGACGTGTTCGGCGACGGCTCGTTCTTCGCGATCCTCACCCCGGGGCACACCACCGGACACGTCTCCTACCTCGCCCGCACCGCGGCGGGTCCGGTGCTCATGACCGGTGACGTCAGCCACACGCGCTGGGGCTGGGACAACGGCGTCGAGCCCGGAACCTACATGCAGGAGCGCGAACCCAGCATCAAGAGCTTGCTCGCCTTGAAGTCGCTCAGCGAGCGCCACCCGACCATGATCGTGAGGCTGGGCCACCAGGAGTAGCCAGCGCGGCCCGCCCGTGCATGCCGGCCGGGCCCTACCACAGTCGGCTTGCCGGGGACCGGACGACGCCAGATTCACGGCGCTCCCCATCCCCCTTCGAGCGGGTACCGAACGGGGCGAAGGGGTCGGGTGCCGGTACTCCTGGCGGCTGACACCCGACAGCGCATGAGCCGCCGCGGTCCACCGCCGCCCGATCGCGCATTCGTACGGCAAGAAATCACCCGTTCGGCCTACGCGAGCCCCGTCCCCGTGTGCGGCGTCCCCCATTCAGTCGCACGGTGAACGTGGCCGGCTTGCCACCAGGTAGCAGCTGTGATCGCCGGCCCGCAGGGAGGCGCCGTGATCGTGATAGCTCTGCTGTTCCCGGTGGTGCTGCTCCTCATGCTGTTCGGGCTGCCCGCTCTGGAAGACCACCTGTTCCCGCCACCACCTCCACCACAACAGTCGAACCCCGAGCACCCCAAACGCGACTGAGGGTTCGCTCCTGGAACGGACGCAATCTTCATCAGACGCTGTGAACGCCCTGGTCGGGACTCTTGGCGGATCACTACTGACCACTGAAGTCGCTTTGGGCGTGTTTCAGAAGTGGATCAAGCATCGTGGTCGGCTGGGCCGGGCGTCTCGTCCGTCCAGCCTCGGGGCAGAGCCAGTCGGCCTGACCGGTGCGCCTTGCGCTGTTCGGTGACCCATCGCTCGACCTGGTTCACGGATGTCGCGAGCGACTGGCCAGTGGTGTCGATCAGGTGGGTGCGCCATCGCGGGTCCTCGGCGGTCCACTTGGTCCATCGGTGCCAGGCCATCTCCGGCCAGCTTCCGTCGATGATGATGTCAGGCCGGAAACGCGGGTCGCGGGCGTGCCCGCGGTGCCAGGCGGCCCAGCCGCAGAAGGCGTCTGTGGCGGCCTGGTCCCATCGGCCGCCGTCGCGTGCGGCAAGTCGGTCGCGCCGGTCGTGGTCGGCGACGTCGATCAGGCAGACGGCGATCCCGTTCAGCGACGGGGCCGAGGGGGCGGCCAGGACTTCGCCCAGCGGTGAGTTCCCGGACAGCAGCAGGTCCATTCCACGGTCCTGGTACTCCAGCGCGCGGCGCACCCACACCTCGGTCATGCGGTTGCGCCAGTGGGGAGGGATCGGAGGGTCCGGAACACCGACTTCGTCGAAGTCGTGCACCACGACCCCGTCCAGTCGGTCGGTGACGGCGAAGGCGAGCGTGGTCTTGCCCGCGCCGCTGGATCCGGTCAGCTTGAGCAACATCTAGCCAGGGCGACAGCCCGCAAAGGCATTCTCGACCGGTTTGTCGGGCCCCATCGGCCCTGGCGATTCGCCGGATTCTCACAGCCGCTCATTGACGGCGGCGAAGGGTTATGACCGGCCTGAACTGTCGGTTCCGCGCGCCATGCTGACCGCGACCAGCATCAACGACATCGCCCGCGACC
The DNA here is from genome assembly GCF_040652235.1 of Streptomyces sp. NPDC048277. NCBI lineage: Bacteria > Bacillati > Actinomycetota > Actinomycetes > Kitasatosporales > Streptomycetaceae > Streptomyces > Streptomyces sp. NPDC048277. The sequence goes on from NZ_JBEZLQ010000023.1 coordinate 91,791, forward strand.
TCACCATCTGGATGGCCGCCCGCGACTTCCCCGGACGGCCAGCCAAACAGATCACGGACTTCTCTAACACGGCCTAGGCGTGACGCGCGACGGGCTCCCGGGAGGTCGCGATCTTGCGGATGCCCCAGCTGTCGGCCGTGCTGGCGGGATGGGGGGCACCTGGATGCAGAGGGCGGCGCGGGCGCTGCGGTGGACGGTGCTGTACGGGCTGGCGGCAGCCGTCCCGGCGGGGGCCTCGCTGTTGTGACCACGGTTCACGCTGGCCTTGTGGCGCGGTGGGCACTCCATTCTGGCCTCTCTGTTCGGGGTCGGCCTGCAAATCCTCATCCTCATCGCCGGGGCCGTGCTGTTCTCGGACACCTCGCGGCACCCCGTGGCCAGCTGGGCCGGTGTTGTTCTCCTCTGCGTCGGCTACTGGATCACAAGCAGTCTCGGCGGACACGACGCCGACCAGCAAGCCATGCACGACCGCGGGGTGACGGCCACGGGCGTAGTCACCAGAACCAGCGACGACGACAACACGGCCAAAGTCCGTCTCGGCGACGGCACGACGCTCACCGTTTCCGGCGACGGCCCGGAGGTCGGCAGCACCGTGCAGATGGAGGACCGGCGAGGAGCGGGGCTCCAGAACGGGAAGGCCAGGCTGCCAACACATCGCCCGGCGGAGAACGCGCTCTCCCACTTCACCGACCAGCGGGTGGTGACGGCACTGCACTGGGCGCCCTGGCCCCACCGCCGGAACCATCGCTGAACTGCCCTGCCGCCAGTCCCTGGCCCCATCCACTCCCATATGGACGGCCGCAAGCGTCGGGAGGCGTCCGCTTTCGAAGCGGAGCAACCCCCAGGTGTCAGCTGGGCTGGCACCTCCGGCGCAGCAGCACATGGTCCCAGCTCTCACGACCCGATCCGCTCGACCACTACGCGGCACCGCGTACGCCGGGACTGAGTTCTGAAGGCCATGGTGAGTGGCTCAGAAATGGTGCCCGGCAATGCGTCAGGTAAGTGCCGGTGTTCCGGCAGTCTTGGGCGGGCAGGAGCTGCGGTTTGGTGTGGGCACCGAACCGGGGGCGCAGGACGCGGTGCGACAGCTCACTGGAGGGCATGAAATGCGCTCAGTCGCAACCCTCCGCAAGTCACGAAATCCTTCAAATCGTAAATCCACCAGAGGGCACAAAATTGTTCAGTACGCAAATCCGGCGGAGGACATATAGTCCGCTCGACCGCAACAGCCTTGGCAAGAAAATTCAAGCTTGACAGCCTCACCGAGTCTGTTTAGGGTCCAGTCGTCCAAGTTCCCACAGATCGATATCCGAAGGTGTTCATGACCACGCCTCCAACGCTGCCCAAATTCAGGCAGCGGTTAATTCTTTCCGTTCTCATGTTGTGTTCGCTGCTGATTTGGCTGGACAATACCGTCCTGAGTACTACACTGGAGACCCTTGCAGACCCGGTCCGTGGACTGGGGGCCAATCCCGCGCAGCTGCAATGGGCGACCGGTTCGTACACTCTGGCCTTCGCCACATTGATGTTCACCGCAGGCACATTGGGCGATCGATTCGGTCATCGGACTGTGTTTTCCAGCGGGTTGGTGATCTTCGCCGGGTCCTCTCTGTGGGCGGCGTACGCAAGCGATGCGGGCCAGTTGATTGCAGCTCGAGCTGTGATGGGGGTGGGCAGCGCGCTGATCACGCCCGCCAACTTGGCCATCCTTATGTGGACCTTTAACGGCCCCGCGCGGGCTGCCGCGATCGGCATTTTCTCGACGTCAGCCGGTGTCGGAATGGCTGTCGGCCCCGTGCTGGCGGGATTCCTGCTCGATCATTTCTGGTGGGGTTCGGTCTTTCTGATCAATGTTCCGGTCGCGGCATTGGCGTTGGTCGGTCTCACGGTGCTGGTTCCGAATTTCCGCAGCCCTACTCCGCGACCGCTGGACCCCGCTGCAATGTTGCTGTCGATCAGCGGGCTCGTGGCATTGGCCTACGGGTTGATCCGGGCGGGGCAGGTGACCGCGTGGAGCCCTACCGACGTCTGGGCGCCGATCGTTGTCGGTCTGGTTCTGCTGGCCGTTTTCGTACTCGTCGAACTGCGGGCCAAGGCGCCCAGCTTTGATCCCCGACTCCTCGCGCAACGCACATTCGGCGGCGGCAATGCCGCGCTCGGATTACTGCTCTTCGCCGTGGCCGCCATCACCTTCTACAACGCGTTTTACCTGCAAGGCGCGCTCGGATTTTCGCCGATGACGGCGGGTTTGGCCAATATCCCGACCGCATTCGGCGCGCTCGTGGGGGCGCCCCTGGCCTCGCGCCTGGTTCGCCGCCTGTCGATACGCCCTGTCACCGTGCCGGCGCTAACCATGGCTGCGCTGACCATGGGCGGGTACGGGTTCCTCGGGCTCCAAACTCCACTCGTCTGGATCGAGATCCTGTTGTTGATACAGGGTCTCTCGGTCGGCATGGTGATCGGCCCCGTTACGGCCGCATTGATCAGCAACCTGCCGTTGGAACAGGCCGGTGCGGGATCGGCCCTCACCAACACCATGCGACAAACCGGCAGTGTGATCGGCATCGCAGTAGGCGGCACGATCATGTCGATCGTGTACCGACGTGCGATCGAACCTTCGCTGGAGGGTGCACCCGGTCCGGTGCAGGATCAGGCGCGAGTTTCTGCCGAACAGGCCCGCCACGTCGCCACCGCTGTCCACCGGCCCGCCCTTGCTCAGGCTGCCGATAATGCGTTCATCCATGCCATGCACGTTGGCGCGGGCTGGATCGCGGTCATCACACTCCTCGGGGCAGCTGTGCTGCTGATTACCTTGCCCTCTGTCGGTAAGAGGAAGGGTCCGATACCGGAGCCGGACTGCGAAGAGGCCCGCAGCTCCGTCTGAGAGTGCGATGGCAGAACCCGGGCTCAGGCCCGCCGCAGCGCTGCCCATTGTCGAATTTCGACGAACAGCCGCTTGCAGAGTCTCGGGTCGGCAGGGACGGCTGGACAATGCGCTCGGTCACCGGCCGACTCTATCGGTGCCGCCCAAGACTCCATCGTGGCCAAGTAGCACGGCGAGAGTGGCTTCCCAATGGAGAAGTCAAGCCGCAGGGCCCGTGCTGACGGCCGGTAACGTGACTGCCTGACAGCCAGACCTTCCTTTGGAAAAGAAGTTCAGGATGCACATCCTGGAAGATCCATCCGAGCTCTCGGCGCGCGCACAAGACCTTCTGCGTCGAACAGGCCGTCGTGAGTGCCCCACTCGGTTCGGGCTGCCGATAGAGCTCTGGCGCGTGCGCGACCACGCTGGGAACCTCGTCCCCGCCCCCATGGATCTCATCATCCGGTGCGAGGGATTCGAGCAGAAGTTCGGAGGTCTGCGCTACGAGGTACGCCGTAGCTGGGTTGTGAACGGGGACCGGTACGAGACCACCCGCAGATGGGAGTACGACCACCTCGGTCTGCAGACGGCAGCATGGCAGGACCCGGGAAGAGGGGGTTGGTACTTCGAATGGACCGGCGAGCGTGTGTCGAAGCCGTGCCGGGACTTGATGCACACCGACGGCAGTGTGGGCACCGACGTCGACGGCGGCAGTCCCTACCTCCCAATCGCCCCGTCGCTCCCGCATCTGATCGAATCACATGCTCTCACTGACGCCGTCGCAACGTGGAGGCCATGGCCCATGGACAGTCTTGCCGCCTCGGCGATCGAACTCCTCGACGGCCTGGTGGAGGTACCTGAAGCCTCGTGGGATTCCTCGCGGTGGCGGCTGTCGGACAGCGTTGCCGTCATGGACTACGACAGCTGGGACCACCAGAATCCGCGCCGCCGGACGCTCGTCTGGTCTCGCGAGGAAGCTGGTCACCGTCAAGTGCAGGCAGTCCTGGACGGACGGCAGCACCACGATCAGAGCGACGCCGTGGCCCTCGGCGGCACAACCTCGTAGAGGCGCCGGTCCCGGATCAAGGCCCACAAGACGTTTACTCTGCGGCGGGCGAGAGCGATCACCGCCTGGGTATGACGTTTTCCCTCGGCTCGTTTGCGGTCGTAGAAGGTCCGGGAGTTGGGGTCGTAGCGGACGCTGGTCAGGGCGGACATGTAGAAGACGCGCTGGAGGCCGCGGTGATAGTGGAGGTTGCCGCTCTTCTTTCCTGAGTCGTGCGGTGCTGGCGCGAGGCCGGCGAAGGCAGCCAGCCGGTCTGGGGTCGCGAAGACGGTGAGGTCGCTGCCAACCCCGGCGAGGAACTCGGCGCCGAGGAGAGGTCCGATGCCGGGCAGGCTCGTGATGATCTCCGCCAGATCGCGGGCGCGGAAGCGGTCCTCGATGAGCCGGTCGACCTCCGCGACCTTCTCGTTCAGCACCCGCACGTCTGCAGCGAGGGTCCGCACGAGCTGGGCGATGACCGCCTCGCCGGGGACGGCAGTGTGCTGCTGTTCGGCGACCTCGACTGCCGTCGTCGCGAGCTCCTCCGGACTGCGGACGCCGCGAGCGCGGAGCCAGCGGGTCAGTCGGGCGATCCCCATGCGGCGGATCGCAGCCGGGTTCTGGTAGCCGTCGAGGAGCACGAGCGGGCCGGTGCTGGTGAGGGCGAGAGCGCGTTCCAGTGCGGGGAACATGTCGGTCAGCGTGGAACGCAGGCGGTTGATCGACCGGGTCCGGTCACGGACAAGGTCCGTGCGACGGTTCGTGAGGATCTTCAGCTCGATGGTGGCCTCGTCGGCGGGCCGCATCGGCTTGAGGTCGCGGCGGATGCGGGCCTGGTCCGCGATCACGAGGGCGTCGCGGGCGTCGGTCTTGCCCTCACCGCGGTATCCGTCGCTGGCCCGATTGACGACCCGGCCGGGGATGTAGAGGAGCTCCTGGTCGTGACCGGTCAGCAGGGCCAGGAGGAGTGCGGGTTCCCCGCCGGCCATGTCGACGGCCCAGGTGACGTGGTCCGCCAGAGCGAGGATGTCCTGGAGGAGCTGGAGTAACTCAGGCTCTCCGTTCGGCACCCGTCGGGACAGCAGTTTCGTCCCGTCCTGGTCGATGACGACGCAGTGGTGGTGGGTCTTGCCGCTGTCGATTCCGGCCCAGATCCGGTTCATCGTGCTCCAGACGATCGAGCGTGCAGGTCCAGCCGTAGACGACCTCGCCGGCATGGCCTTACGCAGCGATCTTTGTCGCACTTCCCAATCTGGCGGCCGGGTCGTCGTGGGGCGCCGGGCTGCCAAGCCACTGCAGCCACGGACGGCAGCCAACTAGAAGCCACACCCGGCACCCCTGGGCGGCCCAACCATACGAAGGGCTCGGCCATCCCGTCCCAGGAACGTAAGGCCAACTATCGCTGCGCGTCACAGCTGTTGTGGCTCTGAGTGTTTCGATTGGCCCCTGAGCGGCCTACGCGGCCGGTGCGCGCGTTTCAGGTGGCTGGCAGGGTGGGCCGGGACACGATGGCTGGAACCTGGTCACGAGTGTTGGAACCAGTGACTGCGCGCCTCGGGGCCAGAGCTCACGGGCCGGCTTCGGCTGTACGTCGATGAGGCGGTGCGGAGGAACTGCGCAGGTCCGCCGTGGCAGCGCCCACGGCGACGACGACACCGAGGCAAAGCAGGCCACCGCTGACGAGGACCACTGCCCCCGAGGTGGCATCTGCGACGAAACCGCCGCGCATGTTGCCGATGTCGGGTCCCGCTTGCCCGACGATCTGTTCAGCAGCACCGACACGGCCGAGTAGTTCGTGTGGGGTGTGCATCTGGACGACAGTGCTCCGGGAGACGACGGAGACGGTGTCGGCGGCGCCGGCTATGACGAGGAACGCCAAACCGCCCCAGGGGTTCCGCGACAGTCCGAACAGCGTCAACGATGCGCCCCAGGCGGCGGATCCGCCGAGCATGACCAGGCCGGGGCGGGGCAACCGTGTGAAGGTTCCGGACAACAGCGATGCTGCGACGCCACCGACGGCGATGGCCGTGAGGAACAGTCCGAGCGTGCGGGGGCTGCCGCCGAATCGTTCGGTGTTGACCAAGGGGAACAGGCTGATGGGCATCGACAGCACGGTGGTGGCCAGGTCGGTGAGCAAGGCCCCGCGAATGACGGGGGAGCGCGCCAGGAAGGCCAGACCGTCCAGCACTCCGCGCAGGCCGGGCCGTGCGGGCTCATCTCCGGGGTCCATCGGCGGCAAGCCGAACGCACCGTAGAGCGCGGCGATGAAGGTCAGGGCGTCGATCAGGTAGCAGGCGCCGACTCCCAGCTCGCCCACGATCAATCCGCTCAGTGCGGGACCGAGCAGCATGGCTCCCTGGAAGGCGACGCGTCGCAGCGCCAGCCCCGCGGCCAGTTGGTGCTTGGGCAGGAGGTGCGGAATGAAGGTGCGCGAGGCGGGGCCGCTGCCCGCGCCGAAGCAGGACTGGAGGGCGACCAGTCCCAGCACGCCGACGGCAGGAACGTGCCCGAGGAAGCCCTGGAGCGCGAGGAGGAGCGAACACGCGGCCTGTCCGCTGATCGTGAGCAGGTAGACCTTCCGGCGGTCCACCCGGTCCACGAGCGACCCGGCGAACAGCCCCAGCGCGACGAGCGGAACCGCCTGGGCCAGCCCGACGGCACCCGTCCACGTGGGGCTCTCCGTCATCCGCCAGACCTGGAACATCACAGCGACGAGCGTCATCTGGCCGCCGAAACCGGACATGGTCTGGCCGAGCCACAACCGCCGGAACGGTGGTGACGACCGTAACGGAGTCACGTCCATCAGCGTGCGCTTCAGCCCCACGCCGGATCCTCCGCCAGCTTCTCGGCGATCCGGTCATGGAAGCTCTTGCGCTCCAGAGCCCGCTCGATATCGGTGACGACCCGGGAGAGCGGGTAGGGAACCTCGGCTTCCAGGTCGGCGACGGCAGCCTCGGTGGCCCGCCATTCAGCCGCCAGACGGTCGACGACGCGACGAGCCTTGTCGGTGAGCATCACCTTCTTGGTGCGCGCGTCGTCGCCCACGACGGCCTGGACCCAGCCGGCCTTGCGCATCGCCGCGACTTTCTGGCTGAGCGCCGAATGCGTGCGCTGAACCGACTCGGCCAGTTCCGCGATGGTCATGGGACCGCGGGCGTGGAGCCGGAGCAACTCCATGACGAAACTGGGCTTGAGCCCGTCGATCTGCCGCTCGGAGTAGATCTGGGCGATGTCGGCGTCCATCGACGCCTGGAGCAGGCGCAGGGGGCGCCAGAGGCTCTGCCGCGTCGGGTCGAGTGCGTCGAGTGCATCGGGGTCGGCCATGAGACGCATCGTAACAGCGCTTATATAAGCGCTGTTGCTTTTGATTGTGTCAGCGCCAGGCCATCAAGTCTGTCGACGACATATGCGGCGAGGTCAGTGCGCCTGTCCGGAGGGCATGCGGTGAGGCTCGGCCACAACGGCCCACCCGCCGTGGCCACCAGCCCACCCGCGGCCCCGCGTAGCGCTCGTTTGGGTGCGGCTCGTCCGCAGAGAGCGGATGATGCCGTGCGCCGTTGCCGTTCATGGTCGGACTGCGGATCGTCGTGTCCCAGGGCGTCGTCTTCGAGGCAGCGATGGTGTCGTGATGGGAGGAGCTCGATCGGCGGAAGGCTGTCGCATGGGAGGAGATCGGCGGACTGCGGGACCGGATCGAGGAGTTGACCAGGCGTCTCCCTGACCGGGAGGCAGCGCCGTTTCGGCCGGAGATCACGCGCGCGACGATGACCGAGATCTATCCCTTCGACCGAGCCACTTCTTTCCTCACTTGTCTCATCGATTCCCTCTCCCGTACCGAAGCACTGCCCCTGCCCCATGAACGGGTGGAGGAAGACGCCGAGAACAGGGCAAGGGAACTGAACTGTCGGCCCTGGCCGCCGACGGGTGGGCGGCGGAACGGTGGGTCAGGCCAGAGGCGGGCTGAGCGATGGCATCTTCGGCGATGCGGACTTGTCGTTGATCGGCACCTGGTGGCCGGACGGCTGTCTCTCGTAGCGCAGGCACCAACACCTGGCCCGTCAGTGTCATCAATCCCTTCGCCCCGGAAAGCACTGTCCGCACCGCGAGTCCGCGCCCGCAACCGTTTCGGGGCTTGTTGGCGACGGAGCGGGGCATACCGCGCCAATCGACTCTAGGCTGACCACCCATCGGTGGACGCGCCACGGTGGGGCGCCTCCACAGGCACAACAAGGGGGGACCGATGACAGCATTTGCTTTACCGGCCGGCCTACAAGGGGAACTGGAGGCGACGTTCGGGACCGGGCTCGCAGGCGTACGGGTGCATCTGCACGCGACGGCTCCCCCGGGCGGGCCGGTGGCCTGGACCCTGGGCGACGACATTCACCTGACGCCCGGTGCCTGGCAGCCCAGCTCGGCCTGGGGCCGACGGGTGCTGGGGCACGAGGTGGCACACGTGGTGCAGCAACGAGCGGGCCGGGTCGGGCCAGGATGTGACCGTGCGGCACTGGAGGCGGAGGCACACACTGCGGGCCGACGCTACGCCCGGGGGCTGCCGGTACGGCTACCCGACGGTCCCGGCGGTGCGAGGGCGGTGCCGACGCCCTCGGTCCAGGGGTGGAACCAGGTGACGCCGGGCCAGCGGGCAGCCGCGAGCGTGGTCGTGGGCGCCTCCGTCTGGTCGTCCCCGACGGCTACGCAGGACGCCTTCATCGGCCAGAACAACATCAATTACACCGCGGCCCCCGCCCCAGCCGATCCGCTGGTGTCGTTCCTCAACCCTGCCGGACAGCTCCGCCTGGTCTCGGCCGACCCGGCCGGGGTCACCTTGCGTGTGTCGGCGAACGGCCGGCTGGCGATCGAGGACTGTCAGCTCACAGCCCGCCAACCCAAGGTCTTCTACGCGACCCAGGGACTCATCGACGAGAGCAACGCCTGGCGGCGCGCACTGAAGGAGGCCGTCGAGCTGGTGCCCGACTCAGCGCTCGAGAACCAGACCATCACGGTGAACGGGCAGGTCCTGCGCCGGGTGACCGCCCGCCAAGCCGACTGGGGCGGGCGCGGAATCGCCGCGGTGGGTTCCCAGAACTGCAACGACATCGTCAACAGTGCCCTGGGCGCCGGCCAACTGGAGATCGCCGCGCCCGATGGCATCGGCGCACTGCCCGCACAGCTGCCGGAATTCGAGATCGCCCGCTTCCTCGTCAACCCGGCTCCATCAGCGGTCACCGGGGCAAATCTCAGTACCCAGCAAGCCGACGCCGCCCGGGTCATCGCCGTGGCATACGGCACCGCACTGCGCACCGGCACCTGGCGGATGGTCTCCGGGGTACCGGCCAACCGCAGGTTCGGAGTGAACCAGTACGTGCAGCCCGACGTCGGCGAGGCGTTCATGACCATGTCACTGCAGGACGTACCCCCCGGAAGTGATCTGGCGCACGCCGCACTCAGCACCGACCACAGCCGGATCGGAGCCCCGGTCCTGGACCTGACCTCGTTCTGGAGCGCCCACTACGCCAGCGTGGTCGCGCGGGACGGCAACGACGTGATCACGCTGGAGAACTACGCCCGTAACAGGGAGGGCGCGCCCAGCGACGACGCCCGAGCCCGGATCGGCCACTACTTCCAGATGTACGACACCGATGCCGCGGCCCCGCTCGGCCACACCTTCCACGGCTCCTGGACCTCGGCCGCGGTCCGCCCCGTCAACGCAGTCCTCGCGGACGACGCGGCAAAGCCGGCGGGCACCACGCACCGGCCGGTGCCCAACGGCGTGAAGACCTTCACCAACCCGCTGACCGTACGGACGAACCTGACCGGCCCGGGCTACTCCGTCCAACTGCCGGGCCTGTTCGCGAACCAGACCGACGACCAACTGCGCACCGCGTACACGGCGGCAACCGGCGCCGCGGCGGTCAGTCCGCTCACCCAGCTCAGGACCGTGGGCAAGGGCTGGCTCTACGCCCACCGACTGGAAGTACAGGACAAACGGGTACCAGTAGGTGACATCGACCCCTGGCTGAAGCTGTTGGGCATGATGAACGACCCGGCCTTCGGCACGGACCGCCGACTGCGCAGTTTCGTCAGCCACACCCTGGCGGCGTTCTCCGCCCTGCCCACGAAGTAACCAGGGTGCGGTTCTTGGCCCGTACAAACGGATGCCGTTGGTGATGCATGGGCGTTGGCCGGTCCGTCAAATGCAGGGTCTGTTCCGTAGCCGATGATGACGGCCGACGACCGTGATCGTCGAGATCTCATTGACGAGACCGCCAACTCCCCTGTGGCAATGCTGTTTCCGGGACTGAACGCTCCGGTGTCCCGCCCGATGCCCGGGACACCGACGGCGAAGGTGCACGGCTGTCATGCCCGGACCGTGACGAGCCTGCCGGTAGAGGGTCGCCGGGTCTTCGCGTGGCTGCGCATACGGCGGCTGGTCTGCCCGTTCTGCGCCCGCCCGGCAGGAGAGGTGGTCGCGCCTGGTGCCCCGCAGTACGGCTCTGCTTCTGCTGCCGCGCATGCCGGTGCCGCAGCAACCGGCTCCGCGGGTTACGCGCTTCTTCGACGGTGCCGTCAGCAATCGACCGTCGGGCCGTGAGAGCGCTTTCGTGCTGGAAATGGGCGGCGTCCTTCTCCTGGTAGCGGCAGGCCTCGTCGGCTGCGGCCCGTTGAACTGCGGACGAACCCAGCCGGTCGGCTTGGGCGCGGATGCCGGTGACGACGCGGGGGCCTGTCGCCAGCCAAGGTCCGGGCGGTCTTGACCCCGCCCCGCCCCAGGTCTCGGCATCCGGATCGGCCGCAGTGTGGGCGGGTGTTCCAGTTTTGGCCGCACCAACACTCCGCCCGGTCTGCTCGCCTGGTGCGATGATCATCCCCGTGTCTTCGCTGCCGCCATGGAGTGAGAGGACGAGAAGACGTGGATGTGTATGAAGCCGTGGACAGCCGAAGAGCCGTACGGGCATTCAGCGATGAGCCCGTGTCCAAAGACGTGCTCGAACGAGTGTTGGCCGCAGCGACGCGGGCTCCGTCGAGCGGGAACCTCCAGCCGTGGCATGCGTATGTCGTGACCGGCGAGCCCTTGGCCGAACTGAAGAGACGCGCGACAGCCAGGGCACGGGCCGGAGACCCGGGTGATGAGCGGGAGTATCCGATGTACCCGGCCGGACTGGCGTCACCGTATCTCGATCGGTTTTCCGCTGCGGCCGCCCAGCGGTACAAAGCGCTGGGAATCGAGCGCGACGACCCCGACAGGCCCGTGAAGATCGCCGCCTTGAACTCTGAGGCGTTCGGGGCGCCGGTCGTACTGTTCTGCTACCTCGACCGGACGATGGGACCCGGGCAGTGGGGAGACGCGGGGATGTACTTGCAGACGGTCATGCTGTTGCTGAGGGCGGAAGGGCTGCACAGCTGCCCCCAGGTGATGTGGACGATGTATCGCAAGACCGTCAGCCAGATAGTCGGAGCCGATGACAAGCTCGCACTGTTCTGCGGAGTCGCTGTGGGATTCGAGAAGGAAGGCGTGCCGCGGCTGCGTACCGCGCGGGCGGACATGGCTGAAACAGTGAGCTTCATCGGAACGTGACCCGCTGACCAGTGATTCTTGCTGCAGACGTCCGTCGGTCCCTGTCGATCCGCTCTCTCGGCAACGGGCGAAACGAGGTTCTGGATCACATTTGGTGCCGGGGCCACGGAGGGTCACCAGCTCGGCGATCATGAACGGTCGTGACCCACGACCTGCTCCAGGAACTCTGGCTCCACCAAACCACCGACGTCGCGGTCAGCGCCGTCACCATCAGCGCCAACCACATCACCGTCCACGCCGCCACGACCCGTCTCATGCCGCGTGGAGGACGCGTTTGCGTAGCAGGTCGAAGTGGGCGCGGCCGAACATCTGACGCTTGATCATCTTGATCTTGTTGTTGTGGCCCTCGACCGCGCCGGAGCTGTAGCGCAGGGTCAGCCCGGCGACGACGGCGTCGAGGTCCTGCAGGAGGCCGGTGGCGAAGCTCTGCAGCGCGGGGACCTGGTCCTGTTGGACACGGGTGATCCAGTCTTTGAGCTCGTGGCCTCGACGGTCGTTTATCAGCTCGGCGAATGCCCTGACGTGCGCGGAGGTGCGGGCGAGCACCGGGACGCGCGCGAGGATCTCCTTGAGCTGCAGAGCATCGTCGTCGGCCAGCTTCTCGGGGTGGCGGGTGATCCACCCGGTCACATCCCGGACGGAGGGCTTGCGGCGGGGTGGATCCTGGTGCGGGAATGTCTCCCGCAGCTGCCGCACGTAGACACGGACGATCTGCTCCTGGCCTGGGAACCCGCGCTGCCGGATCTCCTCGAACAGCCGCCGGGCGACGGTGAAGCCCTCGGAGTACCGCTGATTGAGGTAGGGCTTGTAGGGGTCGAGGACACTGGTGCGTCCGGTCCAGCGGCCGACCAGCAGTTCGTCCGGATCCGAGGCGTGGGCCAGGCGGCGGACGGTGCCGCGGGCCAGCCCCAGTTGCCGGCCGATGGCGCGCAGGCTGACATCCTCGCGGATCAGGGCGTGGACGGCTGCGTACTGCTCGCGCACGCGGTCCGACAGGCGCCCGGTCCGGCGGGGCTCAGCAGCGGTGACCGGCAGGGACACCGGTTGGGCGGGACCGGCGGGCGGCGGTGGTTCGGGCAGCAGGGCGCGGTGCTGGAGCACGGTCTTCTCGACGGCGTCGGCGAGGTTCTGCCAGAGGTGGAACCGGTCGGCGACGTGGATGGCGTCCGGGGCGCCGAGCCGCCCGGCCTCGGCATAAGAGGCGGAGCGGTCACGGCAGATGACCTTCACACCCGGATGGGCGGCCAGCCAGGAGCGGACGGTCTCGACGGTTCGGTCGGGCAGCAGGTCGATCGGTCGGCGGGTCTCGATGTCGACCAGGATGGTCGCGTAGACGTGCCCCTTGCGCAGGGCGAACTCGTCGATCCCCAGCACACGCGGCGTGGGTGGGGCTTGCTCAGGCAGCGCGCGTATGAGGCGGAGGAGCGTGGAGCGGCTGACCGGGACGGCGAACGCTTCGGCCAGGCGGGAGCCGGCCCGGCCGGCGAGCATCAGCCCGAGCCGCTGCAGCGCCGCCTGGAGCTGTTGGCTTCGCCGTCCGTACCGGAAGGTGACGCCCTCGACCTGTTCGACGAACGTCGCCCGCTCGCACGCTGGTTGACGGCACCGGAACCGGCGGACCCGTAACTCGACCACGACCCGGCGCTGGCCCGCGGCGCTGTCGTCGAGCCTCCGCACGTAGCTGCTGTGGACGCGACCCGAGGACGTTCCGCACGACGGACACTCCGCACCCGCCCTGGTCGTGGCGGCGTGGACGGTGATGTGGTTGGCGCTGATGGTGACGGCGCTGACCGCGACGTCGGTGGTTTGGTGGAGCCAGAGTTCCTGGAGCAGGTCGTGGGTCACGACCGTTCATGATCGCCGAGCTGGTGACCCTCCGTGGCCCCGGCACCAAATGTGATCCAGAACCCAAATTCAGCCGTTGCCGACACGCTCGTTGCGGGCTCGGGTTTGGGCGGGACGTAAGGAGTCGGTGCCGGTCTCGATGATGTTCTCGCCGTAGGCGAGACGGTCGACGACGGCTGCCCAGAGCCGGGGGTCGGAATCGTTTGTCGAGTTCCATGTATCCCAGCTCATCGATCGCGAGGAGATCGCGGCTTCGGTGCCCAGCGCGATCAACACGTGGGACTTGCCGGTTCCGGAGCCTCCCATGAGGCAGAGCGGAATCTCCTTCTTCACCCATTCACAGGAAGCGAGAGTGCCGATCACGGTGCAGTGGATTTTCAGGTTGGCGTCCAAATCGAATTGACGCAGGGACCATTCCCAGGGGAATAAGGCGGCTTCGGCTTTGCTCCGACGCTCGGAGCGCCGGCGGTCTGCTCGGTCAGGCCACGGTGACGTTTGACGGTCATGGCTCTTCTCCCTCGCCTTTGACTCAAGCCGTGATCACTTGGCCTTCGTGACAAGAACTGGGCGTGACGACGTTGTTCCTGACGGTTGACCTACCCGGGGCCGGAAAGAGCACGAGAGCTCGACAGCTGGCCAAGGAGCACAACGCGCTGTGGCTGATGCCGGATGAGTGGATGCTCCCGCTGTTCGGCGATCCGCAGCCGGCCGCTGACCAGGGTGCGGCAGCCGATGGCGGAGGCGGGCCACACGCCGGCGGCAGTGCTCCCGGAAGGTTCGGTGGGAGTGAGCGCAGGGCGAGGCTCGTACGTGCGCGGCCAGGCGTTGTCGTACCCCCGGTGTAGCGTCCAAGTCGGAGTCAGGCTCATGCTCTGCGGTTGACGGAGGCGCGCGGATGACGGGGACGACAGGCGAGGCCGTGGTGACGGTGTCCCGGCGCATCAAGGCTCCGGCGGAGGACATCTTCCGGATCCTGGCCGATCCCGGTCGGCACCCCGACCTCGACGGCTCCGGCATGTTACGTGGTGGCGACTTCGACGCCGTGGTCTCGGGCGTCGGGGATGTCTTCGTGATGCGGATGCACTACGAGCGCTACGGCGACTACGAGATGAACAACCACGTCGTCGAGTATGAGCCGGCCCGCCGCATCGGCTGGGAGCCGAGGCCCGGTCGCGGGCACCCGGACGCCACCGCGCCCGGCGCCGCGTGGGGCCACCGGTGGATCTTCGATCTGCTCCCGGACGGGGCCGAGGCGACGGTCGTGACCGAGATCTTCGACGGCTCGCGCATGCCGGAGGACAAACGCGCAGAGGTGGACAGCGGGCGCGCCTGGTGGCAGACGCAGATGGCTAGCACCCTGGAACGCCTCGCCGAACTGTGCACCGCCCGGTGAACGCCGAACTCGACGCCCTCAAGGGCGCCGTGGACCGCCAGCGCAACCACGTCGTCGGGATCCTCGAAGGGCTCTCGGAGGAGGATCTACGGCGGCCGGTGCTGCCCAGCGGCTGGAGCAGTCTGGCATTGCTGCGCCATCTCACCCTGGATGTCGAACACTTCTGGTTCCCCGGGGTGATCGCGGGCGAGCCGGATATGGCCGACCTGGCGGCTGCCCGACGTGCGGCACATCCTGATCCACGTGCTCACCGAAGTCGCTTATCACAGTGGTCACTTGGACGCTGTCCGCGAACTGATCGACGGCACCACCTGGCTCGGCGGCAACCCCTATGTCGGCCAGCTCTGTGACCGGATGAGGTTCGCCGGGGTCTTCAGGCGGCGGTGGCGAGGGAGCGTACGCCCCAGCGGATGCCTCCCTGGCTGCGAATACGGGCGCGTTCACGGCGCTGGACGTCGGGGTGGCGGGCGTCGTTGGCGTTGCGCCAGCGCAGGCAGGCCTGCAGGGCCTGGGGCTGCGCGGTGTAGTTGCGGTGATTGGGAGTTGGCGACGGTGAACTGCCAATTGACCTCAGCGCGGCCAGTGTGTTCGCAGCGCCCTTCTTCCTGCGGTTGACGCCCACAGGGTGTCATCACCGACCGACTAGCAGCCGTGGGAGTAGCGCACCCCGTGGTGCGGTAGTAGGTCGCGGGGTGCCGCTCAGGCCGATCCTGCTCGGCCCAGCATGATCAGGCCGCGGGACGGATCCCGAGCGGGCTCAGCCGCCACACCCCCAGCAGTCGGATCGGAGGACACGCCATGTCCAACCGCTCCGGCCACCTACCCGGTGAACCTTCCTGGGCAGAGTCCCCCGGCTCAATGACAGGCACCGTAGGTCGACCATCCTGCAGAGGAGGCGGACCGACGCAGCCTGCTGCTCCGCCTGCCGTGGGGCGCTCCCGGCTGAAGACTCCTCGCGACCGCGCGGGCCGGGACTACAGCTTCCAGCTGCGCAGCCGCTCAGCAACGTCCTGGACGCCGATGCGGGTGTCGCGGACTTTGCGGACAAGGTCGGACAGCGCACCGTACGGCGGATCGATGCCTTCACCCGCCTGCGCCATGTACTGGGCGGCGATGAACGCGGCGTACAGGCTGTTGCGGTGCGGGAGCGGCTCAAGGCGCACAATCGTGTGCAGTAGTGCCGCGGCCCGCCAGGCCGCGTCAGGGTCAGCAGCCGCAAGGGTGGGCAGGCGGGTCTTGTGGCGGGCGACGGCGGCGACCATCGCGGAGTAGTCCGAGACGGTCAGGTCGTCGTGGCCGAGCGCGTTCTCCTGGACATCCAGCAGCCAGGAGACATCGATGTACAGGGGCGGCATCAGGCTGCAGCAGCTCCGTCACCGCGCTCGGCGGACGGTACTTCGTCGGGGAAAGCCTCGTCGAACTCGCCGCGCAGCCGCTCAGCCCAGTCGGCCGCGCCGGCGACGAACTGCTTGCGCTGCATCTCGCGGATTCCGAGGTCGTGCAGGTACTGCTTGAGGCTCTTGCCCTCGGCAGCGGCCGCAGCCCGGACACCCTCGAGTTCTTCTTCGGTGAAGGACACGTTCAGGGATGGCATGCAGTGATGGTACCTACTAGGTGCCATGCGCGTGAAGCGGGGCAGCCGGACCCTTGCTCCCGGGAGCCCGACCGAGCGCGTTCGTCGCGAGTTTCTGGGCATGTCTCTGTTGCCTCCGCCGACGGCAGACGTGCCCCGTCCTGACAGGAAACGCGTGCGTCAAAACACCCCTTCTCTCTCCCCTCCGGCCAGGCGGACCAGGGCGTTGGTGCTCCCGTGGTCGGCGGCCTGCCGGGCCAAGCTCTCGTGACAGCAGGAGAGGAGGGCTCGGACCTTGATCGGGCCCGTCTCACCCTGATCGCGCTGCCGAAGTCGCGGCGCCGGATGTGAGCCTGGGCGAGATCAAGGCCTACGGTCGCGCCTGCCCAGTCCTGCACCTCGGGGCGGACTGTGACAGGGTTGGCCGCGTGGACTGCGCCTTCTGCCGGCTCATCCGTGACGGCACCGCACGCTGGGTGGTCCGCGAGGCTGAGAGCTGTGCCTTCATCCCGGTGAACCCGCTCGCGCCGGGGCACACCCTGGTTGTCCCCACCAGCCACTTCACGGACGTGTTCGACACCCCGCCCGATGTCCTGACCGCGTCGATGACACTGGTCCAGCGTGTGGCAGCAGCCATGCGCACTGCCCTGGGCGCCTCGGGCGTCAACATCCTGAGCGCCAGCGGACCGGGATCGGAACAGTCCGTTCCCCACCTACACTTCCACGTCGTTCCTCGGTGGGTGGACGACGGGATCTCGACATGGCCGACCGGGCAGTCCCGCCGCCGCCCCACCGGCGATCCAGGCACGCAACTGGCCGCCGCAGGCCACGGTCGTCTTCTCATCCGTCCATGACCTGCACTGGACGGGCCAGAGCGTCATCACGCCAGCGATCGACGCTAGCGGCACCGCCGACTACGGATCAGTCGACTCTCTGACCAGGGTCGGCGACAGCTACAGGATCCTGGGCGACTGGGGCGAGATCAACCTGCAGTCGGACGCCCCTTCACTGTCCATCGATCCGCCCCTAACCCTTGATCAAAGCGAAACCTCCTAGGTGGCACTGACCCAGGTGCCGCTGAAGTAGTTGAAGGTGTTGGAGTAGCCGGTGAGAGGGACGCTGTAGGTGAAGGTGTGCAGATCGCTGACGGAGTCCAGAGCCCGGCCGTCTCGGGTAATGATCAGCGGGACCGGGCTGAACGAGGTAGCCAGCTGATCGTTGAACAGCACATTGGCGAGCGTGGCGGTGCCGAAATTCGTCAGCGGCAGGGCGCCGGCTGAGATCATGGCTTCGGCGCTGTGCGGCGTGCCGGAGAGCGGTTGGGTCGTACTGACGGTCCAGTTCGCGCTGCTGTCCTCAAGTTGGAGAGTACAAGTGGTGCTGCTGCAGGAGACTGACGCCACCATCACGTCGTGTGCGCTGATCGCGTTCCCGAAAGAAACAAGGTCCGACGAGCCCGGGGGCCTGTACCAGCCGTAGCACACCGGGCTCCCGCCCGAACAGTCGCTGTCCGTGCCGACCCATGCGGCCGGGTCGCTGTCAAAGCCGCCCACGCCGACCCAGAACCTGGCGGCCGAATCCACAGAGGTGCAGCTGCCCGTCGGCTGGTTCCACTCGGCACTGGCTGCGTAGTAACTGGTGGTGGAGCTAATGGAGATGTACCCGGAGTCGGGAATGGCCACGGCGGCGTTGGCGCTGGTGGCCAGCGGCAGCGCTGCCGCGGCGGCGAGGCCGAGGGCGACGAGGAAGATGCGCAGGGTTCTTAACATGTTTGTGCTCCTTGGGCAGTGAGTGAGGGCGGTCCACGAGGTGTTGAGTGGTTCTGTCGTCGCGCGATGGTGTGGCACAGGCGGAATTTTCCGGTCCGCTTCCGGTGATCCGCCGGTGTGGCGGGATGAGCGAACGTAAGTCGTACCCGGACGACCTCTTGGCCGAGTATCCGGCCTTACTCCAACAGAGCCCCGAAACTGGCATGAGCTCACGAACCTCCCACTCGTGAGTCCGACCTCCTCAATTCTTCGGGGTCAGCGCGCAGCAGACGGTCCGGGTCCGGATCAGCCCGTCGCGGAAGACCAAGGTGTCCACGCCGTGCTGAGCCCGATTGGTATGGGAGTCGGCGAACCCTCCCGGACGCCGTCCCGGCCGTGCCGGACGCCGTCCGGGGTGATGGCGGCGCCGGGGCCGTAGTTCGCGACGATCCCGTCGAGGTCTTCGGCGAGGAGCGTCTTGCCGTGGCTCTGGAAGATCTCCTGTGGAGTTCGGGAGCCGAGGTCATTCATGGGCGACACGTTCCCGTACTCGACGAGGAGCGGTGGCTTGTGACCCCGTACAGCAGAACATCGAGAGGGACAGGGACACCAGGAGGAAGTGCCGGACGAACCACCGGAAGAACTACCGGAACAAAACAGGAGCGCGGTCCGGGGCCCCACACTCCTGGTCGCGCGCCGCCGGGAAGCGGTACCGCGCCGACGGCTGTCGTGGGTGTTTCACAGGGCGACGTGAAAGTCGGTGTGACGGAGCGGAAGCCGGGAGCGGCGGTCGCGGCGCACGGGATCCGGCACAGGGTCGTGATCGTTTCGAGAGCCCGGTAGAGGCGCCTACTGGCAGCACCGGGACGACCCGAAAGGAGTCGTTCCAGTTCTTGGGGCAGGCCGGAGCGGTCGAGAAGAGCCGGTAGCCGGGTCGTCCCGCCAAGCGGCGGAGTGGTGGGTGCCCTGGCCGTGAGATGGTTGTTCGTGGTCAGCCCGCCGCGGGACCGTCCGATGGCATGGTCGTCCGGTCCGCCTGCTGGAGCCCCCCATTGTGGACCTGCCCGGACTGGCCCGCCGCAATCTCTAGCTCGGGCTGCTGGAACGGACTTCCCTGATGCGGCAGGTGAGTTCCGTGATCGAGGAGTTCCGCACCACGCTGCTCCGTCAGCGCCCGCCCCTCAGCTCTTTCCGTTGCCTTCGAGTTGGAAGTGCCAGATGACTGCGATCGGGGAATCGTCCAGGGCCGCGGCCGACGCTTCCGGACACCAGTGCAGCAGGTCCCAGGACACGTGGGTCGGGAGCGGGTCCGGGGCGGTGTCGGGGTCGAAGGAGTGGCGCGGGCGGCGGGGTTCTTCGCAGTGCACGACCTGGAAGCCAAGCGGGAGGGCCGCGGCGAGGTAGGCGCTGAGCGGGCGGTGGTACTCGGCGAGGAGGGACGGGCTGCCGTCCGGGCCGGGACGGCGGGCCAGCGTCGGGCTGAGATAGGACACCAGCAGGTGGGCATCCGAGAGCACGAGGTGTCCGCCGGGGCGCAGGACGCGCGCGAACTCGGCCAGCACGGGGGCCAGGTCGGGGACGTGGGTCAGGGCGAGCGTGCAGACGACTGTGTCGACCGCGTTGTCGGGCACCGGCAGCCGGTGCAGATCGGCCTCGTGCAACTCGACATCCGGCAGGCGCTTTCGGGCCAGGGCAAGCATTTCCTGCGAGGCGTCCACACCGATCACGTGGTGCCCGAGTTCGTGCAGGTAGGCAGTGTGACGGCCGGTGCCGCAGGCCGCGTCCAGCGCGGTGCCGACGGGCAGGCCGTCCAGGATGCGGCGGACGGCGGGCTGCTCGACGTCGATCATCCGGTTGCCGGGAGCGTCGTAGTACGCCGCCCAGGAACGGTAGACGTCGGCCGTGCTGATCGTGCCCTCACTCGCGGTCACGCCCTCGGCGTGCGCCAGGGCGGGCGTGTCCAGGAGGGCGCGGATCTCGGCGATCCGGGCCTCGACGAACGCCCGGTCGCCGCTTCCCTCCCGGACGGCGCGCAGCAGTGCGGCGCCCTCGATGCCCAGCAGATATCCCAGAGGACTCAGGTAGGTCACCCCAGGGACGGTACGGACACATGCTCCGACGGTTCCACCGGTTTTCCGGCGCTTCGGGCGGCCCCCTGTCTTGGTCCAGGTGAGGCGCAGCCTGCCTCGCGCTGAGTACCCCGCGGTGTGCCCCTCCTGTGCAGTGAGCTTGGGGATCGACCTCGCCGCCACCTTCCGGGGTCCGCCCCGCGGCCCTCGCGGGTCTGCCGCCGCTGCCGTTCGATGGACGCGGTGGAGTCCGGGCCGCCGGCCGCCGTGGCTCCGCCCTTGGGGATTCAGGTCCGCGCCGTCTCAGCCGCATCGATCCGCGGCTTGGCTGCGACAGCCTCGGGTGGGCAGGGGGACGACGTACCATGACTCGGTCCTCTCGGGGAATCGAACCTCCATCAGGCCTGGGTCCGTTGACGGTGCGTCAGCGCAGTGCGATCGCGTTGGCGGGAGATCCCACGCCTCCGACGATCGACAGCGGCGCGGCGGTGAGGAGGAAGGACCAGCGGCCGTCGGCGGCGCAGGCCTCGGCCAGCGCGTCGAGGTCCCAGAGCTCGCCGAGCGGCATGCCGAGCAGTCCGATCAGCGCCCGGTGCATGATGCCGGAGTGTGGGTCGCGGTGGCCTTCCTCGCGTTCGGCGCGGGTGAAGAACGGGCTGTCGGGCCTGGCCGGCCAGCACTCGAAGGCGAAGTTGTCCGCCGCCGCCAGGCTGACGCGGTGGTCCCACAGCCAGGCGAGGACGTCGTGCGACTGGTCGAGGCCGGGGTGCACCAGGGTGTGCTTCAGGTTGGCGCGGGTCTCCTCGGCCGCCGACTCGCGGTACCAGGTCAGCCAGCCGAAGCGGATCAGCACGATGTCGCCGGGGTGAACGGTCGTGTCCTGCGCCTTCCGCGTGTTCTCCAGGTCCTCGGCAGTGACCGCGTGACCGCCCTCCTGGTCCAGCGGACGGCCCGCCCGCCGGAGGAAGCGGTCGACATCGAGCAGCACCGCGCGGCCCGCGATCGGCACCGCCGCGAGGTGATGGATGCTCAGCAGGTCGTCGCCGGGGGTGAGGCGGGCCGGGTCGGCGCCGTTGTAGAAGCCGTGCTCGGGATGCGCGATGTGGCGCAGGCCGTCGAGTTGGGAGCCGTACTGAGGGTAGAAGCGGTCGAGCCATTCGTCGCGATGGAACGGGGTCCGCTCGAAGATGTGGTGCTCCGCGGGGCTGCGCGTCGGGGCCAGGGAGGTGGAGATCGCCGTGGACGGCAGGTCCAGGGCGAACGCCTCGCCCGTGCGCACCTCGGCCGCCGCGGCGGGCAGTGAGTTCAGGCGTAGCAGGTTCAGGGTGCCGAGCTGGTCGTCCTTTCCGAACAGGTACCAGCTGGACCCGGGAGGGCCGTCGGTGCGGGCGAGCAGTTGCTCATAGGTCGGCAGATCACTCAGGTCGGGTGTCACGTTCACCAACTCCGGTTCATGCGGGCGGATGTGGATCCGTGAGGGGCGTCCGGCCGCCTCCGATGGCCTCGCTGATTCGCCGGGCCGCTCGCAGCAGGGGCGGCAGCAGCTCGTCGACGAGCCGGTCCATCGAGCACTCGACGGTCCCGCAGGACAGCGCCAACGCGGCGACTACCCGGCCGTCGCCGTCGACGACGGGGGTGGCAGCGGACCGTCGGCCGATCTCGAGTTCCTGGTCGACGGTGTCCCAGCCGCGCTGCCGGACGAGTTCGAGGCGGGCACGCAGCGGTTCGGTCTCGGTGACCGTCCGGTCGGTGAGCGCCGCACGCGGCGGGCCGGCCAGGTACTGCTCCAGTTCGGCCGGTGTCAGGTCGGCCAGCAGGACGTGGCCCATCGAGGTCGCGTGCGCCGGGAGGCGAGTGCCCACAGCGAGATTGATGCTGGTGACCCGCTGCCGTTGCACGCGGTCGACGTAGACGACATCCGCACCGTCGAGGGCGGCGAGCGAGGTTCCGATGCCCAGCTCGTCGGTGAGGGACTCCATGATCGGGCGTGCCACGTCCGTGAGCCGCACCGACGACAGGTAGGCGTACCCGAGGGCGAGCACCTTGGGCGTGAGCGCGTAGAGGTTGTCCTCGCCGCGCGCGTAGCCGAGGTGCTCCAGGGTGAGCAGGATGCGCCGGACCGTCGGCTTGGTCAGTCCGGTCAGGGCCGCCAGTTCACCCAGTCCGAGCCGGGGTCCCCGGCCGGAGAACGCGGCGATCACCGACAGGCCTCGTTCGAGGGTTTGCAGGTGGTCGCGCCGTTCGTCTGCCATTCCCGCTCCTTGACAACCACGTATCCACACCGAGACGCTGACAGCGTTCGCAATGCATGTCAACCGTACGCATAGCGTACACCATCTCTGGGGCAGGCCGCCCCAGGAAGGTGAGACCCCCATGAGCAACGACCGCGCCCGCTTCCTCGTCGAGGACTTCGAGAAGACCGTCGTCGAGTTCATCCGCCGGCACGGCGTCACCCACGACGAGTACCGGGTGGCCACCGACTTCGTCATCAGCGAGGTGCAGGCGGGCGAGGCCAGCCTCGCCTTCGACGTCCTCTTCGAGGCGGAGGCGACCGACAACGCCAACCGGGGCCGGGAGGGCAGCATCGAGGCGATCGAAGGGCCCTTCTACCTCCCCGGCGCGCCGATGCTGGAGGGCCCTCGGTTCGTGATGCCGCAGCGGCCCGACGAGCGGGGCATCCCGCTGGTCTTCCACGGCCGGATCACCACGGCCGAGGGAGAACCGCTGGCCGGCGTGGAACTCGACATGTGGCACGCGGACGCGGACGGCAAGTACTCCCAGATCCACCCGGGCATCCCCGACTGGAACCTGCGCGGACGCTTCACCAGCGAAGCGGACGGCACCTTCGAGGTCACGACGATCGCGCCGCCGCCGTACGAGATCCCCAAGGACGGGCCCACCGGGCAGCTCCTCTCGGCGCTCGGCAGGCACTGCTTCCGGCCCGCCCACCTGCACCTCAAGCTCCGGCACCCGTACTTCGGGGAGCGGACGTCCCAGCTCTACTTCGAGGAGGGCGAGTACCTGGAGAGCGATGTCGCGAACGCCGTGCGGGACGGCCTGGTCCTCAAGCCCGTGCTGGTCGAGGCGCCGGACCGGATCAAGGCCCACGGCCTGACGGAGAGCTTCGTCGACGCGCGCTACGACTTCGTGATGTCGCCGGCGCGCGCCGCGTCGGGAGTGTGACATGCCGGCGAGTTCGCGGCGGGACAGGCCCGCTCTTCCCGTCACAGCCGTCGAGACGACGGTCCTCGACATCCCGCTCCGCCGGCCGCACCGGTTCTCGGTGGCCACCATGGACACGCAGGGCGTTCTGCTGGTCCGGCTGACCACCGCGGACGGGATCACCGGCTGGGGCGAGGGCGTCGTCCCGGGCGGGCCGTGGTGGGGAGGCGAGTCGATCGAGGGCATGCAGGCCCTCGTCGAGAAGCACCTCGGCCCCATGCTCATCGGCGAGGACGCGTTGCAGGTCGACCGTCTCGGGCGCCGGATGGACAAGCTCGTCGCGGGGGCGCCGTTCGCCAAGTCCGCGGTGGAGACGGCGCTTTGGGACGTCGCCGGCCGAGCGCTGGGCGTCCCGGTGTACCAGCTCCTCGGCGGTGTCCACCGTACGACGCTGCCGGTGACCTGGGCGCTCGGCGCGGAGCCGGTCGGTGTGGTCGTCGAAGAGGCCCTGGCCAAGATCCAGGACGGTTCCCACCGGTCGTTCAAGCTGAAGATGGGGGCGCTCCCGCCGCCGGAGGACGTCGCCCGGATCGCGGAGATCACCGAAGCTCTGGCCGGCCGCGCGTCCCTCGCCGTCGACCTCAACGGGGCGTGGGACGAGCAGACCGCCCGGCGCTGGCTGCCCGCGCTCGACGCGGCGGGCATCAGCCTGGTCGAACAGCCTCTGACAGCGGTCGACGTCTCCGGCGCGGCACGTCTGCGCGGCGGAACGACGGCCGCGCTCATGGCGGACGAGTCGCTCCGCACGCCCGCGGACGCGCTGCGTCTGGCGGGCGAGCACGCGGCGGACGTGTTCGCCCTGAAGATCGCCAAGAGCGGCGGCCTGTCCTCCGTACGGAGGATCGCCGCCGTGGCCGAGGCCGCCGGCATCTCCTGCTACGGCGGTACGACGATCGAGACGTCGCTCGGTACGGCGGCGGCCACGCACCTGTTCTGCGCCACCGCGTCCCTGACAGCGGGCACCGAGTTGTTCGGTCCCCTCCTGCTCTCGGACGACGTCGTGGAGACCCCGGTGTCGTACACCGACGGCGAGCTGTTGCTCGGCGACGGACCCGGCTTCGGGGTCACGGTCGACATGGCGAAGGTGGCGAAGTACGCGCGCAGGTGACGCACAGGTCGGGCGGACGAGGCCGTGCATGTGCTGGTGGCTGTCCGTGCACCCAGCGGCACCTTCCCGGCGGCGGATGGCGCGAAGGTCGGGGGAGTCCCGTACCGACACCGGAGCGGGCGCCGGATCGCCAGGAGAGTACCGATGGACCATCGCCACGAGCACCTCTACATCGGCGGGGAGTGGGTGCGCCCCTCCTCCAGTCGCGTCATCAGCCCGGTCAACCCCAGCACGGAGGCCGTGCTGGGCAGCGTGCCGGAGGCGCTGGAAGCGGACGTGGACACCGCGGTCGACGCGGCGCGCCGGGCGTTCGACGAGCCGGGCGGATGGGCGAGTTGGGAGCCGGAGCGCCGGGCCGACGTGATGGAGCGGTTCGCCGCCGAGCTGGAAGAACGGGCCGAGGGCATCGCCCAGCTGATCAGCAGTCAGAACGGGATGCCGATCACCATGTCCCGGCAGCTGGAGGTCGGCTATCCGACGGCGGTGCTGCGCTATTACGCGGGGCTGGCCCGTACGACGGGCTTCTCCGAGGTCCGTTCCGGGCTCCTCGGCGGCTCGATCGAGGTGCGCCGGACGCCGGTGGGCGTCATCGCCGCGATCGTGCCGTGGAACTACCCTCAGGTCCTGTCCATGTTCAAGATCGCGCCCGCGATGGCCACCGGCTGCACGGTGGTGCTGAAGCCCTCCCCCGAGGCGGTGCTCGACTCGTTCCTGGTCGCCGAGGCGGCCGAGGCCGCCGGTGTGCCGGCCGGGGTGCTCAACATCGTGCCGGGCGGCCGGGAGGCGGGCGCGCACCTCGTCTCGCACCCGGGCGTGGACAAGGTCGCCTTCACCGGGTCCACGGCGGCCGGGCGCGCCATCGCCGAGACCTGCGGGCGGCTGCTGCGCCCGGTCACCCTGGAACTCGGCGGCAAGTCGGCCGGCATCGTCCTCGACGACGCCGACCTGGACCCGGCGAAGGTCGGGCAGGACCTGGTGGCCGCGACCCTGACCAACAACGGCCAGACCTGCTTCCTCAGCACCCGCATTCTGGCCCCGCGCAGCCGCTACACCGAGGTCGTCGACCTGTTCACCGCGCTGGCCGCCAGCCTGCCCGTCGGCGACGCGCTCGACGAGAACACCCTCATCGGCCCCATGGCCACCGCCCAGCAGCGGGACCGGGTGGAGCGCTACATCGCCAAGGGCATCAGCGAGGGGG
Organism: Streptomyces sp. NPDC048277; assembly: GCF_040652235.1. NCBI lineage: Bacteria > Bacillati > Actinomycetota > Actinomycetes > Kitasatosporales > Streptomycetaceae > Streptomyces > Streptomyces sp. NPDC048277. The sequence goes on from NZ_JBEZLQ010000023.1 coordinate 117,431, forward strand.
CCCGCGTCACCACCGGCGGTGGCCGTCCCGCCCACCTGGACAAGGGGTGGTTCGTGGAGCCCACGGTCTTCGCGGACGTCGACAACAGCTCCGTCATCGCGCAGGAGGAGATCTTCGGTCCGGTGCTGTGCGTGCTGCCGTACGACGACGTCGAGGACGCCGTCCGGATCGCCAACGACTCCGACTACGGCCTCGGCGGCACGGTGTGGACCTCGGACCCGGAGCGCGGTGCGGCCGTCGCCCGCCGCGTGCTCACCGGCACGATCGGGGTGAACCGCTACCTGCCCGACCCTGCGGCGCCCTTCGGTGGCGTCAAGGGCAGCGGGCTGGGCACCGAACTCGGCCCGGAGGGAATGGAGTCGTACCTGCGGACGCAGTCGCTGTACTGCTGACGCGCGGCTGCCGAAGCCGAACGCAAGGGCGGCCGGGAGGAATGCTCCTCCCGGCCGCCCTTGGTGTGTTGTGGTTCAGCCGCTGGTCGGACGCTCCCCTCGCACCGCCCGTTCCAGCAGGCCGGTCAGCTCCTCGGCGGTGGGGGTCCGCGGGTTGGCGTAGGGCGCGGCCACGACCTGGCGGACCGCTTCCCGGATGTTCTCCTCGCTCATGCCGATCTCGGCCAGCGACGCTGGTGCCCCCAGGCTGCGTGCCAGGTCCCAGAGCGCGGTGGCCGGGTCGCGGGTGCCCAGCACATGCTCCATGGCCATGGCCGCTCGGGGAGCGGCGGGCGCGTTGTAGGCGAGCACATGCGGAAGTACGACCGTGTGCACCTCTGCGTGCGGCAGGTCGAAGGAGCCGCCCAGGACGTGGCAGAGCTTGTGGTGCAACGACATCGTCGTCGCACCGAGAACCGCACCGCACAGCCAGGCCCCGTACAGGGCCCGGGTGCGGGCGTCGATGTCCGCGCCGTCCTTGGCGATCCGTGGCAGTGCCTCGACCAGCGCCTGTGCCCCTTCCTGCGCCATGAGCGAGACGATCGGTGAGGCGTCCGGGGCGTAGAGTCCCTCCACCGCGTGGGCGAGCGCGTTGAAGCCGCTGGTCACCGAGAGCGCGGTGGGCAGGGTGAGGGTCAGCTCCGGGTCGTAGACGACGCTGCGCGGCAGGACGGCGGCATCGCGTCCGGTGCGTTTGACGCCGTCCTCGGTCAGGCCCCAGATCGGGGTCATCTCCGAGCCCGCGTAGGTGGTGGGTACGGCGATGACCGGCAGCCGGTGCTTCAGTGCGACGGCCTTGCCGAGGCCGATGGCGGATCCGCCGCCGACCGCCACACAGCCGTCCGCGCCCAGTCGGCGCGCGGTCGCCCAGGCCGCCGCGGCCGTCTCGGCGGGCACGTGCATCCGGGCCTCCTGGAAGACCCCGGCCGTATGCCCTCCGAGGGCGTCGGTGACGCGCCGGACGTGCTCCTCCTGGCCCGGAGTGGCCAGGACCAGGACCCGTTCCAGGCCCAGCCGCGCCACCTCCTCCGCGAGCACGGCCAGCCGGCCGGCGCCGAAGGCGACGCGCATCGGCAGCGCCTGGTATGTGAACTCGTTCCACATGGGGTGAACTCCTGGGTGTGCTCTGGCTGTTACGGCCGCATCAGCACCGACGCAGAGGGGAAGCTCTCGGCGTAGTGCGTCGGCAGCGGGGTGATGAAGACGTTCTCGGTGCGGGTGCGGGTGATCTTCCAGACGCCGTCGATCCTGCGGAAGGCGTTGTTGAGCCGGCTCGACCGCAACAGGGACTTCCCGTCGGAGAAGAGCCACGGCTGCATGTGGATCCACTGGCCGGTCGCCTCGTCGCCGTCGACGTGGATCTGCTCGGAGGTGAGGTAGTGCGCGTTGAGCAGCAGCGCCGGGTCCTGCTTCTGCCCCCAGAACCCTTCGAAGTGGGTGCGGATCGCGGCGGCGCCCTCGGCCCGGCCGAACTGGTTGTCGTAGTACTCGCCGACGCCCTCCCAGACGGCGTCGTCGGCGTAGAGGTCCATGATCAGGTCGATGCGCTGGGTGTCGTCCTGGACACCGAACTCCGGGCAGGGCGTGTCGCACAGGAACATGTAGCGCGCCTGGAGGCGGCGGATCTCGGCCTCGGCCTCCAGTACTTCCACGCGCCGGACCAGTGCGGCGATGGTGGATGCCTTGGTTTCTTCGGTTGTGGTCATGGGAGTTCCTTCACAGGGCCGACGGGTGCTGGGCCAGCGGGGTCACGGTGACGTCCATGCAGGGGAAGAGCGGCAGGCCCCACAGGATGTCGTTGAGCCGGTCGTTGTCGGCGACGTCGAAGACGCTGAGGTTGGCGTACCGACCGGCGCAGCGCCAAAGGTGCAGCCACTCCCCCGCGTGCTGGAGCTTCCGCGCGTACTCCTTCTCCGCTGCGAGCGTCGCGGCGCGGACCTCGGGGTCCATGTCGGAGGGCAGGTTCACGGTCATCTGGACGGCGAAGAGCACGACCGGCTCCCCTTCTTCAAGTGCGGTCAGGAGGCCGGGGCGAGGACGAAGTCGTACGTGACCTCGTTGCGGCCGTCAGCGACCTGCTTCGGGTCGAGGATCAGTTCCGGCTTGACCGCGGAGGCCACGTCGTCCTCGATGTGCTCGCCGTCCTTGAAGTACAGCTGTGTGGTGACGGATTCGTGGCCCGGGGCCGACACCTTGACGTGGAGGTGGGCGGGGCGCCAGGCGTGCCAGCCGGCGGCGGCGATGAGCCGGCCGCAGGAGCCGTCGGTGGGGATCTGGTACGGGGCGGGCTGGACGGTGGTCACCGCGAACCGGCCCTCGGCGTCCGCCACCACGCTGCCGCGCAGGTTCCACTCCGGGATGCCGGGCGCGAACTGGGCGTAGAAACCGGCGTCGTCCGCCTGCCACATCTCCAGCACGGCACCGGCGACCGGTGCGCCCGAGACGTCGGTGACCTGGCCCTGGAAGAGCAGCCGGGTGCCGGGCTCGTTCTCGCGCATCGGCAGGGTGGCGACGCTGGGCAGCGTCGGGGCGCCCGGTGCGTAGTACGGGCCTTCGATGCTGCCCTTGCTGCCCTCGCGGTTGGCGTGGGCGACCTCCTCGACGACGTACTCGACCCACACGTCCAGGAAGAGCGGCCACTCGCCGTCCTGGCCGACGGAGATCAGCCAGGACTTGAGGACGTTGTACTCGTCGTACGTCACCTGATGGCGACGGACCACGTCGTGCAGGGCGGTGATGACCTCGGTGGCCAGGGTGTTGACTCGCGCGGTGTCGGCTGCGGCCGTCGCGGGCGTGCCGGTCTTGTCGGCGAGGAAGCGCTGGGTGGCCGAGGCGCCTGATGCGGCGGCGGTGGCCTGGAGGGCGGTGTCGGTCATGATGTGCGGCTCCTTCGGATGAATTGCCTTGCGGGGCTTGTCAGTTGTCCTGGCGGTAGCGGGCCAGCTTGTCCTCGTCGATCGCGACGCCCAGGCCGGGCCGGTCGTTCACGGCGAGCGTGCCGCCGCTGATGACCAGCTGTTCCGTGAGCAGGTCGTCGCTCATGTCGAGGAAGTTGGAGAGTTCGCCGGCCCGGCGGGACGAGGCGGCGTACGCGGCGCCGAAGGCCGCGGTGCACACGGTGCCCAGCTGGCCGTCGACCTGGTTCCCCATCACGACGTCGACGCCCATCCCCTCGCACTGGAACAGCACGCGCTGGGACTGCGTGAAACCGGTACGAGCCGTCTTGACACTTATGGCGGTGGCCGCGCCGTCCAGGAGGGAACGGGTCACCTCGGCGGGCGTGGTGGCGGACTCGTCCGCGACGAACGGGACAGGGCTGCGCGACACGAGCCATCTGCGGCCGAGGACGTCGTCGGCGGGGCACAACTCCTCGGCGAGCGTGATCCCGAGGGTGTCGAGTTCGCGCAGGGCAGCAGCCGACTCCGCCGCCGTCCAGCCCCGGTTGCCGTCGACGTACAACTCGGCCTTGTCGCCGAGGGTTTCCCGCAGAGCTCGGCATACGTCCAGGTCCAGCCGTGGCGGGCGGCGGCCGACCTTCACCTTGAAGACGGTGATGCCGTGTGTGTCGCGCATCCGCTCCGCCTCGGCGGCCATCCGCTCCGGTATGTCGAAGCCGAGCATGTGGCTGACGCGCATGCGGTCGGTGTAGCCGCCGAGCAGGCGGGTGGCCGACTGTCCCAGGGCCTGGCCCGTGATGTCCCAAAGGGCCATGTCGATCGCCGACTTGGCGGCCGGGTTGCCGACGGTGCGGTGCAGCCGGGCCTGGACCCGCTCGCGGGCGAACACGTCCGTTCCGGTGAGCTGCGGGGCGAAGATCCGCTCGATCACGCCGATGACGGACGCCTGGGTCTCGCCGTAGGTGTAGGGGCGGGGCACCGCGTCGGCGATGCCGGTCAGCCCTTCGTCGGTGCGCACACGCACGAGGACGTGTTCGGCGACGTGCACCTCACCGCTGGCGAACTTCACGGGCCGGTCGTACGGGATCGCGTACGGGATGGTCTCGATCTCGGTGATCTTCATCCCGCGTTCCTCTTGATGGCCCTTTCGGTGTGCTGGGCGATGCCGAGCAGTCGTCCCACGCGGTCCGGGTGACCGATCAGCTGGACCCCCAGGGGCATGCCGCACAGGTCGCGGTGACCTGGCACGGTGACCACGGGCAGCCCGAGCAGTTGCCAGGGGCGGCTGAGGATCGGCGTGCCGGTGGCGTCGAGTCCGTGCGGGGCGGGGCCGGGGGCGGCGGGGCCGAGGAGGGCGTCGACGTCGTCGAGGAGATGGAGGATTTCGGCGCGGGCCGCGCGTCTGACGGCCAGTGCGGCTTCGTACTCGTCCGTGGGGGTGTGGCGCCCGCGCTGGATGAGCTGGTTGAGGTGGCCGCTCAGAGACTCGGGATGCTCCGCCTCGGGGGCGAGGGCGCGTGCGGCCTCGTACGCCATGACGGTGGCGTGGGTGTCGGCGAGCAGTGGTGTACGCACCTGGTCGCCGAGTTCGCCGGCCGCGAGGGCCTGCCCGGTGCGCCGTAGTGCTTCGAGCATCTTCGGTTCCACGTCGGCGAGTTCGGTGCCGGGCCACAGCAACACCCGCGGCGAGCCGACCTCTTCGGTCTGCGTGCCGTCGACGGCTTCGACGGCCGAGGCCAGGTCACGCACCTGGGCGGCGAGCAGTCCGGGGGCGTCCAGAGTCTCGCTGAGTCCGGTGAAGCCCGTGGTCGGCCAGGCGCCGACGGGGGCGACGTACCCGGCGACACCGCAGAAGGAGGCGGGCCGCGTCAGTGAGCCCGCCGTCTGCGAGCCGAGTGCGAGGGGGACGACTCCGGCCGCGACGGCGGCGGCGGAGCCGCTGGAGGAGCCGCCCGGGGTGTGGTGGACGTTGTGCGGGTTGCGGGTCGGGCCGGGCTGGAAGTACGCGAACTCCGTGGTGACGGTCTTGCCGAGCGGTACGGCGCCCGCGCCGCGCAGCCGCTCCACCAGCCAGGCGTCGGCCGCGGCGATCCGCCCGCGGCGCAGCGGGGAGCCGCACTCGGTGGGCAGGCCGGTCACGTCGATGATGTCCTTGACGCCGAACGGCACGCCCTGGAGCGGCCCTTCGGCTGCCCGCCCGGCCTCCGCACGCGCGGCGTCCGCGTCGACATGGACCCAGGCGCGGATCTGGGGCTCGGTCTTCTCCAGCCGGCGCAGCGCCTCCTCGACGGCGGCCTCCGTGCCCCTCACGAAACGGCTTCCGGGAACGTCGTGGCGTCGAGGCGGTGGAAGGCCCGGTTGAAGTAGACGAGGCTCTGGCCGCCCGAGCGGGTGCGGAGCTGTTCGACGCCCACGAAGAGCACGCTGTGGGAGCCCCTCGGGACGGCGTCCTTGATGGTGCCGACGGCCGTGACGAGGGCGTCCTTGAGGACCGGCACATCGTGGGAGTGGTCCCAGATGTCCCAGGTGAAGCGCTCGGCCATGGGCACCTTGGTGGCTCCGGCGAAGTGCATCGCCAACTCCTGCTGTTCGCCGCCCAGGACGTTCACGCACACCCGGCCGTTGGCCTTGAAGACGTCGTGCATGGCGCTGGAGCGGTTGACGCAGACCAGCAGGGTCGGCGGGGCGTCGGTCACGGAGCAGACGGCGCTGAGGGTGATTCCGCAGCGGCCGTTGGGGCCGTTCGTCGTCAGGATGTTGACGGCCGCCGGGAGATGGGCCATGGCCTCCCGGAACTCGGCCTGATTGGGGGTCATGGCGGTTCCTGCTCTCTGCTGATTCGGTGGGATCTCGCTCACCACAGCTCCACCACCAGGCGGGGCGACTTCGCGCGGGAGACGCAGGCGGCGATCTGGTCGCCGGCCGCCTTCTCCTTGGCGGTCAGGCAGTGGTCGCGATGGTCGGGTTCGCCCTCGATCACCTGCAGGACGCAGGTTCCGCAGATGCCCTCGCGGCAGGAGGTGTCGAGGGGGACGCCGTTTTCCTCCAGTACCTCGGCGATGCTCTTGTCCGGCGGCACGGTGTAGACCTCGCCGGTGTCCAGTTCGACTTCGAAGCTGTCGCCTCCGGTCACGAAGTCCCCGGCCTGGAACAGCTCGCGGTGGACGTGGTCCTCGGGCAGCGTGCGGGTCGCCAGGGCGGCGACCTGGTCCATGAAGCCCTGCGGTCCGCAGGTGTAGACATGCGCGTCGGCCGGAAGCGCGGCCAGTTCCACGGCGAGCGCCTCGGCGGCGGCCTCGCGGCCGAGGCCGAAGTGGAACACGGCCCGGTCCGCGAAGCCGCTGCCTTCGATCAGGTCGGCGAAGGCCGCCTCCGCACGGTCGCGTGCCACGTAGTGCAGCCTGAACTCGGCGCCGTTGGTGCTGAGTTCGTACGCCATCGCCAGCAGCGGGGTGATGCCGACGCCGGCGGCCACCAGGTGGTGCTCCCCCGCTTCCGGGGCGAGGCCCAGGAGTTGCCTCGGGGTGCCGACCGCCAGTCGCGTGCCCGGCTCCACCTTGTCGTGCAGGGCCTGGGAGCCGCCTCGGGAGTTCTCCTCGCGCTTGACCGCGATGGTGTACGCGCCGGTGTCCTGCGGCGGGCCGCACAGCGAGTACGGGCGGGTGATCCCGGTGGGACCGGTCACGTCGATGTGTGCGCCGGCCGGATAGGGGGCCAGAGGGGTGCCGTCGACGGAGACGAGCCGGAGGACCTTGATGGACTCCGTTTCGTCGGTGATCTCGGTGACGGTGACAGGGAACATCGGTCCGCCTTCGCGTTCATGAGGAGAGAGCTGACGGACCGTCAGCGCATGTACAGGCCGCCGTTGGCGTCCCAGCAGGCCCCGGTGACCGCGTCCGCGTGCTCGGCCGCGAGCAGCAGGCACATGTCGGCGATGAACCCGGGGCGTCCGAGCCGTCCCACCGGGATCGACGCCTCGATCTGGGCGAGCCGCTCCGGGGTGACCGAGTCCCGGACCACCGGAAGGTCCTGCGGTCCCGGGGCGACGGCGTTCACCGTGACTCCGTGCGGGGCGAGTTCGCGGGCGAACACCTTGGTCAGCGTCGCCACTCCGCCCTTGGACGCCGCGTAGTGGGCGCCGGTCGCCGTACCGCCGTTCTGGCCTGCCAGCGAGCCGATGTTGACGATCCGTCCGTAACCGCGTTCGGCGAAGTACGCGCCGAAGACCTGGCAGCCGAAGAACGGGCCGTCGAGGTTGGTCCGCACAACCGCGTCGAAGCTCTCGGGACTGATGTCCATCAAGGGCTCGACCTTGGAGTGGCCGGCGTTGTTGACCAGGACGTGGACCGCGCCCCAGCGCTCGACGAGTCGGTCGCGCACCCGGACGAAGGCGTCCTTGTCCCGGACGTCGAGTGCGAGACCGACCGCGTTCTTCCCGCTGGGGTCGAGTTCGGCGGCCGCCTTGGCTGCGGTCTCCTCGTCGAGGTCGGTCAGCGCGACCCGGTAGCCGCGGTCGAAGAAGCGCCCGGCGATACAGCCCCCGAGGCCGCCGCCCGCGCCGGTCACCAGCACGACCCGGTGGGTGTCGTCCTCCCAGGTCTCCCCGGTTCCCTGCGGGCTCACAGCAGGAACCCCGATGCCGTGACCGCGTCCTCGGAGTTGACGAGCCGCACGATCTTCCGGGAGATACGGGGCCCGTCCGCACCGAACACGATCCGGTGGGTGACATCGGCGGCGAGGACGAAGGTCTCCTCGCGCTTGTAGCCGACCAGGACCTGCGCCGCGCAGATCTCGATCGCGTCGTCCTCTCGGCCGGTGACCACGAAACGGGACACGGAACGGACGGTACGAGCGGCGGCCGAGGCCGAGATCGAGAAACCTCCGGTGAGGCGCTCGACGCGCATCCGGCGCATCCGGTCGTCGTCGTAGACCAGGTTGAGGGCGGAGGCGAAGTCGGTGGTCTCCCGGTCGATCGGGACGACGTATTCGCCGCCCTCGGCCCACAGCCCGTCCCACTCCTCGTAGCGGCGGGCGTCCAGCAGGTGGGCCTCGCGCCAGATCAGGGAGACGGCGGCGAGGGCGCGCGGGTCGTCGAGCGGAAGCTCGGCAACAGCCGTGCCGAGGGCCTCAGTTGTCATCGGTCATCATCCTCTTCCACATCGCGTACGCCTCCCGCATCCCGGTCTCGTCGGTCGCATGGGATGTGGGGTGCCCCAGGTCGTCGGGCTTCTCGCGGCCGAGGCCGCGGTTGACCATGATCGGCATGTCCGCTTCCCCTGCCACGCCGCGCTGGACGCGGTTCCACGCCTCGGCGTCGTCGGGGCTGCCGAAGCCGAACGGGCCCTGGAAGTGCTCGTGGATGCGCAGGCGTTCGCGGTTGACGATCTCCGGGCCGCCGTCCAGGCCCAGCGCCATGTGCCGGACCTCCGTCTCCCTGACCGAGATCGGCCTGAGGACCCGGAAGAAGGCCATCGACATGGCGACGTTCGGGAAGAGGTTGAGGTTGAATCCCACGCCGTGCATGGCGCGCACGATGCGCCGGACCTTCTCCGGGGACATGTCCTTCGACAGCTCCTCGACGATGTGGCCGAAGCGGTCCTGGAGCTTCTCCGTGCCGTCGTCCTCGTCGAAGTCGACGTGGTCGGCGACGCCGACGGCGACGCTGTGGCCGTTGCCGAGGGCGTGGGTGACCGCGCTCTCGTCGGTCATGATCGACAGCATGCTCGCGGTCTCGGCGTCGACCGACGCCATCCAGGAGCGGTGCACGATCGGGAAGTGGTACCAATCGGTGGTGTTCTCCAGCTGGATCTTCCAGTTGCCCTGGAAACGGAACCGGTGCTCGCCCTGCACCTTGATCGGGTAGCCGGCGCCCTGCTTCATGAACCGGTCGATCCACAGGCGGGCCCCGCCGAGGAAGTCCTCCAGCGGCTCGATGTCCGGGTTGAAGCTGGCGAAGACCATGCCCGCGTACATGCCGACCTTCAGGCGCAGCAGCGGCAGGTCCTTCTTCTCCATGACGTCCTCGTAGCCCTCGGGGTACGGGATGCCGCGCAGGGCGCCGTCCAGGGAGTACGACCACGCGTGGTAGGGGCAGGTGAAGCCGTTGCCGTTGCCCTTGGGGGTCTCGCAGACGCTGGCGCCGCGGTGGCGGCAGCGGTTGAGCAGGACGTTGATGCCGCCGCGGCGGTCGCGGGTGACGATGACGGGACGCCGGCCGACCCAAGTGGTCCTGAAATCACCGGCCTTGGGGATCTCGCTCTCGTGGGCCACCCACACCCAGGTGCGGTGGAAGATACGGTCCATCTCCGACTCGAAGAGAGCCGGGTCGGTGTAGAGGGAGCCGGCGACGCGGTCGGTCTGGACCAGGGAGGAGATCTCGGGGGTCGTGGTCATCGGGTCACCTCCGGTTCGGGCAGGGGGCGGCCGATGCGCGCCTCGATCTTCATGTAGCGCCACAGGCCGTACTCGCCGACCTGGACGGTGCGGAAGAGGTTGCAGGCCGCGGCGACCGTGGGCTGGTCGTCGACGTCGGCGAGGACGTAACAGGTCCAGGGCCAGGAGTCGGAGGGGCCGACCATGTGCTGGTCGTCGTCGATGGTGCCGAGGACGTTCACACCGGGCAGCTCGTACAGCTGCTGCAGCATGGTGACGGTGCCGTCCCAGACCGCCTTGCCCTGACCGGTGGGCAGATCGAAGAAGTTCTGGTTGACGCCGATGCAGAACAGCACCCTCAGTGGTGCGTCGGACATGGAATTTCCTGCCTCTCTAGAGGTAGCCGGGGAAGGGCTGGACGCCCATGAGGACCGCGCCGGCGCCGTCGTACATGCCCTCCTGGAGGAAGGCGTGCTGCGGCACCACCGAGGCGTCGCGCAGGTAGCGCTGCATGGGGCTGCCGTCCGCGATGGCGGGGATGCCGGCGAGTTGGTAGGCGGCCCGGACGACTTCGAAGGAGGTCTTGGCGAGATGGGCGGAGGCGAGCCGGAGCAGGCTGACCTGTTCGCGGGTCGCGGGGTGGCCGACCTCGACCGAGGCCCAGACCTCCTCGGTGATCTCGTAGAAGAAGGCGCGTACGGACCGGAGTCGGGCCTCGGCCTGTCCCACCGAGATGCGGTAGGTGGCGCGGTCGGCGGGCTTGGGCGCGCCGGTGTAGCCGGCGCGGCCGCCCTGGGCGATGACGTGGTCGAGGGCGGCACGGGCGACTCCGAGGCCGACGACGGCCAGTACCTGGGCGGCGTACGGGACGCTCGGGTACCGGTAGAGCGCTTCGTTGACGGTGGGTTCGGAGCCACGGACGAAGGTCCACTCCGGCGCTACGACGGCCCCGTCCACCACCAGGTCGTGGCTGCCGGTGCCGCGCAGTCCGATGACGTCCCAGTTCTCGGCGATCTCGACCTGGTCGGGGCGCAGGATGGCGGTCAGGGGCCGACCGGCTTGGTCCTCGCCGGCCTTGATGCCGACGCCGAGGATGTCCGCGCCCTTGCAGCCGCTGGCGAACTTCCAGCGACCCGAGATGCGGTAGCCGCCGTCCACGAGTTCGGCGGGCTGTACCGGGAACAGGCCGCCCGCGAAGACGATATCGGGTCCGTCGGTGTACAACTCGGCCTGGATGTCCAACGGAAGCGCCGCGAGATAGATCAGGGAGGAACCGAAGCTGGCGACCCAGCCGGCCGAGGCGTCGACGGCCGATATCCGCTCGATGATGCGGAGGAAGTCCGCCGGCGGAAGGGCGTCGCCACCGAATTGCTTCGGGGTGCTCGCACGATAGATGCCGGCCTTCTTGAACTCCGCGATGACATCACGCGGAATATGCCGCCGCTCCTCGAATTCGGCCCGCCGCTCCGCCACCAGGGACAGTACGCGGTCCAGCTCTGACGGCGTCTGCGTCATGAGAAATTCCCCTCGCATGGCCAGGCGGTTTCCGTTTCCGCCTCGCTCTTACGCTAGGCGGACCAACTACGGCCCGACAATTGGGAGTCGGTTGCATCGGATAGGGGATTTCCCCTATCGCTGAGGGGCAGCCGGAAGCGGAAGACGGCTCCGCGGGGAGTGTTCTCGTGGGCCTCGATGCTGCCGCCGTGACGGGTGATGATGCGGTGGCTGAGGGCGAGGCCGATGCCGTGCCCGTTCTCCTTGGAACTGAACGCCCCGTCGAACACGCTGCCCGACGGGAAGGCCGACAGCCCTTGGCCGTTGTCGCGCACCTCCACCTCGGCGTACGGTCCGTCCCGTCGGGTCGCCACGGTCACCGACCGCTCCTCGGCAGGCCAACGGGCCATCTCCTCAACGGCGTTGAACGCCAGGTTCATCACGACCTGCCCGATGAGCACCGTCTCGCAGTGCACGGGCAGCGGATCCTGGGCAAGTTCCCAGCGCAGTGCGACCGCGTTCTGCTGCGCCCGTACGTCGACGAAGTACGCGCAGTCGCCCACGATGCCGTTCAGATCGGCGAGTTGCTTGGACTGTTCGAGCCGTACGACGTACTTGCGCAGGCTCGACAGGATGAGAGCGGCACGGTCCAGCTGGCGGGTGGCGCTCTCAAGGCCCCAGTTCAGCTGGTCGACATCGCCGCCGTCCAGACGGCCCCGGACGCCGGCCACGAAGTTGTGCGCCGCCGCGATCGGTTGGCTCACCTCGTGCGCGATGGCCATCGCCATGTCGCCCATGGCGTTGTAGCGGGCCAGATGGTTCAGGTACTGCGCGTCCCGGTGGTGCTCCTCCTCCGTGCGCACCTTGTCGGTGATGTCGTGGAAGAGGAGCAGCAGCCCGCTCAGGTCGTTCTCGATGTCGATGTACTGGCACCGAGCCGCGAACCAGCGTGCAGTACCGTCGGCCCCGCCCGGAACCGCCAGGCGGTAGCGGGCGTCCCTGGGCAGCCCGCCACGCGAGGTCGAGGCGAGGACGTCACGCAGGACCGCGGCGGAATCGGGAGCCAGGAAGCCGGTGAAGTCGGCGCCGACGAGGTCCTCCGGGTCACGGCCCAGCAGCCGCCCCGCCGAGAGGCTGGCGAACTGCATCCCCCCCGCGTCGTCGAGCACGACGATGCCCTCGTCGAGGTTGCGCAGGAAGGCGTGCAGCCGTCCCTCGGTGCGGAACAGGTCGAGCCGGGTGGCCTTCTCCTCCGCGATGTCCCGGAACTGCACCATGACCACCGGCCCTCGGTCCAGGTCCACCCGGATGGCGATGGCCTCGGTCAGGATGTCCTGTCCCGACTTGGACCGGTAGCACCATTCGATGACGCCGGTGCCCTCGTCGACGGCGCGCTGCAGCCAGGCCACACCGATCTCACGGGCGTACTGCCGGGCGTTGGAGCTCATGTCGGGAGCCTTGAGCGGCCGGAGTTCGTCGAGGGTGAAGCCGAGGACCTCACAGGCGGCCGGGTTGGCCCAGAGGATCTCCTTCGTCGCGGCGTCGTGCACCAGCACGCAGTGCTGGAGCGCGGCGAAGAGACGGCCGAGGTCGGACGACGTGATCTCAGGCGGGCCGGACATACGGGATCACACCCCGGCCGGTCCGAGGCCGGACCGCAGCAGGTCCCCGACCAGCTCGCCCAGGGTCCCGGCGCCCGTCTTCTCCCGGATCCGGGCCCGGTGCGCGTCGACCGTCTTCAGGCTGATGCCCAGCTGCCCGGCGATCGTTTTGCTGGGCAGTCCGGCGACCACGAGCCGCAGCGTCTCCTGCTCCCTGGGGCTCAGCGCCGCGAGCCGGGCCCGCAGCGCGAGCTGTTCGGCACGGCGGGCGTGGCGCTCCCGGGCCGTGCCCAGCGCGTTCTGCACGACGTCGAGCATGTGCTGGGGGTCGTAGGGCTTCTCCAGGAAGTCCACCGCGCCCTGCTGCAGGGCGCGCACCGACATCCGGATGTCCCCGTGCGCCGAGACGAAGACGACGGGGAGGGTCGCGCCTGCGGCGTTGAGCAGTTCCTGGACCTGGAAACCGCCCGTGTGCGGCATGCGGACGTCCAGGACGAGGCAGGCGGGACGATCGGCGTCGAAGGCCGCGAGGAACGTGTCGGCGTCGGTGAAGCACGCGGTGCGGATGTGGACGGAGTCGAGCAGCCAGGCCAGGGAGGAGCACAACTGCTCGTCGTCGTCGAGGACATAGACCAGTTCGTCGCTCATGCCGGGCCCCGGGTTCATTCCGCCCAGGCCGCCGGGGCGGTCCAGTACTCGCTGCCGTCGGCGCTGATCCCGCGCCGCCACTCCGCGGTACGGCGCAGGGCCGGCTCGACCCTGGCGGTCGCCGCGTCGGCGCCCTCGGGCCCGTCCCGGTCGACCTGCCAGTGCACCCAGTTGAGCTCCCGGCCCTCGCTGTCGTGGAGGAAGAGGTCCACGTGGTGCCAGCCGTAGCCGTACGTGTCGGCGTAACAGGTGAGCAGGAGGCTCGTGCCGCTCGTGGCCCCGTCGGTGTGCGTGGTCATGGAGGCCACGCTAGGAGGACGGACGGATTCGGATGCGGCAGCGCGTGCACGGGGTTCCGCCAGCCAGTGCACCCGGGGTGACGGCAGTCGTGACTGCGGTCGTGGCTGCTCAGGCGTAGGAGGCGAGCAGCCCTTCCAGCACCTTCAGCTGGCCTTCCCTCGTGGTGGTGCCCGGGGTCAGCACGGCGCCGACCTGGAAGCCCAGGACCACGGCGAACAGCGTCTCGACGATGCGCTCGTCCGGGGCGGGGGTCGTGATCTCACCGCAGGACCTGGCCCTGGACACACAGTCGTGCATCAGGGTTCGCCACCGGTCCATCGTCGACTCGTAGGCCGACGACAGGCGTGGGTCGTGCACAGCACGGTCCCAGAACGCGATCACGACCCGCGCCTCCAGCAGGCGTGTGCCGTCCAGCGGCATCAGCTCGTGGCAGACACCCCGCAGGGCGGCCAGACCGCCGGCCTCGGCGGTCGCGGGTTCCAGGCGGCGTTCGGTGGCGTCGCACGCGTACTGGAAGGCCGCCAGCAGGATCTCGTCCTTGTCGCGGAAGTACGGGGCGAGTCCCCCGTTGGCGAAGCCTGCCTCGGCCGCCAGCTCCCTCATGGTCACGGCGGCGAGGCCGCGGCGGCCCACGATCTTCCAGACCGACTCGATGATCAGCCGCCGACGCGCGTCGTGATCGACGACCTTCGGCATGCGGTCCTCCACCCTTCCGGTTCGTGAGGCTCATACGAGCATGGCGGCCATGGCGACGACCATCAGGAGCGCACCGGCCTCCCGGCAGGCCCGGATGCGGCCGACGCATGGGGCAGGCCGATCCGACAGGCTCCGGAACATGATCCCACCGGCCCTCGCCGTCACCCAGACCACGACGGTCAGCACGGTCGGGCCGACGGTCGTGGCAGCCATGTGCTGGTGTGCCCGGCCGCCGGTCATGAGGCTCATGAGGTCCATGAGCAGCGTCATCACGGCGAGATCGAACGCGACGGTCCAGCCCCGGCGCTCCCCGCACGCCCGGCCGGCGCTCCACAGGCACCCCGCCCCGGTGACGCCGGCGCCCGCGAGCGGTCGGCCGCCGGCCATGAGCACCATGCCGCTCAAGGCCAGCAGCTGCGGACCCGACCTCCGCACCGATCCGGGAAAACGGCCGGCCAGGCAGAGCACCGCTCCCGCCAGCCCGGCGAAGGACAGCAGGTCAGTCACGAGTGCAGCAGCCATGCGCGTCCGAGACGGCCGCGGGGACATCCAGCGTAGGATTCCGGTCGAAGAAACCGACCGGCTTCAGCTTGAAGCCGGTGTGGTCGACCGGCATGATCGGCCAGTCCTCCGGACGGGGTGCATGGGTGAGGCCGAAGGTGTGCCAGACGACCAGGGACTGCCCGTCGATGTCCCGGTCGGCCGCCGTGTACGCCGGCAGTCCGGCGCCGCCCGGATGCTGGTTGACGAAGTCACCGGCCGGGTAGCGCTCGGCGGGGTCGTAGGCGGTCACCCACATATGCTTGGTGGCGAAAGCCGCGCGGGCCGCGATCGAGGAACGCGGATCGGCGAGCAGCGCGGGCTTGCCCTCGGGGTGGAGCGCGTAACCGACCGGTTTTCCCAGCGAGTTGAGCGAGTCGGGGTTGGTGATGTGCCAGACCCGGTCGACCGCCATGTCGACAGTGCGCTGGGCCTCGCTCTCCCGGGTGAGTGGCGTGCGCCGGTAGGTGAAGGCGTTGCCGCGCGGATTGTCGGCCCCCATCGGAACCCGTACGACGTCGACCTCCTCCACCCGGTTCGCCGCTCCGTCCAGGGCCATGTCCAGCCGGGCGCAGAACAGGTGCTGGTGGTAGGGCGCGCCGAGGCCGGGGGCGATCTCGGCGGCGTACGGATAGTCGCCACCCGGGTGGGCGGAGGTGAAGACGACACCGGTGGCCTTGGCCTCGAACTCGATGGTGCCGTCGAGGTAGAGGTACCAGTAGAAGCCGTAGTCGTAGTTGCCGATGGTGGTGAAGAAGGAGAGCACCATGCGGCGTTGGCGGCGGGTCTCGCTGGAACCGGCCCACAGGTCGGTGTGCTTCCAGAGGATGCCGTGGTCCTCCTCGTGCAGACAGACCGCGTTGGGCAGCGTCCGCGGGTGACCCGACTCGTCGGCGATGACGGCGTCGAGGTAGGTGATGTCGCCGAGGCAGTCGCAGCCCAGGCGCAGGGCGTTGGCAGCGCGGCCGATCAGGTACTCGCCGGTGTCGAAGTAGTTCTGCCAGGAGCGGACCGGGGAGGGATCGGCGTAGGGCACGACCATCTCGGCGATCGAGGCGCGGTGGATGATCGGGCGCACGGCGCCCTTGTCCCGGTCCCGGAAAGCGATCTGATGGAGAGTCAGTCCCTCCCGGGCGTCGAATCCGATGCGCAGAGACCAGTTCTCCCAGGTGAGGAGATTGCCCTGGAGGGCGAAGCTGGGCCCCTCGGGCTGGGTGATCTCGATGGGCTTCTGGCTGGTGCGGGCGGGGCCAGTGACCGCGGGGTCGTCGAAGTTCCCTGTGCCGGCGGGGATCGGGACCGGGCCGAGGTCGACGACACGATGGACGCTGCGGTTGAGCACGTCGACGTAGCCGACCAGGCCGTCGACGGGGTGGGCCCAGGCGTGATCCCGGTCGTGTTCCTGCACGAAGGCCAGCCCCCGGAGGATGCGGCGGCCGGCCTCGTCCGGGTATTCGTCGGCGTAGACGCCGGCGGACAGCGGGGCGACCCGCACCCGGGCGACGTCCAGGCCCCGGCTCTTCAGCGCGGCGAGCCACTCGTCGTCCTCGGCGAGCACTTCCTCGACAACGGCGAACTCCTCTTCCAGTACCGGAAGTTGACCGTCCCTTACGGCATCCAGCGGCCGGTCCGAAACGACGTTCCCCGCGCTGACGGACACCACGAGGTCCCGGCCCGGTGCGCCCGCGATGTCGTACAGCAGCACGCGCGCCCGGCGCTCCACCGGGTCGCCTGGCGCGAAGGCGAGCAACTCGCTCTTGGCGGGTTCTTCGAGGCCCACGTAGACGAAGCGCGAGGTCTCCCGGAGGACGTCGGCCCGCTCCAGGACGGAGCGGATGGCGTCGATCTCCTCCGTGGTGAGTTGGTCGAGCGGGTGCACTGAGGGGGTGGTCATGGCGCTCCTCCAAGAGTTTTTCTATACGTTCGTAGAGGAAAAACGCTGCGGGTTCCCCCGGTCCAGGCCACGTTGGAAAAATTCCGCTGCTCACCTCGACTCCGGGCACCGAACGGAGCACCGCGGTGCACGGCATGGCGAATCACCGGCGGATCCAGCCCTCAGCGAAGGCACGGACACCGGTCCTCAGGGGCGCGGCGTGGGCAGCGTCCGTGCCAGGCGGGACGGTTCGATCATGTGGCCCAAGCGGTGCGGGTAGCGGACCCTGAGTACTGCTGCCGCCGGAGTCGCGGATGCCTGGAGCAGCAGCGCCGATGCCAGCCGACTTGGTTGGCAGTCGCCAAGTTGCCCCCCACCGTCGAACGCCGGGCCCTCCGGAGTTTCCGTCGCCCCGTATCCGACGACGGGTGTCACCTGGTGGTCGGCCCGGGCCGAGTCGGCGTAGAGCGCCAGCTCGGCCGGGGCCGTCACGCGTTCACGCAGCATGACGACATAGGCGCTCCTCAACCGGCCTTGGTGACCAGCTCGATCACGGCGTCGGCTGCGGGGGCCGAAGAGGCCGGGTTCTGCCCGGTGATCAGCAGACCGTCCGTGAGGACATAGGGCTGCCAGTCGTCAGTCTTGGAGTAGATGCCGCCGAGGTTCGTGAGTTCGTCCTCGACCAGGAAGGGGACGACGTCGGTGAGCTGGACGGCCTCCTCCTCGGTGTTGGCGAATCCGGTGACCTTCTTGCCCGCGACCAGGGGGGTTCCGTCCTCGTTGACCGTGTGCCGGAGGACACCGGGTGCGTGGCAGACCAGTCCGACCGGCTTGCCCGAGCGCAGGGTGGTCTCGATCAGCCGCGCGGAGTTGGCGTCCTCGGCCAGGTCCCACAGCGGTCCGTGCCCGCCGGGGTAGAAGACCGTGTCGAAGTCGTCGGCCGAGACGGAGTCGAGGCGCACGGTGTTCGCCAGTGGTTTCGTCGCCTCCGCGTCGGCCTCGAAGCGCCGGGTGTCGTCGGTCTGGAAGCCGGGCTCGTTGCTCTTGGGGTCCAGCGGCGGCTGACCGCCCTTCGGTGAGGCGAGCGTGATCTCCCAGCCGGCCTCCTTGAAGCGGTAGTACGGCGCCGCGAGCTCCTCCAGCCAGAACCCGGTCTTGACGCCGGTGTCGCCCAGCTCGTCGTGCGAGGTGAGAACGATCAAAACCTTCATGACACACTCCTGGGTGAGTAGACCAGTCTACTTTTGATTGAGTGAAAGGACCCCCCATGACCGGACCAGTCATGGGGTGCGGGTCTTCTACAGGTGCAGAAGCCCGCGCGTCACCGTCGTGACGGTGTCGAGCGGGGCCAGGTTGCGATGGATCTTCGCCATGATGCTCGCGCCGAGCCACATGTCGTACAGGGCCTGCGCGACATCGCGGGCCTCGCCGTCGACAGAGAGGGAGCCGTCCTCCAGGCCGCTCGTGATCGTGCTCTCGATGCGGTCGACGACTGCGCTCGTACCTTCCTTCAGGGCCAGGCGCATCGACTCGGACAGGTCCGCGACCTCGGCGCCGAGCTTCACGGCCAGGCACCTGCCCTGGCACTCCTCGAGGCTCTGCGTCTCGCGCCACTGCTGCCAGTAGGCCATCAGCCGCTCGGCCGCCGACCGACCGGAGCCGGCGAGAACACGGTCCATGTCCGTGAGGTAGTCCGCGAAATAGCTCTTCAGGATCGCTTCACCGAAGGCGTCCTTCGAGGCGAAGTAGTGGTAGAAGGACCCCTTCGGCACGCCGGCCTCCGCGAGCACCTCGTTGATACCGACAGCCGAATAACCCTTGTGGGCCATGATCCGCTGGGCGGTGTCGAGGATGATCCGACGGGTGTCCTTGGTGCGCGTGGTGACCGGCATGCGTTGAACCGTAGCACCCGAGTAGACCAGTCGTCTAGAACAGGGGTGGGGCAGCGGGCGAGCACCGACAGCCGGTGCGACCCGCGGTCCCGGTCCCGGTCCGAGGCGATCGGCAGGCCCGAAGCGCGAGCCATGTGCAGATCGGTCATTCCGATCTTGCCCGACCGGAGCGGCGCCTTCCCTTGTTCAGTTCTCGCCGAGTACGCCACCCGCATCGTACGAAGGGGCGTACGTCGGCTCGAAGCCGGTCAGCGCTCGGTCGCGGAACTCCCGTGGCGTCACCCCGTAGGCCGCCTTGAACGCCCGGCTGAAGTGCCGGCTGTCGAGCAGGCCCCAGCGTGAGGCGATCAGGGAGATCGTCTGGTCCTTGCCCTGCGCCCCGGACAGTTCGCGTGCGCATCGTTCCAGGCGGCGCTCCCGGATCCAGCCGGACACCGTGGCCCCCTCGGCCGCGAACAGCTTGAAGAGGTAACGGCGGGAGATTCCGTGCGCGGCCGCGATGGCATCCGGTGTGAGGCCGGGGTTGGAGAGGTTGCGCTCGATGTAGTCGCGGATGCGCAGCACCATCGCCTGGTGCGGTGCCGTGGGTGCCGCGCGGTCGAGCCGTTCGGCGACAAGGGCGGTGACCAGGGAGACCGTGCCGTCCATCAGGCGTCCGGCGACCGCGCCGGTGCACACGGCGCTCTGGTCGACGAGCGAGCGGAGGTATGGCCCGACGACCGGTGCGACGCCTTCGTCGCCGGCGAGGCGCCGGGCGTACAGCGGGCGCAGGGCGTCCGGCCGCACCGGCAGCATCGGGCGCGGAAGCATCATCAGCACGGTACGGAAGTCGTTCTCGTACGTGAACGTGTACGGCCGTGAGGCGTCGAAGATGGCGATGTCGCCCGGCGCGAGGCGGTCGCGGTTGCCGTCCTGTTCGATCAGGGCGGTGCCGGTGACCTGGAGGGCCACCTTGTAGCAGTCCTCGCTGTCCCGCGCGGCGAGGACCGACGTGCGGCGGACGGCGATGGGGCCGGCGTTGATGGCGGTCAACTGCAGGAGCCCGATCGTGCCGGACGTGGCGTTCCCGTGGAAGGGCCGCGGCGACGTGGGGCGGGAGTCCAGGGCGACGAACATCTTGGCCATCTCGTCGGCCCAGTGGTCGAAGCGCTCCGTCGGGGAGACGCTCTCCGTGGTCACGACAGTCTGCATCGCTGCGCTCCGCCTGTTCGAGATCTGGCGTTCACGATAGCCCCGCGTCACCTTCGGGGGAATAGTTGAATTTTTCAAGAACTCCTCATGCATCCAGTGGCGGAAACGAGTGCACCCAATGACACCCACCCCGACTGCTGTCGGGGCCACATTGCTGGTCACCACTCTGCGAAGGAGCATCCCGATGTACAAGAGCACCGTCGACGCCGAAGACTTCCAGCCGTACGGTGAGGGTGATCAGCAGGCAGGCGACGTGCACTGGATCCGCGAGGGCGTGTCCGGGATCTGGCGCGTGACGACCGGCCAGCTCCCCGAGCGCGCGCCGTACGAGTTCCATGAGCAGGAGACGATCCAGGTCCTGGAGGGTTCGGTCCGCATCGTCACGGAGGACGGCGACGACGTGGCGCTGAAGCCCGGGGACGTCGCCTACTTCCCGCAGGGTACGAAGTCCGTCTGGCACTTCGAGTTCCCGTTCCGCAAGTTCTTCGTCCACGCCTGAGCCCATATCCCCGTTTCACCTGCATGCAAGGAGAGTCATGACCGAGCGTTATGACGTGATCGTCATCGGGGCGGGCTTCGCGGGGCTGGCGGCGGCACGCGAGCTGCGGCACAAGGGCGCGTCCGTCCTGGTCGTCGAGGCCCGCGACCGCGTGGACGGCCGCACCTGGACGGACCACCGGCTGGGCCGGGACCTGGAGCTCGGGGGCACCTGGGTGCACTGGGCGCAGCCCCACGTGTGGGCCGAGGTCCAGCGCTACGGACTGGAGATCATCGCCAGCCCGACCCCACAGCGGGCCGTCTGGCGGGCCGGTGGCCAACGGCACGAGGGCACGCCCGACGATCTCTTCGGCCTCCTCGACGAGGGCATGGCACGCTCCCTGGAAGACGCCCGTCAGTGGTTCGAGCGGCCGTACGAGCCGCTTGCCTGCGCGGGTCCGGACCTGGAGAAACTCGACGGCCGGTCCATCAGCGACCGCATCGACGAGCTGAACCTGCCGCCCGTCGAGGACGAGCTGGTCCGAGGCATGTGGACGCTGAATTTCAACGGGCCGATCGAACGCGGCGCGGTGACCCAGGCACTGCGCTGGTGTGCGGCCGCGTCCGGCAGCTGGCAGCTGCTGTTCGAGGCGTGCGGCACCTACAAGCTGCGGGCCGGAACACGGGCGCTGGCCGAGGCCATGGCCGCCGACGTCGACGCGGAGATCCGGCTGAACACGACGGTGACCCGAATCGAGCAGGACGCCGATGGAGTCGTCGTACACACCTCCTCCGGCACCTCCCTGACCGCCGCCGATGTCGTGGTCACCCTTCCTCAGAACATCCTCGGCTCCGTGGAGTTCGAGCCCGCCCTGTCGTCGGTCAAACAACTCGCCGCCGAGGAGGGGCAGACGTCGGAGGGCGTGAAGCTCTGGATCCGCGTGCGGGGAGAAGCGCGGCCGTTCGTCTTCTTCGGCGGCCCCGACGAACCTCTCACCTACGGCCAGGCCGAGTACACCGTGGACGGCGACACACTCCTGGTCGCCTTCGGACCCCAGGCGTCCCGGCTCGACGTGGCCGACCGTTCGGCCGTCACTGAGGCGCTGCACCGCTATGTGCCCGAGTTCGACATCGTCGACGTCGCATGGCACGACTGGACCGGCGACCCGCTGAGCGGCGAGACCTGGGGGATGCAGCGCCCCGGCCAGCTGACGAAGTGCCTGCACGACCTCCAGACGCCCGAAGACCACGTCCACCTGGCGGGCTCCGACTACGCCACCGGCTGGGCCGGCTTCATCGACGGAGCCATCGAAAGCGGCGTCAAGGCTGCACGGAGGATCACCGCGCAACGCTGACAGGTCGCGGTCCACCACTCGGTTTCCGGACGCGACATCGCGTCCGGCGGCCTTCTCCGCTCTCGTCATCGGCGCACCCGGATTCCAGGAACCCCTCCCCCACGGTTCCCGATCCGCGCGCCGGCGGCCGGCGTCGACGCCGGCCGACACCCACCCCGGGAGATACGACGGCCCGCACACGTCGCGCCCGGAACTCGTCCCTTCCCTCAGGGAGTTCCCATGACCGAGCAGTCCCCAAGCCCGGGGCACAACACCGACCTTCGCCGCGGGGCGATCGGCGTCACCGGCATCCTCTTCTTCGTCCTGTCGGCGCAGGCCCCCCTGACGGGCATCGCCGGCACGCTGCCCGTCCCCCTGGGGCTCGGCAACGGCGGCGGGGCTCCCGCCGCCTACCTGCTGGTCGGCGTCATGATCAGCCTGTTCGCGGTCGGTTTCATCGCCATGAGCCGTCACATCACCGACGCGGGCGCCTTCTACGCCTATGTCTCCCGGGGCCTCGGCCGCCCCGTCGGGGTGGGCGCCTCCCAGGTCGCCATCCTCTGTTACAGCGCGACCCAGGCCGGCATGTACGGCCTGTACGGCGTCGTCGTGAAGGGGCTCTTCCAGCAGTACGCCTCCGTCGACCTGCCCTGGTGGTTCTGGGCGCTGGCCACGATGGTCCTGGTAGAGCTGCTGGGGTCGCTGAACATCGAGTTCGGCGCCAAGCTGCTGGCGGTCCTCGTCATGGCCGAGATATCACTGCTCCTGCTCTTTGCCGTGTACGAGCTGTTCACCGGCGGCGGCCCACACGGGCTCGACCCACAGGACTCGTTCAGCACCACCGCCTTCTTCGTAGGTGCGCCGGGCGTCGCCCTGACCTTCGCCATCGCCTCGATGTTCGGCTTCGAGTCCACGGCCATCTACTCCAAGGAGGCCAAGGACCCGGCTCGCACCGTCCCCCGGGCGACCTACCTGTCCGTGGGGCTGATCTCGGTGTTCTTCGCCTTCGTTTCCTGGATGTTCGTCAGCTACTACGGCGCCGACAGGGTGCAGGGCGTGGCGCTGAAGGCTCTGCAGAGCGGTGACGCCACCTCGGTGGTGTTCGCCCCGATCACGGGCACGCTCGGCAGCTGGGCCACGGACGTCATGGGCTTCCTGCTCGCCACGTCCCTGCTGGCCGGCATCCTCGCCTTCCACAACGGCATCAACCGCTACTTCCACTCCCTGGGCACCACGGGAGTCCTGCCCGCCTGGCTGTCCCGGACGAACCGCCAGGGCGCGCCGTACACAGCCAGCCTGGTCCAGACCGCGGTCACCGTCTGCCTGGTCAGCCCGTTCGCGCTCACCGGCCAGGACCCGGTCCTCACCCTGCTGACCTGGGGTGGCGGCGTCGCGGTACTCGCTCTGATGCTCCTGTACGTCCTCACGTCCGTCTCCGTGATCACGTTCTTCCGCAGGACCCGCCTCGACACCCGCCCGTGGAACACGCTGATCGCGCCGGTCGCCTCGGTGGTCCTGCTCCTCGGCGCCACCGCGCTGGCCCTGAACAACTTCACCATCCTCATCGGGGCCTCGGGCACGACCGCCCTGATGCTCGAACTGTTCGTCGCCGTGGTGTTCGCCGGCGGTGTCGCGCTCGGCTACGCGCGCCGGGCTGACATGACGGCGACAACGTGGACCACGACGGAGGCGGATGCGGAGGAGGCGTCGGCCAACGCCTGACCCGCAGGACATGTGAGGGGAGACATGACGGTTCGCGGGCGTCGGGGAGCCGAAGGACTCACCGTCCGGGATGAGCTCGTCGCCCAGGCAGCGGCGCCGACGCCGGGGCCGGGTGCGCACCGCACCCGTTCGCGGCGTCGGCGGCACGATCGCGCTCACAAGGCGGCAGCGACCGCAGACAGCAGGCGCCAGAGCCGGGTGTGGGGTGTGGGGTCGAGGACCGCCCGTGTGGTGAGGAAGGCGAAGGCGATGCCCGACTCCGGGTGGGCGAAGGCGATGTGCCCGCCCAGGCCGTCGGCGCCGAAGGAGCCCGGGCCCAGCATGGGCTGGCGGGGACTGGAGAGCGCGAAGACGGTGCCGAAGCGGGTGGGCTGGTCGGCCAGGACCTCGTCCGGCCCGTGGACGACTTCACGCCGGACCTTGTCCACGGCCGTCATCGATATCGAGCGCAGTGGTCCGTCGACGGCGGACGAGTAGAGGCGGGCCAGCGACCGGGCGTCGAAGACACCGTTGCCGGCCGGGATCTCCGGCACCCACAGCGCGGGATCGGCGAACAGGTCGGCCGAGATCTCGGGATTGTGGAAGGCCGCGCGGGTCGCGCTGTCCGCGGTGGCGTCGGCGACCGCCATGCACGCGCCGATGCCCGGGGTCGGCGCGGCCGGCCGGTAGCGGACCACGCGGTCGGCGTGCTCCGTGGGCAGCCCTATCCATGCCTGAAGCGTGCCGTCGGGATCGAAGCGCTCCCGCAGCAGGGTTCCCACCGTGCGTCCGGTCGCCCGGCGGATCACCTCCCCCACCAGGTAGCCCAGGGTCAGGGGGTGATAGCCGTGCCGTTCGCCCGGCGGCCACGCGGGCGCCTGCGCCGCCAGCCGCTTGACACAGCCGTCCCAGTCGGCCAGGTCGGACGCGGTCACGGGTTCCTCGAAGGCGCTCAACCCGGCCTGGTGCGAGGCCAGTTCCCGCACACGGATGTCGCCCTTGCCGGCCGCGGCGAACTCGGGCCAGTACCGTGACACCGGGGCGTCGAGGTCGACCTGCCCGGTGTCGACCAGGTGCGCGAGCACGAGACCCATCACCCCCTTGGTCACGGAGTAGCCGACGTGCAGGGCGTCCTGTGGATAAGGCATCCCGCTCTCGTCCCGTTCGCCGCCCCACAGGTCCACGACGAGCCGGCCGTGCCGGTAGACGGCCACGGAGGCGCCGAAGTCGTCGCCGTTGCGGAGGTTGCTCTCGAACGCCTCCCGTACACCCGCGAACTGCGGTTCCGTGTGGCCGGACACACCGGTCGAACCGCGGTGAGTGGTGGTCATGTCTGCTGGCGCTCCAGTTCTTCCATGGCCGTGCCGCCCGCCATCAGGTCGATGACCTCAGCGGGTTCCTTCTCGCCCCGGCCGAAGGAGGCGGCGAGGCGGCCGTGCGCGATGACCGCGAAGTGGTCACCGACGCGCAGCGCATGGTGCGCCTGATGGGTGATCAGGACGACACCGATGCCCCGGTCCCTGGCCTTCTCCACCGCTTGCAGCACGGTCTCGGCCTCGCGGACGCCCAGCGCGGATGTGGGCTCGTCCAGGATCAGCACGCGTGCGCCGAAGTGCAGGGCGCGGGCGATGACAAGGGCCTGCCGCTCGCCGCCGGACATGGTGCCCACCAACTGGTCGGCGTCCCGGATCCGGCGGATGCCCAACTCCTGGATTTCCCGCAGCGCGATCTGCCCGGCGGTGGCGGCGTCGTAGCGGCGGAAGGGGCCCCGGCCCTTGGTGGGTTCGGCACCGAGGAAGAAGTTGCGGGCGACGCTCATCAACGGCACGGTGCCGGCGCCCTGGTGCACGGTCGCGATGCCGCGGTCCAGCGCGTCGCGGGGCCCGCCGAGTGCGGCCGGCTCACCGTCGATGAGCATGGTGCCCTCGGTCGGTGCGTACACCCCGGAGAGGATCTTGATGAGCGTGGACTTGCCCGCGCCGTTGTGGCCGAGCAGGCACAGCACTTCACCGGCGCGGACGGTCAGGGAGACGTCCGCGACGGCGGTCACGCCGGTGAACCGCTTGGTGACGTCCCGCAGTTCGATGAGCGGATGCGTGGTGGTCGTTGTGGTGGTCATCAGGGTCACCTGCCGCCGAGTGCGAGCTTGCGGAAGTAGTTGTTGGCCAGGACGGCGACCAGCAGCAGGGCGCCGAGGAACAGCTGGGCGTAGTCGGTGTTCCAGCCGGTGTAGAAGATGCCGAGGCTGACGATCCCGTACGTCGCCGTGCCCAGCAGGACGCCGATCGCCGAGCCGTAGCCGCCCTGCAGCAGCACTCCGCCGATGACGGCGGCGATCACGCCGTTGAAGATGAAGCTGCTGCCGCGGGTCACGTCGCCGCCGCTGTAGGAGATCGTCTGCAGGACACCGACGAGCGCGGCGCCCGCCGAAGTCGCCATGAACAGCCCGATCTTGACGCGGGCGGTGGGGACTCCGGCGTCCCGGGCGACGTCGGGGGCTCCGCCGGTGGCGTAGATCCAGCTTCCGGTACGGGTACGGGTCAGTACCCACCAGGCGAGCACCGTGATGGCCAGCCACCACACGATGGACACCTGGAACTGCCCCTCCTTGGAGCCGAACACGGCCTGGACGCTCGGTTCCGGCGTCAGCGTCACCGCCGTACTCCCGGACAGGGCACGGCTGATGCCGAGCGCACCGCCGCCGACCACCAGCGAACTGGCCAGGGTGACAATGAAGGAGGGCAGCTTGGTGCGGGTGGCGACGACACCGTTGACCAGCCCGACGAGCAGACCGAAGCCCAGGGCCAGCGGGATCGAGACCCACTGCGGCATGGTGTACGTACCGCTGCCGATGGCGACGATGACCGAGGTGGCGCCCACCGTGGAGCCGATCGACAGATCGAACTCCCCGGCGATGAGGAGCAGGGCGACGGGCGTCGCCACCACACCGAGTTCTGCGGCCGTGTCCAGCCAGCTCGCGGTGCCCGCGACGCTGGTGAAACCGGCGTCCGAGGCGGTCACCACGAAGAAGAGGTACACGGCTACGGCGCCGATCAGCGCACCGAACTCCGGGCGCCGCACGGTGCGTGCGAGCAGTGAGGGCTCCTGCTGTTCGCCGGCTTTCTCCGGCAGCGCGGGGGCGGCCTGCGCGGCTTGGTTGAGGGACATGCGGTTTCTCTCCCGGTCTGGGGGTTCGGATGGGTGTCAGGAGGCGCCGCGGATGCCCTGGTACTGCTGGTTGATCTTCAGCACGGACGCCGCGTTGGACTTGTCGATGACCTGCGGACCCGTGAGCACGGCGTCGGCGGGTGCGAGCCCGTACAGCGCGTACTGCTTGGCGATGAGCACGCCGTAGTAGGTCTGGAGGTACGGCTGCTGGTCGATGGCGTACGCGATCTTGCCGGACTTGACGTCCTGCAGCGCCTTGGTGGAGATGTCACCGCTGCCGATGCTGATCCTGCGGTTGAGGTTGCCCGCCGCGGCGAGCGCGTCCTCGGCGATCGCCGCACCCGTGGTGAAGACGCCGTCGATGCTCTTGTCCGCCTGGAGCGCGCCCGCGACGGTCTGCGTGACCTTGGTGGGGTTGGTGGAGTCCTGGTAGGGAAGGCGCAGCGAACTCGCTGTTCCTCCGCCCTTCTTGATCGCGTCGATGAAGCCCTGGCAGAGCTGCTCCAGCGCGGGGTTGCCCGGCACGGAGTTGACGCAGAGACCCTTCTTCACGCCGCGGGCGAGCATCTCGGCGCCCGACTTGGCACCCGCGATGGAGGGGTCCAGGCCGACGAAGGACAGGGCACCGAGCTGCTTCCAGTCCGTCTGGCCGGAGTTGATGACGACGACCGGGATGCCGGCCTTGATCGCCGCCTTGATCTCCGGGTTCTGCGCCTCGGGGAAGAAGTTGCCGACGACGATCGCGTCGGGCTTCTTCGCGATGGCGGCCTGCATGAGCTTGGCGAGCGTCGGGCCGGAGGCGTCCGTCGAGGTCGGGCTGAGGTACGAGGTGGAGACGTTCAGTTCCCGGCCGGCCGCGTCGGATCCGCTCTTCATCGCGCCGAAGAACGGGTCGCTGAGCGGACCGGAGACGACCACGACGGAGACCTTCCTGCCCGATGCCGTACCGGAGCCGCCGCCGTCGCTGGCGTCGGTGCGCTTGGAGCAGCCGGCCGTGACGGCCGTGGTGGCGACCACGGTGGCGATCAGGACGAGACGGGATCTGCGGAAGCGGGGCATGGGAGCTCCTCTGGGTGCGGTTGGGCGACGGGGTTCCGCCGCTGTCAGGAGGCGGCGGAACTCCGGTAAGAGGGGGCGGAGTTGGGGGGCAGCCGTGGGACCGTCACCGCCGGTGGCCCCTTGGCCGCCCTCGGCCGAGCATGGAGGCGGACGCCTTCTGGGCTGGGCTGCGAATGTGATCGCCGAGGGTTGCCGCTTCCGCTCGCTGAGGAGAGCGGAACGAGATAGGAGCGGACAACGAGACGTCAAGGTCGGCGGGGCTTGCTCCGGTCGGCGGGACCGTCAGTCCGGGCACTGCCGGGAAGTGGGGCCATGTACGCGGGTGTTCACCGCCCGCGCCGCTGAGTACAGGCAGCGGCCTACATGCCGAGCGTGGCGGTGCCCGCTGCCCAGCGGCTCAGCCGATCGGCTGCCTCCCGCACCATGCGGCGCACGATGTCACCTGCGGGCAGGATCTCGTGGACCCGGCCGACCGCCTCACCGACGATCATGTTCGCTATGTCGAAGTCCTGCTCCGCCACGCCGGTGTGAAACTCCGTCACGGCCTCGGGGACACGGGCGGCCAGGTCTGCCTCACGCCCGTGCCAGCGGTTGATGAACTGGTTGCGCAGCAGACGCGCGTTGTAGTCCGCCGGCCACGGGTACTGGCGGACGATGTCGTAGACAGTCGTGCGGATGGTGTCGTCGCCGGTGGCCCCTACGGCACGGGCGTGGGCGAGCGGAGAGACCGCGGCCTCCTCGGTCGCCCAGAATCGGGTGCCGACGAGCACGCCGTCCGCTCCGAGCGAGAGCGCCGCGGCCAGCCCGCGCCCGTCTGCCACACCGCCCGCCGCGACGAGGAGAGTTTCCGGGGAACGTGCCGCGATGAGGTCCGCGATGTCGGGTACGAGGGTGAAGGTCGACCGGGATCCGACGCCGTGGCCGCCGGCCTCACCCCCCTGCCCGACGATCACGTCTGCTCCCGCGTCGAGGGCCTGGCGGGCCTGGTCGAGCGTGTGCACCTGGCACAGGAGCGGCACGTCGGCGGCGCGGACGCGCTCGGCGAAGGGGGCCGGATCGCCGAAGGACAGCATGACCGCGGTGGGCTCATGCTCAAGGGCGATGTCGAGGAGGTCGGGATCGCGGGCGAGGCTCCACGTGATGAAGCCGCAACCCACGCGGGCGCTGTTCACCGCGGCGAGCTCCCGCTTCAGCCATTCCCTGTCACCGTAGCCGCCGCCGATCATGCCGAGGCCGCCCGCGGCGGCCACCGCGGAGGCGAGCCGGCTACCGGACACCAGGTCCATGGGTGCGAGCACGACGGGGTGTTCGATATCGAAGGCTTGAGTGAGCCGGGTGTTCAACAAGACGAAGTCCCCTCGATCCGGGCAACCGCCCGCGTGTACTCGCGGCGGGCGGCGCGGCGTTAGGAGGACAGTAGGTTCACCGAGAGTTCAGATCCAACGACTGCTTGCGATGGGAGTCATCGCTGACAGAGAACTCTCTCAGGACGGCTCGACAGAGGCCTGAGAGCTAGCTGGTGGCGGCCGCTGAGGCCGGGCCGACCACGCGCAGCACCGGTGGAGTCCGGTCGACGGCCTGCACCTGGCTGAAGAAACGCAGCAGAGCCGCTGAGGGCGGTACGTCGGCCCGCCGGATGAACACGGTCTCGCACCGTGCCTCGTCCTCCGGCAGCTCATGGACACGCAACTGCTCGCGCCCACCGTATTGCTCGACGGCGACCGATGACATCAGGGTGACGCCCATACCCGCGCTGACGCAGCCGAGGATTCCCTCCACCGTTCCCAGCTCCGTACAGCGCACGCCGATCGCGCCACGGGCGTGGAGGATGCTCTCCAGTCGGCGGCGGTAGGCACAGCCCGCCCGGAAGACCAGGATCTTCGGATCGCGCAACACGCTCTCCAGGTCCGTCACCCGTCGCGCCGTGACGAGCACGAGACGTTCGACGATGACAGAGGTCTCGACCAAGTCCGGTTGCTGTACCGGCCCGGCGACCAGGGCGGCGTCGAGACGATATTCGAGGACGTCCCGGATGAGCTGCTCGGTCGGCCCCGTGACCAATGAGAAATCCACCTGAGGACAGTCCTCGGTGAAGGCCGCCATGACTGCGGGCAGCCGCATGCCCGCAGTGGTCTCCATCGCACCGATCCGCAGCGGCCCGCACGGATCGCTCTCGTCCCCGATGACATGGAGCGCTTCCTCGACGAGCCTGCTGATGCGCTCCGCGTAGGGCAGCAACTGCTCGCCCACGTTCGTCAGCGCGACGCCGCGCGCATGCCTGCGGAACAGGGGCGCGCCGAGTTCCTTCTCCAGGGCGTGGACACGGGCGCTGACATTGGACTGCACGGTGTGCAGCTCCTGCGCCGCCCTGGTGATGCCCTTCGTGCGCGCTACGGTCAGGAATATCCGCAGGTCGGAAACTTCCACGTGGACCTCCACAGGGACGCGGGTGGCTGGAGCATACCTTCAGCCGACCAGGACCTGGCCTGGCTCCGGTCGCCGGTGGCACGGTGGTCGTGGCGCTGTGCTGCCACCGGTGCGGGGGTGGATTCCTCGGCGGGGGCGCCCCGGCCGCGCCGGCTCACCGTTCGACGAAGAAGGCGAGATGGATCTGGTCCGGGCGGAGCAGGCCGTCACGGACCGCGAGGGCGGTGGCTTCGGCGCGGGAGGCGGCGCCGGTCTTGCGCAGCAGGTGCTCGATGTGGCTGTGCACGGTGCGCGGAGAGAGATAGAGCGCCTGCGCTATGGCCTGGTTGGTCTGTCCGGTCGCCGCCCGGGTGAGTACTTCCAGCTCTCGGGCGCTGAGGCCGTACGGCATTTCGGTGGGTGTCTCGTGCACCAGCACCGTGTCCGCCGCGAGTCCCGCATCCGGGCGGTGCCGGTGGAGGGTGACGCGGTACCAGGCGCCGCCGGCCGGCCACAGCAAGCGCAGCCGGCGGCCGCCCGTGCCGGCGAAGACTCGGATCAGACCCTGGAATTCCTCGTCCTGCAGCGCCCGGACCCGGTCGCGCCCAGGCAGGTCGATCGCTTTGCCGGCGGTCACGAGGCTTGCCGCGCCGTGTTCCGACAGGCGGTGCACATCGGCGGCGCGCGCCACCGGGTCGGCGAGTGCCGCGAGGGCCGGGATGACGGAGGCGAGCAGCCGACGCGCCTCCCCGTCGTAGGCGTCGGCGCTCTCCGTGCTCAGATGAACCAGGCCGACAAGGCGGTCGCGGTGCCGCAGCGCGCCGGTGACTCCGTCGCGGAAGCCGGCGGGGCGGACCCGCTCGGCGTAGAACCAGCCTTGGCGGAAACGGGGGCCGGGTTGCTCCGGGTCCTCGATGTCCTCGGAGATGGACGGCGGCAGCTCCTGTCCCACGACGTTGCGATACCACGGTGTCGTGACGAACTCGGCGGCCAGTGCTCGGGAGATCTCGGCGGTGTAGCCGATGCCGGCGACCTGAACGTGGGTCCGGGTCAGCGGGTCGATCGTGAGCAGCGTCGCGGCGTCGAGCGGCAGGGCGCGGGAGAGTTCGCGCAGCGCCTGGTCGCAGGCGGCCGCTGTGTCGGGCTCGCGGGTGAGCATGCCGATACGGGTGGCCGCTGCGATCTGGTGGTGGCTGAGCATGCGGGCCTCCGGAGAGCGACTCAGGACCACGGAGGTCGTTTGGGGCCTAATGAGATATGGGGGTCAACCATAGGGACACGGGCCGCGCCGGGCAAGACGTTCATCGGTTAGGGGCGCCGTGGATCCGTGTGCTTCGCCGGCTCGGTATTTGTACGGATGGTGGAGCGGGACGCCCGGCGGTTTCCTGTTCGGCACTGCCGGACGCCCGTGGTGAGCGGGCCCGTCGCTCGGAGAACCCCGCCATGACCACACGCCGGTCCGTACCCGTTTCCTCGGCCTCGCGCAGACAGTTCCTCGCCTACTCCGGTGCCGCCGTCGCGGCCACCGCGTTCACCGCCGCCGGTTGCTCGGCGCCGCCGAGCACGTCCGCGTCGGCAAAGTCTCCCGGGTCGGCGTCGGCCTCGGCGGGAACCCGCCTGACGAAGATCGGCCTGGACTACCCGTTCACCCAGCTCCCGCTCTACACCACGCTCGTCAAGCTCTCCACCGCCGCCGCGAAGCAGCACGGCATATCCCTGCTGACGACCAGCGACGCGGCCGGCGCCGACACCCAGGCCACCAACCTCAACACCTGGGTCGCCCGCAAGGTGCCCGCGATCGTGTCGTTCCCGATGGTCTTCGAGGCCACCGAGGCGATCGCCAAGTCGGCACTGGACGCCGGGCTGATCTGGGTGACGTACGGCGGCTCGCTGGAGCACCAGAGCGCCGACATCCAGTTCAGTTTCCGCAAGGGCGGCACCCGGCTGGGCGAGGCCGCCGCCAAGTGGGCCGAGGACGCGCTCGGCGGGAAGGGCAAGATCGCCTTCCTCACCGACAGCACCATCGAGCTGGGCCGCGAACGCACCAAGGGCATGATCGACGCGTTCACCAAGGCCGCGCCGGGGGTGGACGTGGTTGCCCAGGAACAGGCCATCGACCCCGACACCGGGCTCGCCAAGGCCCACGCGATCCTCGCCAAGCACCCCGACCTCAACATCATCTTGGGGGTGACCGACGCCGCCGCGTACGGCGGGTTCAAGGCGCTCCAGCAGGCGGGCCGCAAGAACGACGACGCCAGGACCTTCGTCGGCGGGCAGGACGGCGCCGTACCCTCACTGCTCGCCATCAAACAGGGCACCTTCTACCGGGCCTCGGCCGCCCTGGCGCCGAACGACATCGCGAACGCGGTCGTCGATGTGCCGCGCGCGGTCGCCGCGGGCAAGGCGAACCCCAGCGTCCAGGTGCCGATCTCCCTGGTCGGCCACGGTGACACCGCGACGATCGACGACCTGCTCGCCCAGAACGGCTAGGGGCCCGCCATGACACCGGTGAACCTGCGCATCAGCCGGCTGAGCAAGTCCTTCGGCGGAGTGCGGGCCCTGGACGGCGTGGACCTGACCGTGCCCATGGGCCAGGTCCACGCCCTGCTCGGCCACAACGGCGCCGGAAAGTCCACCCTCATCAAATGCCTGGGCGGGGCCTTCGCCCCGGACGCCGGCACGATCGAGGTCGGCGGAACGGAGTACACCCGGCTCACCCCGCGCGCGTCGATCGACGCGGGCGTGGCGATCATCTTCCAGACGCTGAGCGTGGTCGACGCGCTGACGGTGACGGAGAACATCTTCCTCGGCCAGGAGTGGACCCGCTACGGCCGCATCGACCGGCGCGCCCAGGAGAACGTCGCCGCCGGCCTGCTGGAACGGGTCGCGGCCACCTGCTCCCCCCGCGACCGGGTGGGAGAACTGCCCATGGGACAGCGGCAGTTGGTGGAGATCGCCAAGGCGCTCAGCCGCAGTGCCTCCGTCCTCGTCCTGGACGAACCGACCGCCGCCCTGTCCACCGCTGAGAGCGACGCGCTGGCCGAGCGCGTCGAGGACCTGCGCACGCAGGGACTGGCTATCGTGTACGTCACCCATCTGCTGTCGGAGGTCGAACGGCTCGCGGACGCGGTGACCGTGCTGCGGGACGGACGGGTCACCCACCACTCGGCTATGGCGGGCCGGACCCGGCGCGAGCTGGTCGAGGCGATCGCCGGACGGCCCGCCGAGGAGACCCCCAAGCGGCCGCCCGCGTCCGTACGGGCCCCCGGTTCGCCCCGGCTCACCGTCGACGCGCTGCACGGCCCCGGCTTCGGGCCGGTGACCCTCACGGTCGGTGAGGGGGAACGTGTCGGTCTGTTCGGGCTGATCGGCTCCGGCCGTACGCGGATCCTGGAGACCCTGTACGGCAGTCGCCGGGCCGTCGGCGGAACGATCCGGGTCGGGGACCGGGCCGTGGCGCCGGTCCGGCCCGCCGATGCGCTCGGGGCGGGGATCGCGTTCGTTCCGGCCGACCGGCGCCGCCAGGGGCTGTTCCCTCTGCTCGGCGCCCAGGACAATGTGACGCTGCCTTCCGTACGATCCCTCGCCCGGTCCGGTGTCCGGGCACTGGGCTCCGAGCGCCGCGTGTTCGCCGCGCTGGCCGAGGTGGTGGCACTGCGCCCGGCCCGACCGAGGCTGCCCGCCTCGGCGTTCTCGGGTGGCAACCAGCAAAAGCTCGTACTCGGCCGGTGGATCAACGAGGCCCGGCAGGTGGACGTCCTTCTGCTCGACGAGCCGACCCAGGGCGTGGACGTCGGCGCCCGCCAGGAGATCTACCGGGTGGTGTCGTCCCTCGCGGCCGACCGCGGTACCGCCGTGCTGTTCGCCTCCAGCGACCCCGAGGAGGTCGTCGCGCTCGCCGACCGCGCTCTGGTCGTCGCCGGCGGCCGCGTCGTGGGCGAGCTCTCCGGCACCGACCTCACCGAACAGGCCCTGCTGTCGGCCGTCCACCACGCCGGCCCGAACGCCGGGACCGACACCGCAGGGGCTGCCGCTTCTCCCGCCGCCACAGGCGGCGACGTCTCCGCCGCCACCGACACCGACACGGCCACCGCCCCGCCCTCCGACACCGACAGCGACGCCTCCACCGTCACCAACACCGACACGGCCACCGCCTCACCCTCCGACACCGGCGGCAACTCCTCCGCCGTCACCAACACCGACACGGCCACCGCCCCGCCCTCCGACACCGACAGCGACGCCTCCACCGTCACCAACACCGACGCGGCCACCGCCTCACCCTCCGACACCGACAGCGACGCCTCCACCGTCACCGAGCCCGCCGAAGGAGCAGCATGACCACCGCCGACTCCGTCCTCACCCGCCCCCGTCTCCTCGCCTCGGGTGGGCTGACCGCGCTGCGGCGCCAACCGCTGCTCGCCGTGCTCGCCGTGATGGTGCTGGCCTTCCAGTTGGCCACGGGCAGCTTTCTCGCCCTCGCGAACTTGCGCGGTATCGCGACCGACGCAGCCACGCTGGCCATCGTGGCGGTGCCGTCGGCGCTGCTGGTCATCAGCGGCTACCTCGACCTGTCGGTCGGCTCCACCCTCGCCCTCGGCGGACTGGTCGCGGGGTGGCTCGCCGGGCAGGGGCAGTCTCCCGCCGTCGCCGTCCTGGGCGCGCTCGCCGCCGGTGCGGCGGTGGGCGCGGTCAACGGAGTCCTGTGTTGTTACTTCGGGTTGTCCGCGTTCATCGTCACGCTCGGCATGCTGACCGCCGTACGAGGGCTGGCGCAGCAGCTGTTCCCGCTGCCGCTGAGCGGTTTCGGCACCGGGTTCGCCTGGTTGGGCGGGGCCAGGATCGCGGGTGTGGCCGCACCGGTCGTCATCGCCGCACTCGTCCTGGTGGCTGGCGCGCTGTTCCTCGCGCTCGCTCCCGCCGGGCGGCACGTCTTCGCCATCGGCGTCAACCGGGAGGCCGCCCACCTCTCGGGCATCGACGTCCGCCGCGCCCCCTTCGCGCTGTTCGTGATCACCGGCATCGCGGCGGCCCTGGCCGGGGCGATCAAGGCATCGGTGCTGGACAGCGCGGTCGCCGGGACCTCGGGCGTCGGATTCGAACTGGCGGTGCTGACCGCCGTCCTGGTGGGCGGCGTCGCACTGACCGGTGGTTCCGGCTCGATCCTCGGCGTCCTGCTCGGCGTGCTGTTCCTGGGCTGCCTGCAGAACGGCCTGACACTGCTGGACGTGCCCACGTTCTGGCAGCAGATGGCCCAGGGCAGCGCCCTCGTCGCAGGTGCGGCCCTGGCGTACCTCGCGCCGCGCGCGGCGCGCTGACCCGTCCCCGTTTCCCCTGTCTGGAAGAGGCAACCGTGCGCGGATCCACCCCCACCCTTGTCCTGACCGGCGGTCAGGTCCTCACCGTCGATCACGACTTCACAGTCACCGAAGGCGTGGCCGTACGCGGTCGGGACATCGTCGCCACCGGCAGCGACGCCGACATGCGTGCCCTGGCCGGCCCCGGAACCCGGATCGTCGAACTCGGCGGCCGGACCGTCCTGCCCGGCCTCAACGACTCCCATCTGCACGGCGCCGCGTACGGGATGACGAAGCCGCCCTTCGCCATCGACGTCGGCCACCCCGCCGTCGGCTCGATCGCCGACATCGCCGCCGCGGTACAGCGGGCGGCCCGCGTGGCCCGCCCCGGCGAGTGGATCGTCGGTCTGGGCTGGGACCCCGGTTATCTCGCCGAGTGCCTGGCCGACCCGCGCCGCTTCCCGCACCGTCGTGACCTGGACGCGGTCGCGCCGCACCACCCGGTCTGTCTGACGGACTTCTCCTCGCACATGGTGTGGGCCAACAGCGAGGCCCTGCGCCGCTGCGGCATCGACGCGGACAGCACACACCGCCACGGAGGTGTCATCGACCGCAACGCCGACGGAACACCGACCGGCATCCTGCGCGAAGCGGCCCAGCGGCTCGTGCAGGCCTCGCTCCCCACTCCGACCATCGCCCAGCGCCGCCAGGCCATCCAGGGTGTAGTACGCGAGCTGCACGCACGCGGCATCACCAGCTACACCGAACCCGGCCTCGGCCCCGGTGGCGCCGAAACCCTCTTCGGCGGTCTGAGCAGCGACAACTGGACCGCTTACGCCGACCTTGAGGCCACCGGTGAACTCCACGCCCGGGTCAGCGTGTTGCTGCTGCCCGCCCCTCTGGGCGGCTCCGCCGACGACGTACGCAAGGGCCTGGCGGAACTGCGCCGCCCGGTCTCAGGGGATCCGCGACGGCTGAACGCCATCGGTGTGAAGATCTTCGCGGACGGGGTGCCGCCGAACCGCACGGCCTGGATGAGCGAGCCCTACCGGGAGGGCGGCCATGGCTCCCTGTGCGTGCACGGCGAGACACCCGCCCTCCAGGTCGAGGAACTGCGCGCCATGATCTCCCTCGCGCACCGGGCGGGTTTCCAGCTGGGCGTCCACGTCACCGGTGACCGGGCCATCGACACGGTCGTCGACGCCTTCGTCGCCGCGAACGCGGCCGCTCCTCGCCCCGACGCCCGCCACTACGTCATCCACGGGGACTTCATCGGCGCCGGCGGTCTGGCGAAGCTGGCCGCGCACGGCTATGGCGTCAACATGAACCCGTCCATCAAGTGGACCATCTCCGACCTGATGGACGACGTAGTCGGCCCGGAGCGCTCCGCCTACCAGTGGCCCGTGCGGTCCGCGATCGAAGCCGGCGTCCACGTGTGCGCGAGCTCCGACGCACCGATCACCGAGCCCGACTGGCGCCAGGGCGTCGCCGCGATGCTGCTGCGCGAGTCCAAGGCCAGCGGCAGGCCGAGCGGCCCCGAGCAGTGCGTGACGCTCGCCGAGGCCCTGCGCGCCTACACCACCACTCCGGCATGGCAGGACTTCGCCGACGACTGGAAGGGCGCCATCGAGCCGGGCAAGGCGGCGGACCTGTGCGTCCTGGACCGTCCGCTGCTCGGTCTCGACCCGCACGACATCACCAACGTAGAGGTGGACCTCACCGTCTTCGACGGCCGAGTGGTGCACGAACGCTGACCCCGCCACCGCCGATCCCCCACCAAGGAGGCCGAGATGGCACCCTCTCCGCGCATGCTGCTCGTCCTGAGTGAGAACTGGACCCTGACCGGCGGCCGGGCCGACCTGCCGAAGGTCGTGCGCTGGGCCCGCGAGGCCGAAGACGCCGGGTTCGACGCTGTCATGATCAGCGAACACATCGTGCTGGGCCCCGACGCGGCCGCCGCCGGGATCATGGCCAACCCCCGTGCATACGCGCTCCCCGGCAACCAGGACCCGCACACCCCCTGGCCCCACTCCCTCCTCCTGCTCGCCGCCATCGCCTCGGTCACCTCCCGGCTGCGCCTTGCCGCCGCAGCCGTCCTCGCGCCGCTGCGACACCCGCTGCTACTCGCCCGGGAACTCGGGACGCTCGACCTGATCAGCGAGGGACGGCTGGTCGTCCAGCCCACGGTCAGCTGGAGCAGGGACGAGTACGACGCGCTGGGCGTGCCCTTCGGCCGGCGCGGGCGGCTCCTCGACGAGCACCTTCGCATCTGGGCCAAGGCGTGGGGCCCGTCGCCGATCTCCCACGACAGCGACCACTACCCGTTCCGTGACGTGTACTTCGAGCCGAAGGCATACCGACCCGAAGGCCCACGCCTGTGGTTCGGTGGCCAACGGCTGCATGGTCCCGTCCTACGCCGCCTCGTCGAGCACGGCCACGGTTTCCACCCGCTCGGCCACCCGGCCCCGGAAGACCTGCACACGCTCAAAGAGGCGATGGCCGCGGCCGGGCGGGACGCCACCCTCCTGGAGATGATCGGCGGAACCGATCCGGTCTTCCCCGACGACCACTCACCGGCCGACCTCGGCACCGCCCTTGCCTCGATCCCGGAACAGCTGGAGCAAGGCTTCACCACGTTCTGCATCAAGCCGAACCAGTTCATCGACGACCCGGACGCCGTCGGGACGTTCTGCCACGAGGTGATACGGCGCGTGCAAGCAGCGGCGTAACAGCATCAGCAAGGCCGGACTGACCAGCACCGCCGAGCAGGCGTGCTTGCAGGGCCGGGTCCACGATCGGAGTCGTGGTGAGCGACAGCGCGGGAGCGAGGTGGTCGATGATCCGGTCCGCAAAACGGGCCTGTCCAAGACAACTCCGACGCCGTGATCACACCAGCCATCAAGCCAGCAGGCGAGGCCATCGCCGGCGGCGATGTAGAGGTTGGGGACAGGGATGTGCCCCAGTGAATGGTCGCCGGCATCGCCGCAACGAGGTTGAGACGATCGTTGCAGCGCGGCCTGCCGACGGCTCTCGGCCTCGACGAGACATTGAAATCCTCGCCCGACACCGCGGAGAGCAACTGCGTACTGGGACCACCGACGCGGCAGACCGATCCTGGTTCTTCACGCTGTATTTGGGCGCCACCGGGACCGAGCTCATGGCATGCAGCGGCGCCGAACGCTCTCCGAGGCCCAGCACGAAGGACTCGTTCGAGCCCTGAGACCGAGTTTGAGTTCTCACTCGGCGCGGACAGGTGACGACGCTGTCGCCGCCTGTTGTCCGAGGCAGCGCCTATGGTTTGCCCATGAGCGCTCCCGAGGTCATCCCCATCAGGCACGAGCCTGACTACCGTACGAGCACCATCGGGCGGTGGCAGGACGGCCAGTTCTTCGCATCGGTGACCGCGGCCTTCCCCGAGGGCTGGAGCCACGACGACTGGCAGTCCCAGAAGCGTTGGTGTGCGGTACTGCATCGGTTCGACGGAGCCGGCCAGTACATGGACTCGCGCATCCAGTTCACCGGCACCACAGCGGACGGCGAGCGGAAAGCGATCGACACGGCCGGGCTGCTGCTCGATGAGTGGCTGGACGCTCTTCCGGAGCGGCAGTACCAGGACATCGCGATCGCACCCTTCGAGGTCCGGTTCGAGGGAGTTCTGTTCGGGCTGGTCCTTGAGGCTGAGGACCCTGCTGATGTGTGGGCGGAGTTCTACCCGGATGAACTGGGCTTTCACGCTCCCTGGGACGGTTGCTACGACACCTGAGCCCGAGTGGGTGAGGAGCCGCGGTCCGTTGCGAGTTGCTGTTCGGCCTCGGGCCGGCCCGCGTACCATCACGCCGAACAGCGCCCAGCGGATCATCGTCTCCGTGTGGGCCGAGCTGGTCTCGTAGTCCCATGCGAGGCGCCGGTGGTCGGTGAGCCACGAGAAGATGCGGTGCGTTCGACAGCCCAACGCTTGGGCCGGACCTGGAAGCCGCGCCGGCCTGGGTCTTTGCGAACGATGTCCAGCTCGCGACCGATGATCTGGGTGGTCCGGTCGACCAGGCGGCCGGCGAAGCCTTGGTCCGCCCAGATCTTCTTGCCTGCGTCGAAGCCCCTGGTCGCGACCGGAACGGTGTCGGCGGTGCGGACGGATGGGGAGTCGATCAGTCCTGCCGTCGGTTCGGCATTCCTGCCGTCAGCCGTTCGAACCTGGTCACGCAAGGCGTCGTGGATGTGTTCGACACTGCCGTCGTCGTGCCACCACGTGAAGTACCAGCACACCGTCGACCAGGGGGCGACGTCCCTCGGCAACTGCCGCCAAGCGCACCCGGTCCGCACCAGTAGAAGATCGCGTCCATGATCCGCCGCCGGGGATGCTTCTCCCGCCGTCCGCGCTTGGGTTCCACCCGAACCGGTGGCAGCAACGGTTCCACAAGTGAGCCCACTGGTCGTCCGTCACTCACGCACACCTCAACGGCCGCTGCAGCCCCAGGACACGGCAGACCTCAAACACGGTCTGAGCTGATCCGCATCTCAACTGCAGCCAGGTGTTACGGGGCAAGCCTTTGGATCAATCCAATGGAACAAACCCGCCATACACACCTAGCGGAAGGCCTGGAACAGCGAGGTCGCCGGACGCTTGGCGCGCAAGCCAATCAGGAACTTCCTCGCAATACTCCTCCCACTGACTCCACTGCCTGAACCAAATACCAATTCTCCACTCGCCACACGCAGACGGGACCATGAACAGGGCATCGCTCTCGGCCGATAGCGCCCAGAGCACCGAGCCATTATCCGCATATGGGTACACATCATGGGGAATCTTTTCAGGGTAGAGCTCATGGTGCAGCCCGGCCATCTGGGATATATATCCCGACTGACTCGCTGCAGAAGAGCCCGGATGCAACACCTTCAGAAAACGACCGACCACACCGGGTCCGTACAATGCACAGAATTCTTTGTACGCTTCCGGTAGGCGACCAGTCGTTTCCTCAATCTGCCACCACGCATCAGTAGATGAGTAGCGTCTAGGCTTCCCAAAGCAATCTTGAACTTCTCTTGACAGCATGGAGTCATCACCTCTTGCAGCTTGATGTCGAGCCAGTTGAATTAACTACAAAGCCCGGGTGGGTTGCCGGCATGCCTGATGCCCTTTCTCCAAACCAACGGGGTGCCGAGCACCGCAACCTCCGGCGGACCGTGGACCCTGCATCTCGAACTTTGCGTCCAGCCCAGGCCCGCAGCCGGGGGGTATCTCAGCGATGCGCTCAGTGAACGACCGCCGAGAGCAGTCCACCTCCCTGCACAACCAGCGACGCTTGTGCCACCAGGATTCCAATCGGCTGTGGCCACATGGGAGATCACACCGGCGAGTAACCAC
This sequence comes from Streptomyces sp. NPDC048277, assembly GCF_040652235.1. Classification (NCBI taxonomy): domain Bacteria; kingdom Bacillati; phylum Actinomycetota; class Actinomycetes; order Kitasatosporales; family Streptomycetaceae; genus Streptomyces; species Streptomyces sp. NPDC048277. Next base: position 158,167 of record NZ_JBEZLQ010000023.1, read on the forward strand.
CGGGCACTTGACGGGGGTAGCAGAGACTCCACAGTCCCGCGTTGCGTCGTACGCCATGACGAGATGAACCCGACGGGTCCCGTCGGCCAGCCGTTCGACCCGCACGACGCGCACCACGTCGAGGTCGAGCGGCAACGTCGTAGCGATGTCCATGCCCGTGGCTCCTGAACGATCGTTCTGCGCAGTGAAGAGAAATGATCGCTCAGGTCCACGGGCATCCTGCGTCCGGGGCCGCGCCCGAATGTGGCATGGCAAGCGGCCCAGTGTGGTTCGCTGCTGGGGTGACTCATGACTTGGAGACCGTCGCATTCGAATCCGCCGAGGCATTCGAAGCATGGCTCGGCGAGAACCACGCCGACTCGCCCGGCATCTGGCTCAAGCTTCGCAAGAAGGGCCCCGGAATCGTCGCGCTGGACTACGCCCAGGCACTCGACGTGGCACTCTGCTACGGGTGGATCGACGGCCAGAAGGCCAAGTTCGACGACCAGTGGTGGCTCCAGCGGTTCACCCCGCGCAAGCCGAGCAGCAAGTGGTCCAAGATCAATCGGGACAAGGTGGCCGCCCTGATCGAGCAGGGGCGGATGCGTCCACCGGGGCGGGCCGAGATCGACCGCGCCAAGGCGGACGGCCGCTGGGAGGCCGCCTACGACGGCGCGAAGACCGCCACGGTGCCGGACGACCTCGCGGCGGCCCTGACCGCCGACCCGGCCGCGGCGGCGTTCTTCGAGTCGCTGGACCGGCAGAACCGCTACTCGATCCTGTACCGGATCCAGGACGCCAAGAAGGCCGAGACCCGGGCACGACGGATCGAGAAGTACGTAGCGATGCTGGCGAAGGGTGAGAAGCCGCACCCGTAGTCGCGCAGAGCGCTCACGGCCGCCCAAAGACTGTCCGGTGAAGCTCTCCAGGGCTCGGCTGTGGGTTATTCCATGGCTGCTCGTGCCGTGTCGAGGAAGGCCAGCCGGTTGTCCTCGAGGTAGTCCCGTACGCTCTCGCCGTCGGGCAAGCCTTCCCATACCGTCCGGTTGAGGTCGAGGAAGTACGCACGTGCCGCGTCGTGCACCGATAGCGGGAACTGGATGCGGATGAGCCGCTCGGCGACCCATAGCCTGTTCATGACGTCCTGGGTCTTGAGGTACCAGGGGTGGGTGTCGTCGAACTCGGCGGGCCGGCTGAACGCGGAGCGTTCCGCCTCGGCCGCCACCTCGATGAACCGCTCCAGCAGCGCCAGCCGTTCCGCGCGCCGAGCCTCCGACAGGGTGTTCTGCTGCCGTTGCTGTTCGGCGCGTTCCGCTGACAGTTGAGTCCGGTGCTGGACGAGGTAGGACAGCATGCCTCCGAGGACGACGCCGCCCAACGATATGAGTGACACCCAGACCTGACCTGACATGGTGGTCATCGTGTCATGGGGCCGACCCTTGAGACGATCTTGTTGTGGCTGGTGTGACCACGGCGTCCATGCCGTCCTGGACAGCCCCGTTCACCGGGCTGAGCCCGCGCTCCGGCTCGGCGGGCGCGCTTCAGGACGGCCTGAACCAGGTCCCCAGTGCTTCGTGCAGGCCGTCGTTCGTGGTGCCCTGCCAGGCGACGTAGCAGTCGGGCCGCAGGAGCAGCGCGGTGTCGAGTTCCGGGGTGGTCACGGTGTCGACGTGCGAGGCCCAGGGGCCCGTGTCGAGGGTGCCGGTGGGGTCCAGAAGCAGCGGGCGGCCGATGCGGGTCGACGCGCGCAGGCCTGGCAGGTCCGGCGCCCAGCGGCCGACGAGCGGTCCGGTCGCCGGCCCCATGTCATAGGTGATGTCCGCGCCGGACATCAGATTCGCGATGTGCTGCCGTGTCCCGGGCTGATCGAGTAGTTCGCCGAACAGTTCCCGCAACGCCGTCACATCGCCGCCCGGGCGGGTCAGCAGTGACTGCGCCTGCGTGTGCATGGCCACCCGCCGTGCCGCCGGGGACCGCTCCGACTCGTAGGTGTCCAGCAGCCCTTCCGGCGCGTGACCGCGCAGCTCCGCGGCCAGCTTCCAGCCGAGGTTCACCGCGTCCTGCAGGCCCAGGTTGAGCCCTGGGCCTCCTATCGCCGAGTGCACGTGTGCGGCGTCACCGAGCAGGAACACACGGCCCGCGCGGTACTGCGACGCGATCCGGGTGTTGCCGCCGAACAGCCGCCTCATCAGATGGGGTCCCGGCCCGGTCGGCGGGCGGAGCGGCAGGTCCGTGCCGAGGACCCGGGAGGCGCTCGCCCGAAGCTCGTCAAGTGAGCTCTCCCCCTCGGCCGGCTGGTCCCACTCCGTCGTGCTGACCATCTGAGCGCCGCCCGGGAACGGCGCCCAGGTGATCAGGCCGCGTTCGGTGCGCAGGTGCCGAAACGGCGGAATGACACCGAAACCCGGTACGCCCAGGCCGCCATCGGCGCCGACCATCTCCGGGAGCACGCTCACGTGTCCGGTACGCGACACCGAGGCATCCGTGGTCACGCCGGGGAACCCGATCCCGGTGAGCTTGCGGACGGTACTGTGCCCTCCGTCGGCGCCGACCAGGAACGCCGCCTCCACCGGCTCCCGCCCGCGCAACTCGACCGTCACCGAGCCTTCGCGCTGGCTCAGCCCGGTGACCTCGTGACCGCGGCGGACCTCGACGCCCAGTTCGGCCGCGCGCTCGACGAGCATCCGCTCGACCCTGTGCTGCGGCACCATCAACGTGTAGAGGGGGTTGTCCGGCAGGTCGTTCAGGCCGATCGGGAACGCGCCGAACACGAAGCCAGGCGCCGGCTCGGGCGTGGCACCGGGTGCGGTCAGCCGCTCATACAGTCCACGCCGGTCGAGCATGCGGACGACCTGGCCGACCAGACCGTTCGCCCGCTGCTCGCCGGACGGCTCGGTGAGGCGTTCCAGGACGAGGGGGCGCGCGCCGGCCAGGGCGAGTTCACAGGCGAGCATCAGGCCGTTGGGTCCGGCGCCCGCGATGATGACGTCGATCATGGCAGTTTCCTCCTCCGGGCAGGGGACATCGGCCCGACCGCCCGTCGGGCTTGCCGTCCGCTGCGGATTGTCGGGAGATGACTAGGGCGTTGGCAGACCTGCCGCGATCTGGGCGAGGGCATCGGTGAGCAGACGGCCCACGGGTACCGGCGGATCGGCGCGCAGGTGGTGCGCCATGGCGGTGTTGGTCGCGGCCATGACCGCGGACGCGACGAGGTGCGGGTACAGGTCCTGCTTCAGGTCGGTACCGGTGCGGTCTGCGACGGCTGCGGCGATCTCGGCCTCGGCGATGGCCCCGGCCCGCAGCAGGTCGCCCTGCAGAGCCGGTTCGGCGACCACCGTCCGCGCGCCCGCCGCCCACTTCGAGGCGTCCGAGATTGGGTGCGCGGCAGCCGCAGGGTCAGGTCCGAACTGTGTGACCACCGCGCGGGTGATCGCGTCCCACAGCGGTTCCGCCGGGCGCTCGCGCAGCGCTTGCGCGATGCCCAGGCAGCGGTCGAGGTGGCGGGCGGCGATCGCCTCGCCCTTGCTGGAGAAGTAGTTGTTGAACGTGCGTGCCGAGACACCGGCGGCCTCGGCGATGTCCTCGACCCTGACGTTGTCGAGCCCACGCTCGACGGCCAGCCGCAGCGCCGCCCAGCTGAGCGCGGCGCGGGTCTCGGCCTTCTTCCGCTCTCGCAACCCCATGGAACGACGGTAGCAAATATTGCGCGTCACGAAAATATGCGTAACGCGCAATTTTTTTGCTGCTGGTGCCACATGAAGATGGGTTGGGAGGCCTGCGGGTTCGTTGCGATGAGCGTGAGGAATTCTGTGGCCAGGGTGGCACCGGTCGCCGCATCCGGTGCAGCAGCCCGGCCCCCATGCTCGTTGGTCCGCAACATCGTCACCGAATGGACCGAACGGCATGGCTCACTGATCCGCGATGCTCAGCCGACCGGTTCCGTCATCGCGTGCGGCCGTACCGCCGGTTCGAGCAGTGACAACGTCCGCTGCTGCGCATCGAGGCCGGCGCGGATGCCGACCGGCATCGGAAGATTCGGGCCGGCATGGCCGAACTCGACGTTGCCCAGCACCGGGATGTCACGGTCACCGAGGACGTCGAGGACGATCTCGCGCAGAGTCGGCGACGCGTCGGGCGCGCCCGTCCCGAGTCCGTCGATCTCATGCGGGACTCCCACGACCATGCCGGCGATCCGATCGAGGATGCCGCAGTGCCGCAGCACCTGCAGATAGCTCCACACGTACGCCGCCAGACCCCCCTTCTCCTCCCAGAACAACACCGCGCCGTCGAACCAGTCGAGCGGCAGCGAGTACGGCGTCGCCTGCGCCAGCACGATGCGATTGATCACCCCGCCGATGAGGCGGCCTTCGGCACGACCGGGATGCCAGCACTCCCACGACGGAGTGGCAGGCAGCGCACCGATCGCCTCCGTGCCGGTCAGCAGTGTCGAGTAGAGCTTCTCAAGCTCCGCTCTGCGCGCCGCGGGCGCGGTCTGCCACGCCCCGCCGAGACCGGGCGTGGCCAAGTCGGTGTGGAACCCGACCAGGCCCGTGCGTGCGTAGAGCACCAGATGCAGCAGCGAGATGTCGCTGTAGCCGAGGATCGGCTTGGGGTCGGCGGCGATCGCCTCGAAGTCGATCAGGTCGAGGTAACCGAGCGCCGTCTGGCCACCGTCGTGCGCGATGATCGCACGCACTTCGGGATCACGTACAAGAGCGTTGAGCTCCTCTGCGATCTCCGCCGGCCGAGCGGCGCTCCACCAACGGTGCCGTCCTGCTTCGAGGAGCGGTGCCCGGCGCACGCGGAATCCCATCCGTTCGAGTACGGCCACCGCCCGCTCGAGGTCGGGCTCGTAAACGGTATGGAGCGGCCCGGACAACGACGCGATGACGACGAGATCTCCGGGCCTCAGGGCACGAGGTCGAAGCAGTCGAGGCAGTGCGGAACCGGTCATCGACGCAGTCTCCCCACACGCCCGACAACACGCGACTCATTTACGACTGGATCCCGGCCGGCGGATCACGGCTGACGTTGTGCTGCCCTCACCAGGCACGGCATCGACAACACGCCACGCTGGACGAACTTCGGCGAGCACAAGGGGACCGCCCGCATCGCCGACCGTCGACCGTCGACCGCCGATGCGGCTGCTGGCTACGGGGCAGCGAGCAACGTCCGGGCCAGGGTGCGGAGTTCCTCGTCCGGATGGTCCTGTCCCGACAGCGGCGAGTCATGGATCAGGCGGAGCGGGGAGAAGGCGAAGGAGCGAAGAGTGGGGCGGAGCTCCTCCGGAACCTGGCCGGTGGCGGCCAGGGCCTTGAGCGCGCGGACGCCGACCGGCGTAGGACCGACCAAATCAACAAGGACGGGGACAGCGTGGTCCGGGGATCCGGTGATCCAGTGGAGGGCCTCGGCGGCCGCCATGCGCGTCCACTCGTACCGTGCCCCCAGCATCGGCTCGATGTACGGCAGCAGCGGAGCGGCGGCGATACCGAGCGGCTCCAGAGCGCTCAGGTACCAGTGCGTCTGTCCCGCCCCGGAGAGCAGCCCTTCGAATGTGCGAAGGGCCGGCTCGACATCCCCGGTCAACTGGTAGTGGGCCACGGCCGCCGCGGCACGTAGAGCGAGGTCGCTGCTCTGCGCGGCCTCGCACAGCAGGTCGATGGTCTCCCGCGTTGCGATACCGATGGCTCCGAGCCTGCGGGCGGCAACGATGGCCGCACTGCGGGTCCGGAGGCATACGACGAGTTCCGGAAGTGCCTGGTGGGCGGCGGCACCGAACGGCGCGAGAGCCTCGACGAGTGCGATGCCTTCATTCCCGGTGGCGCCCGCTGCCAGCTCACCGCGGATCACGGGTATCAGTTGGTCGGCCGCCTCGGGAAAGTGCCGTGCCGCCGCTGCGAGCAGCTGGGAGGTGGGGCGGTGCAGTACCTGCTCCAGGGCGCGGGGGTCACGGGAGCGCACCAGAGCGAGAAGCGCCGGCCCGGCGGTCTCTTCGTCGGCACCTGCTGCGTACCGGTACAGCGTGTCGCGGAGATCGGCATCCGGCTCGCGCAGGTACTCGATCAGGTGACCGATGGTGTGCAGACGGCTGGCAAGGGCGCGGGGGTTCCTCTGCTGAGGCAGGGCTGCCAGCAGCAGGTCCAGCACCGCCGGTTCCCGGTCTCGCCAGGTCCCGGCAATTTCCTCGGCCAACCAGGACCCGCGCGAGCCGATGTCTCCGGCCGCGATCCAGCGGGCGGCCACGGTGAGGCCGGCGTCCGGGTCCTCGGTGAGCAGGCGCCTTAGCTGCTCTTCCTGGGTAGCGGTGCCCGACCAAGGGAAGTCGTCGTCCCCCGGGTCGGGTTCGGCACCGTCCTCGGCGATCACGTCCACCAGGTCAGCCGGGTACGGCGGTCCGGATCGTGCGACGGCAAGCATGGCCGCCGCCAGCCTGACCTCCGGCAGCGGGCCGTCTACTGCTGCCGCCTCCCGTCCGAATCGGGCCAGGACGACCACCGCGTCCGCGCGCACCGCCGGAACGGGATCGGTGGCATAGACCCCGTCGAGCTGGGCCACGACGGGGGCGTGTTGATCCGCCGGAAGCAGCTCGGCCACGGCCGCGACCACCCGCAGTGCGGCCCGGCGTACCTCTCGCTCGGTGTCTTCGAGACAGAACAACAGCTCTGGAAGCGCTCGGCAGAGCTCGGCGCAAACAGCGGCGACCGAACTGCTCGGCCAGTGCGGCGAGTCGACGTCTTCCGGAGCGTGGTCGGCAAGGACGGCGAGCAGCATCAGCAACTCGGCGCGCTTGTTCGGGGCGTGCCGCACGGCGTGTGCAAGGAAGGGGACGGCAGGCGCTGACGCCGAGTAGACCGTGCCTTGGTGGTGGATGTTGCCGTAAAGCTCGTAGATCGCCTCGTCGGCTGTCTCCTCGTCGTCCTGGTAGAGCGCCTTGATCAGCTCGGGCACGTCCTCGGCGGAACCGTAGGCGTGGGTCAGGGCATGCCACTGGACGCGGTCCAGCTCGGCCGGAGATCTCATGGTCTGCGCTCCTCAGCTGATCAGTGCGCAGACCCTATCGATCACCACCGACAAGACTGCGTCCAGATCGCTGCGAGGCCGCCGCAGGCCCTGAGCGATCGGATCAGGCTCGGTCAGCCCACCAGGTGGAGCTCTACACCGACAAGGATGGCCGTCGAGTGCGATGGTGGCGACGGCCATCCTCATGTCTGTACGGGCCGCGGCGACGGGCCGGCGCCCGGTGGACTCAGTGCTTGGCGACGAAGATGTGCGCGGCCGTCTGTGTGGGGAGTTCGGCGGCCCGGCCGCCGCTGCCGACCGTCCCGCCGCCGGGCGACGACGTCACGCTCACGACCGCGCCGGGCTGCACCCGGGCGTGCCGGGTGTACATCAGCTGGGGGTCGGTCTGGATCGGCTCCCCGATGCGCCGTACGACCGCACTCGCGCCGTGCGGCCCGGGCCGAAGGGCACTGAGGCTGACCGTGCTCTCATCGCTTTCGTCGCTCTCCTCGCCGTAGGGCGACTGGGTCGGGTGCCGCAGGAGTTGGAGGATGCGGCGTTCGACGGCCTCGCTCAGCCGGTCGCCGGCGACGTAGAGCAGGCCGTCGCGTTCCATGCGGGCGGGTAACGGGACTGCGTCTTCCTCCTCCAGTTCCAGGACGGTACGCAGATACATCTCGGTGGTGTCGATGAGTTGGGACATGGTCACCGTCAGGCGGGGGTTTCGGCGGTGGCGGTGAGGACCGCGCGGCCGAGGATGTGGCCGGCCATGGTGAAGCCGAGGACGGCCGGGGTGGCGTCGGCCGGGACTCCGATGGACTCGGTGTCCAGGGCGTGCACCACGATGAAGTAGCGGTGCGGGCCGTGGCCGGCCGGCGGGGCAGCGCCTATGAAACGGGCTGCGCGGGTGTCACCCGGCAGTTGGAAGGCGCCCTCGGGCAGGCCCGAGCCGGTGTCGTCGCCAGCGCCCTCGGGCAGTTCGGTGACGGTGGCGGGGATGTCGGCGACCGCCCAGTGCCAGAACCCGGACCCGGTCGGGGCGTCGGGGTCGTAGACGGTGACGGCGTAGCTCTTGGTGCCTTCCGGGGCGCCGCTCCAGGACAGTTGCGGGGAGACGTCCTTGCCGCCGGGGACGCCGAAGATGCCGGAGAACTGCTCGGGCGGCCAGGCGGCGCCGTCGCTGACGGTGGTGCTGGTGACGGTGAAGGAGGCTGCCTCGGGGAGGCGGGCGAAGGGGTCGTTGGCGCTCATCGCGTCGTTCCTTTCATGCCGATGCCGTGCTGCGGGGTGGCGGTGATGCGGCCGATGGAGGGCCTGCGGCGTCGCGTGGAGACGCCGTCGCCACCTCGCCCGGCATCACCACACGATCGACGATAGCATCAATAATCGATTATTCGCTGGATCATCTATGCTTCGGGCATGAACCAGACGGCCCACACCTCACCCTCGCCGGGGAAGCGGATGCTTTCCGAGCAGGTCTACGAACACCTGCGGGACGCGATCATGCGTGGGGACTACAGCCCGGGTGACGCGCTCAAGCCGCAGGACCTCGCCAAGGAACAGGGCGTGAGCCTGGCCGTCGTGCGTGAGGCGCTCGTGCGGGTGGTCGGTGAGGGCCTCGCCGACCGGCTGCCCAATCGCGGCTTCACCGTCCCCGCCTTGTCCGACAGCCGCTGGCAGGAGATCACCGAAGCCCGCCGGACCATCGAACCGGTGATGCTGCGCATGTCGATCGAGCGCGGCGACCTCGACTGGGAGGCCCGGGTACGAGCCGCCCACCACCGTCTGGCCCGCACCCCGGCGTACGCGACCGGCGAGGGCGAGCACTACAGCGACGCATGGTCCGAAGCCCACCGGGTCTTCCACCGCACCCTGCTGGAGGGGTGCGGCAACCACGTCCTGCTGGAGACCTTCGACCGGATGTGGACCGCGAGCGAGTTGGCTCGCCGTTGGTCGGCGCACCGTGTCCGCGACCGGGACCATGTCGGCGAGCACCGCCGGCTGGAGGAGACGGCGCTGTCCCGTGACGCCGACACGGCAGCGGAGGTACTGGCCCAGCACCTCACCGTGACCGTGGCCGGACTGACCGGAAGTACCCTCCTCCAGGCCGCGAAACGCGCCTGACCCGCCTGGCGGACCTCCTGGTGCAGCCACTGCTGAAGTTGAAGTTCGGTCACCGGTCCCGCGGAAGCTCCTGGCCGGACAGTCGGTCTGGGTGGTGAACCCGGCTGCCAGGAGCTCTTCACGTCCGGGCGCGACCCCGACCACGCACGAGGCCGTTCGCGCCCTGGGACTCAGCCCGCCGGGGTGTTGTAGTTGACGATTCGCTCCACGATGTGTGCGGCCGCGCCGGCCAGTGGGCTGTCGACCCCCTTGGCCACCACGTCAGGTAACCGGTGCGCCTCCCCCTCGGCGACCGCCACCATGCCCCAGAACGCGTTGTAGCCCGAAGGGTCCGCCGGTTTGTCGACGGCCGCCCCGACCGTCACCACGCCGCCCTCCTCGACCAGGGCCAGCGCGCCCATCTGCCGCAACGTGTCGGGGTCCCGCTCTTCGGCGGCCACAACACTCCAGCCCGCCACCGCCGTTCGACGGAATGCGGCGAGAAGACTGCCGGCGCTCCCCGCGCCGGTGACAACGATGTCGGGCAGGACGAGGGCGACCGGTCCTCGCGTCATCGGCAGGGCAGACCTGATCGCTCCGTCGATTCCCGGTTCGAACGACTCGTCCTGGTAGACGAAGACCATCTGAAAGGTGCCGGCGTAGCGCTCGAGATAACTCACCGTCTCCAGCTTGTGTGTGCCGAATACGACGACCAGGCGCACGTTGAGTCCGCTTTTGGCGAGTTCGACAACGGACTCCAGGCTGCGGTCCAGGACGGTGACCCCGGGAGCAAGACAGTGCAGCTCCTTCGGGTAGGGCGCCCTGAAGCGCGTTCCGAATCCGGCGCAGGGCAAGATGACCGAGACATCAGGCGAGACATCAGGTATGGGCACTGGCGATCTATGCATTGAGTGCCTCTCAGATTCTGTTGACGATCGAACCTTGCGCGCCGCGCCGGGTACGAGCAGCCCAGAGCCGACGCTGCACCGTCGGTCTGGAAGGCACGCTGGCGATCACGGTAGCCATCGAAGTCGGCTTCACGCGAGAGGGCGTTGGATCGACAAGATCGTCCCCGAGAGGGCCCGGTGGCTGTTCGTCGCCGTCGGCTGCGCTCGTTTCCGGTTTGACTGCGTTCACTTGGGCATCCATGCACTCGATACACCACACGGATGCACAGCCGTGACAGCCGTCACAACCGAAGCAGAGCGAAAGAGGACGCAGAATGCGGGTGTTGTTATCCACGTACGGGACGCGCGGCGATGTCGAACCGCTGGTGGCACTCGCGGTGCGGCTGCGCGCACTCGGTGTGGAGGTGCGCATGTGCGTCCCGCCGGACGAGGAGTTCGCCGAGCGGCTGGCGGGACTCGGGGTGCAGCATGTGCCGGTCGGGCCACCGGTACGGTCGTTGACGCGAGGGACGGCGCTGCCGTCGGCGGCGGAACTGTCCCGGTACCGGACCGAGATGGTCGCCACGCAGTTCGACGTCTTCCCCGCGGCGGCCGACGGCTGTGACGCGCTGGTGGCGGCCGGTCTGGCCCAGATCGGCGCGCGGTCGGTGGCCGAGGCCGCGGGCATCCGCTACGTGTACGCGAGTTACGCGGCGGTCCACCTGCCGTCGCCGTACCACGCGCCGCCGCCGCGGCCGGGGTGGCCCGATCCGGAGGCGAACGACAACCGGACGCTGTGGGAGCTGGACGCCCGCAACGTGAACGCGCAATTCCGCGAGACGCTCAACGGCCATCGGGCATCGATCGGCCTGCCACCGGTGGACAACGTCCGCGATCACGTCTTCACCGACCGGCCGTGGCTGGCGGCAGACCCGGTCCTGGGAGCGTGGCGGGAGACCCCGGGTCTCGACGTGATACAGACGGGCACCTGGAGTCTGCCGGACGAACGCCCGCTCCCCGGGGACCTGGTGACGTTCCTGGACGCGGGTGCGCCGCCGGTCTACGTGGGCTTCGGCAGTATGAGTGCGTCGCAGGACATCGCCCGTGGGGCCATCGAGGGGCTCCGCGCGCAGGGCCACCGCGTACTCGTCTCCCGTGGCTGGGCGGACCTCGACCTGATCGACGGCCAGGACGACTGCTTCGCCGTCGGCGAGGTCAACCAACAGCTTTTGTTCGCCAGGGTGGCGGCCGTGGTACACCATGGCGGCGCGGGTACGACGGTGACGGCCGCCCGCGCGGGCGTGCCGCAGGTGGTGGTGGCTCATCAGATCTCGGACAACCCTTACTGGGCCGGCCAGGTGGAGGAGTTGGAGATCGGTGCGGCGCTCGACGGTCCGACTCCGAGCATCGAATCCCTGCGCGTCGCGTTCAAGACGGCCCTGGCTCCCGAGACCCGGGCGCGTGCAAGGGTTCTGGGTACGAAGATCCGCACCGACGGGGCGGCTGTGGCCGCGGGCCTGTTGCTCGACGGGTAGGGGATCGAGGAGCGGCGGACACGCAGTTGTCGACTGCTGCTGAACTTGAACTCGCGTTGTCGGGTGTCGGCAAGGCTGACCGCAAAGTGTGCCCCGTGGCCGCACGGGGCCTGCTGGTGGTTCCGGCAGACCGTGCGGCTACTCTCGGCCCACCACGGCCTCGGTCGTGGCCAAGCCAACGCTTTGGTCTGTGAGGAGCACGTCCGATGGCTCGCACCACCCCGCCACGTCCGCTGGATGTCGAGACGCTGTTCCCGGAGGTGGCCGGCTATCGGAAGACAGCCGTTCGCCTGCACCCTCGCCTCGGCGATCCGGGTGCGAGGGAAAGCTCGCTCGGCGGACCCGCGCTCTGGCCGCTCTCGGAGCCCTGGCCCCACTGCGAGGACGACCATCCGCGCACGGCGTTCTCCCCTCCCGCCCAGGGACCGATCCCGTTCGTCCCGGTCCTCCAGCTGTTCGCAACCGACGTGCCCGACCTGGCCTTTCCCAGCGCCGCCGATCTGCTGCAGGTGCTCTGGTGCCCCTTCGACCACGAGGACGGCTACGTTCCCCGCCCCGAGATCTATTGGCGGGACAGCTCCCTGAGCGACCTGCAGCCGGCCGATCCGCCCTGCCCGACCGGCCCTGACGACGACTACCTTCCGGACCCGTGCGTCCTGCATCCTGAGCGCGTCACCGACTACCCGAACTGGGACCTCCCGAACGAGGTCGCCGACGCGCTCGCAGTCAGGTTCGAGCAGTTGGAGGAGGAAACCGGCTGGTCCTACTGGTCCCACCTCTCCGTGGCGGACGGCATCAAGGTCGGCGGCTACCCGACGTGGACGCAAGAGCCCGACTGGCCGACGTGCCCTGCCTGCAGTGGGCCTATGGAGCATCTCCTGACGATCAACAGCTCCGAGTTCGACGGCGCGAGCTGGCGTACGTGGCTGCCCGTCGAGGACACCCCGGCCACGGGAACCGTCTGGGAACTTCCGTACGAACAACGCACCGAGATCCAACGCCCTCCTGGGCTCATGCTCGGCGACATGGGCGGCATCTACCTGTTCGAATGCACCAGTTGCCCCGACAGGCCCTTCGCCTACCGCTCGGACTGCTCCTGACCGCGCGCGGCTTCGGTCGAAGGGCACCGACGTCAATCGATCAAGTTCGGTAGCGTTCGGGTGCATGGAAGACGGCGTGTACGTGGGTAATGCAGGCAAGGACGCGGCAGTGGACCGGGGTTGGCTGGTCGGGCACTTCAAGGAGCACGGTAGTCCTCGTCACAGCGACGCCGTCGAGGTCAAGTGGGGCGTCCACCCGCGTGGTGAGCGGCGAGCGCAGTGGGTGACGGGCGAAGTGCGTTCAGCTGTCCTCGTTCTCATCTCAGGTCGCTTCCGCATGGAGTTCCCGGGTCGTAGCGTGCTGCTGGAAGAACAAGGCGACTATGTCGTCTGGGGCCAGGGAGTGGATCACTCCTGGGTCGCGGAGGACGAGTCCGTGGTGCTGACCCTGCGATGGCCTTCCGTGCCTGGATACGCTGAGCCCTCTCCAGCCTGACGGCGGGGAGGTGATCCTGCGAGCCGGCGCAGCGCCGCGCAGTCGACGGTCGGTACGAGCGGCTCCCAGCCCTCGGGCCGCCCGGTTCCTTCCGAGAGCCACGGCAGTCCGCCCGAGCGCGTGGGCGGACGGGTGTTCGCGTTCCCGGGCAGTTGCTCGTACGGCAGCGGGTGGACTCAGGGCCACAGGCGCTGCGTCATCTCGTGCGCGACGGCCGAGGGAACGCCGTGTTCCCTCACCGCCGCACGGATGTGGCCGTTGTTCCGGGACCCGGTCCGTGTCCCGGAACAACGGCTGCGGAGGGGGTCAGGGGATGAGCCGCCACTGGTCGATGTAGCCGACGTCGATCGCGGCGTGGTCCTGGACACGGAGCTTCCAGGTGCCGGTCAGGGGTTGGGCGGACGCGTCGACCGTGAAGGTCTGGTCGACGTTGTCGGCGGAGCCGCCGCTTCGGTTCAGAAGCGAGTAGACGGTTCCGTCGGGGCCGACGAGGTCGACGGTGAGGTCACCCCGGTAGGTGTGGATGATCTTCACGTAGACCCGGGTGGTCGCCGAGGCGTTCCCGGTGCGGCCGGTGACGGTGACCGGGGACTCCACCGCGGCACTGTTGTCCGGTATGTCGACCCGGGTGGCGTTGGCGTAGACGTAGGCCACCTCCCACGCGAAGTCCACGGTGCTGCTCGAACCCGTGTCGTCGGTGACCGTGACGGTGACGTCGCTGGTCCCGAGCGTGGTCGGAGTGCCGGAGATCAGGCCCGTGTCACTGATCGTCAGCCCGTCCGGCAGTCCGGTCGCCGTGTACGTCAGCCCCGCACCGGAGTTCGTGGTGTAGGCGTCCGTCTGGAGCGTGACCGCCTGGCCGATGCCGCTGATCTGGTTAGCGACAGGTGTCACGTTGACGCCGAGTGCGACCCGGTGCCCCACGTTGATCGCGGCCCATGCGTTGGCCACGGCGAGGTAGGAGGGGCTGTAGGCGCCGAAGAGGTCGGCCGCGGCCTGGAGCGTGGCCGTCCGGGCGCCCGCGTAGTCGGTGCTGGACGTCATGTAGGTGGTGAGCGCCCGGTACCAGACGCGCTGGGCGTTCTCGATGCCGATGCCCGTCACCGGCAGGCCGTCGTAGGTGGGGCTGTCGTAGGCGACCCCGTTGACGGTCTTGGCTCCGCTGCCCTCGGAGAGCAGGTAGAAGAAGTGGTTGGCCGGGCCCGAGGAGTAGTGGACGTCGAGGCCGCCGAGGGAGGAGCTCCAGTAGTCGCTGGAGGCGCCGTCGCGGGAGGGCTTGTCCATGTAGCGCAGCGGGGTGCCGTTGCCGTTGATGTCGATCTTCTCGCCGACCAGGTAGTCCGGGACGTCGGCGGGGAGGTTCTCGTAGAACTCGACGGCGGCGGCGAAGATGTCGGAGGTGGCCTCGTTCAGGCCGCCCGACTCGCCGGAGTAGGTGAGGCCCGCGGTCGCGGCGGTGACGCCGTGGCTCATCTCGTGGGCGGCGACGTCGAGTGCGGTGAGCGGGTGGGTGTTGCCGGACCCGTCGCCGTACGTCATGCAGAAGCAGGTGTCCGACCAGAAGGCGTTGACGTAGTTGTTGCCGTAGTGGGCGCGGCTGTAGGCGGCGACGCCGTCGTTGCGGATGCCGTTGCGGCCGAAGACGTTCTTGTAGAAGTCCCAGGTGGCCGCCGCGCCGAAGGCCACGTCGACGCCCGCGGTCTGCCGGTTGGCCGGGGTGCCGTCGCCCCAGACATCGTTGTCGTCGGTGAAGAGGGTGCCGGTGCCGGACGTGCCCTGGTTGAGGTCGTAGGTACGGTGTCCGGCTCGGTCGCCGTCGACGAGTTGGTAGGTGGAGCCGGAGAGTGTGGTGCCGAGGGGCACGGTTCCGTTGAACTGGCCGGTGCCGGTGCCGGTTTCGATGCCCTGGTAGCGGAAGAGCTGCTTGCCCGAGGCCGCGTCGGTGATCACATGGAGTTCGTTGGGCGTGCCGTCGTCCTGGAATCCGCCGACCACCGATTCCCAGGCCAGGGCGGGCTTGCCCGAGGCGGCCCAGACGACGAGACGCGGGGCGCCCTCGACCACGGGGTGCTCGGCACCGGACTTCGCGGCGACGCCGAGCGCCCGGGCCTTCGCGGTGGCCGCGGGGACCTTCGCCTTGGTGGAGGGGAGCGCGAGGGCCGTCTTCGTGGCCCGGGACACCGTGAGCCGGTCGCCGTTCGCGTGGACGATCAGGTCGCCGCCGAGGACGGGCAGGCCGTCGTAGGTGCGTTCGTAGCGGGTGTGTGTCGTGCCGTCGGCGTCGAGTGCGACGTCCTTGACGACGAGCTTCTCGCCGGCGCCGAGGCGCAGTGCCCTCGCGGTGTCCGGTGCGTCCGCCGCGGCGTGCTTCAGCAGTGCGCTGTGCCGCGCCGGTGAGAGCGAGGCGGGGGCCGCGCCGGCCCTCGGGGCGGCCAGGATGCGGGCGGGGTCGCGGACTTGGGGACCGGCCACGGCGATGTCGTTCTGGATGCCGATGGCGAGCAGGGTGGTCGCGGCGGTCAGCGCCAGGGTCATGGTGTGTCTGGTGCGGCGATGGTGACGGTCCTGCCGGAACATGGCGTTCTCCTTCTGTGGGGTGGCGGGCTCGGCGGAGCCCTGGAGAGCGGGTCGGCTGGGTCGAGCCGTCCGGCGGCGCGCGGGTGCCAAGGGCACGGTCCGACGTGGTGACGTCTGGTGGGCCGAGCCGGTGCGGTAGGAGGGAGATACGGGGGTTTTGTGAGTCACCTATGAATGGGTGGTGAACCTCGGAGAGCAGAGTGACATCCACCGGACAGCGATGTCATGACCGCATCAACACAACGGCTTGAACTGGTGGTTGCGAACCGGGGTTTCGACCACCCGGCCCACGGTTTTCGGCCGCCACCTGGGCGGGACAGGCCCGAGCGCCCCGGCTCTGGGGCAGCCGACGTACGCGGTGGGGGCCGGCGTACGCCGCAGGGAGCGGCGTGGGCACCGTGCGACCGGGCCGCGGGTGTCAACCGGTACGGACGGAGACCTCGGTGCCGGTGCGGAACGGCACCCTGAGCGAGACGAAGCCGTTGTCGGGGCGGCGGATCCAGGCCGTGTAGTCGACGTAGTCGCCGCGCATCGCGCCGACGTTGTCGGTGACGACCACGGCACCGGTGCGCAGTGCGGGCGTGACCAGTTTCAGCACATCCAGGGCCGCCTCGGGCCAGCCGTCGTTGAGGAGCAAGTCGACCGGCCCGGGGAGATCACGCAGCGTCTCCCGCGCGTCTCCCTGGCGGATGTCCACGTACTCCTCGAGACCGGCCTCCCGTATGTGCGCGCGGGCCTGCTCGGCCTTGTGCTCGACGAGCTCGGTGCCGATGACGGTGCCACCGCCGTTGTCGCGGACCGCGGCGGCCAGCCAGAGGGTCGAGACTCCGAAGGACGTCCCGAACTCGACGACCGTACGTGCCCGCACCGCGCGGGCCTGTGCATAGCAGTACGCGGCCTGCGCACGGTTCAGCGCGAGGAACTTGTCGTCCATGGCACGCCTCTGCCGCGCGGTGACAGAACTGGCGCGCCCCAGCACCATCGCGGGCAGTTTCGGCAGCAGGAGCGGAGCGAGCCTGAGCAGCTGCCGGTCGGCCTGTGCGTGCAGCCGCCGCGCCACCGCCGCGGTCCGGGGATCGAGGCAGGCGAAGTGGTCGGTCGCCGTGGAGGACATGCCGCACATCCTTCCGTCGCGGTTGCGCGACGCCCGCCGCGCAACCATCAGTGCAGGTTCGCCCAACGTAGGTCGGCCGGTGCGCACATGGCGGCCAACCGATAACGCGGACCGGCCAACTCCGCGACGATGCCCGGCATGCCGTGCGTGCCGCCGAGAGGATCGGTTCCATGAGCAGCTCACACGCCGCACCGGCGGTGCCGCCCGCGTCGCCGATCCTGAGCATCGAACGCGGTGACTCCGCGGAGGTCGAGCGGCGGCCGACTCACGCTCATCCCGAGCCGGTGCTGCTGTGGACGTCGACCGCGACGGTCCTGGGCACCGTCGCCTCCCGGGACTGGCTGGTCCCGCCGGGCTACGGGCTGTGGATTCCAGGCGGGATCGAGCACGGCGGGACCGTGCTGCGGGAAGGCGAGATGTCGGTCATCCATTTCGCCGCCGATCACTGCCCGATCACCTGGACCGAACCCACCGGGATCGCGGTCGGACCGCTGTTGCGCGAACTGATCGGACACCTGCGCCGAACGGGACCGGAGGACCCGAGCCGACTCCTCGGCGAGGCACTCATGTTCGAGCTGCTCACCCCGCTGGCCTCCCACGACATCCAGGTGTCCATGCCGGCCGACCCCCGCGTGCGCGCCGTCGCCGAACGGCTCCTCGCCGATCCCGCGGACCAGCGCGAACTCACGGCCTGGGCCGAGCACGTGCACACGGGAGTACGGACCCTGTCGAGGCTGTTCCGCGCCGAGACCGGGCTAAGTTTCGCGACGTGGCGGACTCACGTCCGCATCCGCGCCGCCATCCAGCTACTGGGCAGCGGAACAACGGTCAACGCCACCGCCCGTGCCGTCGGCTACCGCAGACCCAGCGCCTTCATCAGTGCCTTCCGCCGCGTCACCGGCCACACCCCCGGCACCTACCTCCAGACCGAAACGAACCCGCCGACGGCCCTCCGGTGAGGCCCGACAGAGGTTCGAGACCGGTGACGTCACGGGCTCCGGAGCCGCAGCAGTTCGGCGGCTGGTCTCGTAGTCATCGAGGGAGGCACCTGTAGGATCTTCTGCTCATGGACACGGGTGCAGGGCACGAGATGATCGCAATCCCGGCGGGGACGGTCACGCTGTCGGACCGGCGGACGCAGCGCAGTTGGGCGGTCGAGCTGGCCCCCTACGAACTCGCGACGTATCCCCTCACGCAAGCGTTGTACGCGCAGGTCACCGGGGAGCGTCCGAGCACCGCCCGTGGGGATCGGCTGCCTGTCGAGGGCGTCACCTGGTGGGACGCGGTCCAGTTCTGCAACGCCCTGTCCGAACGCGAGGGATTCACGCCCGTGTACCGCGTGCGGGACGGCGGCGAAGGCGTCGACTGGGACGTGACAGCCGACGGGTACCGGCTGCCGAGCGAAGCGGAGTGGGAGCACGCCTGCCGGGCCGGTACGGCCGGAGCGCGTTACGGCTCTCTCGACGAGATCGCCTGGCACCGAGGCAACTCGGAAGAGAGCATCCACGAGGTGGGCGGCCTGTGCCCCAACGCGTGGGGACTGCACGACATGCTCGGCAACGTGTGGGAATGGTGCTGGGACATCTACGACGCCGAGGTCTACGGCACCTACCGAGTACTGCGCGGTGGCGGCTGGTTCGACGAGCACTGGAGCTGCCGGGCTTCCGTGAGGCGCCGCAGCCACCCCACATTCCGGGTCGACGACGTCGGGTTCCGCATCGCACGTTCCGCGGTGCGCTGACCGATCCGCGACGTCGCGTTCGGACAGCACGTCCATGACGCGGCAGGCGTCAGCCCCATGAGTGGGACGCCTCGGTGACGTCCTGTGAGCAGTCGGGGTCAGGGCTCGATCCCCGAGACAGTGCGCGTCGGATCGACGATCTCCTGGGTGCCGATCACCGTGAGCAGGTCCAGCAGGTCGGCGCTGTCCGTGCCGACCGCGGGGGTGAACCAGAGCAGTCGTTGCCGGCCGTCCTCGCTGAACAGGTTGAGACAGTTGACCTCGATCAGACCGAGCGTGGGGTGGTTGAGGCGTTTGCGGTCGTCTCGCCGGAACGCCACGTCGTGCTCGGCCCACAGCGCGGCGAATTCGGTGGAGAGGTCGAGCAGCGCACCGATCATCGAGCCGGCTTCGACGTCCTTCGCGTCCCGCCTGGCCGCGGCTGCCCGCAGATCGGCGACGAAGGCGCGGGACTGGACTTCGTGGTCGGCTTCCGGGTAGAGCTGCCGGGCTTCGGGCTCGGTGAACCACCGGTGGACGAAACTGGCCCGGGTGCCCCGGAAGCCGGACTGATCTCCGAGCAGGGCCACGGCAAGCGGGTTCTGCACCAGGGTGACGTGCAGGTCGGTGATGACCTGGGCGGGTGTCGACGTGAGCCGGTGGAGCAGATCCAGCATGCCGGGGTGTACGTGCGAGGCGGCCGAGCCTTGTACCGGCACCGGGCGATCGGCCAGGTGGTAGAGGTGGTCGCGTTCGTCGGCGGACAGGCGCAGCGCCCTGGCCAGGGCGGCGATCATCTGCTCGGACGGCTGGGAGCCGGCTCCGCGCTCAAGCTCGTTGTAGTAGTCCACTGACGCCCCGGCGAGCTGGGCGACCTCGTCACGCCGCAGCCCGGGCACCCGGCGGCGGGGCCCGGTGGGAAGCCCCACCTCGGCCGGGCGGATGCGTTCCCGCCGTGATCGCAGGAAGGATCCCAGTTCGATGTATTTCGCAGAGCCCATGGTCTTCATTCTGCGCTCGGCCGGGGCACTGACACAGGGGATGACATCCCCTGGTTCCGCCGGTCGGCGCTGTTCACGATGGAGCCATGAACGCACATCCATCCCCCCAGCCCTCGTCGACGACGCGGGTCGCCATCGTCACCGGCGGATCACGCGGCATCGGGCGGGCGGTCTCCCGGAGACTCGCCCAGGACGGCCTGGCCGTCGTGGTGAACTACGCCCGCGACGCGGCTGTCGCCGAGGAGACGGTGGCAGCCATCACCGCTGACGGCGGGCGGGCGATCGCGGTTCAGGGCGACGTGGCGGACGAGAACGCGGTCGCCGCGCTGTTCGACCGGGCGGAGAGGGAGTTCGGCGGCGTCGATGTGGTCGTCAACTCTGCAGGCAGGCTCGCTCTGTCGCCCATCGCCGAGCTCGACCTGACGGTGCTCGACGCTGTGCACCGCACCAACATCCGGGGCACCTTCGTCGTCGCCCAGCAGGCGGCACGGCGGCTGCGGGCCGGCGGCTCGTTCGTGGGGTTCTCGACCTCCGTGGTCGGCACGCAGTTCCCTGGTTACGGTGCGTATGCGGCGAGCAAGAGTGCCGTCGAGGCAATGACGCTGATCCTCGCCCGTGAGCTGCGAGGACGGGACATCACCGTGAACACCGTCGCCCCCGGACCCACGGCCACCGATCTGTTCCTCGAAGGCAAGACCGAGGACGAGATCGACCGGCTCGCCAAGACCCCGCCCTTGGAGAGGCTGGGCACTCCGGAGGACATCGCCCACGTCGTCGCCTTCCTCACCAGTCCGCAAGGGCACTGGGTGAACGGCCAGGTCCTGCGCGCCAACGGAGGCATGGTGTGACGACGACACAGCCGAACGTCGTGGTCGTCACCGGCGCCTCCAGCGGCTTCGGGAATCTCACCGCACGGGCCCTGGCCGAAGCCGGCCACACCGTCTACGCCGGCATGCGCGCGACCGCCGACCGCAATACCCCCGCCATGGCGGCGCTCGCCGAACTCAAGAAAGCGCGCGGCGTGCAGATAGCCGCTGTGGAGATGGACGTCCAGGACCAGGCGTCGGTCGACACCGCCATCGATCACGTGATGGCAGAACAGGGACGGGTCGACGTCGTGGTGCACAACGCCGGCCATATGGTTCTCGGGCCGACCGAGGCATTCACCGTCGCTCAGCTCACCGATGTCTACGACGTCAACGTGCTCTCCACGCAGCGAGTGAACCGCACGGTACTTCCGATCATGCGCAAACAGGGGCGAGGCCTGCTCGTGTGGGTCGGGTCCTCCTCGACCCGCGGCGGGCACCCTCCCTTCCTGGCGCCCTACTTCGCCGCCAAGGCCGCGATGGACGCCCTCGCCGAGAGCTACGCCGCCGAGCTCATCAAGTTCGGCATCGAGACCACCCTCGTCATACCCGGCGCCTACCCGAGCGGCACCAGCCATTTCACCCACGCCGGCACGCCTGCCGACACCACGCGTGCCGGGGAGTACGACGAGGCCTACGGTCGGCTCAGAGAGACGGTGACCGAGGCCCTCAGTGCCGCTTTTCCGTCCGGACGCGAAGCCGGCGAAGTGGCTGACGAAATCGTCCGGATCGTCGACCTGCCCCATGGCGCACGACCGTTCCGCAGCCACATCGATCCCAGTCGGGACGGCAGCGAGGTTGTTTCCGCGGTGTACGACCGGATTCGCTCGGAGTTCTTCCACCGCGCCGGCATCGCCGAGCTGCTCACTCCGCAAGCCAGCCTCTGACCACCCCGGCACCGTCCCGAGGACTGACCACCGTCCTCACCCCTCAGACAACTACTTCCGCATTCACGGAAGTAGTAATTCAAGGAGAAGCATCCATGCCTTTCGCCCATTTCAAGGTCCCCGCCGGCACTGTCACCGCCGAGGACAAGAAGAAGATCGTCGAGCGCACCACCGACCTGTACGCGGAGATCTACGGTGAGCGGGCCCGCCCCACCACCGTCGTACTCGTCGACGAAGTCACCGACGGCGGCTGGGGCGTCGCCGGCCACATCCTGACCGCCGCCATGCTCAACGGCGACGCCTGACACTCCGTTCATTTATGCGGGGCCCGGCACCGCAGTGCCGGCCCCGCCCGCCCATTGCCCCAACGTGTCCGAGTTGGCTCGGTCCTTCGATGAGCGGCTCAGTTGAAGCCGACGCTCCATCGCTGGGCGTTCGTCCCGTTGCAGGTGGCGAGTTGGAGCGCATCTCGCCCGCGGGCCCGACCCGACGTATTCAGGGGGCGGGGTCAGCAGCCTTACGCACCAAGGGGAGTTGCTGGCGATAAGCGCGCCGACACTGCTCGGCCTCTCCGACACCGTCCGCACCGCGGTCCGGACCGCGACACCGGAAACGCTGTGCGTCGGCGTGGAGGGTTTCGGCCTCTCCCCCGAACTCGACGCGCGGGTCCGTGCGGCGACCGCGGCGCTGCGCATCGTGCATCCGCGGGCCTCGGTCTCGTTGTGAGGACTGGGCGACGTGCGGCGCTGGACGGCGCCCGGATCGAGCTGGTCGCGCCTCGGAACTCAACGACATGATGTCGCGCCTGGCGGTGTGCAGCGCGAGGTGCTCGCGCTCCACACCTCAACCCAGCCGCAGCTACCGCCTGGCCTTCGCTCGCCAAGTGGTCCGGTCCGGAAGTCCTTCGGGGGTTGACGGTGGTATCGGGGTGGTGGTCACTGTCTGGTCAGATGCTGGCGGCGGTACGCCAGCCACCGGTGAACAAGCTCACCCGCGCCACCGGCCTGCGCAACCTCCTCCTCCACGACACGGCTCAGGACCAGATCTGGCTGGAGAACATCCAGATCGCCTCGCCCAGCACTGGCCCTGGACCGACCTGATCACCAATGCCCTGGACCGACTCCACGCCCTCCCGAACCCCGGCTGACCAGCAGCGTTCCGTCCCTGCGAGCAGCGCCGCCCCGACCGGAGCCGTGGAACCCGGCCCACACCCGACGCGACAGTCGGGCGCTCAACCTGCCCCGACTCCGGAAACCCCCACCAGTACTCACCATAAAGGGTCCGTCAGCAAGCTGACGGACCCTTTATGAACGATCGAGCTTCGTGATGCGACTGGGGTCGAGGCTGACCCTGCGCAGGGTTTTGAAGGTGGTCTTGAGCAGGGAGTTGGCGCGCTCGCAGACGCCGTGAATGCCGCGGATGACCTTGTTGTAGGTCTGCCGGGCCTCGGTCAGCTTGCCTCCGGCGGGCTTCTTGTGCGGGTGGCGGAAGAGACCCGGATCGGCCAGCC
Source organism: Streptomyces sp. NPDC048277 (assembly GCF_040652235.1). Lineage (NCBI taxonomy): Bacteria > Bacillati > Actinomycetota > Actinomycetes > Kitasatosporales > Streptomycetaceae > Streptomyces > Streptomyces sp. NPDC048277. The sequence goes on from NZ_JBEZLQ010000023.1 coordinate 180,881, forward strand.
GTCCGGGGTGGAGATGACCTGCACGTTCCCACCGTGATGCGGTGTTTCCCGGACCACCACAGGTCCGCGCCGTTGGGACCGGGAGCGGCGACGCGATCGGTGCGGATGACGGTGCCGTCGAGGTTCAGGTGCGT
>NZ_JBEZLQ010000024.1:0-96669 GCF_040652235.1 Streptomyces sp. NPDC048277
GGCTGCCAGTTCCTCAACGCCGCCGCCGAATACCCCGACCCCGCCCACCCCGTACGCGCCGTCATCGACGACCAGCGCACCTGGCTCTTCGGCGTGCTCCGCGACCTCTCGGCCGCCATCGGCCACCCCGACCCCGACCACGCCGCACGCGTCCTCGTCCTCCTCCACGACGGCGCGTTCCAGGCCGCGGAACTCGACGACGCCAAAGCCGTCCGCGAAACACTGCGCAGAGCCGTCGACGAGGTGTTCCCCACCCGCGAGGCCTGAGGCCACGCCGAACCGCCGACAACGAAGCAGCGCCCGACCCGACCGAAGTCGACTCAGGCGCTGCACAGCAGGTCAGGGGTCATCTCCCCCGCCCGCATCCGGTAGGCCGTGTGGGACTCGAACCCACAACCAATGGATTAAAAGTCCACTGCTCTGCCAATTGAGCTAACGGCCCAGGCGATGTTGCCTCCCCGAGCATAGCCGGACGGAGCCGTGTCGCCGATCGGGTATCGGGGTCGTGGCCGCGTCGCGTGGCAGAAGTGGGACGGATACGGGGCGGATGCGGGGCGGAAGTGGCCCGGTGGGTCAGAGATCGACCAGTTTGGCGGTGTCCTCAGGGCGCGTCGCCCGGTCCGGGTTGAGGAACCAGTGGCGGGCCGAGGCCTGCCACCAGATCGCGGCGAAGCCCAGGACCGCCAGCACGGCGACCGGGGCGTAGTTGAAGGACTCCCAGGTGACCGGGGAGACCTGCGGGAGCATGAAGAGGACGGTGATGACGACCACCCAGGTCACCGACACCACGCCGATGACCTTCGACCAGCGGCCCAGGTGCCAGGGACCCCTCTCGAACGCGTCCCCCTTCCGTACCCGCAGCAGGGTCGGGATGACGTAGGCCACGTACAGCCCGATCACCGCGATCGACGTCACGGCGGCGTAGGCCGTGTAGTTGATCAGGTACGGGAGGCCCAGGGCGAGTGCGGAGAGCGCCGCCAGCCAGACCGCCGCGACGGGGGTGCGGGTGCGGGGGCTGACGGTGTGCCAGACGCGGGAGAAGGGGAGCGCGCCGTCGCGGGAGAAGGCGTAGATCATGCGGCTGTTGGCCGTCACCGACGCCATGCCGCAGAAGAGCTGGGCGCCGATCACGACCAGGAGGAGGAGTTTGCCGGTGGTGGCGCCGAGCGCGTCCAGCAGGATCTGGGCCGGCGGCGCGCCCGTCGGGGACGTCAGCTCCTTGTCGTACGACTGGATCGCGAAGGTGAAGCCGAGGAGCAGGACGAAGCCGGCTATCCACGAGGTCCAGATCGAGCGGACGATGCCCTTGGGGCCCGCCGTCGACGCGTCGTGGGTCTCCTCCGTCATGTGGGCCGAGGCGTCGTAGCCCGTGAAGGTGTACTGGGCCATCAGGAGGCCGATCAGGACGACGTACGGGCCGCTGCTCCAGCCCGTCTCGTTCACGAACTTGGTGAACACGAAGGACGCCGACTGGTGGTGGTCGGGGACGAAGGTCAGCGCGCCGACGATCACCGCGACGCCCAGGACGTGCCACCAGACGCTGACGCTGTTGAGGAGGGCGACTATGCGGACGCCGAAGGTGTTCAACAGCCCGTGCAGGAGCAGGATCCCGGCGAACAGGAGAATCGTCTTGCCCGGGGTCACCTTGAAGTCGAACTGCAGGTTCAGGTAGGCGCCCAGGAAGGACGCGGCGCCGAAGTCGATGCCGGCCGTCACCGCCACCTGGCCCAGCACGTTGAACCAGCCCGTGAACCACGCCCAGGCGGCCGCGCTGCGGGGCGGGGCCAGGCGGTGGGCCCAGAAGTACAGGCCCGCCGAGGTCGGGTACGCCGAGCAGATTTCGGCCATCGAAAGGCCTACGAAGAGGGTCATCAGGCCCACGGCCACCCAGCCCCAGGTGATCACGGCCGGGCCGCCGGTGATCATGCCGAAGAGGTAGAGGGTGAGACAGCCGGAGAGGACCGAGATGATCGTGAAGGAGACCGCGTAGTTCGAGAAGGCCGACATACGGCGGGCCAGGACCTGGGTGTAGCCGAGCTGGGCCAGCCGTTCCTCGTCCGAGAGGGCGTCGGAGAGCGGCTTGCCTGTCGCGTCATCTGTCATGCCCCCAGCGATTCCCTCGCCGGGGGCGTGACATGCATCACAACTTGGCTAGAAAAGCCCCTTGTAGCCCTGCCATCCCGTCGCGATCTTCACCCGCGCCGCGAACGTCCCCCTGCCGGTGCCGGTCAGCCGGTACAGATTCCCGGCCGTGTCGCGCGCGACCAGGTCGCTCTTCCCGTCCCCGGTGATGTCCCCGACGCCGACGACCGCGTTGTACGACGCGCCCCACCCGGTGGCGATCCGCACCCGGCCGCCGAAGCCGCCCTTGCCCGTCCCGTAGTACCGGTACAGGTTGTCGGCCTTGTCCTGCGCGAGGAGATCCCCGATGCCGTCGCCGTTCAGGTCACCCGCGCCGACGACCTTCTTGTACGACTTCCAGTTGTCGTACAGCTTCACGCGCGCGGAGAGCTTGCCGGTGGAGGTGCCCTTGTACACGTACACCGCGCCGGTCGTGGAGTTACGCGCGATCAGGTCGGGGCGGCCGTCCCCGGTGAGGTCGCCGGGGGCGGTCAGCACGTCGTACTGGTTCCAGCCGGTGCCCAGGGTCCGGTACGGCGACGACGTCGTCAGGGCCTCGTCGCAGCCCGGCTTGTACAGCCGCAGAGTGCCGTTGCCCAGCCGTACCAGGACGTCGTTGCAGTTGTCGCCGTCCAGGTCGCCGACGGGCACCGCCTTGACGGCCGTGGACCAGCGGGTGCCGATCGCCGAGACGACGAACTTCCCGTCCGGTGTGGACCTGTGGAAGGTCAGCTCGCCGGAGGAGTTGAGGGTGAGCAGGTCGCCGCCGCCGTCCGCGCCGCCCACGTAGTCGCGGTACGCCACACGGCCGTTCAGCAGCCGCACCGAGCCCTGGAAGGAGAGCGGGTCGCCCACGCCGTCCGCCGGCGTGACCGACAGCGTCCAGTCGTAGGGGCCGCTGGGCAGGAGCTTCGTACCGGCCACGCCGTCCCAGCCGGCCTTCAGCTCACCGCGCGCGGGACCGCCGGTCGCGGTGTCGACGACCTTGCCGGTCGCCTTGTCTCGGACGGTCAGCGTCCAGCCGGCCGCCGGCTTCGACAACGGCACCCGGGTGACCGGGTACACGGTAGGATCGCTCTGGCGCGCCTCCAGTTCCGCCGCGCGGAACACCGGGCCGAGCGTGCGCAGCGGCTGCTGGGCCACCTGGGAGGGCACCAGGAGCACCTGTTCCCTGGCGTCCACGTAGGCCGCGTTCGCGCCCGACTCGTCGACCGTCCAGCGCACGTCCCGCTGGGAGACCCCGGTGTCGGGCAGGTCGCCGATGACCCGGCTGGCGGGGGTCCCGTCGGCGACGGTCGTCAGCACCAGATGCCCGGCCGTCTTGTCGTGCGTGACGACGTACCCGTCCCCGAGCTTCGCCTCGTCGGCCGGGACGGGCACCGACTTCTTCGCCGTACGGTCGTAGACCCCGGCCGCCGTGCCGCCGCAGTTCCAGTACAGGTAGCGGCCGTTGGCCTGGAGCTCGGTGGGCGCGCAGCCGCCGTTGCCGAGGGTGAGCGTCTCGACGGTCTTCTTCCGCGTCAGGTCGTAGGCGGTGACGCTGCCCGGGGTCGCGCCCGCGGTCCACAGGATGTCGCCGGAGAGGGCGGCGGGCCCGGGGGTGCGGGTGAGGACCGGCAGGAGGTTGTCGCCGACCTGGTAGACGGACTGCCGGCCGGCCGTCGTGTGGATCAGGTACGTGCCGGAGGCGTCGGTGATCCGGCCGCCGGCCGGGACCTCGGCCTGCCAGTTCCGGCCGGCCATGGCGACCCTGATGCGGTCGGACCCGTTCGAACCGCGCTCCAGCCACGCGACTTTCCCGTCCGGCAGTCCGAACAGCTCGGAGCAGCCGGTGTCCGTCTCCGGGCAGGAGCCGAGCCGGGTGGCGGCCCCGTCGACCGAGGTGCGCGCCCCGTAGGTCGGCGTCCCGGTCGCGGCGACGGTCCGCGCGTAGGCGTCACGGACGTCGGAGACACTCGCGTCGCCGACGACCAGCGTCCCCTGGTCCAGGGCAAGTCCCTGGATCCGGTACGGCGGTTTGGGCAGCGGCTTGATCTGCGTGACGGCCGGTGCGCCGTCCGGGCCCGGCTGGATGCGCTGTACCCCCCAATCGTCCCCGGGGCCGACGGTGCGGCCCACCGCCAGGGCGCCGCCGTCGGAGGCGGCGGAGATGCCGTGGTTCGAGGCGGACAGCAGGGTCTTCGAGGGACCGCCGGCGATCGGCTTGGCAAGCACGGCCGTTCCGGGCTGGGTCACCAGCCAGTCGCCGACGACCGCGAGGCCGGACGCGGCGACCGTGCTGCCGCCGTCCAGCGTGACCTCGGCCGGCGCGGCGGACAGATCGGTGCGGGAGTACACCTGGACCTTGGGGTCGGCGGTGTTGAAGAGGACGACGTGGTCCGGCGTGACCTGCGCGTTGAGGTAGACCTTGGCGCCGGGCGGGGTGAAGCCCGTCACCTGCCCGGTGTGCCGGTCGACCATGACGGACGTGTACGAACCGCCGCCCGCCCGGCCGGCGAGGAACAGCAGGCCGTCCGCGTCGCCGCCCTTGGGCTGTCCGAGGACGTAGCCGTCGGGCACCCCGGTCACCGGCACGTCCCGGGTGGAGCCGTCGTCCTGCGGGAACAGCAGGTGCATCTCACGGGTCGCCGTGCCGCTCGCGTCCGTCACCTGCCGGTAGGCGACCGCCAGATCGGCGTAGGCGGTGAGCAGCGAGAGCCCCTCGGGCGTCCGGATCGTGCGGGTGGTGCCGTCGGCCGCGTTCCACAGGTCGACCCGGCCGTCGGCGTACCGGTAGGCGAGGACGTCACCGCCGGCCGTCGCGTAACTCGTGTAGCCCGCCGGGTGGACCACCTTCACCGAGGTGGGGTCCGAGTAGCGCGTCCAGACCAGCCCGGCCCCCTCCAGGCTGTGGAAGACGCCCTGGTCACCGGCGCCGTCGTGGCCGGAGTAGGTCGAACTCCCGTAGAGCGCGCCCGAGGTGTGCGTGCTGCGCAGCGCCGCCGGTACGACCGTCACCTGCGCGGTGTCGGCGACGGCGGCCGGCATGGGCAGCAGCGGGCTCAGGCCTGCCGCCAGGACGGCGGAGGCGGCGACGAGACGCAGGCGTGCAGGGGCATGACGAACCAAGAAGAGTCCCTCCCCAGGGAACGGCGACGGGTCCGGCCTCGCTCACTCCGGTGTCCGCGGCCCCCCGGCCGGCACGCCCGTCGCACAAGTGCGCTGATGCTACAGCCAGTTCACAGACTTGGGGAAAACCATTTCTTGACGCGGAGAAGACGCGGACATGGCGAACGCCGTGGCCCCCACCGGTGTGTCGGTGGGGGCCACGGCGTTCGATCACCAGGCGTCGGACGTGCCTGACGCGTCAGCAGCGTCAGCCGTTGCGCTTCCAGCGCGGCTTGTCGTCGCGGCGGCCGAAGGAGCCGGAGGACGAGCCGCGGTGGTCGTCGCGGCGGCCGAACGGACGCTCGTGGCCGCCGGCGCGGAAGCCCGGGCGGTCGTCGCGGCGGTCGCGGTTGAACGGACGGTCGCTGCCACGGTGACCACTGCGGTCGTCACGGCGGAAGCCGCCGCGGTCACCGCGGTCACCGCGGTCGTCACGGCGCTCGAAGGAACGGCCGCCGCGGTCGTCACGGTCACGGTCGAAGGAACGGGCACCGCGGTCACCGCGGTCGTCACGACGCTCGAAGGAACGGCCGCCACGGTCGTCACGGCGCTCGTCCCGGCGGAAGCCGCCACGGTCGTCACGGCGGTCACGGTTGAACGGACGGTCGGTGCGGTCGCGGTCCCGGTCGAAGGAACGGCCACCACGGTCGTCGCGGTCGGACGGCCGACGGTCGTCACGGCGCTCGAAACCGCGCTCGCGGTTTTCGCGGCGCTCGAAGGGACGGCCACCACGGTCGTCACGGCGGTCGCGGTTGAACGGGCGGTCGCCGCGGTCACGGTCGAAGGAACGGCCACCACGGTCACCGCGGTCGTCACGACGCTCGAAGCCACGGTCACGGTTGTCCCGCGCCGGTTCCTGCTCCGCCGCCACGGTCTCCTCGACCACGGCGGCCTCCGTCTCGGCCTGTGCCTCGGCCACCGCCGTCTCCGGGTCCTCACCGCGCTCGCGGGCGACCCGGGCGACGAGGCGGTCGGCCTCCTCGCGCAGCTCGGCGGCCCGGCGCTGCGCCCGCTCCAGCTCCTTGGTGAGCTGGGCGACCTCGCGCTCGGCCTGCTGCGCCGCGTTGGCCGCGGACTCGGACTGGACCTCGGTCATCGAACGGGCGCCGGTGATCTCGGCGACCTCGGGCTCGAAGGCCGTACCGGAGTTGATGATGTGACGCCCGGCGTCGACGCCCGCGTCCTCCATCAGCCGGAAGATCTGGCGGCGCTGGTGCGGCAGGGAGAGGGAGACGACCGTGCCGGTGCGGCCGGCGCGGGCGGTACGGCCGGCGCGGTGCAGGTAGTCCTTGTGGTCGCCGGCCGGGTCCACGTTCAGCACCAGGTCGATGCCGTCGACGTGGATGCCGCGGGCGGCGACGTCGGTGGCGACCAGGACGTTGACGTAACCGTCCTTGAAGTCCGCCAGGGTCCGGGTCCGGGCGCCCTGGGTCATGCCGCCGTGCAGCGCGTCGGCCTTCACACCGGCGTCGCGCAGCTGCTCGGCGACGCGGTCGGCGCCCAGCTGGGTGCGGACGAAGATGATCGTGCGGCCCTTGCGGGAGGCGATCGCGGCGGTGACCGGCGCCTTGTCCTTGGGCTTCACGATGAGGATGTGGTGCGACATGGTCGTCACCGCGCCCTGGGCGGCGTCGACCTCGTGCGAGACCGGGTCGACCAGGTAGCGCTTGACCAGCGTGGAGATCTCGTTCTCCATGGTCGCGGAGAAGAGCATGCGCTGGCCGCCGGCCGGGACCTGGTCGAGCAGCTCGGTGACCTCGGGCAGGAAGCCCAGGTCGGACATCTGGTCGGCCTCGTCGAGGACCGCGATCTGCACGTCCTCCAGGGAGCAGGCGCCGCGGTTGATGATGTCGCGCAGGCGGCCCGGGGTGGCGACGAGGATGTCGACGCCGCGCTCCAGGGCGTAGATCTGGTTGCCCATCGACGTACCGCCGCAGACGACCTTCATCTTCAGGCCGACGACGTCGCCGTAGGGCTGGAGGGCGTCCGCGACCTGCATCGCCAGCTCACGGGTGGGGGTGAGGATGACGGCGCGCGGGCGCTTCTTCTCGGTACGGCCGCCGGCCAGCGTGGCCAGGGTGGGCAGACCGAAGGAGAGGGTCTTGCCGGAGCCGGTGCGGCCACGGCCGAGGATGTCCTTGCCGGCCAGGGCGTCCGGGATGGTCGCGGCCTGGATCGGGAAGGGGGTCGTCACGCCGTTCTGCGCGAGCTTGCGCACGACGCCCTCGGGGAGACCGAGGTCGGCGAAGGTGGTCTGGGGGGTGGTGTCGGTGGTGTCAGCGGTCTCCTCGGAGACCTGGGTCACCAGTTCGTCGTCCTGGTTGTTCTCGGTGTTCTCGGACACGACGAACTGATCAGTACTGGACACGGACATGCGAATGCGAAACCTTCCGGAGTCTCTTCGGCACGCGCCCGTCAACTCCGTGATTCGCTCACGACCGCCTCAATGCGGTCCGCCACGGCAAGGGAGAGTACGCGCCACACGGCGCGCTCTGCGGTGGCGCCGGGCAAATGGGATCAAACGATCTACCACCATACGCACCCACCACCCCCCAAGGCAAACCGAGCCCGTGTCTCGCTGGTCACAGCAGGTTTGCCACGGCCCCCGTCGACACCCGACGCACGGACCGGACGCGTGCACTTACGCCCCGCTCAACGCCCGGCCCACCCGTCTTCTTCCCGCCTACGCCGGGGTCCCCGCCGCCGGTGCCGGCTCGCGCTGGACCAGTTGCGTCCCCGTGTCCTCGTGCGCCGACGAGGACGGCTCGGCCGACGGCGGATCCGTCACCGGGGGCGGCGGGGAGGGCGAAGCCGGCGGCGGGGTGGGCGTGGCCGGCGGCGGATCGGTCGTCGCCGGTGCTCCCGTCGGCCCGGCAGGCGCCCCCGGCGCCGTGCTCTGCCCCGGCTGCACCGGCACGACCGGCACCGCGCTGCCGCCCTTCGCCGGTGTCGCGGAGGCCGACGCCGACTCCCCCGGCTTCGGCTTCCCCGCATGCCCGCGCTTCCCGTCGGGCACCTCACCGCCGTACCCCTCGCCGTCCTCGCCGGACACCCCGGAGCCCCCGTCGGCCGCACCGCCGCCCCGGTGCCCCGCGGAGTGCGACGGCTTGGCCTTCCCCGCGTCGTCCCCGACATGCACACAGCCGGCGGCGGCCGCGACGGCCAGCACCGTGGCGGCCAGACGGACGGGTACGTACAAGGGGCGCACGGCGGCCACCTCCGGGGGCGGAGAAAGAAGTCAACCTGTCCAACTCCCGCCGCCCGCAAGAGGACACGCGTCCCCGGACCGGAGGTACCGCCCGCCGGTACGACAAACGCCGGACCTCTGCCCCCGACGGTCGCGGGGGCGCGGGTGTGTGGTTCACCATGGGGTGTGCGATTCGACTCCGTTCCCATGCCGGCGAGCGTCGAGGCCAGACCTCGTGACGGCCGCGGCTACCCCGTGCCCGCCATCACCCCGTGGGAGGGCGACGCCCCCCAGTTCGCACTGACCGACTACGGGCGCAGCGCGGAGTGCGCCCGGAACAGGCTGTGTTCCGTCTGCAACACCCTGATGCCCAAAGGGCCGGTGTGGCGGGTGGTGGGGGCCGCGGAGAGTTCCGCGATCCGTGAAGCGATGACCGCCGGGCGGCCGTACCGCAACCTGGCGCCGACCCTGGAGGCCCCCGGGCACCGCGCCTGCATGCTCTACGCCTCGATGGTCTGCCCGTATCTGGCCCGTCCCAACGCCCGCCGGGGCACCAGCGCGGAAACCCCGGACGACATGACCGCGCATGTCGTCCGGGGTGCGGTGCGGGGGAAGCTGGGTGCCGTGGTGGGGTTCGGCGACTACGAGTTCGCCGTCACCAAGTCCCAGGTCCTGTTCCGTTTTCTCGAGGTCGTCGAGTTCCTGCCGCACGACACGGCCGACGAGCACCTGGAGGCGCTACGGGCCGAACTCGCCCGCTCCGACGGCCGGTTGGGCGGCGGTCAGCCGCGGTAGGCGGGCAGCCCCGTGTGCGTGGAGACCTTGACGGGGTTGCCGAACCCGTGGGCGGTCCTGGTGACGGTGTACGTGCCGTTCGGGGTCCGGAAGGCGATGGTCTTGCCGTTCGGCGACCAGGTGGGCTCGGTGTAGTCGGTGGTGGCGTGCGGGGTGATGTCCTTGACGGCGTTGGTGCCGGCGCTCAGGTCGTCGACGAAGAGGTGGTCGTGGCCGCCGACGGAGCGGACGAAGACGACCTCTTCCTCGTCGGGGGCGAGCGCGGGCTCGGAACCCTTCGCCAGCGCACCGCCCTGCTGCCGCAGGTAGTCGTCCCGGATGTAGACCTCGCCGTTGCGGGTGTTCTCGTAGACGGCCGTGCCGTGGGACCCGCCGACGTTCGGCCAGGTGTTGTTCGTCTGCGGCACCGATGCCTCCGGGTCGCCGTACAGGCTGATCTTGGCCGGCTTGCCGTGGTTGCTGGTGGCCTTGACGCGCTCCAGGACGGTGCTGCCGTGGATCTTGGCGGAGAAGATGATGTTGTTCTTCGCGGGGATGCCGTTCGTCCGGTCGGCCGCGGCGACCTGCCAGGTCGGGTGGGACCAGGTCTGGCTGCCCGGGTTGGCGGCGACGGTGACGCGGTGGCTGCCGTCGGGGTCGGAGACGACGAGGTTGCCGTGGCCGTCGATGAAGGCGGCCTTGCTGCCGCTCGGGTTCCAGGCCAGGTCGCGGACGACGGTACCGAAGTCGATCGACTTGCCGCCGACGACGACGTGGCTGGTGCCGTTGCTGATGGTCAGCCCCCGGGGCACGCTCACCGCCTTGGCGGCCGGAGCGGCCGTCGCGGTGGCGGACATGCCGGCCACGGCCAGCAGAGCGGCGACACCGGTGGTGACGGCGGCTGCGGTACGACGACGGTAACGTGCGGACATCGGGTTCCCCCCAGGGTGAATGACGCTGCGCCAAGTGGTCGTCGCGGGAGCCGCCTGCCGTCCCCAGAACCCGGTCCGGTCCCTCGGCCTGCCGCCCCTTCGCGATGAGACAAGTCTTGCCACGGGGGGTGACGGAGCTGTGCGCGCGCTGTCACAGACGTGCAATAGGAGGCGGACGAGGACGGGCGGGCCCGCCTCGCGGTCCGGGCCGTCCGGGCCGTCCGGGCCGGATGCCCCCGCTTCCCGCGTTCGTCCCCGACAATGGCCCTGTGCTGGAGATGACACGCGACGGGTTCGAAGAACTGGTGAGCGAGGCCCTGGACCGGATCCCGCCGGAACTGACGCGGGTCATGGACAACGTGGCCGTGTTCGTGGAGGACGAACCGTCCGCGGATGATCCGGAGCTGCTGGGCCTGTACGAGGGGACACCGCTCACCGAGCGCGGGGAGTGGTACGCCGGGGTCCTCCCCGACCGCATCACGATCTACATGGGCCCGACCCTGCGGTACTGCGAGACGCAGGAGGACGTGATCCACGAGGTCGCCGTGACCGTCGTCCACGAGGTGGCGCACCACTTCGGCATCGAGGACGCCCGGCTCCACGAACTGGGCTGGGGCTGACTCCCGCGAAATCCCGCGAACTTCCCCGGACTTCCCCGGACTTCCGCGTCACGAACCGCCGCATATGAGCCCGCAATCCTGGGCATACGGCACCAATGGCCCGCGTCCGAGCCCGAGACCGCATCCGCCTGCCCGTCCTGGAACTCGCCCCCGAGCGGCACCGGCCGCCTGCCTGGAGCCGCGCCCTCGGCCTCCTGGCCGTCGTCCTCATCGGCGCCTGGCTCGGCCTGCTGATCGTCGGGAACGTCCGCTCCCAGGTCGGCCCGATGGACACGACGATGACCCTGCGGCCGTCCCTCACCGGCGGCACGAAGATCAACGTCTCCCCGCTGGGCGCCCTCTACCTGGACACCCACACCGCGCCGGTCCGCCTCGACGTCAACGTCGACCAGCTCGACCCGGTCCGCTCCCAGGCCCTCGTCGACCACCCCGAGCGTCTCTCCGGCCTCCAGGACGAGGTCACCCACGACGTCGAGCACGGCACTCTCGACCTGGCCGTACGCTCCTGCGTGGCCGTCGTCTCCGGCGCCACCGCCCTCGGACTCGCCGTCTACCGCCGCCCGCGCCGCGCCCTGGCCGCCGGCGGCCTCGCCCTCGCCCTGCTCGCCACGTCCGGCGCGACGGCGTACGCCACCTGGAACCCCAAGTCGGTCCTGGAGCCGAGGTTCTCCGGCCTGCTCTCCTCCGCCCCGGCCCTGGTCGGCAACGCGCGCAGCATCGTCACCGAATTCGACGTCTACCAGAAGGAGTTGGCCCGTCTGGTGACCAACGTGACGAAGCTGTACGACGTCACGTCCACGCTCCCCGCGTACTCGCCGGACCCGACCACCCTGCGTGTCCTGCACGTCTCCGACATCCATCTCAACCCGGCGAGCTGGAAGATCATCGCCTCGCTGGTGGCGCAGTACAAGGTGAACGTGATCGTCGACTCCGGCGACACCATGGACCACGGCACTGCGGCCGAGAACGGCTTCCTGGACCCGATCGCCGACCTGGGCGTGCCGTACGTCTGGGTCCGGGGCAACCACGACTCCCTCATCACCCAGCGCTGTCTCTCCCGCATGAAGAACGTGCACGTCCTGGACGACGGCCGCGCCGAGACGATCGCCGGGCTGCGCTTCGCCGGCATCGGCGACCCCCAGTTCACCCCCGACCGCTCGACGGTCCCCGGCGGCGACGCGGCCGAGGAACGGGCCGGTGACCGCCTCGCCACGGCCCTGCGGGAGCAGCGGGGGGCCGGCACCCCGGTGGACGTGGCGATCGTGCACGAGCCGACGGCGGCCCGGATGACGGACGGCGAGGTACCGCTGGTCCTGGCGGGCCATCTGCACCACGAGGGGACGGAGATCCTGCCCCATGGCACCCGCCTGCGCATCGAGGGCTCCACGGGCGGCAGCGGCCTGCGTGCCGTGGAGGGCAAGTACCCGGACCCCATCGAGGCCTCGATCCTCTACCTCGACCGGGACACGCACCGCCTCCAGGCCTGGGACGAGATCAAACTGGGCGGCCTGGGCCAGACGACGGCCGAGGTCAGCCGCCACCTCCCGGCGGAGAACCGACCATGAGCCCGCGCAGCTATTCGGTTTGGCCCAGGTCCCGCCGTCGTAGTACAGTCACGTCGTGCCGAAGGGCACCGGTCAGGGCTTGACCGTCCGGAACCTCGACAAGAGGCGAAGGAGAAGCGGAACCTTAGAGGGGAAGCGGAGTCACATGCTTCTCACGTCCCTGGACGCACAGACGAAGCAGAGCAGCACCTGGTAGTACGCCCTCATCGTCTAGCGGCCCAGGACGCCGCCCTTTCAAGGCGGTAGCACGGGTTCGAATCCCGTTGGGGGCACGCAAGATCGTGTGCGACACTGTTGCACACGAAGCAACACAAAGCTTGGTCCTGTGGAGCAGTTTGGAGTGCTCGCCACCCTGTCAAGGTGGAGGCCGCGGGTTCAAATCCCGTCAGGACCGCTGAGGTTTCACGTGAAACCTCATGGCTGGGTAGCTCAGTTGGTACGAGCGATCGCCTGAAAAGCGATAGGTCGCCGGTTCGACCCCGGCCCCAGCCACAGTTGCCTTATCAAGGCGGATGCCCCCTCCGGAACCTTCCAGAGGGGGCATTTCTCATTCATCGGCCGACGCCAGGGCCATCGGCGTCACTCCGTGTGGAGGCCAGCTCGATCCCCCGGATCCTGCGCAGCCATCCCACAAACATCCGAAGTGCTACCCCACAACCGGCACACCAGCCCCAACCCTCGGTGACCAGGGCATGGAATCCATCCTGGTACTCGACGTACACCACCTGGGTACCGACGGTGAGCGCGATGACCCCACGCGTACGTGACTCCGCCGACAGCAGCCAGTCGACGGGCGTCCACAGCGGTGCGGCGAGGTCGTGGAACCTCATGCGCAGCGCCGCCCAGAGAAAGCCGGTGGCATAACGCATCCGGCGGCGCGGAGAAAGAACGACGCCGTTCTCCGGATCGCCGGCGAGCACCGCGGCCCACTCCTCCCGCAGGTGTGCCCTGCGTTCGCCGACCACGAGGGAAGCAAGTCCCAGAGTCCGGCGGGAGGCGCCACCGAGCGGCCGAGTCGCTCCGTCGGGTTCCTCCGCCCCCTCCTCAGCCCGCGGACTGCTCCGCAGGGCGGTAAGGAGCAGCGCGGCGCCGGCGAGAACGATCGCGGCCGCGGTCACGGCGCCGAACACCCAGCCGGCCGTGAGCATCGTCTGGGCGAGCGCCGGCGCGGGGTCGAGCGCCTTCAGGATGTAACCGACGAGCAGGAAGACCGCCGCCAAGGCTCCCGCGAGTACCGGTGCGAGCACCAGGGCAACAGCGACCACTCCCGCACCGGTGTTCGCAGAAGCCTCGTCCAACACCCTCGCCTGAGCGAAGGGTGACTCGTCGCGCTGTTCGTCCTCGCTCACGCCCTGCCCCCTTCGGCCGCCGTATGCAGCCCGAAGAACCGAGGCTTGCGCTCCTTCGCCTCATGGGCGGCACGCTGACCGAGCGCGGTCAGTTCGTAGTAGAACCGCTTGGGCCGACCCGGATGATCGCCCTGTTCCTCGCTCCTGGTGATCCAGCCCGCGTCGAGCAGCCGCTCCAGGATGGGGTACACCGTCCCCGAGCCGAGATCGGCCTCCTCACAGATCTTCAACCCCCACGCCGGGTCGTCCGGAGTGGACGCCAGCAACACCTTGATCACCTCAAGTGTGGGTCGCGTCAGTCGAATTGATGCCATGTCACGAGTGAAGCACCGGGCCGAGCGTATGTCGAGAACGACACTTGCCCACGATCACCGCTCCTTCGCGGCACCCTGGCCTGGCGCACGGCCGGCCGAGTTGAGAACACGCGGCCGACAGGCCTGAATCTCCTTGGCGGCGGGGCCACCCGGCGCTAGTTTCTGCGGACCGACACGTCACAAGGGTGGGGAAGATGAGCCAGGACCAGGACATACAGCTGGAGAAGACCCGTGCGAGATACGGCCTTCTCGCGGTGGTCATCAGCAACGTCGCGATCACCGGGGTCGCGATCTTCGGCGTCTGGCGACTCGACGGCGACAAGTCGGTGATCATCGGCGTCCTCAGCGCCGCCTTCACGGCGGTGAGCAGCATGACCACGGCCTACCTGGGGATCAAGGCCGTATCCAACACGGCGAAGTCGATCGCCGCGTCGGCCACGTCCGCAGCCCAGGCTCCGGCTCCGGCTCCGGCACAGGCACCGGCTGCGGCTCCGACTGCGGCCACCGCCGCCCCGGCACCGGCCGCTCCCGCCGTATCGACCACCCCCACAGCCACCCCGGGCAGCACCCCTCCCGCCCAGCGCGGCCAGTAGCCCAACCCCGGCCGAACCGCCGGAGGCAAAAGCGTTCGCCACGAATTTCCCCGAGGTGAGATCCTGGACCGCGTATGTCTACGCATCCCGCCCCCGCCCTCGGCGCCCTCGCCCCCCGCCTGACCGAGCTCTCGCTGCGCGACGCGCACCGGCTCGGGCGCAGGCTGGAAGGCGCGCGCAAGATCCGTAAGCCGGAGGCCCGCGCCGCCGTCCTCGCCGAGATCGAGGCCGAGGTGGCCAGGGCCGAGGAACGGATGGCCGGCCGGCGCGCCGTCGTGCCCGCCGTGTCGTATCCCGAGCAGCTGCCCGTAAGTCAGAAGAAGGACGAGATCGCCGAGGCGATACGCGATCACCAGGTCGTGATCGTGGCCGGTGAGACCGGCTCCGGCAAGACCACCCAGATCCCCAAGATCTGTCTGGAGCTGGGGCGCGGCGTGCGCGGCATGATCGGGCACACGCAGCCGAGGAGGATCGCCGCCCGTACCGTCGCCGAGCGTGTCGCCGAGGAGCTGCGGACGCCGCTCGGGGAGTCCGTCGGCTGGAAGGTCCGCTTCACCGACCAGGTGAACCCGGACGCGACCTTCATCAAGCTGATGACGGACGGCATCCTGCTCGCCGAGATCCAGACCGACCGCGAGCTGCGCGCCTACGACACGATCATCATCGACGAGGCCCACGAGCGGTCCCTCAACATCGACTTCCTGCTGGGATACCTGGCCCAGCTGCTGCCGAAGCGGCCGGACCTGAAGGTCGTGATCACCTCCGCGACCATCGACCCCGAGCGGTTCTCCCGGCACTTCGGCGACGCCCCGATCGTGGAGGTGAGCGGCCGGACGTACCCCGTGGAGGTGCGCTACCGCCCCCTCCTCGAAGAGGACTCCGAGGACTCCGACCGGGACCAGATCACCGCCATCTGCGACGCCGTGGAGGAACTCCAGGGCGAGGGGCGGGGCGACATCCTCGTCTTCCTCTCGGGAGAGCGGGAGATCCGGGACACCGCGGACGCTCTGGAGAAGAAGCAGTACCGGTTCACCGAGGTCCTGCCGCTGTACGCCCGGCTCTCGCACGCCGAGCAGCACCGGGTGTTCCAGCCGCACACCGGGCGCAGGATCGTTCTGGCGACCAACGTCGCCGAGACCTCCCTCACCGTGCCCGGCATCAAGTACGTCATCGACCCCGGCTTCGCCCGGATCAGCCGCTACAGCCACCGCACCAAGGTGCAGCGGCTGCCCATCGAGCCGATCTCGCAGGCCAGCGCCAACCAGCGCAAGGGCCGCTGCGGCCGTACGAGCGACGGCATCTGCATCCGGCTGTACGACGAGGACGACTTCCTCGGCCGCCCGGAGTTCACGGACGCCGAGATCCTGCGCACCAACCTCGCCTCCGTCATCCTGCAGATGACCGCGGCCGGCCTCGGCGACATCGAGAAGTTCCCCTTCATCGACCCGCCGGACCACCGCAACATCCGGGACGGTGTGCAGCTGCTCCAGGAGCTGGGCGCGCTGAACCCGGACGAGAAGGATGCCCGGAAGCGGCTCACCGACAGCGGCCGCAAGCTGGCCCAGCTGCCCGTCGACCCGCGGCTGGCCCGTATGGTCCTGGAGGCCGACAAGAACGGCTGTGTCCGCGAGGTCATGGTCATCGCCGCCGCGCTCTCCATCCAGGACCCGCGCGAGCGCCCGGCCGACAAGCAGACCCAGGCGGACCAGCAGCACGCCCGCTTCCGCGACGAGACCAGCGACTTCCTCGCCTTCCTCAACCTGTGGAGGTACGTCAGGGAGCAGCAGCGCGAGCGGGGCTCCAGCTCCTTCCGGCGGATGTGCAAGCAGGAGTACCTCAACTTCCTGCGCATCCGCGAATGGCAGGACATCTACACGCAGCTGCGCACGGTGGCCAAGCAGATGGGCATCCACCTCAACGAGGAGGACGCCCCCGGCGACCGCGTGCACGTCTCCCTCCTCGCCGGACTGCTGTCCCACATCGGGATGAAGGACGTGAAGGACGGCGCGAAGAACGAGTACCTGGGGGCGCGCAGCGCCAAGTTCGCGATCTTCCCGGGCTCCGCGCTGTTCAAGAAGACCCCGCGGTTCGTGATGTCGGCCGAGCTGGTGGAGACCAGCAGGCTCTGGGCCCGGGTCAACGCGAAGATCGAGCCGGAGTGGGTCGAGCCGCTCGCCGAGCACCTCCTCAAGCGGACGTACAGCGAACCGCACTGGGAGAAGGACCAGGCGGCCGTGATGGCGTTCGAGAAGGTCACGCTGTACGGCGTACCGATCGTCGCCGACCGGAAGGTCAACTACGGCCGGATCGACCCCGAGGTCAGCCGCGAGCTTTTCATTCGCAACGCACTGGTCGAGGGTGACTGGCGTACCCACCACAAGTTCTTCGCCGACAACCGCCGGCTCCTCAGCGAGGTCGAGGAGCTGGAGCACCGGGCGCGGCGCCGGGACATCGTCGTCGACGACGACACGCTCTTCGACTTCTACGACCAGCGGGTGCCCGAACACGTCGTCTCCGGCGCGCACTTCGACTCCTGGTGGAAGCACAAGCGGCACGAGCAGCCGGAGTTCCTGGACTTCGAGCGCGCGATGCTGATCCGGGAGTCGGCGGAGGCGGTCACCAAGGCCGACTATCCGGACTCCTGGCGGCAGGGGCAGCTGAAGTTCCGGGTGACGTACCAGTTCGAGCCGGGTGCGGACGCGGACGGGGTGACGGTCCACATCCCGCTCCAGGTCCTCAACCAGGTCAAGGACGAGGGCTTCGACTGGCAGATCCCGGGCCTGCGCGAAGAGGTCGTCACGGAGCTGATCCGGACCCTCCCCAAGCCGATCCGCCGCAACTACGTCCCCGCGCCGAACTACGCGAAGGCCTTCCTGGAGCGGGCGGTGCCGCTGCAGGAGCCGCTGCCCACGACCATGGCGCGCGAGCTCAAGCGCATGGTCGGGGTCCCCTTCGAGGCCGAGGACTTCGACTGGGCCAGGGTCCCCGACCACCTCAGGATCACCTTCCGGATCGTCGACGAACGGCGCCGGAAGCTGGCCGAGGACAAGGATCTGGAGGCGCTGAAGCTCCGTCTGAAGCCGAAGGCGCGGCAGGCCCTCTCCCAGGCCGCCGCGGCCACCGCGGAGCGCCAGGGCGGGGAGTCCCTGGAACGCAAGGGCCTCACGGACTGGACGATCGGCACGCTCACCCGCGTCTTCGAGACGCGCCGGGCCGGGCAGCCGGTCAAGGCGTACCCCGCCCTCGTCGACGACGGCGACACGGTCTCGGTCCGCCTCTTCGACACGGAGGAGGAACAGACCGCGGCGATGTGGAAGGGCATGCGGCGGCTGGTCCTGCGGAACATCCCCGTCAATCCCGCGAAGTTCGCGTCGGAGAAGCTGACGAACGCGCAGAAGCTGGCGCTGTCGGCGAACCCCCACGGGTCGATCCAGGCCCTGTTCGACGACTGCGCGACGGCCGCGGCGGACAAGCTGATCGCCGACTTCGGGGGACCGGTGTGGGACGAGGAGTCGTACCGGAAGCTGTACGACAAGGTGCGCGCCGAGATCGTCGACACGACGGTCCGCACGGTCACGCAGGTGCAGCAGGTCCTCGCCGCCTGGCAGGCCTGTGAGCGCCGTCTGAAGGCCGTACGGAGCCCCGCGCTGCTGGCGAACCTGACGGACGTACGCAAGCAGCTGGACGCGCTCGTGAAGCCGGGCTTCGTGACGTGGGCCGGGATACTCCGGCTGCCCGACCTGATGCGCTATCTCGTGGCGGCCGACCGTCGCCTCCAGCAGATGCCGACCAACGTCCAGCGGGACACCACCCGCATGGAGAAGGTCCACGAGATGCAGGACGAGTACGCCTGGCTCCTGGAGCAGCTCCCGAAGGGCCGGCCGGTGCCGCAGCAGGTCCTGGACATCCGCTGGATGCTGGAGGAGCTCCGGGTCAGCTACTTCGCGCACGCGCTGGGCACGGCGTACCCGATCTCCGACAAGCGGATCGTGAAGGCGATCGACACACTGGCTCCGTAACAGACCGAGCACGCTAAGTGAGTTCGACCGGGACCCGCACCCTCCTGTACAGTCCTTCTCGCAGCACAACGCAAGACAAAGTGCCGCGAAACATGGTCCTGTGGAGCAGTTTGGAGTGCTCGCCACCCTGTCAAGGTGGAGGCCGCGGGTTCAAATCCCGTCAGGACCGCACGAAGCCGAGGCCCGCATCCCGTCAAGGGACGCGGGCCTCAGGCATTCTCAACTGGGGCAAATCCCGTCAGGACCGCCCAACACGAAGGCCCGCATCCCCTCAAGGGGAAGCGGGCCTTTGCCATTCCCCTTGCCTCCCCCGGCGGGCGCGGTTGCCTCGGCGGAGCCGTTCGTGGGCTTGACGGCGTCACATTCCCTGGCTACCCAGAAGGGAGGGCCCGCTCCTCCCCTCGGCCCCCTTCTGGAGGTGGCGTATGGCGGCTTCGGTGCGGCACGAGACGCGGGCGCTGCTGAGGGCCCATCTGGCGGCCGCCTCGTCGTACCGGCATCTGACCCGTCACTGTCCGGTCTGCCATCGGCTCCTGCGGTTGGCCATGGACTCCGCTCCGCACCCCGTGGAGGCCCCCGAGGACGTCCTGGAGGACGAAGGTCCCGTCGGTGTCTGACGCACGCCGGGTCCAGCGCCCAACGGCCGTTCCCCTGTGGGACGGTGGAGGGCACGGCTCCGCGCAGATCTCCACTAGCGCACCCGGGGCAGTACAAACAACCCGTGCGGTATGTGACGGGTGTCACCGCATGAGTTTCTGATTCGGTGCTTCTTACCCCTGTCCTACAACTGGTCAATTTAATATGTGCAATTGCACCACCCTGGGAGACCTGCCCCGACCCCTTCCGGGCGCATGCACAGCAGATCCGACAGCCCTCCCCAGACTCCGACAAGGCTGCTCACAGAGCCGCTGGTTACGGTCGCCCAAGACCCCACGGACGCACAAAAAAGATCGCGCTGGACCCGGCGGAGTCCAGCGCGATCTACGACGCACCCTGTGTCGCTTGCCTGAGAAGTTCTTGTCGGCCTGGGCGTGGGTCCTGTTGGGGCAGGTCCCGCGTCGCTCGTAGCTAGGGTTTCGGGCGTCTCGGCCAGTTGGGGGACCGGTCGGTTTGCCCGATATTCAGTTGGTCAGGCCTCGCTGCGCTGCTGCGGGATACCCGCGAGCAGGGCGCGGACCTCAGCCTCGCGGTAACGGCGGTGTCCGCCGAGCGTGCGAATGGACGTGAGCTTGCCGGCCTTCGCCCACCGCGTGACCGTCTTGGGGTCGACACGGAACATGGTGGCGACCTCAGCCGGGGTCAGCAGCGGCTCGGCATCAGGGGTGCGAGCGGTCATGAGCGGCCTCCTCGGGAGAACCGAACCTTCTCGGTTCTTTCCTCTAAATTCTGCACCTTGACCCGCGTTGCCCGAAATGGCGGACGCGAGTCGAGTCGGTTATAGGACGAACGGCTTGTCCTCGGCACTACAACTACACCATCTGTCCAGCCGCGTCGGCCAAACCGATGGAATTGCCCTCCCAGGTAGTCATCAGCCGCGGAAGCCGATGGACCATGCCATAGCGGACAGTCACGCCACTGTGACGATCAGTCACAGTGGCGATCAGGAGTCACGAGACCCCCCAAAGCACGTAATGCGGAGAATCCACCCACAGTGCACCACACTTGGACGGAAGGAGCCTTCCCCGGACTCCTTGTCCTATTTTGGCACGAGGAGCAGCAAGGGGCGCAAGGGCCGTGTAAGTGCTATCCATCACCCTTGACGCAAAAGCCCGGATCGGGACCAACGCCCCGTGAGTGCACTGAAGTGCCGTCAACGTACGTTGTTTCACGTCATCTAGGCCGTGACGTACGTCACTCACCACTCACACGTCACTCAGCTGTCATCCGGCCGTAAACGCCACCGGACAACCCAGTCGTCAGTACGGATCACTCGGCATCGCTGCTCAGACCGGTACGCAATTCGCGGATCAGAAGTCCCGCAGGGCCCTCAGTTGGCGGACCGGAGGTCCCGCACCGCCCGCCACCGCTCCACCAGCCGCCCGTACGCCTCCCCGGCCGCCGCCCCGTCGCCCTGCCGCAGCGCCTCGACGCCGGCCGCCACGTCGGCCGCCGAATGGTCGTCCTCCAGATCACCGGCCGGCAGGGCGTGCACCAGGCCGCCGTAGTCCAGTTCGACCAGCGAGCGCGGGTGGAACTCCTCCAGCCAGCGGCCGACGTCCACCAGACCGTCGATCAGCGGCCCTTCCTCGATGGTGTCCTTGAGCGTGCGCAGCGCCCGGGCCACCCGGCGCCGGGCCTGCACCATCGGCGTGCGGTAGCGCAGCATCGGCGGGATCTCGCCGGTGCCCTTCTCGTACCGGCGC
The DNA here is from genome assembly GCF_040652235.1 of Streptomyces sp. NPDC048277. Taxonomy (NCBI): domain Bacteria; kingdom Bacillati; phylum Actinomycetota; class Actinomycetes; order Kitasatosporales; family Streptomycetaceae; genus Streptomyces; species Streptomyces sp. NPDC048277. The sequence continues at coordinate 20,985 of NZ_JBEZLQ010000024.1, forward strand.
TCCTCGTCGGAGACCAGCACGAACCAGTTCAGCGGCACCTGCCAGGTCGCCGTGCGGATCCAGGGCCGCGAGTCGGGGTTGCGGACCAGCCAGCGCTCGTAGTCCATCGAGGCCTGGCGCCGGACCAGCGGCGGCAGCATCGCGTCCAGGACCGTCTTCGGCAGTTCCTCGGGCAGTTCCTGGAGGGCCTGCCAGCCACGCAGCCGGGTCCGCCAGGGGCAGACGCACACGACACCGTCGACCTCCAGGACGAAGGCCTCACCGCTCTCCTGCACCGGCACCGGGACCGGCGGGGTGGGCAGCAAGTCGGCCAGGGAACGCCGGAGTTCGTCCTGGTACGAGGGCCGTTCGGAGCGGCGGGCGTAGCGCGCCCAGTGGCCGCGCTCGGGCTCCGGGAAGGCGGCCAGCGGCTCGTACACGCGCAGATACGTCGCGTAGGGGACGACCACCGAGGACACCTTGGGCACGCCTGCTCCCTCCCCATCGGACCGGGCTCGAAACCAGCCGGACCCCCTGCGGAGCCGGCCGGGGCCGGCCGCGGAAAACACAGCAAATCGTCCCACGCTCATACGTGCGCACACGGCACGGGAGAGTGATCCTGAACACTGCCGGGATGGTGTGCGGGCTATGGCTCTACGCTCATGCCACGGCCCCCGCCACCCTTACGGGAGCCCCCAGCTTCCACCCGCCGCGACACAATCGGGAGTCACCACAGTGACCGACGTTTCCACCGGCGTCCTGCACACCCTGTTCCACTCGGACCAGGGCGGACACGAGCAGGTCGTGCTCTGCCAGGACCGCAGGACCGGCCTGAAGGCCGTCATCGCCATCCACTCCACCGCGCTGGGCCCCGCCCTCGGCGGCACCCGCTTCTACCCGTACGCCACGGAGGAGGAGGCCGTCGCCGACGCCCTCAACCTCGCGCGCGGGATGTCGTACAAGAACGCCATGGCCGGTCTCGACCACGGCGGCGGCAAGGCCGTGATCATCGGGGACCCGGACCGGGACAAGAGCGAGGAACTGCTGCTCGCCTACGGACGGTTCGTGGCCTCCCTCGGCGGGCGGTACGTCACCGCCTGCGACGTCGGCACCTATGTCGCCGACATGGACGTCGTGGCCCGCGAGTGCCGCTGGACCACCGGCCGCTCCCCGAAGAACGGCGGCGCCGGCGACTCCTCCGTCCTCACCGCCTACGGCGTCTACCAGGGCATGCGCGCCAGCGCCCAGCACCTGTGGGGCGACCCCTCGCTGCGCGGCCGTACCGTCGGCATCGCGGGCGTCGGCAAGGTCGGCCACCACCTGGTGACGCACCTGCGGGACGAGGGCGCCGAGGTCCTGATCACGGACGTGCGCGAGGAGGCCGTGGGCCGCATCCTCGCCGCGCACCCCACGGGCGTGACGGCCGTCGCCGACACCGCGACCCTGATCCGCGCCGAGACCATGGACGTCTACGCCCCCTGCGCGCTCGGCGGGGCCCTGAACGACGACACCGTCCCGGCGCTGACCGCGAAGATCGTCTGCGGCGCGGCCAACAACCAGCTCGCCCACCCGGGCGTCGAGAAGGACCTCGCCGACCGCGGGATCCTCTACGCGCCGGACTACGTGGTGAACGCCGGCGGGGTCATCCAGGTCGCCGACGAACTGCACGGGTTCGACTTCGACCGGTGCAGGGCGAAGGCGGCGAAGATCTTCGACACCACGCTGGCCATCTTCGCACGTGCGAAGGAGGACGGGATTCCGCCGGCCGCGGCGGCCGACCGGATCGCCGAACAGCGGATGCACGAAGCCGCAACGGCGGGTGGCCGCTGACCGACGGCCGGGTTTCCGGGCGCATTTTCGGTACCTGCCGACGGACGGTTGGAGAGAACTCTCACGTTCGTCGGCGGGTCGTCCGCCAGGAAGTGGTTAAAATCGTGGTTGACCAGCGGGGACGGGGCACCTCGCGGGTCACCGAGTCAGGCGCGTGGTGCGGGCGACGTACCGTATGGGCGCGGGCTCAGGTACCGTGGAAGCCCTACGGACCGGTCTCTCCGAGGAGAGCCCGTTCCGGATCATGAACGCGTGTCAGACTCTGGGGCCGTCGAGCCCCGTCACCGAGGGGGTCGAGCCATGGGGCGCGGCCGGGCCAAGGCCAAGCAGACGAAGGTCGCCCGCCAGCTGAAGTACAACAGCGGTGGGACTGACCTGTCACGTCTGGCCAGCGAGCTGGGCGCATCGACTTCGAGCCAGCCGCCGAACGGCGAGCCGTTCGAGGACGACGACGAGGACGACGACCCGTACGCCCAGTACGCGGATCTCTACAACGACGACGATGAGGACGAGGACGAGGACGACCAGTCCGGTCCGCACTCCCAACATCGTCGCGGTGCTTGACGCCGACGGCTGCTTAGCCGTTTCACTTGCCCGGTCCGGGGTTCCATAGCCGGACCGGGTTTTGTGCTGGCCGTCAGGCTGCCTGTCAGGCGGCGTAGTCCCCGATCAGGGCGGCACCGGTGGTGTGCTCGCCCCGTTCGGTGATCTCGCCGGCGACCCATGCCTCGACCCCGCGGTCGGCCAGTGTGGTGAGCGCCACGTCCACCGATTCCCGCGGGACGATCGCGATCATGCCGACGCCCATGTTGAGCGTCTTCTCCAGTTCGAGCCGCTCGACGTCGCCGGTGCGGCCGACCAGGTCGAAGATCGGGCCCGGGGTCCAGGTGGCGCGGTCGACGATCGCGTGCAGGTGGTCCGGGATCACCCGGGCCAGGTTCGCGGCGAGTCCGCCACCGGTCACATGGCTGAAGGCGTGCACCTCGGCGGTGCGCATCAGGGCCAGGCAGTCCAGCGAGTAGATCTTGGTCGGCTCCAGGAGCTCCTCGCCGAGGGTGCGGCCCAGTTCCTCGATGTGCGCGTCGAGCGCGAGGCCCGCCTGGTTCAGCAGCACGTGCCGGACCAGGGAGTACCCGTTCGAGTGAAGCCCGGAGGACGCCATCGCGATCACGGCGTCACCCGTACGGATAAGATCCGCGCCGAGCAGCCGGTCGGCCTCCACCACGCCCGTACCGGCGCCTGCGACATCGAAGTCGTCCGCGCCGAGCAGACCCGGGTGCTCGGCCGTCTCGCCGCCCACCAGGGCGCAGCCGGCCAGCACACAGCCCTCGGCGATGCCCTTGACGATCGCGGCGACCCGCTCGGGGTGGACCTTGCCGACGCAGATGTAGTCGGTCATGAACAGCGGCTCCGCACCGCACACCACGATGTCGTCCATGACCATGGCGACCAGGTCGTGGCCGATGGTGTCGTACACGCCCAGCTGCCGGGCGATGTCCACCTTGGTGCCGACGCCGTCCGTGGCGGAGGCGAGCAGCGGGCGCTCGTAGTTCTTGAGGGCGGAGGCGTCGAAGAGACCGGCGAAACCGCCGAGGCCGCCGAGGACCTCGGGGCGCTGCGTCTTCTTCACCCACTCCTTCATCAGCTCGACGGCGCGGTCGCCCGCCTCGATGTCGACACCGGCGGCCGCGTAGGAGGCACCGGAGGACTGGCTCTCAGACATTGCCTGGGATCTTTCGGGTTGATGACGGGGCTTACGGGCGACGGATCGCGTCGGCCGCGGCCGTGGCTGCCGGACCGGCGGCCAGCTCGGTCTCCAGGAGCTGCTTGCCGAGCAGCTCGGGGTCCGGGAGCTCCATCGGGTACTCGCCGTCGAAGCAGGCACGGCACAGGTTCGGCTTGGCGATGGTGGTCGCCTCGATCATGCCGTCGATGGAGATGTATGCCAGGGAGTCGGCGCCGAGCGAGGTGCCGATCTCCTCGATGGTCATGCCGTTGGCGATGAGCTCGGCGCGGGTGGCGAAGTCGATGCCGAAGAAGCACGGCCACTTGACCGGGGGAGAGGAGATCCGGATGTGGACCTCCGCCGCGCCCGCTTCCCGCAGCATCCGCACCAGCGCCCGCTGGGTGTTGCCGCGCACGATCGAGTCGTCGACGACGACCAGGCGCTTGCCCTTGATGACTTCCTTCAGCGGGTTCAGCTTCAGGCGGATGCCGAGCTGCCGGATGGTCTGCGAGGGCTGGATGAAGGTCCGGCCGACGTAGGCGTTCTTGACCAGACCGTTGCCGAAGGGAATGCCGGAGGCCTCCGCGTAGCCGACGGCGGCGGGGGTGCCGGACTCCGGGGTCGCTATCACCAGGTCGGCGTCGACCGGGGCTTCCGCCGCGAGCTTCCGGCCCATCTCGACCCGGGAGAGGTAGACGTTCCGCCCGGCGATGTCGGTGTCGGGGCGGGCCAGGTACACGTACTCGAAGACACAGCCCTTGGGCTTCGCGTCAGCGAATCGGGAGGTGCGCAGGCCGTTCTCGTCGATGGCGACGAACTCGCCCGGCTCGATCTCACGGACGAAGCTGGCGCCGCAGATGTCGAGCGCGGCGGACTCCGAGGCGACGACCCAGCCGCGCTCCAGGCGGCCGAGGACGAGCGGCCGGATGCCCTGCGGGTCGCGGGCGGCGTAGAGGGTCTGCTCGTCCATGAAGACGAGCGAGAAGGCGCCCTTGACCTGCGGGAGGATCGCGTGCGAGGCCTCCTCGATGGTCAGCGGCTTGCCGTCCTCGTCGACCTGGGCCGCGAGGAGGGCGGTGAGCAGGTCGGTGTCGTTGGTGGCCGCGACCCGGGTGGAGCGGCCGTTGGTGTCCTTCGGGAGTTCGGCGACCATCTCCGCCAGTCGGGCGGTGTTGACCAGGTTGCCGTTGTGGCCGAGCGCGATCGAGCCGTGCGCGGTGGCGCGGAACGTCGGCTGGGCGTTCTCCCACACGGAGGCACCGGTGGTCGAGTAGCGGGCGTGACCGACCGCGATATGACCCTGGAGCGAACCGAGAGAGGTCTCGTCGAAGACCTGGGAGACGAGGCCCATGTCCTTGAAGACGAGGATCTGGGAGCCGTTGCTGACCGCGATACCCGCGGACTCCTGGCCCCGATGCTGGAGGGCGTACAGCCCGAAGTACGTGAGCTTGGCGACCTCTTCACCGGGAGCCCAGACACCGAAGACGCCGCAAGCGTCCTGGGGGCCCTTCTCACCGGGGAGCAGATCGTGATTGAGGAGACCGTCACCACGTGGCACGCCACCGAGTGTAGGCGAGATCGACCACTGGTCCGAATTGGGGATACACGGCTGTAATGGATCTACGACCGTGGACGCGGTTGTGGGATTCTCTATCTTCGCTGGTCAGCGCGGTGAGAGGATTCTCCAGGCGAGCCCCGTTCGTGCCGACCGGTGCCGGCGCAAGCCCCTCACACCGTATCCCTGAGTGAGGTGTCGCACATCATTTGGGGGGTCGCGGTCATTTCCTGGACAGCTGCACCCGGTCGCCGCCGGCGGCGGTGAGGGTGAGTTTCTCCCCCTCGGTCCGCATGGTCAGCGGCCCGGCGGTGAGCGTCCGGGCGAGGGCCCGCTCGAAGCTCATCCGCGCGTTGTCGCAGGCCATCCGCGTGGTGCGGGCGTGGCTCAGCCGGATGTGATCGTCCGTGATCCGGGCGGTGGCGCCGAACTGGTTGCACCCGAGGTTTCCTACGGCCCTGCCGTCCTCGATCTTCACATGGGCCTGCGCCGGGGCGCGGTGGGTGGTGCCGCCGACGGTCACGCTGTCGACGGTCCAGTCGATGCCGGTGACCGGCGGCCGCGGGCCGTCACAGGCCACCGTGCACAGTGCGGCCGCGACCGTGAGCATCATGCACTGCTTGTACCCGTACATGCCGTTTCGACGGAACGCACGAGATGATCGGTTCCCTCAGCCCATGAGGGGCAGATAGGCCTCGAGGTCCGCCCGCTCCCCGCTCGCGCTGACCTTGGCGTCCGCCACGGCGTCCTTCCAGCGGGCCCGGCCGGTGGCCAGCCGGATCCAGGTCAGCGGATCGGTCTCGACGACGTTCGGCGGGGTGCCGCGGGTGTGCCGGGGCCCTTCGACGCACTGCACCACGGCGTACGGCGGCACCCGCACCTCGGTGGAACCGCCGGGCGCCTTGACCGCGAGCGCGTCGGCGAGCAGCCGGGTGCAGGCGGCCAGGGCCTGCCGGTCGTACCGGATACCGAGTCCCGGGACGGCCGCGTCCAGGTCGTCGCTGTGCACGACCAGCTCGACGGTACGGGTGACGAGGTAGTCGTCCAGGGACATCGCGCCGGCGCTGGTGGCGAGCAGCCGGGTGCCGGGGTGTGCGGCGAGGAGGGTGCGGAAGCCGTCCTCGGCGTCGGCGAGGTAGGCGCCGAGGTCGGGGTGGTCGGCGGCGAGCCGCCGGGTGAAGTCGGCGATGGCCGAGGAGTTGGCGGCGGTCCGGAAGGGCCAGTCGAGCGGTGCCGCGTCGGCCGTGGCCGGCTCGGGCTGGTCCAGGGCCCGGTGCACGGCGGTGACCGCCATGCCGACATGGGCGACGAGATCCCGTACGGTCCACTCGCCGAGCCGGGTGGGCAGCGCCAGCTGCTCGGGGGTGAGGGTACGGACGGCGTCCCGCACGTTCGCGAACTGGGCGAGGACCGCCGTACGGATCCTGTCGGGGTCGTAACTGCGGGCACGCTTCTTGGCCGGGGGCATGGCGGTGAGCCTATTCATGAGCGCAGCTTGACCGCGAGCGAGTAGAGGCGGGTGATCTGGGCGACGCTGTCGTTGTTGTCGGAGACCATGTACATCGGGCGCCAGCCCTTGTACCGGCCGGACTTCCACGGGGTGCCGAGGGCCATGCCCTCGACGTTGTCGAGGAGCGGGTGCTCGGGAGACGCGGCCGGGACGGCGACCGCTCCGGGGCCGCCGACGGGGCAGGTGGCCAGGTCGACGACCAGTTCCTCGTGGGCGAAGTCGCTGGTCTGCACATGCCACAGGGAGCTCGTGTCGGTCACGTCCTTGGCACCGGCGAGGGCGAGCTGGACGACGCGGATCGCCGATCCCTGGCCGGCGGTGTACTGGCGTTCCAGCCCGAGGAGGTCGCCGTTGTCGTCGATGGCGCTCAGGTCGGACAGAAACATGCCGTCCTCGGCGAGGAACGCGTACTGCCCGTCCAGCACGTAGTCCTGGCCGGACGCCCCCTTGTAGCGCTGTATACGGATGATGCCGCGGCCGCGCTGGTCGCCGTCGTCGGCCAGCGGTGCCTCCCAGCCGGCGTACACGTACCGGCCGTCCGGGGAGACGGCCAGCGACTCGATGCTGCGGCCGGTCTCCGCGGCGCCCTCGGGGTAGTAGCGCAGGTGCTTGGGGATGGGGAAGTCCTTGCCGACCTGCATACCGCTCTTGATGTCGAAGCGGCGGATGGCCGGTCCGGTCTCGGAGCCGATCAGCATCGTCGTGCCGCCGTTCTCGATGGCCATGGCCTCGCCGTCGTACCAGTTGTTCGGAATCTTCTCGCCGTCGGTGAGGATCAGGGACCTCGCCGTGCTCACGCTGGGGTTCAGGTGGAAGGGAGAGCCGAGGCTGACGGGCCAGTACCGGCCCGGGTCGTTGTCGCCGAGCACCAGCGCCTGGACGTTCTTGCCCTGCGAGCTCAGGGCCAGGGCGGACAGGCCCTTGACCTTCTCGTAGTTGGGGCTCTGACTGTTCAGTTCGTCGGAGTGGTCGAGCAGGTCCGCGCGGGGTGCCGCCGGGTCGTCCGGCGAGGGGACCGCGCAGGGGCCGGCGGCGGGCGCCGGGTGGGTGTCGTGCCACCAGTGGACCAGGGGCTGGGTGCCCAGGCCTAGGGCGAGACCGAGGGCACCGGCCGTCAGCGACAGGACGGGGGTGCGGAGGCGTTCCCAGCGGGTGGGGACGTGCGGCCGCTCGACCTCCTGGATCACGACCCTGGGCAGTACGGCGACATTGCGGACGAAGCCGTGTCTGCCGACGCCGTTGTGGTCCTCGGCCTGCGGCTCCTGCGGGATCTCGGGTCGGTGGCCGCGGATGCGTTCCTTCACGGCCACGAAGAGGTCGTGCAGGCTCAGCATCTCCGGGCCGCCCCGCTGCCCCTTGCGCATGACGTCGACCAGGGCACCGGTGAACAGGGTGCAGTCGTCGGGGTCGGGGGCGTGCGAGGGCCGGTCACGGGTCGCCGAGGTCATGACGTAGGAGCCCTCGACGTCGCGCAGCGTCTGCACGGCCGCCTCGACGTCCTGCCGGTGGCCGTCCGTCATCTCCGTCAGCACCTGGCCGCTGAAGCAGCAGTCGAGGATCAGCACGCGGCGCGGGGCCGTGCCCGTGTCGCGGATGGCGCGGCGGACGTCGCTGGAGCGGACCGAGGTGTACGACTTGCCCTCGACCGACTCGGGCAGGGTGAGCAGCAGCTGCCGTTCGTTGCGGTCGATGAGCCCGTGCCCGGCGTAGTAGACGATCAGCGCGTCCTCGGCCAGCTCGGCGGCCTCGGTGATCGGGCCGACCAGCTCGGCCGGTGAGGAGGGGTTGGCGATCTTGCGGATCCGGTTCCCGGGGATGCCCCAGATGCTCGGGTCCATGAGCGCGGCCTGCAGCTCGGTCAGGTTGTGCTGGACGCTGCGCAGTTTGTCCAGATGCCGGTAGTCGTCCACGCCGATCAGGACGCAGACGGAACGCTCGGGGTCGATGGGGTTCTCGGCGGGACGCGGTTCGGCGGCGTCCGTCACCGCGGCTCTCCGTCGGAGTCGCCGGCCTCCCCGAACCTGCGCAGCAGCTCCGCCACCTGGTCGGGGTCGACCCCGCTGATGTCGATGCTGATCCGGGACCGGGGCCGGTGGCTCCGCCGCCAGGACAGATACGACAGGTGCAGCTGGCCCACACCGCTCACGGCCGACAGCACCGCGAGGACGGCGTCCAGGCCCGGGCCCATCCGCCCGGTGCCGGGGTCGGTCTCGGCGGCCCGGGTGACCCGGACCCCGCCGCGCAGGGCGCGGTCGGCCGCCAGCCAGTCGTACAGGGACAGCAGTTCTTCCTCGCGCGCCGATCCCGCCGCTTCGAACCTGATCTCCATCCGGCTGCTCCCCCAGCTCGCTCACGGATGTGTCCGACTCTCCAACCACCTCATGGGTACCGGTGGTTGGCCCGTCACATTTTCCCGGAGATACGCGAGACACGTCTGCCGTCCGAAGAAGCCGACCCAAACCTTCACAGCGAAGCCCGTGCGGGGCGGCCGGAACGCGGCGGCCCCGCCTGTCACCGGAGCGACAGGCGGGGCCGTACGGCGAGCGGGTGCCCGGTTACGCCAGCAGCGCCTCGATCGTCCCCTCGTGCGCCTCGCGGAGCTCCGCCAGGCTGAGCGCGAACTCGCCCTGGACGTCGACCGCGTCGCCGTCCACGACACCGATGCGGGTGACCGGCAGGCCGCGCGCACCGCACATGTCGTTGAAGCGGACCTCCTCCGAGCGCGGGACGGCGACGATCGCGCGGCCGGCCGACTCGGAGAGGAGGAAGGTGAACGCGTCCAGCCCGTCGGGTACGACGAGACGCGCGCCCTTGCCGCCCAGCAGCGCCGACTCCACGACCGCCTGGATCAGACCGCCGTCGGACAGGTCGTGCGCCGAGTCGATCATGCCGTCGCGGGAGGCGGAGATCAGGATCTCGGCCAGCAGACGCTCGCGCTCCAGGTCCACCTTCGGGGGCAGGCCGCCGAGGTGGTCGTGGACGACCTGCGACCAGGCCGAACCGCCGAACTCCTCACGGGTGTCGCCGAGGAGGTAGATCAGCTGCCCGTCCTCCTGGAAGGCGACCGGGGTACGGCGCGCGACGTCGTCGATCACGCCGAGGACCGCCACGACCGGGGTCGGGTGGATGGCCGCCTCGCCCGTCTGGTTGTACAGCGACACGTTGCCGCCCGTGACCGGCGTGCCCAGCTGCTGACAGGCGTCGGCGAGACCGCGCACGGCCTCGGCGAACTGCCACATCACGGCCGGGTCCTCCGGCGAACCGAAGTTCAGGCAGTCGGAGACGGCGAGGGGCTTGGCACCCGTCGTCGCCACGTTGCGGTAGGCCTCGGACAGGGCCAGCTGCGCGCCCGCGTACGGGTCCAGCTTGGCGAAGCGGCCGTTGCCGTCCGTCGCGATGGCGACACCCAGGCCGGTCTCCTCGTCGACGCGGATCATGCCCGAGTCCTCGGGCTGCGCCAGCACCGTGTTGCCCTGCACGAAGTGGTCGTACTGCGAGGTGATCCACTTCTTGGAAGCCTGGTTCGGGGAGCCGACCAGCTTCAGGACCTGGTCCTTCAGCTCCGCGCCGGTCGTCGGCCGGGGCAGCTTGTTCGCGTCGTCCGCCTGGAGCTCGTCCTGCCAGGACGGGCGGGCGTAGGGGCGCTCGTAGACCGGGCCGTCGTGGGCGACCGTGCGCGGGTCGACGTCGACGATCTTCTCGCCGTGCCAGAAGATCTCCAGGCGGTCGCCGTCGGTCACCTCGCCGATGACGGTGGCGATGACGTCCCACTTCTCGCAGATCTCCAGGAAGCGGGCGACCTTGGCCGGCTCGACCACCGCGCACATGCGTTCCTGCGACTCGCTCATGAGGATTTCCTCGGGCGAGAGGGTGGAGTCGCGCAGCGGGACGTCGTCCAGGGTGACGGTCATGCCGCCGGAGCCGTTCGAGGCGAGCTCGGAGGTCGCGCAGGAGAGACCGGCCGCACCGAGGTCCTGGATGCCGACGACCAGCTTCTCCTTGAAGGCCTCCAGGGTGCACTCGATGAGGAGCTTCTCCTGGAAGGGGTCGCCGACCTGGACCGCGGGGCGCTTCGACGGCTTGGCGTCGTCGAAGGTCTCGGAGGCCAGGATCGACGCGCCGCCGATGCCGTCGCCGCCGGTCCGGGCGCCGTACAGGATGACCTGGTTGCCCGCGCCGGAGGCCTTGGCGAGGTGGATGTCCTCGTGCCGCATGACGCCGATGGCACCGGCGTTGACCAGCGGGTTGCCCTGGTAGCAGGCGTCGAAGACGACCTCGCCGCCGATGTTGGGCAGGCCCAGGCAGTTGCCGTAGCCGCCGATGCCGGCGACGACGCCCGGCAGCACGCGCTTGGTGTCGGGGTGGTCGGCCGCGCCGAAGCGCAGCGGGTCGACCACGGCCACCGGGCGGGCGCCCATCGCGATGATGTCGCGGACGATGCCGCCGACACCGGTCGCGGCGCCCTGGTACGGCTCCACGTACGACGGGTGGTTGTGCGACTCGACCTTGAAGGTCACCGCGTAACCCTGGCCGACGTCGACGACACCCGCGTTCTCACCGATGCCGACGAGCAGCGCGTCGCTCTGCGGGGCCTTCTCGCCGAACTGGCGGAGGTGGACCTTGGAGGACTTGTACGAGCAGTGCTCGGACCACATGACCGAGTACATGGCGAGCTCGGCGCCGGTCGGGCGGCGGCCGAGGATCTCCACCACCCGCTCGTACTCGTCCTTCTTCAGACCGAGTTCGGCCCAGGGCAGCTCGACGTCGGGGGTCGCGGCCGCGTTCTCGACCGTGTCCAGAGGCGTCCGGCTCATGCGCCCACCAGCTTCTTGAGGATCGAGGTGAAGAACGGCAGGCCGTCGGTGCGGCCCGTGCCGACGAGGGGTTCGACCGCGTGCTCGGGGTGCGGCATCAGACCCACGACGTTGCCGGCCTCGTTGGTGATGCCGGCGATGTCGCGCAGCGAGCCGTTGGGATTGAAGTCCAGGTAGCGGAAGACCACCCGGCCCTCGGCCTCCAGCTGGTCGAGCGTGTACGAGTCGGCGACGTACCGGCCGTCCATGTTCTTCAGCGGGATGTGGATCTCCTGGCCCTCGCGGTAGTCGCCGGTCCAGGCGGTCCCCGCGTTCTCCACCCGCAGCTTCTGGTCACGGCAGATGAAGTGCAGGTGGTTGTTGCCGAGCATCGCGCCCGGGAGCAGGTGCGCCTCGGTGAGGACCTGGAAACCGTTGCAGATACCGAGGACCGGAAGCCCTGCCTTGGCCTGCTCGATGACCGACTCCATCACCGGCGAGAAGCGGGAGATCGCGCCGGCCCGCAGATAGTCGCCGTAGGAGAAACCGCCGGGGAGGACCACCGCGTCGACCTGGTGGAGGTCCTTGTCCTTGTGCCAGAGGGCGACCGGTTCGGCGCCCGCGAGGCGGATCGCACGCTGGGTGTCCCGGTCGTCCAGACTCCCGGGGAAAGTGACGACGCCAATACGAGCGGTCACTTCGCCGCCTCCGCGACTTCCTCCACCTTGACGGTGAAGTCCTCGATCACGGTGTTGGCGAGGAAGGATTCCGCAAGATCGTGGATGCGGGCGAGCGCGGCCTCGTCGACCGGCCCGTCAACTTCCAGTTCGAATCGCTTTCCCTGACGTACGTCGGAGATGCCCTCGAAACCCAGGCGCGGCAGCGCACGCTGGACCGCCTGGCCCTGGGGGTCGAGGATCTCCGGCTTGAGCATGACGTCGACTACGACGCGTGCCACTGGCACTCCCGGTGTGTGGTGCTGAGCTGGTTCCTTCAGACTACCCGTACAAAATTTCTACGCGGGTAGAGTTGTAGGAAACTACGTGAGCCGCATCACGATCGGGTGACGTCGGCGGATCCTCACGAAAAGTTCTGGGAAAGTTCCCCGGGATCGCCCGCGACCTCTATTGCGCTGGGACACGCGCACGGATTTAGTCGGGCTTCACTTTGTATTGCCAGGCACTGTACAAATGAATTGGCAATAGCCGATACTCGGCACGTCATCCGCCATCGCCGTCATCACCGATGAGATGTCGATGAGCTGTAAAGACGTGCCACACGAAGGGACCGATATTCGTGGCGCAGAAGGTCGTGGTCACTCTCTTTGACGACATCGACGGCTCGGAAGCGGCGGAAACGATCGCCTTCGGACTCGACGGCAAGTCGTACGAGATCGATCTGAATCAAGCGAACGCCAAGAAACTGCGCAGGGCCCTGGAGCCGTACGTGGTGGCCGGCCGCAAGCGGTCGAGGTCGGGCAAGGCGTACAAGCAGACGGAGGTCGCCCCCGACCCGGCGGCCGTCCGCGCGTGGGCGCAGGCGAACAAGATGGACGTCCCGGCACGCGGCCGCATCCCGAAGAAGGTGTACGAGGCGTTCAGCGCCGCGCAGTGACCGAGGCCGAGAGGCTCCGGGTGTCCTCAGGAGCCGTCAGGGCCCCCTGAGGACACCCGACTTGCGCTACCCCCCTGCAGATCAGCTAATGTCTGGAGCACACCGAGGGACGCGGCCGAAAGACCGAAACCCACGGAGTACATGCGGGTGTAGTTCAGTAGCAGAACATCCCCCTTCCAGGGGGAAGGCGCAGTGTGCAATTCCTGTCACCCGCTCTGCACCGCCGGTCCTGAGCATGCTTGTGGATCAGGTAGGCTGGTGCTCGCACCGATCGGTGGGAGCCGGTCGGGAGCAGTGCGGACGTAGCTCAGTTGGTAGAGCGCAACCTTGCCAAGGTTGAGGTCGCGAGTTCGAGCCTCGTCGTCCGCTCCAGCTCAGAGAAGAAACCCCAGTCATATGGCTGGGGTTTTTTCGTGCGCGTTCGTGCGCCTTCGTGCGCCGCGGCACCGTCTGACATTTGTCATGGCGAGCGATGACACCGCGCACTGCTGCCGGAACCCGGCCGCCGGGACGCTGATCCCATGGAACACAACGAACACGAGCACGTGATCGAGGTCACGGATCTCCGGCGTGTCTACGGGGGCGGGTTCGAGGCGGTCCGCGGAATCACCTTTTCCGTGGCCCCCGGAGAGATCTTCGCCCTGCTCGGCACCAACGGAGCCGGCAAGACCTCGACGGTCGAACTGCTGGAAGGGCTCGCACCGCCGAGCCAAGGCCGGGTGCGGGTGCTGGGCCGTGATCCGTACCGCGAGCGGGCCGCCGTACGGCCGCGCACCGGCGTGATGCTCCAGGAGGGCGGCTTTCCGTCCGAGCTGACCGTCGGCGAGACCACCCGGATGTGGGCCGGCTGTACGACCGGAGCCCGGCCCGAGGCGGAGGCGCTGGGGCTGGTCGGGCTCGACCGCAAGGCGGACGTACGGGTCAAGCAGCTCTCCGGCGGTGAACGGCGCCGCCTCGACCTGGCGCTGGCGCTCCTCGGGCGGCCCGAGGTGCTGTTCCTCGACGAGCCGACGACCGGACTCGACGCCGAAGGGCGCCGGGACACCTGGGAGTTGGTCCGCGCGCTGCGCGACGCCGGCACGACCGTCCTGCTCACCACGCACTACCTGGAGGAGGCCGAGGACCTCGCCGACCGGCTCGCGATCCTGCGCGAGGGGCGCATCGCGGTGACCGGAACGCCCGCCGAGGTGACCGCGGCCCAGCCCGCACGGATCTCCTTCCGGCTGCCCCTCGGCTACCTCCTGGGCGACCTGCCGCCGCTGGACCGGCTGGGGGTGTGCGGGCACGAGACGGACGGGGACGTCGTACGGCTGCGGACCCGGGAGCTGCAGCGCACGGCCACCGGACTGCTGGTCTGGGCCGAGGCGGCACGGGTGGAACTGCACGGCCTCGACATGAGGTCGGCCTCCCTGGAGGAGGCGTTTCTGGGAATCGCACGGGAGCGGGAGACGGCGGCATGAGCGGACAGGGAAACGGCGTGGAAGTGACGACGGCCGGTGCCGACGGTGGTGCCGACGGTCTCGGTGGTGCCGACGGTCTCGGCGGGGCGCTCCGGTGGGTCTCCGCTCCGGTCCGGCGGCGGCTGCGGGCGCTGGCACGGGCGGAACTCACCCTGTTCGGCCGCAATCGCAGTGTGGTCCTCACCGCGCTGCTCGTACCGCTCTCGCTGCCGATCACCGTGCGGCCCGCGATGGACCAGTACGACCTCAAGGGGATGGGGCTGAACATCGGGACGCTGATGCTGACCGCCTCAATCGGCTTCTCCTTCCTCTTCGCCGTCTACTCGGCCCTGGTCGGGACCTATGTCTCCCGCCGTGAGGAACTGGTCCTCAAGCGGCTGCGCACCGGCGAGCCGACCGACGTGGAGATCCTGGCCGGCACCGCCCTGCCCGCCGTCTGTCTCGGCCTGGCGCAGGCACTGCTCCTCGCCGTCGGCTGCACGGTCCTGCTCCACGCGGGCGCGCCCCACGCTCCGTACCTCACCCTGATCGGGCTCCTCCTCGGGCTGCCGCTCAGTGCCGCGCTCGCCGCGCTCACCTCGGCGTTCACCCGGACCACCGAGAGCGCCCAGATCACCGCGCTGCCCCTGCTCTTCGTGTCCATGCTGGGCTCCGGCATCGCCCTTCCCTCGGACGTGCTGCCCCACCGGGTAGCCGCCGTCTGCGCCTTCCTCCCGCTCTCCCCTGCCGTCCGCCTGGTCCGCGCGGGCTGGACGGGCGAGCTGAGCGCGTACGAGGCCCTGGGCACGGTCCTCACCGCGCTGGCCTGGACCGTGGTCGCGGTGTTTGCTGTACGGCGGTGGTTCCGCTGGGAACCCCGGCGCTGAGAACGAGGGACGGGACCGGGATGGGCGGAGCCGGAGGCTGGTGGCGGGGGAAGACCACTCCCGCCAAGGTCGAGACGTACACACGGTGGTCGTTCCACTTCTTCGCGATGGTCGAGGTCGCGGCGATCGGACTGCCGGTGTTCGGGCAGGCCGGGCCGGGGATCGCGGGCTGTCTGATGGCGATGGTCGTCGCCCACGCCCTGCTCTGCGCGCTGACCGCCTCCCGGGCGCTGGACTGGACGCGCGGCCGGCGGGAACAGCCGGTGCGGCTGCTGTGGGTGCTCGTCGCGGCGACATACGTCATCGCCGTCGTCGCCCTCGTCCTGCGCAAGCACGGCTCCGGCCCGGACATGGAGGCCGCCGGCAGCAGCGTCTTCACCGGGGTGCTCGCCTTCGGCGCCGGGACCATGGCACTCGCCGTGGGCGACCGCAAGCGCGTGCTCTCGCTCGTCGCCGTGTTCGCGTGCGGGGCCGGGCTGGTCTCCGTCCCGCTCGGCTATCCCGGGCCGGCCGCGCTGGTCACCGGGTTCGCGGTGTTCCTCGGCGGGGCGTTCCTCGCCCTCACCTCGATCTTCTCCCTCTGGCTGCTGAACGCCGTCTACGAACTCGACGAGGCCCGCGAGACCCGCGCCCGGCTCGCCGTCGCCGAGGAACGGCTGCGGTTCGGGCGCGATCTGCACGACGTGCTCGGCCGGAATCTCGCGGTCATCGCCCTCAAGAGCGAACTGGCGGTCCAGCTGGCCCGGCGCGAACGGCCCGAGGCCGTCGAGCAGATGATCGAGGTGCAGCGGATCGCGCAGGAGTCGCAGCGGGAGGTCCGGGATGTCGTACGGGGCTATCGGGACGCCGATCTGAGGGCCGAACTCTCCGGTGCGCAGGGGGTGTTGGCGGCGGCGGGGATCACCTGCGAGGTGACCGGAGACGCCGACGGGCTGCCCGCCGAGGTGCAGTCGGCACTCGGGTGGGTGGTGCGGGAGGCGACCACCAATGTGCTGCGGCACGGGGACGCGGGGCGGTGTGCGGTGGGGCTGCGGATGCGCGAGGGGTCTGTGGTGCTGACGGTGGAGAACGACGGGGTCGCGGTGCGTGGGAACGGCGGGGGCGGTGCGCACGGCGAGAACGGTGGGGACGGCGGGGGCGGCGGGGGCGGCGGGGGCGTGGGGAACGGCGGGGGCGGCGGGGGCGGGGGGTCCGTGGCGAACGGCGGACGGGTCGGGGGCGGGGGGTCCGGGCTCGCCGGGCTGCGGGAGCGGCTGGCGGGGGTGGACGGGACGCTGGAGGCCGGGCCGGTGGGCGCGGACGGGTTCCGGGTGGTGGCCTCGGTGCCGCTGCCCGGTCGTACGACGGCTGATACGAGTGTGAGTGGAGTCACGTCATGACGTCTCCGGTACGGCTGTTGCTCGCCGACGACGAGCATCTGATCCGGGGTGCGCTGGCCGCGCTGCTCGGCCTGGAGGACGATCTGGTCGTCGTCGCGGAGGCGGCGAGCGGGCCGGAGGCGCTCGCCATGGCACGGGCCCACCGCCCCGATGTGGCGGTGCTGGACCTGCAGATGCCGGGGGCGGACGGTGTGAAGGTCGCCACATCCGTACGCGCCGAACTGCCCGACTGCCAGGTGCTGATCGTCACCGGTCACGGACGGCCCGGGCATCTCAAACGGGCGCTCGCGGCGGGTGTGCGGGGGTTCGTCCCGAAGACGGTCAGTGCGCAGCGGCTGGCCGAGATCATCCGGACCGTGCACGCCGGAAACCGTTATATCGACCCGGAGTTGGCCGCCGACGCGATCTCCGCCGGGGACTCGCCGCTGACCGCTCGGGAGGCCGAGGTGCTGGAGCTGGCGGCCGACGGGGCACCGGTCGCGGAGATCGCCGAGCGGGCCGCGCTGTCGCCGGGGACCGTACGGAACTACCTCTCCTCGGCCGTCACCAAGCTCGGTGCGGAGAACCGGCATACGGCAGTGCGTCTCGCCCGGGAGCGAGGTTGGGTATAGTTGCTCTCGCGCCACGGCGCATGCGGACGTAGCTCAGTTGGTAGAGCGCAACCTTGCCAAGGTTGAGGTCGCGAGTTCGAGCCTCGTCGTCCGCTCGGGATGAGACCCCGGTCCACTGGACCGGGGTCTTTTTCGTACCGTCAGCTCCAGCCCTGGCCGGTCAGCCGCTCGTACGCCTCGATGTACTTCGCACGGGTCGCCTCGACCACCCGCTCCGGCAGCGCCGGCGGGGGCTGCTCGCTCTTCCGGTCCCAGCCGGACTCGGCCGAGGTCAGCCAGTCGCGCACGAACTGCTTGTCGAACGACGGCTGGGCGCGGCCCGGCTGCCACTCGTCGGCCGGCCAGAAGCGGGACGAGTCCGGGGTGAGGACCTCGTCGGCGAGCACGAGCGTGTCGTTCTCGAAGCCGAACTCGAACTTCGTGTCGGCCAGGATGATCCCCCGGTCCCGGGCGATGTCCCGGGCCCGGCCGTACACCGCGAGGGTGGCCTGGCGGAGCTGGGCGGCCGTCTCGGCGCCGACCTGACGGGCGACCTCCTCGTACGACACGTTCTCGTCGTGCTCGCCGACCTCGGCCTTGGTGGCCGGGGTGAAGATCGGGCCGGGCAGCTCGGAGCCGTCGACCAGGCCCTCGGGAAGGGCGAGACCGCAGACCGTCCGGGACTCCTGGTACTCGGCGAGGCCGGAGCCGGTGAGGTAGCCGCGGGCCACGCACTCCACCGGGAGCATCTTCAGGGACTTGCAGATCAGGGTGCGGCCCGCCCAGTCGGCGGGGGCGCCCTCGGGCAGCTCGGTGCTGATGACGTGGTGGGGGACCAGGTCGGTGAGCTTGTCGAACCACCAGAGGGAGAGCTGGGTCAGCACCCGGCCCTTGTCGGGGATCTCGGTCGGCAGCACCCAGTCGTAGGCGGACATGCGGTCGCTGGCGACCATCACGAGGTCCCCGGCCGCGTTCTGGTACAGCTCGCGCACCTTGCCGGTGTGCAGATGCACCAGACCCGGCACCTCCACGGGCTCGGGCTTTTCGACGAATCCGGACACGGTTCCTCCCCGTGGTTCTGTACAGGTGCCCTCGATTCTCCCGTATGCCGGGTTGTGGACGGACACGGGGGCCGCGCGGACGCCTGTGCGGATCAGTCGTGTTTGCAGATCCGGTCCAGGAGGTTGGCGGTGGCGCGCTGGACACGGGCGTCGATATGGCCGGGGCGGTCCAGGGCCGGGGACCAGGCGAAGGTCCCGGAGGCGAAGACCAGGGCGCCCGAGGGGGCTCGGTAGAGGGAGGTCTCCTGGTGGCGCAGTACGCCGTCGTTGTCGGTGTAGGGGGAGTGCGCGAGCAGGATGCGCTCCTCGTGCTCGGGGAGCGCGGTGCGCGGGAAGTAGCGGTCGGCCTCGCCGGCCACCAGACCCGGGAGCTCGTCGCCCTCGAGGGCCCCGGTGGCGTCCCAGAGCCAGTGCCCCGCGTTGCGCACGATCAGCGGGGACGGCTCGGGCACCCGGCCCGCGTACTGGATGCCGACCGTCTGCTGTTCGGGCCGGTCGATCTCGCGCCAGAGCACGGGTTTGCCGGGGCCCCTGCGTTTTCGGCAGGTCAGCAGCCGGTCCGCGACCCCGGACGGCGACGGACCCAACTCCACCTGCCAGTACATGGTGTTGGCGGAGAGGAAGACCAGGCTCGTGCCGCTGTCCCGGGCCAGCTCGACGGTCCGGCGCATCTGCGGGGACCAGTACTCGTCGTGGCCGGGGAAGACCAGGCCCCGGTAGCGGGTGGGGTCGATGCGGCCGGCGTGCAGGTCGCGGGCGTCGGCGTAGGCGAGGTCGTAGCCGTAGCGCTCGGCCCAGCGGATGAAGTCGTAGGCGTGGCCGACGTGCAGGGGCAGGCCCGCGCCCGCGTACGGCCGGTCGAAGGAGACCGTGGTCGCCGCGTCCGCCTCGCCGAGCAGCCGGCCCTTCTCGTCCCAGGCGTGGTAGAGGCTGGCGCCGGTGCGGCCGTCCTCGGGGTAGAGGTTGTAGGCCTGCCAGGTGATGTCCGGCAGGAGCAGCAGCAGATCGGCAGGGTGGTTGTCGCGGATCGTGAAGGGCACGTGGGAGCGGTAGCCGTCCGCGGTGGTGAGTACGGCGACGTACGCGCCGATGCTCCAGTACGACGGGACCTGCAGCCGCCAGGACAGCCACCAGTGGTGGCAGGAGACCGTACGGTCGGCGGCCAGCGGCGGGGGCTGGACGATGCCGGACAGCCGGGGGCTGGTGCTGATCTTGGCGGCGCCGTCGCCGCCGTAGTGGCCGATGCGGTAGATGTCGACGCTGAATTCCTGCGGCGGGTCGACGGTGATGTGGAAGTCGACGGCGTCGCCGGGCGCGACCGCGCCGGTCGAGGTGAAACCTTTGATCTGGCGGTGCACGTCGTCCGCCGAGCGGGGTCCGACGGCGCTGCGGGGCGCCGGGATCCGTGGGTTCTCCCCGGTGGGCTGTGGCCTGGTCGGGTCCACGTACCACGGGACGACATGACCGGTGTCGTCGAAGTAGGTCTCGCTGCCGCGCAGCCAGGGGACGGGACCCAGGCCGAAGGGGTCCGTGACGGCGTGCGCGAGTGCTCCCGACTCCCAGCGGCGGATGTGGTCCGATGCCATGCTGGCTCCCCTCCCTCGTGCCCCCGTGAGGTGTGCTGTTACGAGTCGATGGGCGTTCGGTTGATACGGCTCCGTGCCGTGACTGTGGCGCTTGTCTTATGTCGGATGCGCTTGCCACATCCGCGAACGATCCCAGCACATCACATAACGCACGCGTCCGGTCACGGTTCGTTGCTAATTTGCCTGAAGTGGAACAGTTTGCTCCGCTAAAGCGTCGGAATGCCCAGGTCAGACGAGCCGTACCGGCTTCTCGGGACGTATCCCGGACGCGACCAACCAGGCCCGCAGCGGGGCCGGGTCTCCCTCCTCGATGAGGCTGAGGACTCTGGGCGTCAGGTCGGCGGCCCGCTCGCCGTCGACCAGCAGGGACGGGCCGTCCAGCCAGTCCAGGCCGGGGGTGGCACCGGCGGTGTCCACGGCCGCGCAGCACACCATCGCCGTGACGTGGTCGGCGAGGAGCTCGCGGGCGGTACGCGGGGGCTGGAGCGGGAAGAGGGGCAGCGCGCCGTCGTCCCAGAGGGCACCGCCGGGCCCCTGGCCCGCGGGGGCGGGCGAACCGGGGCGGGGGCCGACGGCGGCTTCCTCCCGGGCGAGGGCGGCGGTGAGCCCGGCGGCGAGGACGGAGCTCCGCTCGGTACCGGACGCCTCGTCTGCCATGTCGTCGTACGCGACGCTTGGCTCGGTGTCGGAGGCGTCAGGGGCGTCGGTGGCGTAGGCGTCGGTGGCGTCGGCGGCGTCGGCGGCGTCGGCGGCAAAAGTGCCGGTGGCGTCGGAGGCGTAGGCGTCGCTGCCGTCGGAGGCAAAAGTGCCGGTGGCGTCGGAGGCGTAGGCGTCGCTGCCGTCGGAGGCAAAAGTGCCGGTGGCGTCGGTGCCGTCGTGGTGCGCGGTCGCGTCTTGCCGGGGCGAGTCTTGCCCCGTCGCGCCTTGCCTGCTCTCGCCTTGCCCGGCCGCGCCCTGCCGGCTCTCGTCGCACCTGGTCTCGTCGTGGCCGGCCACGCCTTGCCCCGTCGCGCCTTGCCCGGTCGTATCGTGTCCGGTCGCGCCCTGCCCGGTCTGGCCGTGTCCGCTCTTGCCTCGCCCGGTCTGATCGGTTCCGCTCGCGCCCTGCCCGGCCGCGCCCCGCCCGCTCTCGTCGCACCTGATCTCGTCGTGCCCGGCCGCGCCACGCTCCGTTGCGCCTTGCCTGCTCTCCCCTTGCCCGGTCTCGCCGGGTCCGCTCACACCCTGCCCAGCCGTCCCCTGCCCGCTCTCGGCGTACCCGGCCGCGCCTTGCCCGGTCTCATCGTGTCCGGCCGTGCCTTGCCTGCTCTCGCCTCGCCCGGTCTTGGCGGGTCCGCTCTCGTCCTGCCCAGCCGTGCCTTGGCCATCCTCTCCGCACCCGGTCTCGTCGTGCAGGTGGGCCCTGTGGGTGGGCTGGGCGGTCGGGTCGGTCAGGTGGTCCAGGACGCGGGCCAGGGTGGGGCCGCCCGGGTCGGGGGCGAAGGGGTCCAGGGTGGCGCGGACGCCGAGGGAGTCCAGCACGCGGTGCAGACGGGCCGCGTCGGTGCGCCAGGTGCGGTCGACGACCTCGTCCGGGTACTCCTGCCAGTCCACCGGCGACCAGTCCGGGCCCGGCTCGGC
Source organism: Streptomyces sp. NPDC048277 (assembly GCF_040652235.1). NCBI lineage: Bacteria > Bacillati > Actinomycetota > Actinomycetes > Kitasatosporales > Streptomycetaceae > Streptomyces > Streptomyces sp. NPDC048277. Next base: position 42,554 of record NZ_JBEZLQ010000024.1, read on the forward strand.
GGGGCCGCCGTGGAAGAGGCGGGCGGCGAGCAGCGAGGCGGCCTCGTCCACCACGCCCGGCTCCTCCAGCAGGTCGCAGGCGGGCCGCTCGCCCAGCCGGGAGGCGAAGCCCTCGGCCAGCCGGTCGCGCCGGGACAGTTCGGTGAGCGCCGCGACGACGCCCGCGTCCAGCCGGGACGGCCAGCGGCCCATCCGCCAGGCGGGCAGCGCGACTCGGGTGAGGAGGCGGTCCCAGCCCGCGTACGCCAGACCGACCTGTTCCTGCGCGACGATCCGCAGTCCGTAATCCACAGCCTGTGCACGCTCGGCCGCCGCGGCGGCGACCCCGCGCTCCATCAGGGCCGCGTGCTCCCGGCACCCGCGCAGCAGCAGCCGGGCCACCCACCCGACGACCGCGCACACCACGCGAGTACCCGGACAGCGGGCCGGCGTCGCCGCGACGGCCACCGCCGCGTCCAGACCGCGGACGAAACGGCGGGCCGCCGCTATGTCCGGGTGCGCCGAGGGCCCCGTACCGGCGACGACCGGGGCGAGAACCGCGCGGAGCTCGCCGACGCGCATCCACCACAGGAACGGCGAGCCGATGACGAGGACGGGCGCGGCCGGGGTACGGCGGTGCGCGCGCGGGCCCGCGAGTTCGTCGTGGACCTTGGGCGCGGGCGGGCCGTGGGCCGGGTGGGTGCGGTCCTCCAGCCAGCTGTCGCAGTCCGGGGTGAGCGCTATGGCGGAGGGCACCGGAACGTCGAGCCGCTCGGCGAGGTCACGCACCATCCGGTACAGGTCCGGGGCGGACTCCTCCGGGATCGGCACCGTGGGGCTCACCGCCGGGCGGGCGCGGGCCACGACCACGGCGATACCGGCGGCTGCCAGCAGCACGATCACGGCGAGGACGCCCACCGTCCAGCGGGCCGCGTCCCAGCCGCGGCCGACGAAGTGGCCGGTGGAACCGCCGGTCAGCAGGATCACCGTGGCCGCCGCGGGCAGCAGGGCCACGGCCAGGGCCCGGCCGCGGATGCGCAGCACGGCGAGGGCCCGGGCACGGGCCGCCTGTGCCCCTGCCTCCACACCGATTCCGGTCACGACCGGACCTCACCCCCTCCCTGCTGTCCTGGCGCTGTCCTGGCTGTTGCTCACTCCCCCACTGTGGCACCCACGACTGACATCGCAATGCCGGTGGGCCAAGTGCCGGAACGCCTGCGCCGCACCCTAGTTGGGGCCTCGGCCCCCGTCAGCCGGATGGGGCATCGGTCACTCGATGGAATGGCCTTGGTCAGAGGTGATCGACAGACAGCAATGATCAGGCCCCGGATTTCGGGTCCGGGGCCTGATCAGAAAGAAAGGCTGATGAAAAGGTTTTTGCCGGTGCTCGGGCCGGCTCAGGCCTCGGCCGCCGCCTTCGCGGCGATGTCCGTACGGTGCTGCGAGCCGTCGAGACCGATCCGCGCCACCGCCGTGTACGCCCGCTCGCGGGCCTGGGTCAGGTCCTTGCCGGTCGCCGTCACGGACAGGACGCGACCGCCCGCGCTGACGACCGCGTCGCCGTCCTGCTTCGTCCCCGCGTGCAGGACGTAGGCGTGCGGGGCGTCCTCGGCGGCCACCGCGTCGAGGCCGGTGATGGGGTCACCGGTGCGCGGGGTGCCGGGGTAGTTGTGGGAGGCGACGACCACGGTGACCGCGGCGTCGTCGCGCCAGCGCAGCGCCGGCAGGTCGTCGAGGGTGCCGTTCGCGGCCGCGAGCAGGACACCGGCCAGCGGGGTCTTCAGCCGGGCCAGGACCACCTGGGTCTCGGGGTCGCCGAAGCGGGCGTTGAACTCGATGACCCGGACGCCGCGCGAGGTGATGGCGAGGCCGGCGTAGAGAAGACCGGAGAACGGGGTTCCGCGGCGCCGCATCTCGTCGACGGTCGGCTGGAGAACGGTCTCCAGGACCTCCTCGACGAGCTTGGGGTCGGCCCAGGGCAGCGGGGAGTAGGCCCCCATGCCGCCGGTGTTCGGGCCCTCGTCGCCGTCCAGGGCGCGCTTGAAGTCCTGGGCGGGCTGGAGCGGGAGGACCGTCTCGCCGTCGGTGATCGCGAAGAGGGAGACCTCGGGGCCGTCGAGGAACTCCTCGATGACGACACGGTCGCAGGCGGCCGCGTGCGCCTTGGCGGCGTCGAGGTCGTCGGTGACGACGACGCCCTTGCCGGCCGCGAGCCCGTCGTCCTTGACGACGTACGGTGCCCCGAAGGCGTCGAGAGCCTCGGCGACCTCGTCGGCGCTTGTGCAAACGTACGAGCGGGCGGTGGGCACTCCGGCCCCCGCCATCACGTCCTTGGCGAACGCCTTGGACCCCTCGATCCGCGCGGCCTCCCCGGAGGGGCCGAAGACCGGGATGCCGGCGGCGCGTACGGCGTCGGAGACCCCGGCGACGAGCGGGGCCTCGGGGCCGACGACCACGAGGTCGGCGCCGAGTTCCACGGCGAGCGCGGCCACGGCCCCGCCGTCCAGGGCATCGACCTGGCGCAGCTCGGCCACCTCGGCGATGCCGGCGTTGCCGGGGGCGCAGTACAGCGCGGTGACGTCGGAATCGAGGGACAGAGAGCGGCACAGGGCGTGTTCGCGGGCGCCGCTGCCGATGACGAGGACCTTCACGGGGGCCAGCGTAGCCGGACGGACCGACTGGAGGTTCGTCCAAGGGTGGGGGCGCGCTCGGGGTGACCGCCCTCCCTGGGGTCGCACCGTCGGCCCCCTTCGGCCCGAACGACCTCGCGTCACTCGTTCTGGATTTCCTCCACCACCGTCGCCCCCAGCTCCTTGACGATCAGTTCGTGGCCGGAGAGGGCCGACTCGTCGAGGTCGGGGTCATCCTCCTCGGGGATGTCGTCCTCGGGGGCCACCGGCGGCGGCTCGGGGGCCGCGGGCCGGGGGGCCGCAGGGGTCGGGGCCGCTGTCGGCGCGGGACCCTGGGCGGGGGCAGGGGGCGCCGACGCGGGCTGGGGCGCCGCCGGGCGGGCCGGGGCCGCCGGGGCGGGGCTGCCGTAGCCGGACGCGGCGGGCGCGCCGTAGCCGCCGGGCGCGCCGCCGCCGTACCCGGTGTTGGCCGGGGCCGCACCGCCGCCGCCCGTCGGGTCGACGACCGCCTCGATCCGCCACTGCACGTTGAACTGCTCGGACAGCGCCTGTCGCAGCACGTCCTCGCTGCCGCTGCTCGCGAAGTTGTCGCGGGCGCCGGCGTTGACGAAGCCGAGCTGGAGGGTGGTGCCGTCGAAACCGGCGACCTGGGCGTTCTGGCTGAGCAGGATCCAGGTGAAGCGGCGGCGGTTCTTGACGGCTTCCAGGATGTTCGGCCAGAGCATGCGGGGGTCGACACCACCGGCGGGGGCGGCGGCAGCCGGGGGCGCCGCGGCCGGGGTGTGGACAGGCGCAGGGGCATGGACAGGCGCCGGGGCCTGCTGGGGCTGGGCCGCCGGTGCGCCCGTGGCCGTAGCCGTGGGCCAGCCGCCGGGGCGACGGGCGCCGCCGCCTGCGGGCGCCGCGGTCGGCCAGGCGCCGGGGGCGGCGGCAGCGGGGGCAGGGGCCGTCGGAGCGGGAGTCGGCGCGGGGGCCGCAGCCGGAGGCTGAGCCTGCGGCTGCGGCTGCGGCTGCGGCTGCGGTGCCGGTACGGGCGCCGGGGCCGGGGCCGGTGCGGGCGCAGGTGCGGGCGCTGGGGCCGCTCCCCCCCGTACGGCCGCCCGGGCCGCCGCCGGGCCGCCGCCCTCGGGAACCGCGGGAGGCATGTGGGCCTCGGGCCCGGGCACGTACCCCATCGCGGGCGCACCGCCCCCGCCCGAGAAGTTGACGCCCCGCTCCAGCCGGTCGAGGCGGGCCATCATGGACCGCTCGTCGCCATAGGCGGCCGGCAGCAGCACGCGCGCGCAGATCAGCTCCAGCTGGAGGCGCGGGGAGGTGGCGCCGCGCATCTCCGTGAGGCCCTCGTTGACGAGGTCGGCGGCACGGCTGAGCTCGGCGGCGCCGAAGGTGCCGGCCTGGGCCTGCATGCGTTCGAGAACGTCGGCGGGGGCGTCGAACAGCCCCTTCTCCGCCGCGTCCGGCACGGCGGCGAGGATCACCAGGTCCCGCAGCCGCTCCAGCAGGTCGGCGACGAAGCGGCGCGGGTCGTTGCCCCCCTCGATGATCCGGTCGACGACCTCGAAGGCGGCGGCGCCGTCCCCGGTCGCAAAGGCTTCGACCACGGAGTCGAGCAGCGACCCGTCGGTGTACCCGAGCAGCGAGGTGGCCATGGCGTACGTCACACCGTCCGCACCCGCCCCGGCGAGCAGCTGGTCCATGACGGACATGGAGTCACGCACGGACCCGGCACCGGCACGCACGACGAGCGGGAGCACGCCGTCCTCGACGGGGATCTGCTCCTTGCCGCACACCTCGCCGAGGTAGTCCCGCAGCGTGCCCGGCGGCACCAGCCGGAACGGATAGTGATGGGTCCGCGACCGGATGGTCCCGATGACCTTCTCGGGCTCGGTCGTGGCGAAGATGAACTTGAGGTGCTCCGGCGGCTCCTCGACGACCTTGAGCAGCGCGTTGAAACCGGCCGACGTGACCATGTGGGCCTCGTCGATGATGTAGATCTTGTAGCGACTGCCGGCGGGCCCGAAGAAGGCCTTCTCGCGCAGCTCACGGGCGTCGTCCACACCACCGTGAGAGGCCGCGTCGATCTCGATGACGTCGATCGACCCCGGCCCGTTCCTCGCCAGGTCCTGGCAGGACTGGCACTCCCCGCACGGAGTCGGCGTGGGCCCCTGCTCGCAGTTCAGGCACCGGGCCAGAATCCGCGCGCTGGTCGTCTTGCCACACCCGCGCGGCCCGCTGAACAGGTACGCGTGATTGACCCGGTTGTTCCGCAGCGCCTGCTGCAGCGGGTCGGTGACATGCTCCTGCCCGATGACCTCGGCGAACGACTCCGGGCGATAGCGGCGGTACAGCGCGAGAGACGACACACATACGAGGTTATAGGCGCCCACTGACAACCCGGCCCGCCCGGAGAACGCAAGCGCCCCCCACGCACCCGCCAGAGCCGACCTACCCTTGCTGCCTTCCGGCCCTGGGGGAGTTCAGTCAGATAGCGCCGCGTGAGGGGCTCTGCACAGAGTACCCGACGTCAGGGGGTAGGAACGAGTTCGCGAGCACTCCTCTGGGTCATGTAATGTTCCCACCGGAGGATTCGCCTAGAGGCCTAGGGCGCACGCTTGGAAAGCGTGTTGGGGGCAACCCCTCACGAGTTCGAATCTCGTATCCTCCGCTCCTGCCTGACCAGGCGAAACGAAGATCCGAGCCGCGATTGCGGCTCGGATCTTCGGCGTGCGCTGGTTGCATTTTTGGTTGCATTTATATACGCCCATCAAGGACATTTCACAAAGCCGGAAGTCGGATCTTCTACTGCCGCCGAACTCGTCTCGTCGGGCTGGGACCCTGGTGGGGCCCCGGACTCTGTCTTCGTACGGCATCCGCGGATCTTGGAACTGAGCCATCCTTGTCCTTGGCGCCGAAGTGGCTCCGGCCCGCCTGTGACGTTCCCTGGCTGTCGAGGTGCACCCTCATGAAGTCCCGATCGACGCTTGCGACCTGGCTGAGCGAACTTGACGGTTGCCGCCTGGCACGCGTACTCACCCTGCGGAAGGACGCGGCCTCCTCTCCGGAACCTCGCTCGCTGGGGGAGCTGGCGGACCGTCTCCAGCGTCCGGGGTCCGTGGCACTCGTCCTGCCGCAACTCACGCTGCCGTGCCTGCAGGCCGCCGAGGCGCTGGCGGCCCTGGGAGCACAAGCGACCCGGGACAGCCTCGCGGAACTGCTCGGCTCGACGTCCCCTGCGGCGGTACACGCGCTGGACGCGACCCTGGAGGCGCTGTCGGACCGGGCACTCGTGTGGCACGACGGCAGCGAGGCACTCCGCATGCCCACGCCCTTGCGACAGGCGTGGAGTACGCCCCTGGGACTTGATGCCCCGCTGGAAGAGCTGCTGGCCGGCACCACCTCGGAGGAACTGCGCGGCATGCTGGCGGTCCTGGGTATCAAGCCACCCGGCACCAAACAGCAGCGGCTGGCGGCTCTGGTGGAGCATCACAGTGACGCGGAACGGGTCGCCGCTCTGGTGGCGGGAGCACCGGCGGCCACACGGAAGTTGCTTGAGCAGAGCGCCAGGTCCACGCCTCGTCAGTCACTGTGCGTCGTGTTCGGGGCTCCTGGCCCCGACCTCCAGCCAGGCGCCCGATGGGCACTCGACCGCGGGCTTCTGCTCCAGGACCGTCACCGGTACGGGCCCGTCCGGATGGCGGTCGAGGTCGCCCTGGCTCTGCGGGGCCCCGATTGGCACGGCCCGTTCGAGCCCCTGCCGCCTGTCCCACAGTTGGCGCCCGTCAGCTCCTCGGAGGTGGAGCGGGAGGCCGCGGTGGCCGCCACCGCGTTCGCGGCCCATGCCGCCTCCGTCCTCTCGGCGTGCGCGGCCGCTCCACCGACCCGGCTGAAGTCGGGCGGGGTCGGCGCTCGTGAGCTGGCTCGGCTCGGTAAGGCAGCCCAGGCGGACGACACCGTCGTACGCATCGTCCTGGAGACCGCGTACGCCGCCGGGCTCTTGGCCCGCGACGGCGATCGCGTACCGCCCACCGAGGCGTACGACGCCTGGGCCGAGCAGGAGCCCGCGGAACAATTCGCCGTACTGCTCCGGGCGTGGCAGGACCTGCCGCTCACTCCCTCCCAGTCGCGCGACGAGGACGGCAAGGCGCTTCCCGCACTCGCCGGTGCCCCTGACTGCGGCGGCTGTCTACAGGCCCGCCGCGGGCTGCTCACCGCGGCGGCGGGGCTTCCGGCCGGACAGGGCGTGAAGGTCGCTTCGGAGCTGGGGCCGCTCGTGGCCTGGCACCGTCCGCTAGCCGACGACGCCTCGACCCAGGACACAGCACCGTTCAGCACCGTGATCCGCGAAGGCGAACTGCTGGGCGTGCTGGCACGGGGTGCGCTGTCCCCGCTCGGTGCCCACCTGGCGGCCCACGCCGACGAAGAGCTCAACAGCACGGCCCGACGGCTGCTGCCCCCGGCGACCACGACGGCCCGGATCGGCGCCGACCTCACCGCCGTCGTCACCGGCACCCCGTCCGCGCGACTCGCGGCGCTGCTGGATTCGGTGGCCGACCGGGAGACCAGTGGCACGGCGTCCGTATGGCGCTTCAGCGGCAGCAGTATCCGCCGGGCCCTGGACGCCGGCCGTACCTTGGACGACATCACAGCCGACCTGGCAGCCGGTTCCGCCACGGTCCTGCCGCAGCCGCTGACCTATCTCATCGCCGCCACCGCACGAGGCCACGGACGGGTGCGCATCGCCCCCGCGGCCTGTGTCATCCACGGCGACGAACCCGCACTCCTGGCCGAGCTCGCCGCCCACCGCGCCCTGTCGAAGCTCGCCCTGCGGCAGCTCGCCCCGACGGTCCTGGTCAGCGGCAGCCCACCCGCGACGGTTCTGGCCACACTCCGCGCCGCGGGCTACGCCCCGGTCGCCGAAACCGCCGGGGGAACGGTACGCATCGAGAAGCGCCTGGCCCAGAGGGCTGCGGCTGCCGTCCCGCCCCCGCGAAGGAACGTCGGGCGGCGCGGCCCCGGGACCACCGCTGCCCGCGCCTCGGGCCTGCCCTCCGACGCCGGGATGGGTGCCCTGGCCGACCGGCTGCTCAAGGCCCCGCCGCACTCACCGGAACCCGATCCGTTCGGCAGTGGGGTGCCGTTCGCGACGGACACAGAGGAGATCGTCGCCGGATACGCGAAGCACCTGTCGTACAGCGACGTACGCCAGGTCGCCCATGCCATCGACACGGGTGCGGCCGTCACGGTCGAGTACATCGCCACGTCGGGCAACCGGACCGTACGCACCCTCAGCAACCTGGAACTCGACCCGCCGTACCTCGACGCCTGGTGCCACCTGCGTGAAGCGGAACGCGTTTTCACTCTCTCCCGCATCCATGGCGTGATGCCCGCGTAGGACTCGGCGGCCAAGGCTGGATGCCCGGGTGCGTCACCCTGCGAGCGCCTCACGAGATATACTTGCCCCCATATTTGATATCAGGGAGGCGCTAAATGAGTCGGACGGTTATCGACCTGGACGACGACCTGGTCGCGGACGTGGCGAAGGCCCTCGGGACGAGCACCAAGAAGGAGACGGTCAACACCGCTCTTCGCGAGGTGCTGGAGAGTAGGCGTCGCGCCCTGGCTCTCGCCCGGCTGCGGGCCTCGGCCGGGGACGGCGCATTCGATCTGGAGCTGTTCGAGAACAAGGGGAACTACCGCCGGTGAACGCGGCTCAGTTCCTGATCGACACCAGCGCGCTCGCTCGGTTCATGCGCGAGGACGCGGAGCAGTACGGCTGGGACCAGGCGGCAGCCGCCGGGCTCATCGCCACCTGCCCGATCACCGAGCTTGAGTTCTTCTACAGCGCCCGGTCGGCCGCCGACAGGGCGCGTGGCATCGAGGACATGCGACTGGTCTTCGGTTGGGTTCCCGTCGACGACCGCGCCTACGACCGCGCCTGGCAGGTCCAAGAAGCTCTCACCAAACAGGGAAAGCATCGCAGTGCGGGTGCGGTGGATCTCGTCGTCGCCGCGACGGCCGAGTTGCAAGGGCTCACCCTCCTGCACCGCGACCACGACTTCGCCTGCATCGCGGCGGTGACCGGTCAGGCTCTCCAGTGGTACGGCCCGGAGAGCGGCAAATAGACGGGCGCTGGTTGCAGTTCTGGTTGCATTCACCTCCGTACAGCAGCGTTCAGGAGCCCTACCCGCCACAGTCGCACCGCAGGTCAGAACGCTCCCGCACACCCCTGTACCCCCAGACGAACATTTGGAAAGCGTGTTGGGGGCAACCCCTCACGAGTTCGAATCTCGTATCCTCCGCAGCCGGATCCCGTCTCGTACGCTCGGCCGGATCGGACCGCTCCACCGCCCAGCCGGCGGCATTGGCAGCCCGGATGACCTCATCACGGACGTCGTCGGCTTCAGTGGCATCCCGTGCCGCCGCTTCCTTCGCCTCCGAGAGCGTGAGGTGCTCGCCAACCGAACATCATTCCCCGGGTACATGTGGACAGACCAACTGTCCACCGAGCAGCTGCGGAACCTTTGGCTCGATCGACCTGCCTCATCCGACGCAGCATGCGCTGATGAGAGTGAACGGCACGCGGTGGCCGAGTGAAGCGGTACGGATCGGCCATCAGCCTCCTTGCCCTACAGGTCACGGCAATCTAGTAGGGGCATTCACACCAAGAGTATGGTGACTTGTATGGCAACCAAGAAAGTAACGGTGACGATCCCCGAAGATCTCCTGGACGAGATCCGCGCCGAGGCGGCTGAGCGGGGACTTTCGGCGTACGTCGCCGAAGCCCTGCGATTCAAGCGCGATCGGGACCGGCTGCTGGAACTGGTCGACTGGCTGCAGACGGAACACGGCGCGGTCACCGAGGACGAGCGCGCGGCAGCGCTCTCGGAGCTGGAAGATCTCGACGCCGAGCACGAGCGTCGCCTGACCGCCGGAGGACACAACGCCGGAGAGGCCGCGTGACCAAGCGAGCCAGTGAGCACGGGCAGCGGCCACTGCGCACCTTCGTACTCGACTGCGAAGCCCTGTCCCTCGCTGTGCGTGGCGACCGCAAGATGATCGCCTGGCTCGATCTCGCAGCACGGGGCGAAGCCGAAGTGGTCACGTCGCCCATGACGCTGGTGGAGGCGTACGACGGCAGAACCACCGAGCAGCGCTGGGACTGGGTGCTCTCCCGGCTCAAAGTCGCCGACATCGGGAAGGACGAGGCCCGCCAGGCCCGCCGACTCCTGTCCGACGCCAAGCTTCACGGCCACAAGTACGCGATCGACGCGGTGCTCGCCATCATCGCCCGACAGCAGAAAGGGCAGGTCACCATCTTCACATCGGACGTGGACGACCTGGAGAAGCTGGTTCCGGAATCGATCGTCGTCAAGCGAGTATGACCGGCGCCCTGGTCTCAGTTCTGGTCTCATTCGTCGCCGTACGACGCCGTCCACCCTCCGTCCAATGGCCTACTCCACCCCAGGCCAGAACACCCCCGTCCCGCCCCGAACCCTCAGGCTGATTGACCCGCCTTGGCATTCCCTCTCGGCGCAGCGGCGCCTGTCGAGCCAATCGAAACCGGAGCCCCCATATCCCACTGGAGGGATAGTAGCGAGGGCGATAGTATCTTTGGCGATACTGTTGCCCTCGGGAGGCTTGTCGTGCGTCGCTTCATCGGGCGGGATCACGAGCTGAGCGTGCTCGGCAATGCCTTGCGGGGCGTCCGCGATGCCGTCGGGGCGGCGACACCGGGGCAGTGCGTCCTCATGCGAGGAAGGCGGCGGGTCGGCAAGTCCAGCCTCGTCGAGGAGTTCCTGCGGCGCACCGGGACGCCGTACCTGTTCTTCACCGCTGCGGGCGGCACGGCGGAGGACGAACTGACGGAGCTGCTCGACGCCGTCGCCAGATCCACCCTGCCGGAGCGGGGACTGTTCTCGGAGGAGACCCCGGGGCAGTGGAACGCGGCGTTCAGGCTGCTCGCGGAGATCCTTCCCGACGACCGCCCGAGCGTGGTGGTCATCGACGAGGTTCCGTATCTCATGGACCGCATCGACGCCTTCGAGGGCATGCTCCAGCGGGCATGGGACCGGCTGCTGAGCCGAAAGCCGGTACTTCTCCTCCTGGTCGGGTCCGACCTGTCGATGATGGAGGCGCTGAACAGCTACGACCGTCCCTTTCACCAGCGGGGGCGGGAAATGATCGTCGGGCCCCTGAACCCGGCCGACATCGGCGAGATGCTCGGTCTCTCTCCGGCCGCCGCGTTCGACGCCGCGCTGATCACGGGGGGTCTCCCGCTGATCTGCGCCGAGTGGCGGGCCGGAGCGGACCTCTGGGAATTCCTCCGCGACTCGCTGGACAATCCGATCTCGGCGCTGCTGGTGTCGGCAGAGCGGTCGCTCGCCGCGGAGTTCCCGCCCCAGGCGATGAGCAGGGAGGTGCTGCGGGCCATCGGGTCAGGGGAGCGGACCTTCACCAACATCGCGCGCGCGGCCGGCGGCATCGCCCACACCACTCTCACCCGGGCCACCGACGTCCTGACCGGGAAAAGGGTCGTGGCCGCCGAACTGCCTCTCTCACTGAGACCGTCGAAGGAACGCCGCTACCGGGTGGCGGACCCCTACCTGCGGTTCTGGCTCGCGTTTCTGGATCCGCACATGGCGGAGATCGAGCGGATGCGGGGAGATCTCACGCTGAGCCGCGTCCAGGAGCGGTGGACGAGCTGGCGGGGGCGTGCGATCGAGCCGCTCGTCCGGGAATCCCTCGCCCGTCTTCTGCCGGACGAGGTCCTGCCCGCCGCTCCGGCGATCGGCGGGTACTGGACCCGCGGCAACGACGTCGAGATCGACCTGGTGGGCGCCGACCGGCAACCGGTGGCCAGGCGGTTGCTCTTCCTCGGCTCGGTCAAGTGGCTGGAGAACTCCGCGTTCGACAGCCACGACCTGGCAGCGCTGCACAGGCACCGGGCAGCGATCACCGACGAACCGGTACCGCTCGTGGCGGTCTCCCGCGGCGGGGTCGCCTGTTCCGGACTCCAGGCGGCGTACGGCCCCGGGGAACTGCTCGGCGCCTGGCGCAGGACATGAGCGGGCGCCAGGCCCTTCGTTGTGGTTCTCAGCGCGTGCCGATCGCCTGGGCGTAGTCGAAGAAGCCGGTCGGGTCGTACGTCCGCTTCACGTCGACCAGACGGGGGTAGTTCGCGCCGTAGTAGGCCTGCCGCCAGTCCCGCAGTGTCGGGTCGGGGAAGTTCTGGTACGCGCCTTCGGGCGCCTTGCCGGAGAAGATGTCGTCGTAGAACTGCTGGAGCCAGTGGAGGTTGGCCTCGGCGACGCTGGGGAGGTCGTAGTCCGTCCACGAGGTCTCGGCGGCGAAGACGAAGAGATCGTTCCGGTGGACGAACGCGGTCGCGTCCGGCGGTACCTGGTTGATCTCACCGCCGAGGGCGAACATCGCGAACCCGGCCCCGTCCTCGTTGTTGCTGCCGGGCCACTCCAGCAGGCGCTCTGCTGCCGCGCCGACCTGCTGATCGGTCAGGAGCGTGCGGGAGTCCAGGATCGCCGATTTGGTGCCGAAGCGTTCGATCGGTGTGGTGGCGCTCAGCAGCACGCTCGCCTCACCGGGCGTGACCTGACGAACGGACGCGCTGTTGCGGGCGCGTTCCTCGGCCGTGCCGATCTTGAGCAGCGGGTCGAGGATGGCACGCAGTTCCTGGACCGTGCCGTAGAACTGGCCGATGGCGTTGACGTTGGCGTTCGCGTGGATCTGCGCCCTGGTCGTCCCGTTGGTGCCGATCCCCAGACGCATGTGGAACCGCCGGTCGCCCTCGGTCTCCTGGGCGATGTGCTGCGCGGTGGCGATCACGGGCAGGACGGAGTCCAGGCTCCAGCGGAGCTGGTAGAAGCCCACGGTGCCCTGGAACTGCTCGTACTGGAAGGTAAACGAGGTGTTGACGCCGAAGTTGTTGCCGGCTCCGCCGCGGCAGGCCCAGAACAGGTCCGGGTGCGTGTCCTCGGTGGCCTCGACCGTGTGTCCGTCGGCGAGCACGACGGTCGTGGCGACGAGCCGGTCGCAGGTCAGGCCGAACATCTTGTCGCTGAAGCCGATACCGCCGCCGAGCACCAGCCCCGCGACCCCGACGCTGGGGCAGCGGCCGGTCGGCACGAACATGCCCTGGTCCTCCAGCAGCGGATGCAGGTCGCCGTTGGTGACCCCGGCCCCCACGGTGACGGTGCCGGCGTCGTGCACGACCTTCATCGGCCCGTAGACCCGGGAGTGGGCACCGCCCTTCGCCGGAGTGGAGACGATGCTCTTCATGCGGGCCATGTTCAGCAGCAGGCCCGTGGTGGTCGAATACCCGGCGTAGTTGTGTCCCAGCCCGGTGCGCGGTACGGCGGGCAGCCCCACCCCGCGAGCCCAGCGGATCGCCTCGGACACGTCGTCGGTGGTCGCGCAGGTGACGATGCCGGCGGGCTGGATCCCGGCGTACCTGTGGTTGAACGGCAAGGACAGCGACAGGTATTCAGAACTGTACGGCCGGTAGAGGCTGGCCCCGGGCGACAGCGCGTCGGCCAACCGCTTCCAGTCCCGGGCGTCGACCGGCCCCGTCGCCTCGGCCGCCGCAGCCTCAGCCGCACTCACCGGTGCCTGCAGCCCCAGCGCCCCGCCGACGCCGCCCAGCACACCTGCCCGCAGCACGTCCCGCCTGTCGATCACAACGACCTACCCTCACGCAGCGGTCGCAGGCTCCTCCTGCGATCCCATCGGCCAGTTCGTCGATCGTCGACCGGTGCCGTCCCCGCCGGATGCCCACTCGCCAGACCCACCACCCGAAAGGACGAGGGACGCACTGCCAAACAGCTCAGACACAGCGCCCATGGAGTTGCCCGAGCGGACAGCGCGAAAGGGCGCGCCCAGCCGGAGTCGGCTCGGCGCGCCCTTCCCAGCGGCGTGCGCGAAGGTCAGGACGGGGTCACCCGCCCCGTCGCAGCCCTCAGTACTGCTCGGTCTCCATGAAACCGTTGCTCCCGTTGTCGTCCGCGTCGAAGGCGGCGGCGGTCGGGTCGAATCCGGGCGGGCTGTCCTTGAGGGCCAGGCCCATGCCGGCCAGCTTCGCCTTGACCTCGTCGATGGACTTCGCACCGAAGTTGCGGATGTCCAGCAGGTCCGCCTCGGAGCGCGCCAGCAGCTCGCCCACCGAGTGGACGCCCTCACGCTTGAGGCAGTTGTAGGAGCGGACCGTGAGCTCCAGCTCCTCGATCGGCAGCGCCAGGTCCGCGGCGAGGGCGGCGTCCGTGGGGGACGGGCCCATGTCGATGCCCTCGGCGTCGATGTTCAGCTCGCGGGCGAGACCGAACAGCTCGACCAGCGTCTTACCGGCGGAGGCCATGGCGTCACGGGGACGCATCGCCTGCTTGGTCTCGACGTCGACGATCAGCTTGTCGAAGTCGGTGCGCTGCTCGACACGGGTCGCCTCGACCTTGTACGTGACCTTGAGCACCGGCGAGTAGATCGAGTCGACCGGGACGCGGCCGATCTCCTGGCCCACCTGCTTGTTCTGCACGGCGGAGACATAACCGCGGCCACGCTCGACCGTCAGCTCCATCTCCAGCTTGCCCTTGCCGTTCAGCGTGGCCAGCACCAGGTCGGGGTTGTGCACCTCGACACCGGCCGGAGGCGCGATGTCGGCGGCGGTGACCAGACCCGGACCCTGCTTGCGCAGGTACATCACCACAGGCTCGTCGTGCTCCGAGGAGACGACCAGCTGCTTGATGTTCAGGATCAGGTCGGTGACGTCCTCCTTGACGCCCGGCACGGTGGTGAACTCGTGCAGCACGCCGTCGATCCGGATCGACGTGACAGCCGCTCCGGGAATCGAGGACAGGAGAGTACGACGGAGGGAGTTGCCGAGGGTGTAGCCGAAGCCCGGCTCCAGCGGCTCGATCACGAACCGGGAGCGGAACTCGTCGACGACCTCTTCGGTCAATGACGGACGCTGAGCAATCAGCACGAGGTATTGCCTCCAGTGTTTGGCGCCCGCTATCTGACGCCGTGGTCCCCGAAGGGTACGGGGCATTCGACATCCTACGAAGCCGAACCGCCCGGCTCCGCCCCGCTCCGCCCGGCCGCATGCCGTCCGGTCGGCGGGTTCGGGTTCCCGCGGGAGCGGAGTCCGACCATCGGCGAGGCTGCCAACGGAGCGGTCCGTAGGCGCATACTGGGGACGATGACAAAGCCTGCTGCACCGAAGCGTCATTTGCCCACCAGCCCCTTCAAGGCCGCTGTCACCCCGGATCCCAAGCACTTCGCCGTGGGTGACCAGGTCACCCATGACGTGTACGGCCTCGGCCGGGTGATCGGCATCGAGGACGGAATCGCGGCACTCGTGGATTTCGGCTCGGAGCAGATGCGGATCCTGAGCCCGTACGCCAAGATGACCAAGCTCTAGGACCGCTGTGCCCGGTCACGGCACGCCAGGCCCCTTCCGGGACCTGCAACGAAAGCGAGACCTCTCATCGAACTGACATCGCTGTTCTCCGCCCTGGAAGGACAGCCCCACGGCGCCGGTCCGGCATCGCCGCGCCCGACGACAAACCCCTTCCAGGCCCCGGACTTCGGGGACGACGAGGCCTTCCTGCCCGAGGAGGTGCAGGAGCCGGCCTGGGGCATGCGTACGACGCGACCCGAGGCGGCCTAGCCGCCACGCGTTCCCGTCCCCTTCAGGTCAGGAACAGGTCAGGAACGGGTCAGGGACGGGCCGGACGGGCCATCGGCACTCAGCCGGCACGAGCACGACGAGGGCTCCGACCGAGAACCGGCCGGAGCCCTCGTCGCGCCGTGGTCACGGCTCGGTCCGGCGTGCGCGGTCTTCTCGCGGCGGTCAGGGCTGGATGTTCTCCAGGTCCTCCAGAAGGCCGGGGTGCTTCGGCTCCCAGCCGAGCGTCTGCCGGGTGTGGGTGCTGGACGAGGGCTGGTCGGCCGCGAAGATGGGGCCGAGGGGGCCGTAGGTCTCCGTCGGCACCGACTCGACCGGCAGGTCCAGCCGCCGGCCGATGACCGCGGCGATGTCACGCACCTGGTCGCCCTCGTCGGCCACGGCGTGCCAGCAGGTACCGGCTTCCGCCTGCTCCAGGGCGAGCCGGAAGAGGACGGCCGCGTCGAGCGCGTGCACGGCCGGCCAGCGCTGTGCGCCGTCGCCCGGGTAGCCGGACACTCCGGTGCGGCGTGCGATGTCGGTCAGCACACCCGCGAACCCGCCCGCGCCCTGGTTGTGCACCGTGCGCGGCAGGCGTATCGCCGTACTGCGCACCCCGCGCGAGGCCAGCCCCAGGACCGCGGTGACCGAGCGGCCGCGACCGCCGACCGGCCCGTCGGTCGGTACCGGGTCGGCCTCGGTGGAGGCGCGGCCCGGTACCCAGGGCGTGCCCGAGACGGTGACGAAGGGGCGGCCGCTGCCGACGAGTTGCTCGCCGAGGGCCCCGAGGGCGGCACCTTCCTCGGCGACCGACTTCGCGACGGCCTCGGCGCTGCTGAAGTCGTGACCGAACGCCAGGTGGATCACCCCGTCGGCCCGGGCGACACCCGCGCGGAGGACGTCCAGATCGGCGAGGGCTCCCCTCAGCGGCTCGGCGCCGGCCGCCTCGGCCGCCTGCGCCGACGTGTCGGAGCGGGCGAGCGTGAGGACGGTGTGGCCGTTGCCGAGGAGCTCGGCGACGACGGCGGACCCGACCAGACCGGTGCCACCGGTGACGAAAACGCGCATGGAAACACTCCCGCAAACGATGGGACTCTTGTCCCATCACTATAGCGAGTGACGGGACTCTTGTCCCATCGCATAGGATGGCGCCATGGGTCGATGGGAACCGGGTGCGCGTGAACGCATGGTCATGGCTGCCGTCGACCTGTTCACCGAGCAGGGGTACGACGCCACGACGGTCGCGCAGATCGCCGAGCGCGCCGGGGTCACCAAGAGCACCTTCTTCCGGCACTTCCCCGACAAGCGCGAGCTGCTGGTGGCCGGGCAGGAGACATTGAGCCGGCTGCTGACCGAGGGGATCGCCGAGGCACCCGGTGACGCCAGCCCGCTGGAGGCGGTCGCCGCCGGTCTCGAACGCGCCTCCGGCGCGATGGGCCCCATGAACCGCGAGCTCGCCCCCCGCCTGAAGGCGGCCGTCGCCGCCAGTACCGAGCTCCAGGAGCGTGACACGCTCAAGAGCGTCAGCCTCGCGGCGGCGATGACCTCCGCCCTCGTCGCCCGCGGCGTGCCCGATCCGACCGCGGCGCTCGCGGGCGAACTGGGCCTCCTCGCCTTCAAACGGGGATACGCCGACTGGTCCGAGGGCGACCCCGACACCAAGGACGAACTCGTCGGGCACGTCCTGGCGGCCCTGGACGAACTGCGTGCGGTGAGCGCGTCACTGGGCTGACGTGTCGCTGAGCTGACGCGTCAGTCGCGGCGCTGTGCCCCTTCCCGGGTCGGCTGGGAGGGGATTCCCGTCGTGAGGGGTGCGATCGGGCGGGTGGCGGTGCGGGGGGCTCCTTCGTAGCGGCTGGGGAACGGGTACTTGCGGTCCAGGAACGTGTGGATCGCGGTCCGGGCCGCCGGTCTCGCCTCCGGGGGCGTGTCCACGTCGTTGAGGCAGAAGAAGTCGACGTCCTCGCCTGCCGCCAGGCGGGCCAGGCGGCGTCGCATGTCCGGTGTGCCCAGCTGGACGTAGCGGAAGCGGTAGTCGGCGGGAACGGCCCGGCCCGTCGCCATCGCCCAGTGGTGGTGGAGCGTGGCCGCCGGAGCGACGTCGGCGGTGGAACGGAAGCGGGAGTAGGCGGTCCGTTCCAGTTCCTCGATTCCCATGCCCTCCATCTCCCGCATCACCGACAGCAGTTGGGGATGCGGGGTGTGCAGGGACTTGTGCGTGATGTGTCTGCCGTGGAAGCGCCTGATCACCTCGCGGGCGTTCTTGCCGGCCGAGTTCGGGGCCGGTTCGAGCGGGTGCGGGGCGCCCGCGCCGAGCTTCAGGGGGGACAGCGGGATACGGGCGATGCCGTTGCCGTGGAAGAAGTGCTCGGGGCCCACCGGGCGGTTGATGAAGACGTCGTCGTTGAAGTAGAGGTAGTGCTCGGAGAGGCCCGGGATGTGGTGCAGACGGCTTTCGATCGCGTGCGAGTTGAAGACCGGGAGCGCGTCGGGCGGGAGGATGTCCCGGTGGTCGATCACCGTCAGACCCTCCGTGCGCGGGTCCAGCCAGGACGGGATCTGGGAGTCGGTCACCAGGTAGACGTGCCGGACGAACCCGGCGTACATCTCCAGCGAGCGCAGCGCGTACCTCAGTTCGTCATGGCTGGTGTAGCGGGACGCGCCGGTCTCACGCGAAGCGATGACGTTGCCGGTGCCAGTGCCAGTGCCAGTGCCAGTGCCAGTGCCGTCGACGTTGCCGTCGGCCCGGAGTTCCTGGTGGGCGCGGCGCTTCGCCGCCATCGCCGGGTCGTCGCCGTCCACCCAGGTGTACACGACGTCGACGGGAAACAGCACCTCGTCGATGCCCGGCTCGGCGAACGGGGCGAACGTCGGGACGGTGCGGTGGCGGCCCGCGACCGCGGCCGGTTGCCGCGCCGCCGCCGGGAGCACCTCCGTCACGGGGTTGCGGCGCGGGGCGACGAGCGCCGGGCCGAAGACGTCCGGCAGCCGGCTGCCGGGCACGGTGAGCCAGGCGGGGTCGGTCCCCGGACCCGGGTCCGCGGCGGCGGCGCCGAGGTCCCGGCCGTAGCGCCAGAACTCGATGTCGCACCCCGCCTCCAGGCCGCTGAGCACCTGGCCTGCCGGGCCGAGGCGTACCACGCCGGTGCGGAGTACGGCGGCCCGCCGCAACGCCCGCGGCAGCCTGCCGTCGGCCCACAGCACCGGGGTCGTCACGGCGCCGTCCGGGCCGACGGCGCCCACGTAGCCGGCGGTGCCGGCGAAGCGCTGGGCGGCCCGGGCGAGGATCGCCTCGCGGTACGTCTCCTCGACGCCGACGACCTGCCGCGGCGCGCCGTACCCGTGGCCGGAGGGGACCAGGAAGTACGGGACGCGCAGCCCTTCCAGCAGGGTGCAGACCCGTTCGAGATCGGCTTCGGCGGCGTCCGCGGCGGTGTAGGCGGCGACCGTACGGCCGTACAGCCGCGCCGGTCCGAAGGTGATCCGCCGTGCTCCCGGAACGGCGGTCCGCAGGCGGCGCCGGGCCCGGGTGGCGCGCAGCGCCCAGAGCCTGGCCGACAGCCAGGTCCGGAGGCGCAGGAGAAGCTTCCGGACGGCGCGCAGGCCCGTCGGCGCGGTGGAACGGTGACGGATGTCCATGCCCCCCAGCCCCCGTCAGTTCCGCTTCTCGACAGGCTTCTCGGCGGGCTTCTCGAAGGGGCTCGCGAAGGGGAAGTAGTCCTCCAGGAACTCGTTCATCCGGACGCCGACCCGCTCCCGCTCCTCCGCCGGTACGTCGACGTCGTTGAGGCAGAAGAAGTCGAAGCGGCGGTTGCGGCGCAGGTCGGACAGGCGGGCCTCGGCGTCCGGGCGGCTGATGTTGACGTACCGGAAGCTGAACCGGCCCGGCACACCGCGGCCGGTCATCAGCGCGTACTGGTAGAGCAGCGGGGCCGTCACCGCGATGTCCTGCGGCGAGCGGAAGCGGGACGCCGTGGTGCGGGCGATGTCCTCCGGGAAGAGCTCCTCCAGCGCCCGCAGTGCCTCCTGCCGCTGCGGCAGCGGGGTGTGCATGAAGTTGTTCGTGGTCATCCGCCCGAACTTCTCCAGCAGCAGCCGGCGGACGTTCTTGCTCGCGGAGTTGGTGGCCGTCTCCTCGGCGTGCGGCTTGCCCACGCCGATCTTGAGCGGGGACACCGGTACTTTCATCAGACCGCTGCCGTGGAAGAAGTGCTCCGCGGTGACCCGGCGGCCGACGAACACGTCGTCGTTGAAGTAGAGGTAGTGCTCCGACAGGCCCGGGATGTGGTGCAGCCGGGTCTCGATCGCGTGCGAGTTGAACACCGGCAGGACGTCCGCCGGGAAGATGTCCCGGTGGTCGACGACCGTGATCCCGGGAACCGTGTCGTCGAGCCAGTGCGGCTTCTGGCCGTCGGTGACGAGGTAGATGTGGCGTACGAAGTCGGCGTACATGGCGAGCGAGCGCAGTGAGTACTTCAGCTCGTCGTGGCTGGTGTAGCGGGAGGCGTTGGTCTCCTTGTCCAGGATCTCGGCGGTGCCGCGCTCCTGGTGGCGGGCGCGTTTGGCCCGCATCTCCGGCTCCTCGCCGTCCACCCAGGTGTATACGACGTCGACGGGGAAGGTCACGTCGTTCACGGTCGGCAGGGTGAGCGCGGCGAAGCCCGGCAGTTCCCGGTCGCCGATCCGCACCAGGGCGGGCGTCCGCTCGGACGCCGGCAGGACGTCCGTGATGCCGTTGTTCCGGGGTGCGACGAGGGAATCGGCGAAGACGTCCTCGGAGGCCTGCGGCTGGACCGAGGCCAGGCGCCGGGGGCCGTCGGCGGAGGCGAGGAGGGCCGCCCCGTCCTCCCAGAACTCGACGTCGCAGGCGAGTTCCGGTCCTGCCAGCAGCTGGCCCGCGGGGCCCAGGTGGTTCTCCCCGATCCGCAGGACGGGGGCCGTACGCAGGGCGGCCGGCAGGACGCCGTCCATGAACAGCGCGGGATGCCTGAGCTTTCCGCCGGGCAGCGGTCTGCCGATGAACACCGCCTTCCCCGCGTTCTGTGCCTCCAGGGCGGTGAGGAAACGCTCCCGGTCGACGGCGTTCACGCCGAGCGCGTGGCGGGTGCGCGAGGCCGGTACCAGGAAGTGGGGGATGCGTTCCTGTTCCAGTGCGGCGAGGACCAGGCCGAGGTTGGCGGCGGCCGCCTCGGCGGCGCTGAACCGGGTCACGACCCGTCCGTAGAGCTGCTGACCGCGCACCGCCACCGGGCGGAGCACCGGGTCCGTGACCGCCGCCATGCGGCGCCGCCGCATGGTGCGCAGCTGCCAGACCTTCTCGGCGGCCTTCCGCTCGACTCGCGGCCGCATCCGCCGGGCAAAGGAACGCACGGTCACGTTCTGAGCTCCTCTACATCAACCCCTACACACCCTTGTGTTAACCAGACGGACATCTGAGCCGGATGGTTGTAGAAAATTTCTCCGAGAATTAAGGAAACGCGAAGCATCCGCACACGCGACTCATACCTGGTCGTGCTAGGCGGCGATGCGGACCTTCTTCGCCACCGTCACCTGGTCCAGGTCCGACACCCGTACCGTCACCTGCATCGTCCACTCGCCCGCGATGGGGAGGCTGACCGAGTTGGCGGCCCAGTAGCCGCCGACGTCGGCCAGGTTCGCGGGGAGCGGGCCGATCTTCTGGGCGGCGAGGGTGAAGGAGAGGCGGAGTTCGGGCACGGTGGAGATACCGCCGTCGGGGCCGAAGACGACCGCCTGCACGGAGTTCTTGCCGACCCGGCCCGGGTCCAGGGTGATCTGCACCTTGCCGTGGCCGTTCGGGGTGCCGACGTCGAACGGGACCAGGGAGACGGAGGCCGTGGGGATGCCGACCTCCGCCGTCGTCGCTCCCGCCCCGGCCGCCTCGGCTTCCGCCCGGCCGGGCAGGGTGCCGGTGAGGATCGTGGTGACGACGAGGACGGCGACGCCGATGGCGACTTCGGCGAGGACGGAGCGGCGCAGGGCCAGGTGGTTGTCCGGGGTGGTCGGCGCCTGCGCCGTCGGAGGTTCCTCCGTCGGCGGTTCCTCCGTCAGCCGTTCTTCCGTCAGCCGTTCTTCCGTCAGCGGTTCCTCCGGCGCCGGCGCGCCGACCGTCTGCGGGACGCGGTCGCGGGCCGCCGCGGACGGCACGGCCGCCAGCTTCGCCGTCCAGTGGCGGGACTGGGAGGCCACCGTCAGCAGCAGGGTCACGGCGGCGAGTTTGATGAGGAGCAGTCGGCCGTACGACGTGTCGGTGAGCGCCTGCCAGGAGCCCAGGCCGCGCCAGGACTGGTAGACGCCGGTGACGACGAGGACCGTCACCGAGGCGAAGGCCACACGGGAGAAACGGGTGACGACGACGGCGGGGAGGGGCGTGGCGGTGGCCCGGTAGAGGGTGGTGAGGAGGGCCGCGAGGCCGCCCAGCCAGAGCGCCATCGCGAGCAGGTGCAGCACCGAGGACGTCATCGCCAGGGGCACCTGGATGCCGGCGGAGGCGTGCTCGGCGGCCGCCCAGGTCAGGGCCAGGGCGACGGAGAGAGCAGTGGCTGTGGCGAGCAGGGGGCGGGACGGGCTGATCGGGCCGGTGAGGCCGGACAGCTTCTCGCGTTTGCGGAGGAGGACGTAGAGGCCCGCGACGACCGCCAGGAGCGCGACCCTGGCGAGCAGGGCCAGGCCCGGGCGGCCCGTCGCGGACTTGGCGAGGGCGGAGAGGTCGAAGGCCGCCGCCGGGGAGGTGCCCTCCTCGTACGGAGAGCGGAGGACGAAGAGGAAGAGGGTGGCGGCCAGCAGGGCCCACCAGGCCGCCCGGATCGGTTGGCGAAGGGGTGTGGTGTCCGGGGGGCGGCACACGGTGATGAAGGCGACGGTGCCGATCAGCAGGGCCAGGGCGACGTACGCGACGTAACGGCCGATGTTGTAGAGGCCGCCGGTGACCGGGTTCTCGACCGGGCCGGTGGAGACGGGCACGGTGGTCGCCGACGGCTTGCCCACGGAGAAGGTGAGGGCGCCGGAGACGGGGTGACTGTCCGCGGACACGATCCGCCACGCCACGGTGAACGTGCCGGTGCCGAGCTTCTTGGGGAACGTGATCCGGGCGGTGTCCGCGCTGGCCGGGCCGTGTTCGGGGTCGCTGGTGGTGACCCGGTGGTTGGTGGGGTCGTACACCCGGAACGAGTCGTCGAGCAGGCCGACGGACTCCGTGAAGGTCAGAGTGACGGATCCGGGCGCCGACTTGAGTACGGCGCCGTCGGCGGGGTCGCTGCCGCGGAGTGCGGCGTGTGCGGAGGCGGGCGCCGCGGACGCCAGGAGGAGGGCGGCGAGGAGGGTGCCGATCAGGGTGAGGGCGCGCAGGACCCTGTGCTTGGCCGACGTTCGCCGCTGGTCGTGTTCTTCGCTCACGTCACCCGCTCCGAGTTCGGAAACACGCGTTCATGGGTTATACGGATGGGGCGTGTTCAGCGCTCATTGTGTCTGCGGGACGGTGGGGCTGGTCGCGCCCACGCGGCGGAGCCGCACATCGATACAGCCCCGCGCCCCTTACGGGGCGACGATCGCGGAGCCCTCGGGGCGGCCGTCGGCGCGCGCGGGACCTTCCCAGGTGCGCCGGAACAGGCCGCCCTCGCGGGGGATGGGTTTCAGGTCGATAGGGGTCTCCCCGGTTCGAGCGAAGCCGAGAACTGGGGAAGGGCGACGAGGTCCTCAGGCGTCATCATCCGGGAAGGCTGTCCGCCGGGTGAGAAACGCCAGTTGGGCGTGTTTCTCGGGCAGGTGGACGTCCGGGAGGTCGATCTCGGGGAGTACGACGGCCGGGCCGAGGGTGAAGCCCTGGCGCCGGAAACGGGCGATCGCCTTCTCGTTGCGGACGTCCGGGTCCACGACGATGCGGTGACGGCCGAGGGTGCGCAGGGCGTACGCCGTGAAGGTGGTCAGGAGGGCCTCCGTCCAGCCGGGGCGGGGGCCTTCGGCGCCGGCCGGGGCGAGCAGGACGTGGATGCCGATGTCGCCGGGGCGGGCGTCGTAGCACTCGCTCACCCGGTCGGCCTCCGGCTCGTACGTCTGGAGGAGCGCGACCGGTTCGCCGTCCTTCTCGGCGAGGTGGGCGTGGTGGGTGTCGAGGGTGGCCATATGGGCGTAGATCTCGGCGACCTGGGTGCGGGTGAGGCCGGTCATGCCCCAGAAGGCGGCGCGTTCCTCGCTGACCCAGGTGTGGACGACCGCGGAGTCGCGCTCCGGGTCCAAGGGGCGGAGGCGGACGGTGCCGAAGCCGGGCAGGGTGTGTTCGAGGACGGGGTGGTGCTCAGACATCGGTCTCCTCTGTGTCGATGGGGTCTACGCGTTCCAGCCGGGCCCAGTCGGTGACGACGGGGGCCAGTTCTCCCTTGAGCCACAAGGGGAGTTGGTCGGTGTGGTGGGGCGCGTCGGGGACGCCGTCCGCGCCGAGCGGGACCACCCAGAGGCTGTCGTCGCGGTGGGCCAGGTCCCAGACGTAGCGGGCGGCCGGGCCGCGCGCGGCGAGGTCGGTGAGGCCGGGGACGGCCGAGGTGCACAGCACGCAGTCGTGGTCGCCGGACAGGCCGGGTCCGTCGTACGACGGCTCGGGCAGCGCCCGCCAGGGGGCGAGGCGGTGGGTGTCGCCCCAAGTACGGGTGGGCTTGTCTGCGGCGACTTCCTCGATCGCCGTACGGACCACGGCGGGGCGGTCGATGCCGTACAACTCCTCGGCGCGGAGCAGGTGTTCGAGGGCGAAGGCGATCCGGGGCGTGAGGGCGAGCCAGGGGAGCAGGACCTCGGGGTAGGCGGGGGGTTCGGTGAGCGGGGCGAAGGCGGGGTGGGCGGCGAGGTGCCGTACGACCGCGGTCCGTACGGCCGCGTAGACGGCGGCGTCGGTGCTGTCGGCTTCCATCCGGCGGTCCCAGGCGAGGAGCCGGTCGCGGAGTGCGGCGGCCGCGGGGGTGAGACCGTCGAGGGCGGCGAGGTGGTCGAGGAGGGGGGCGGCGGAGGCGAGGTGGGTGTCGGTGTGGATCGCGGGCAGGTCGGCGGCGGACCAGGTGCGGCGCTCGTCGAGGAGGGCGCGGATGCGGTCGGCGCGGTGGGGTGGGGCGAACTCGACGCCGAGCGGGGTGGCCGGGCCGCGCTGGTTCGCCATCACGGCGACGCCGTCGGTGATGTCGCCGTACGGCATCTCGTGCCAGCCCTGCCATGCGTGGCCGGGGAGCCAGGCCGGGGCGAGCCGGGTGCGGTTGGTGCGGGAGCGGACGGGGACGCGGCCGGCGACGCGGTGCAGGGTGCCTCCGGCGGTGTCGGCGGCGTGGACCACGTTGACGGGCTCGGTCCAGGCGTCGAAGGCCCTGTCGACGTCGGCGACCCGGCGGGCGCGGAGGAGGGGGAGGAGGGCGCTGAAACCGAGGTCCTCGGTGACACGGGGCGGATAACGCAGCGCCAACGCCTCGCCTCCGGCATCGGCCCACGACTTCCCACCCGCACCACCCGTACAACTTTCGTGATCAGGTGCGGGTGGCCCCAGTGGGGGCCGAGCACCATCGGCGACTGCCGGCTCGTGGGGCGCGACAGGCAACCCGGCGGTCGACGCGCGGCTTTCGTGGTCGGACACGGGTAGGGAACCCAGGGACCGAGCACCGTCGGCGACTGCGGGCTCGTGCGCCGCCTCGGCCTGCCCGGACTGCTCAGCCTGTCCGGCCTGCCCGGCGGGCTCGGCTTCCGCCGCCTCCGCCGTATCTGTCACCGCCGCCGCACCCTCCGCCCTCGTCCCCTTCTCCGCCTCCGTCCCCGTCGTCCTCTCCTTCGTGTCCGTCGCCCCGAAGCCCTCCGGGCCGCCGGCGATCACCGGGCCGCGGGCGGTTTCGATCAGTTCGATCTGTATCGGGGGTTCTCCCGCCACCTCCACCGTCTCCGTGTGGTGTGCGGCTCGGGTCCAGGTGCCGTCCGGGGCCAGGGCCTCCACGCCGGTCTCCGTGCGGCGCAGGCGCTCCCGGTAGAGGTCCTGGTAGTCGGCCATCGCGTTGGTGATGGACCAGGCGACCGTGCCCGTGTGGGCGAAGTGGGCGATTCCCGGGGTGCCGGGGACGGCGAGGCCGATCACGTCGAACTCGGGGCAGGAGAGGTGGATCTGCTGGTAGACACCGGGCGCCTCGATGAAGCGGTGGGGGTCGCCCGCGATCAGCGCCTCGCCGGTGGTCGTGCGGGCACCCGAGAGCAGCCAGCCGTTGCTGCCCGCGGTGGCGGGGCCGTCCGTGGCGAAGAGGGGGATCGACTCCTCGCCCAGGTGCCGTATCGCCTCCTCGCGCCACAGCTTGGCCGGGAAGCCGGCGAACAGGATGTGGGTGGCCAGCCAGACGCCCAGCGGGTGCCAGGGCTCCCAGCGGCCGGGGGCCAGGCCGGTACGGGCGAACTCGGGGGTGCGGGCGGCGCCGGCCGTCAGTCCCTCGTTGACGCCGGCCACGTACGCCCGTACCCAGTCCGCCGTCTCCGGATCCCGTCTCTCCAGCGCCTCGAAGCACCGTCTCGCCGTGTCCGCCAGGCGCGCCCGGCGGGCGAAGACGTCCCAGGCGACCGCGGAGGAGCCGAGGAAGGACGCCGACGTGCCCTGCACCCGGTGCCGTTCCACCTCCAGCTGCCACGCCCGGTCATGAGCCGTCACCCGGCCCTGCGCACGGGCGAGTTCACGGACGTCGTCCGCGCGCAGATGCGGGATGCCCCAGGCGTCGCGGTACGTCTCGATGGTCATCCTGTGACACCCCTTGCATGAGGTTAGGCTTGCCTAAGCTGAATCGTGGGGGAATCGTACGTGAGGGCTGAGAGGACCGGGCAGGGCGGGCGGCCGCGGGCGCGCGGGGCGGGTCCGGGCGCGGGATCATCGAGCCATGGACGCCAATGCCGACACCCGTACCGATGCCGCCGCCACGGCTCTCCGTCTCGCCCAGGATCCCGAGGCCGACGAACTCCTCAGCCGCAGCAAACTCGCCGCGCTCACCGGCATGCTGCTCGACCAGCAGGTCCCGATGGAGTGGGCGTTCAAGGGGCCGGCCACCATCGCGCAGCGCATGGGCACGGACGACCTGGACGCGCACGAGATCGCCGCCCAGGACCCGGAGGCGTTCGCCGCGCTGCTCTCCGAGAAGCCGGCGGTGCACCGGTACCCCGGCTCCATGGCCAAGCGCATCCAGCAGCTGTGCCAGTACCTCGTCGAGCACTACGACGGTGACGCCGAGGGCATCTGGCGCGACGCCGACAGCGGGGCGGAGCTGCTGAAGCGGCTCCAGGAACTGCCCGGGTTCGGGAAGCAGAAGGCGCAGATCTTCCTGGCGCTGCTGGGCAAGCAGTTGGGCGTGGCACCGAAGGGGTGGCGGGAGGCCGCGGGGGCCTACGGGGAGGCGGAGTCGTTCCGGTCGGTGGCCGACATCACGGGGCCCGAGTCACTGGCCAAGGTGCGGGCGCACAAGCAGGAGATGAAGGCGGCGGCGAAGGCCGCGAAGGCGGGCGGCAAGTAGGCCGGGCACTCGCCCCCGCCGGAAGGGCGCCCTCGCCCATCCGGTTCGCCCGGCCGGAAGGGCGCCCTCACCCGTCCGGCTCCCCCCTGCTGGCAGGGCCGTCGCCGCCGGTCTCAGCTGGAACCATGACCGAGCCCCCCAGCACCGGCGGCCCCGCCGACGACGACCGTACGGCTCATGCCACCGCGACCGGTCGGCACGAGGCCGAACCGCCCTTCGAAGGGCCGTTGCACGCCCTCTCGCAAGCCGCCTGGCAGACCGTTCTGATCACCGGGATCGCCTCCCTGATCCTCGGCGTCCTGGTCCTCGTCTGGCCCGGCGCCTCGCTGCTCGCCGCCGGTGTGCTCTTCGGCATCTACCTGCTGGTCAGCGGCGTCTTCCAGGTGGTCGCCGCCTTCGGCACGCACAAGACGACCGCGCTGCGCGTGCTGGCCTTCATCAGCGGCGCGCTGTCGATCGTGCTGGGCCTGTTCTGCTTCCGCGGCCCGCTGGAGTCGATCCTGCTGCTCGCCCTGTGGATCGGGATCGGCTGGCTGATCCGCGGGATCACCCAGACGCTCGCCGCCGTACACGACCACCGGATGCCCGCCCGCGGCTGGATGATCTTCCTCGGGATCGTCACCTTCGTCGCCGGCATCGTGCTGATCGTGTCGCCCTTCAAGTCGGTCGCCATCCTGACTCTCGTCGCCGGTATCTGGCTGGTCGTCGTCGGCATCGTCGAGATCGTCACGTCGTTCGGCATCCGCAGCCGCGCCAAGCTGATTCCGCAAGCCCTGTGAGCGGCGTCAACCTCGCGCCTCGCCGGTACTCCGAGCGGGCGGATCTCGCGCCCGGCACGGTGAACACCCCCCGCCGCGCGGGGAGATGACCGCCATGAGCAGCGGCCCCGCACCCGGTCGCCCGCAGCCCGGCCGCCGTGCCTGGCCGCGGGCGCTCGTGCTGCTGCTCGCCCTGCTGCTGACCGGCGCCCCCACGGTGGCCCTCGCCGGAGCCGCTTCGGCCGCCTCCGCCGCTGCCGCCGCCTCCGCCGAGGTCCTCGAACACGACGTCCTCGACACCCCGCTACGGCCGCCCGCCCGCGCCGTCCACCGCGCCGACGTACCCCAGCGCCCCGCGCCGCTGCCCGACCCGGCGCCCGCCGGCCTGGCCGGCCGCCACCGCCCGCGCCCGACGGCACCGCGTCCGTCGTACGCCGCCACCCCTCTCCTGCGCACCGTGGTCCTGCGCTGCTGAGCGACCGACCGGCCCCGCACTCCCCCCAGGTCAGTCAGCTCTACGCAAGGAACACAGCCATGTCCTCAGACCCGTACGCGGTCCTGCGCGCCCTGCTGCGCGCCGAAGCCGTTCGCAGCACACCCAAGCCGGAGACGAAGGCGACACAGCCGCAGCGGCCGCGGCATCAGGAGCGGAAGAGCGGCTGAGCGGTGAGGTGAGCCGGGTGGTGCGTCCGGCTCACCCCTGTTGCCGCGCGACAATGCCTTCGACACCTCGATGCAGTCGATGAAGCAGCGCAGGAAGGCACGCTTGTCGGTCAGTGGTGCGGATCGCCACGCGCCGCCCTCGTACGCCTTCGCCCTGATCATGAGGTTCGCTTCCGAGCCGAAGCGAACACCGGCCTCGGCAAGGAGCTTCGAGGAGCAGGGCCGCCCCTCGTCGGCGTGGGAGACCTCCGTGAAGAGTGTCCAGCCACGCCTGAAGCTCCTCCCAGTCAGCGGTACCGAGAACGGGCTCATGACTCATCACCGGCATCAGCGTCTGCGGATCAACCACGCTTCGGTACCCGACGACAGAGCGACGGGCCCTGGGTACGTCCGTCGAACCCGAGCCGTAGACCGGGTCCACCGCGTGACCGATCAGTCGCGGATCTCTCAGAATCCTCCCGAGAGCGATCCGGGGTGACGTCGACCAGCCGACGCTTCTTCATCCTTGTGGGCGAGGATCCCGCGTACGACATCCCGGATGACCTCGGCCTCCTCAGGCACCACGATCAACTGCCGAATCGTGAGTCCATCCCTGCGCACATCGGCCGGCATGCGTTCGAACTCAGGGCGGTCCGAGTCGCGGCGACAGGCCGAAACAGCCTCGTCAACGTACTCGCCCTCACACCGGTAGCCACGGGCGACCATCTCGGCGCGACATGCGGCGAGCTGCGCTCGTACCGATCCAGCCGACCTGTCCGGGCGGCCGAGGCTCTGCCGCGCATACCCGACCGCCGCTTTCCGATCATCCATAAGGGGAATGTGTCAGCAACCCGGCCACATCCACCCCCTTTGACCGATATTGACCACAAACCGCACGTACTTGGCTCACGCTGCCCGAGCCAGGAGGCTGCGCCCGGAACGTCTGGACCGGTAGGCTTTCCGTGTGATCTTCAAGCGCATCGGAAACGGCCGACCGTACCCCGACCACGGCCGGGAGAGCACCCGGCAGTGGGCGGACGTCGCGCCGCGCCCGGTCCGCCTCGATCAGCTCGTGACGACCAAGGGGCAGCTCGACCTGGAGACCCTCCTCGCCGAGGACTCGACGTTCTACGGCGACCTCTTCGCGCACGTCGTGAAGTGGCAGGGCGACCTGTACCTGGAGGACGGGCTGCACCGCGCGGTCCGCGCCGCCCTCCAGCAGCGTCAGGTGCTGCACGCACGCGTGCTCGAACTCGACTGACGCCCGCTCACCACCCGCCGTTACGCGCCGGTTGCCCCTTTCGGGTTGGACCGCACACCGTCGGATGATCATCTATTAGTCAACGCTCCCGTGGCGCACTACGCTGCGCTCATGAGCATGCTGACTCCCCCCGGCATGGGCGGCCAGTACCGGATCACAGGGGACAAGTACCCTCGCATGCGCCCGCGCCGGCGGCGTGCCCGGTTGACCCTCTCCGTGGTCGCCTCCGTCACCGCGCTCGGCCTGGTCGGCTGGGGCACCCTGCAGCTCATCGACGTCTTCACGGGCGGCGGCGGGTCGGCCTCGGCGGCCGGCTCGGCGGGCGACTGCGTGAAGCGGGCCGTCGCGAGCGCGAGTCCCGCGGCCGGTGCGACCGCCGGGGCGTCCACCACGGCGCTGCCGAAGCCGGCCCAGATCACGGTGAACGTCTACAACGCCACCACCCGCACGGGCCTGGCCAAGGACACCGCGGACGAACTCAAGAAGCGCGGCTTCAAGATCGGCGACGTCGGCAACGCGCCGGCGAAGTTCGACCAGAAGGTCAAGGGCACGGCGGTACTGCTCGGCCCCGCGTCCGCCCTGAAGACCTCGCTCCCGGTCCTGGCCACCCAGCTGGCGACGCCGGACCAGCGCACGGAGGCGGGCCGCAAGGGCACGGCCGTGGACCTGATCCTGGGCGACGCGTTCAAGACCCTGACACCCCAGGCAACGGCCGCGAAGGCCATCACGGCCCTGTCCGCCCCCGAACCGACGACAACGACGAAGAAGAAGCACTGCTGAGGACAGCGCCCCGTAAGGGGCGCGGGGCTGTATTCGATCTGCGGCTACCGCCGCGCGGGCGCGACCAGCCACGACGGACCCGCAGCCGCAAACGCACCCGCACCCCTACGGCGCCAAGGCGCCCGGCGCTCTACTCAGCCGCGCCGTACAGCCGATCCCCCGCGTCCCCCAGCCCCGGCACGATGTACCCGTGCTCGTTCAGGTGGTCGTCCACCGCCGCCGTCACCACCGTGACCGGCGTGCCCGCCAGCTCCCGCTCCATGACCTCGACGCCCTCCGGCGCGGCCAGCAGCACCACCGCCGTCACATCGTCCGCACCGCGCCTGATCAGCTCGCGGATCGCCGCCACCAGCGTGCCGCCCGTGGCCAGCATCGGGTCGAGGACGTACACCTGGCGCCCGGAGAGGTCCTCCGGCATCCGCGAGGCGTACGTGGACGCCTGCAGCGTCTCCTCGTTGCGGATCATGCCCAGGAAGCCCACCTCGGCGGTCGGCAGCAGCCGGACCATGCCGTCCAGCATGCCGAGCCCGGCCCGCAGGATCGGCACGACCAGCGGCCGCGGGTAGGACAGCTTGACGCCGGTCGTGGGCGAGACCGGGGTCCGGATGTCGACCGCCTCGGTCCGCACGTCCCGCGTCGCCTCGTAGGCGAGGAGGGTGACCAGTTCGTCGGCGAGCCGACGGAACGTCGCGGAGTCGGTGCGCTGGTCGCGCAGCGTGGTGAGCTTGTGAGCGACCAGGGGGTGGTCGACGACGTGGAGACGCATGCCCATAACAGTAACCGCGTCCACCTACGCCTCGCGCTGGCACCAAACCCCCCGTCCGGGGGAAAACGAGGGTGTCGGACCGGGGTCCGGCCCAGGCGGCCCCGCCGCGCCACGCCAGGCGCATGCGGACGTTCCGCCGGTAAGCACGGGTAAGCGCGGGTAAGCGTGCAAGAGTCGTAAAGCCAATCCTTCGGCAAAGATCCACTGCTTGTGGCGCGTTGCGGTCCGTCACGGGGAAGGCCGTGCGTGGGCCGCGGGAAAACCCGCGTACGATCCGCAGGTGGCGGCAACGAGTGCGCTGGTGGCTGCGGTGACGGACACACGGGTGCCTCTTTGCACACGTGCGATCAAAACTGCCAGACACAGGGAGCCGAAGACGTCCCCTGAACGCCTTGTTTCTGCCACGATTCCGAGTGGGTGGGGCTCGGAGCACAGCTCTCCCCGCCCAGAACCTCCGCCGGGGGGACCCCCAACCGGCACGCCTAAGACCAGTGGGAGAGTCACGGTGTACTTCGCCGCACTGCTCGCGCGCACCGAAGACGGGTGGGAAGCGAGCGACACAGAGCTCGACGATGTGGAGACCCTGTCGGACCTGGCCGACCTGGCCCGGGAATCGGCGTCGGACGCCGACGACACGGTGCTCGTCTTCATCGAGCAGGAAGACGCTTGGTTCGGCGTCGTGCGCATCGACGGTGAGGAGGACCCCCGGGTCTTCGTCTCCAGCGCTGCCGCCGCCGCCCGCAGCTCGTACGGAGAGCTCCTGCTCACCGACGAAATGCTCGGAAGGGAGCCCAAGGACGACGCCGACGACCTGGACGCCCTCGACCTCGACGGCACCGAGGACGGTGAGCCGGAGACCGAGGACGACGAGGACACGGACACCTCCGCCGTGCCCGCCGGCCCGGTCGGTGACACCGGGATCCTCGACGACCTGGGCGTGAGCCCGAAGGAGCTGCTGGCACTCAGCGACGACGCGCTCAGCGAGATCGCCGAGGCCCTGGGCGCCGCCGACGTCCTGGAGACCGTCCGCTGACCCTCCACGAGGCACCCGGGTCCCCGGACCCGGTACGCGACCGCTGGCGGGCCGCGATGCGGCTCGCCCTGGACGAGGCCGGGCAGGCCGTCCGGGGCGGGGACGTCCCCGTCGGCGCCGTCGTGCTGTCCCCGGACGGTACGACGGTCCTCGCGTCCGGTCACAACGAACGCGAGGCCACCGGCGACCCCACCGCACACGCGGAGGTGCTGACCCTGCGCCGGGCCGCCGCCCGGCTCGGGGAGTGGCGGCTCACCGGCTGCACCCTCGTGGTCACGCTGGAGCCCTGCACGATGTGCGCGGGCGCCCTGGTCCAGTCCCGGGTGGACCGGGTCGTCTACGGCGCCCGCGACGACAAGGCCGGAGCCGCCGGGTCCCTCTGGGACGTCGTACGGGACCGGCGCCTGAACCACCGCCCCGAGGTCGTCGAGGGCGTTCTGGCGGAGGAGTCCGCCCGCCTGCTCACGGACTTCTTCCGCACCCGCTGAGGAACCCCCCGAGGAACCCGTCGGGGCCCGCCCCCGGCCCCCGAATACCGATTTCAGAGCACGGGCCCCTGTGCTGTAAGGTCTCCCTCGGTAGCGTGTCCGAGCGGCCGAAGGAGCTCGCCTCGAAAGCGAGTGTGGCGCAAGTCACCGAGGGTTCAAATCCCTCCGCTACCGCTTGGAGAAGGGCCCCGTCGGAAGACGGGGCCCTTTCTGCGTGTCCGAACCCGCGCCGGGGCACATGTCCGTCGTGCGCCTCTTTTCGCGCCCCCGGACCCGACAAAAGGCCTCGACCAGCGGGCCGTTGGGCCCCGAGGGGGGCGTGAAGGTTACACTCGCGGCCGGCAGCAGGGTCCACAGGCACGCAGACACGCCGGCTGAGGCAGGCACAGGGGAGGCCGCGGTGGCGGTGAATGCCAAGAAGATCGCCACGTACGTGCTCGTGGTCTTCGCGCTGTACGTGATCATCACGGACCCGGCCAAGGCGGCCAGCTACGTCCAGATAGGCTTCGAGGGCATATCGGACGCGGCCAAGGCCATCGGGCAGTTCATGACCTGGCTCGTCAACGGAGCGAAGTAGCGCACCACCCCCGGGAGCCTCCATGATCCGCCACCTGGTCCTCTTCAAGCTCAACGAGGGCGTCGGGCGCGACGATCCGCGCGCCGTCGCGGGCGCCGAGGCCTTCTTCGCGCTCGGCGGCCAGATCGGGGAACTCCGCTTCTGGGAGTGCGGCTGGAACACCACCGACCGCCCCATCGCCTACGACTTCGCGATCAACTCGGCGGTCGAGGACCGGGACGCGCTCAAGCGGTACCTGGAGCACCCGGCCCACCAGGCGGCCGCGGCGCAGTGGCGGGAGTTCGCCACGTGGGTGATCGCCGACTACGACTTCTGAGCCGTACGGCGTTTTCCCGATCCCGCCCCCCGCCCGGAACGACGGGGGGCTTTTGCGTGCCTTATGCCTCAACTTGCCACAATTCACCCTCAACACGACGTTATGCGGTGCTTGCACACAGTGCACATGTCTTGTGATGCTATGACCGCTTTTGACGGATGATTGACCGATGAAGAGGTGGCGTTGACCGTGTCGGCCAGTTCTGCGCCGCCCCAGGAAGAGGCGCCCGCCCCAGTCCAGAGCCCGCCCCAGGACCTGTCCCAGAGCCCCTCCCAGCATCCGCCCCACAACCCGCCCCAGCCGCCCGCCCAGGCGGCCGCTCCGGCCCCGGAGAAACGGCGGGGCGCCGACACCCGGGCACTGACCCAGGTGCTCTTCGGCCAGCTCAAGGACCTCAAGCCGGGCACGCCGGAGCACAACCGGGTGCGCGCGGCGCTCATCGAGGCCAATCTTCCGCTCGTGCGCTACGCGGCCGCCCGCTTCCGCTCCCGCAACGAACCGATGGAGGACGTCGTCCAGGTCGGCACCATCGGCCTGATCAACGCCATCGACCGCTTCGACCCGGACCGGGGCGTGCAGTTCCCGACCTTCGCGATGCCGACCGTCGTCGGCGAGATCAAGCGCTACTTCCGCGACAACGTCCGCACCGTGCACGTCCCGCGCCGGCTGCACGAGCTGTGGGTCCAGGTGAACAGCGCGACCGAGGACCTGACCACGGCCTTCGGCCGCTCCCCCTCCACCGCCGAGATCGCCGAGCGGCTGCGGATCAGCGAGGAGGAGGTGCTGTCCTGCATCGAGGCCGGCCGCTCGTACCACGCGACCTCCCTGGAGGCCGCGCAGGAGGGCGACGGCCTCCCGGGCCTGCTGGACCGCATCGGCTACGAGGACCCGGCCCTGGACGGCGTGGAACACCGCGACCTGGTCCGCCACCTGCTCGTCCAACTCCCCGAGCGGGAGCAGCGCATCCTCCTGCTGCGCTACTACAGCAACCTCACCCAGTCCCAGATCAGCGCCGAACTCGGTGTCTCCCAGATGCACGTCTCGCGCCTGCTCGCGCGCAGCTTCCAGCGCCTGCGCTCGGCGAACCGCATCGAGGCCTGAGCGCTCCGCTGGGTGCGCCGCCGAGCGCGCCGCGATGTGCCGCGCTGTGCCGTCGAGCGTCTGCGGCGCCGTCGTGGCTTGGCGCGCAGTTCCCCGCGCCCCTTTGGGGCGCCTCAGGTCACCGTTATCGGTCCGAGACACGCCCCGCGCGGCTTGGTACGGCCGTAACCGCGCACAGGATCGAGCCATCACCGGCGAGAGCGAATCGCTCACCAGCGCACTTCCCGACAGTTGAGGGTCGAAAAAGCGTCAGACCCCCTGCATCCAGGGCGGATTCGCGTCTCGCATGTCGACATGTCACTACAGCGTGTTGCCGACATGTGACATTCTGCCGGAAGCGCGTTTGCCGGGGCCCCGGCTCCGGTATTCAGGTGAAGGCACCGCTCCTCGCCGGGGAGCGCCGCCGCGACCGTCCCGCGACCCAAAGGGGGTGGCATGTCCGCAGACCAGGGCAGCTCGAAGGTGCTTACGCCCACGAACAGCGAGGCAGCGCCCAAGGAGCTCGACGCCATCGACGTACTCGACAGCATCGATGGTGCGCTCGCCGGCGCCCCGGCGCTGGAGGCCCCTCCGGCCCAGGAGCTTCCGGCCGTATCGGAGAGCCTCGACACCCGCACCCTGTCCCGCTCCCTGTTCCTGCGCCTTGCCGCACTCGAAGAGGACAGCCCCGAGCGTGCCTACGTCCGGGACACCCTGATCGAGCTCAACCTCCCCCTCGTGCGCTACGCGGCGGCCCGCTTCCGCAGCCGCAACGAGCCGATGGAGGACATCGTCCAGGTCGGCACCATCGGCCTGATCAAGGCGATCGACCGCTTCGACTGCGAACGGGGCGTGGAGTTCCCGACGTTCGCGATGCCGACGGTCGTCGGTGAGATCAAGCGCTTCTTCCGCGACACCTCGTGGTCGGTCCGCGTCCCGCGCCGTCTGCAGGAGCTGCGGCTGGCCCTCACCAAGGCCAGCGACGAGCTCTCCCAGAAGCTGGACCGCTCCCCGACGGTCACCGAACTGGCCGCCGTGCTGGGCGTGTCCGAGGAGGACGTGGTCGACGGCCTGGCCGTGGGCAACGCGTACACCGCCTCCTCCCTCGACTCCCCGGCCCCCGAGGACGACGGCGGCGAGGGCTCCCTGGCCGACCGCCTCGGCTACGAGGACACGGCCCTGGAGGGCGTCGAGTACCGCGAGTCGCTGAAGCCGCTGCTGGCCAAGCTGCCGCCGCGCGAGCGCCGGATCATCATGCTGCGCTTCTTCGCGAACATGACCCAGTCCCAGATCGGCGAGGAGGTCGGCATCTCCCAGATGCACGTCTCCCGTCTGCTGACCCGCACCCTGGCCCAGCTCCGCGAGGGCCTGATCTCGGACTGAACCGCGCCTACGGGTTCCTTACTGACGGAGTGTCAGCCACACTGGCGCGATGCTTCTCCGTAGGACGCCGAGGACAACGCGGGCAGCGCGGACAGCGAAGACACCGAGCGGCCGCCGGGCCGACGTCACGACAGCACCGGCGGCCGTCTCCACGCGTCCACGTAGAACACCGGGACCGGCCGCGGCGGGCGCCGACCGCCGGGCCACGGCCCCGGCGGATCGTGGCCGCCGCGCCGGCATCCCCACGCCTTCGCCCAGGACACCGGGCGGCCGGTGGGCCACCGCGGCGGCGGCCTCGGGGGTCGCCGTCTGCCTGGCCGCGGCCCTGACGGCGTGCACGGGCGGTGTCGGTCACGGCTATACGGCGGTGGGCGCGGCCCCGGACGTCACCAAACGCCCCGCCACGGCCCCCACGGGCTCGGTGACGCTGGTCCCGCTGGACGGGGCGGGGGGAGCGAAAGGCGGAGGGACGGCCGGCGCGGGCGGACCCGGAGCGACCACGGACGGGCCTGCCGCAACGGCGCCCGCATCCAACCCGGTGCCACCCCGGTCGGCTTCGGCCTCCGCCCCCCGCGGCAACGGCGCCCAGCCACCGGCCTCCGGCCCGGCAGCGCCGGACTCACCGCGCCCGAGCACCTCTTCGGTGTCCGCTTCACCCGCCGCCCTCACCTGGAGCACCCCCACCCGTGAGGCCACGGACAAGCGCTGGTGCGAGAAGGTGACCGTCGCCTTCCACAACTCCGGGGGAACAGCGGTCCGTTCGGGCACGATCACCCTCGGCACGCACATCATCGACCTGCTGGGCATCGACTGGTCGACGGTCAGGTCGACCGAGCCCCTCCCGGTCCCGATCGCCCCCGGCTCCCGTACGAGCGGGACCTGGACCGTCTGCGTGGACGACTGGCGGGTTCCGCTGGGCATGCACATCGAGACCAGGGTCGAGACGGCCGACTGGAGCTGAGCACGACGAAAGCCCGGGGCACCCGACCCCGGGTCCGTCGTCGCACCGCCGCCCGGACCGTCGTACCGCGTCCGGGTCCGCGTGTTACTTGAGCGCCAGCCAGGCCACCGCCGCCAGCACGACCACCACGGCGACGACGCCGAGGATCAGGCCGATGCGCGGGCCGGAGGAGGACGAGTAGGTGGACGTCGTCTGCTGGGAGCCCTGCGGGGTCTCGTCGACGAACGCACGGAACATCTGGGTGCTGCCGGCGGGGTCGTGGTTGCCCTGGG
Source organism: Streptomyces sp. NPDC048277 (assembly GCF_040652235.1). Classification (NCBI taxonomy): domain Bacteria; kingdom Bacillati; phylum Actinomycetota; class Actinomycetes; order Kitasatosporales; family Streptomycetaceae; genus Streptomyces; species Streptomyces sp. NPDC048277. Next base: position 79,672 of record NZ_JBEZLQ010000024.1, read on the forward strand.
GGCCCTGGGTGTTAGCCATGGCCCGAGACACTAGCGAATCCGGGTGTGTCGCCCAAGTGGGGGGCCTGTAGGCGGCACAACCTCCCCACAACCACCTTCACCTGGGCATTTACGTTCGCAATACTTGCCTTTGCCAAGTTTTTGTACCCGCGCCCGCCCATTTATTTGCCTGTGGCAACCAAGCAGTTCTATGGTTGCCCCAAGCAACGAAAACGGGAGGTGTGATGGCGGAGCAGGCGCAGTTCGAGGAGCTGGCGCGTCAGCTCAGCGCCGTCGGAGCCGTGAAACGGGACCTCGCGCGGATTCTGCCGCACGAGTGCCCGGCCGGTTCCGCGGCCGTGCTGACGCTGCTCGGCCGCCACGGTTCCATGCGCATGAGCAAGCTCGCCGAGTTGCTCGCCGTGGACATGTCCGTGACCAGCCGGCATGTGGCGCATGTCGCCGAGCGCGGCTGGATCGAGCGCTCCCCCGACCCGGCGGACAAGCGGTCCCGCATCCTGCACCTCACCCCCGCGGGCGAGGCGACTCTCCAGGACCTGTCCCGGCGCAGCACCGAAATGCTCACCGAACGGCTGAGCGACTGGAGCGACGAGGAGGTCGACCAGCTGATCCGGCTGATGACCCGGCTCCGGGCCAGCTTCGGCGACTGCCGGGCCACGACCCCGCATCCCCGGCCCGCCGCCGCCACGGTCGCGGCCACGGTCGCCTCCGCCGCCCGCGCCCCCACCCCCGTGATCGAAGCTCCCGTATTCGAATCCCCGACCACCCGTACACCCGCATAACACGTAAGAAAAGGAAGCCCATGGCAACGACCACACCAGCCGGTGTGCGGGCTCACGCCAAGCACGGGGGAGGCTCCGACGAGCAGGCCCCGATGACGCACCGGCAGATCATGGAGGCCCTCTCCGGCCTCCTGCTCGGCATGTTCGTGGCGATCCTGTCGTCCACGATCGTCACCAACGCCCTGCCGCACATCATCACCGACCTCGGCGGCGGCCAGTCCGCCTACACCTGGGTCGTCACCGCCTCGCTGCTGGCCATGACCGCGACCACCCCGCTGTGGGGCAAGCTCGCCGACCTGTACAGCAAGAAGGCGCTCGTCCAGATAGCCCTGGTCATCTACGTCCTGGGCTCCGCGGCGGCCGGTCTGTCGCAGAACGCCGGCATGCTGATCGCCTGCCGTGTCGTCCAGGGCGTCGGCGTCGGCGGTCTGTCGGCGCTCGCCCAGATCGTCATGGCCGCGATGATCTCGCCGCGTGAGCGCGGCCGTTACTCCGGCTACCTCGGCGCGACCTTCGCCGTCGCCACCGTCGGCGGCCCGCTGCTCGGCGGTGTCATCACCGACACCTCGTGGCTGGGCTGGCGCTGGTGCTTCTACGTCGGCGTCCCCTTCGCCGTCATCGCGCTGATCGTGCTGCAGAAGACCCTGCACCTGCCGGTCGTGAAGCGGGACGTCAAGGTCGACTGGGCCGGCGCGTTCTTCGTCGCCGCCGCCGTCTCGCTGCTGCTGGTCTGGGTCACCTTCGCCGGTGACAAGTACGACTGGATCTCCTGGCAGACCTACGCGATGGTCGGCGGTTCGATCGCCCTCGCACTGGTCTTCGTCCTGGTCGAGTCGAAGGCCAAGGAACCGATCATCCCGCTGCGGCTGTTCAAGAACCGCACCATCACCCTGGCCTCGCTGGCCTCCCTGTTCGTCGGTGTCGCGATGTTCACCGGCACGGTGTTCTTCAGCCAGTACTTCCAGCTGGCCCGCGACAAGTCCCCGACGATGTCCGGCGTGATGACGATCCCGATGATCGGCGGTCTGTTCATCTCCTCCACCGTCTCGGGCCAGTTCATCACCCGCACCGGCCGCTGGAAGGCGTGGCTGGTCAGCGGTGGCGTGCTCGTGACGGCCGGCCTCGGCCTGCTCGGGACCATCCGGTACGACACGGCGTACTGGAAGATGTCGATCTTCATGGCGCTGCTGGGTCTCGGCGTCGGCATGATGATGCAGAACCTGGTGCTCTGCACGCAGAACCAGGTCGCCCCCTCCGACCTCGGCTCGGCCAGCTCCACGGTCACCTTCTTCCGTTCCCTGGGCGGTGCGGTGGGCGTCTCGGCGCTCGGCGCGGTGATGGCCCGCCGGATCACGCACTACGTCACGGAGGGCGCCGCCGCTCTCCCGCACAAGTACCAGGCCGCCCTGGCCGCCTCCAGCTCGTCCGACGCGAGCATCCCGGACCTGAGCAAGCTGCCGGCCCCGCTGCGCACCCTGATGGAGAGCGCCTACGGCCACGGCATCGCCGACGTCTTCCTGATCGCCGCCGGCCTCGCGGCCCTCGCGTTCCTGGTCAGCCTGTTCATCAAGGAGGTCCCGCTGAGGACCAAGGGCGGGCTCGCCCAGGCCGCCGCGGAGCAGAGCGCCCCGGCCGCCGCCGCTGCCGCCGTCGCGGCTCCCGCCGAGGAGCAGGTCCCCAGCTGGGCCGCCCCCGTCGTGAGCAGCACGGAACTCGCCCCCGAAGGCATGGAGCGGCAGCTCTCCGCCGTCGCCACCCTCGCCCTCCCCGCGCAGTCCACGGGCCCCGGCGGCACCCCGGTGCACGGCTTCGTGCGCGGCGCCGAGAGCGCCCCGGTCGCGCAGGCCGCGGTCACCCTGATCTCGCTCTCCGGCCGCCAGCTGGGCCGCTCGGTCGCGGGCTTCGACGGTGCCTACCGCCTGGACGCGCCCGGTACGGGCTCGTACGTCCTGATCGCCTCCGCCGACGGCTACCAGCCGCAGGCGTCCACGATCGTGGTGGGCGAGGAGCCGGTGCCGTACGACATCCTGCTCAGCGGCACGAGCGGGCTGACCGGTGTCGTCCGGGGCGCGGGCAGCGCGCTGCCGGTCAAGGACGCCATGGTGATCGTCACCGACGTGCGCGGCGATCTGCTGGCCACCGCGGCCACCGGTGAGCAGGGCCAGTTCGTCTTCGGCGAGCTGGTGCCGGGTGTCGTCACGGTCGCGGTGAACGCGGCCGGGTACCGCCCCCGCGCCCTGCCGGTCGAGATCGGCGCCGCCGGGGTCACCCGGGTCGAGGTCGACCTGGACGCCGGCGCCCAGCTGCAGGGTGTCGTACGGGCCCCGCACGGTCCGCTGGGCGACGCCCGCGTGACCCTCGTGGACGCGGCGGGCAACGTGGTCGGCACGGCCACCACCGGCGTGGACGGCGCGTACGCCTTCGCCGACCTGGACGGCGGCGACTACACCGTGATCGCGACGGGCTACCCGCCGGTCGCCACGGCGCTGAACGTCACCGGCGCCGGTGTCGACGGCCACGACATCGAACTCTCCCACCCGGGCGAGTAGTTCCGACTCCGGCCCGTGGCGGGCGCGCCCACAAGGAGGCGCTCGCCACGGGCCGGTCCCATAAGGCCATTTTGTAAGCGTCTGACTGTTTGAAGTATCCGAGTATCCGAGTATCCGAGTGTTCGCAGGGAGAAACGGGATGGGACTGACCGCGAGGATCCGCACCCGGGACGGATGGGCCGTGTCGCACGGGGTCGTCACGGTGACCGACATGACCGGCAGCCAGGTGCTGCGCGCCGAGGCCGACGACGAGGGCGCGGTACGGGACCCGAACCCGCTCGCGCCCGGGGCGTACACCGTCATCGTCACGGCCGTGGGCTACGCGCCCGCCGCCTCCAGCGCCATCGTCACCGCGAGCGGCCGTGCGGAGATCGGCACGGTCACGCTGGCGCGGCAGGGCGGCACCGAGCTGCCCCCGCCCGGCCCGTGGACGGTCGACCCGGCGCACTCCACCGTGGGCGCCGTCGCCCAGCACCTGGGCATCTCCAGCGTCCGCGGCCGCTTCACCGACTTCGGCGCCTCGATCGAGATCGCCCCCGACGACATCGCCAAGTCCAGCGTCCGGGCGGTCATCCGCGCCGCCTCCATCGACACGGGCAACACCATGCGCGACACGCACCTGCGTTCCGCCGACTTCCTGGACGTCGAGCGGCACCCGGAGATCGTCTACACCTCGACCGGCCTGTCGGCGGCGGGCTCCGACCGCTGGACCGTGCACGGCGAACTCTCCCTGCACGGCGTGGTCCGCCCCGTCGACCTCGACCTCGCCTACCTGGGCACCGGCGCCGACCCGTGGGGCGGCACCCGGGCCGCGTTCCGCGCGACGACCGAACTGCACCGCGAGGACTTCGCCATGAACTACAACCAGGTCGTCCAGGCGGGCATCGCGGCCATCGGTACGACCCTCAAGATCGAGCTGGAGATCCAGGCGGTGCAGGGGGAGTCGCTGCCGCAGGCGTGAGCGTAGGCACAGCAGAGACAGGCTGAGCGGGCTCCCCGGCCCTAGGCTGGCGCCATGGCACCGAACATCGCGACGAACACGTCCGTCTCCCTCGACGAACTGCTGGACTTCGTACGGCCCCGGCACCGGGCGATCCTGCTCACCCGGCGCGCCGACGGCAGCCCGCAGGGGTCGCCGCTGACCTGCGGGGTCGACGACTCCGGGCGCATCGTCGTCTCCACGTACCCCGAGCGGGCGAAGACCCGGAACGCGAAGCGGGACGAGCGGGTGAGCCTGATCGTCCTGAGCGACGACTGGAACGGGCCGTGGGTGCAGATCGACGGACAGGCCGAGGTGATCGACACCCCCGAGTCGGTGGAGCCGCTGGTGGAGTACTACCGGAACATCGCCGGGGAGCACCCGGACTGGGACGAGTACCGGGCGGCGATGGTGAAGCAGGGGAAGTCGATCATCCGGGTGACGCCGGAGAAGTGGGGGCCGGTTGCCACCGGCGGTTTCCCGGCGCGGCTGGCTTCGCCGGACGCCGACGCCTAAGGGGGTGGGGGTGCGTGTCGAATCGCGACTGCGGGTTCGCTGTGGCTGGTCGCGCCCACGCGGCGGAGCCGCATGTTGATACAGCCCCGCGCCCCTCAGGTCGGTCGACTCACCTTGGCTTCAATGCCTGCGATCAGCAGGTCCAGTGCGAACGTGAAGTCCCTGTCCAGCATTTCCGCGACCGTGTCGCCGCCCCTGGCCGCCATGAGGTCCCTGGACTCCTCGATGATCTTCGCCGTGTCCGGGACCTCCGTCACGGCGTCCATCGCGGAGTTGAAGTACTCGTCCGGGGTCATGCCGGCCGCTGCCACGCGCTCGGCGAAGTGACCCTCGATCGTGCCGTAGCCGTACACGAACTGGAAGACGGCCGAGATCGCGCCGGTCACGCCGTGGGCGGGCAGGCCGGCGCGGCGGACGACCTGCTGGATCACGTGGGAGAAGGCGAGCGAGCGGGGGCCGATGTTGAGGTAGCGGCCGGCCAGCGGGGAGAGCCAGGGGTGGCGGACCAGCAGCGCCCGGTACTCCGTGGCCAGCGCCCGTAGTTGCTCCCGCCAGTCGCCCTCGGCCGGGTCCGGCAGCCGCAGTTCGCCGAAGGCCGCGTCGAGGGCGAGTTCGAGCAGGTCGTCCTTGGTGTCGACGTACCAGTACACGGACATGGCGGTCACGTCGAGCTCGGCCGCCAGCCGCCGCATGGAGAACTTGCCGAGCCCGTCGGAGTCGAGCAGACGGACGGTGGCGGAGGTGATGCGGGCCCGGTCGAGGCCGGAGGGCTGCCCGGTACGCCCGCCCTTACGGGCCTTCTCCTCCAGCCACACACTGGCCCGCACCATCGCGACACCTTCCTCCACCACGATCACTTTCAAAGATGCTAAGACTCCAACGCCCCGTCAGGGGCGCGGGGCCGTGTCCGATATGCGGCTCCGCCGCGTGGGCGCGATCAGCCACAAAGCACCCGCACCCGCGCACGAACACATACCCCCTCCCCCCTAGGCGACATTCTTCTCCGCCCTCCTGAGAAGCCCGGCGGCGACAAACCCCCCGACCACCACCGCGACCGCCCCCACCAGCTGCCCCGCCCCCAGCCCCGCCGACAGCGACTTCCCGGAAGCCACCGAAGAGCTGAGGACGGCTCCCAGTACGGCCACCCCCAACCCGTTCCCGAACTCGGCCAGCGTCCCGTTGATCCCGGCCCCGACCCCGGCCTTCTCCGCGGGAATCGCGCTCATGATGGCGTGCGCCATCGCCGGGTTGGCTATCGCGCACCCCGCGCCGATCAGCAGCAGCCCGAGCAGCGTGCCGCCGTACCCGCTGGAGTCCAGAACGGCGATGGACACCAGGCCCAGCGACATCAGCAGCATCCCCAGGGCTATCGCCACCGGCGTACCCAGCCGCGCCGCCCACTTGGCCGACAGGCCCGAGAAGTTGAGGACGACGACCGACAGCGCGAGCGGTGCCGTGCGCAGGCCGGCCTCCAACGGGCCGTAGCCGAGGACGAACTGCAGGTGCTGGGTGAGCAGGAACAGGGCGCCGCCCATGCCGAAGGTGATCAGGACCGCGCCGGCGACGGCGCCCGTGAAACGGCGGTCCCGGAAGAAGTGGGGGTCGAGCATGGGGAACGGGATCCGGCTCTCCCAGTACGCGAACGCACCCAGCACCAGCACCGTCACCGCCGCCATGGCCGTCACCCGCCCCGACGTCCAGCCGTGCTCGGGGCCCGAGATGATCGCGAAGACCAGCGCGGCCATGCCGATCGTGGAGAGCAGCGCGCCGAGCAGGTCGGGGCGGTCGCCCTGGGGGTTCTTCGACTCGGGGACCAGGGCCACCACCGCCGCGAGCGCCAGCGCCGCCACCGGGAGGTTGATCAGGAAGATCGCGCCCCACCAGAAGTGGTTGAGCATGAACCCGCCGATCAGCGGACCGGCGGCGAAGCCCAGCGCGTTGACGGCGCTCCAGATGCCGATGGCCTTGGGGTGCTCGTCGGGGGTGAAGATCTGCATCGCGACGGCGAGGGTGGTCGTCAGCAACAGCGCGCCGCCCACGCCCATCCCGGCCCGCGCCGCGATCAACTGACCCGTCGAATCGGCCAGCCCCGCGGCCAGCGAACCCGCACCGAACAGGACCAGGCCCGCCATCAGCATCTTCTTGCGGCCGTAGCGGTCGGCCGCGCTGCCCGCCGTGAGCAGCAGACCGGACTGGACGAGCGAGTACGCGTTGATCATCCACTGGATGTCCGCGGTGGCCGCGTGCAGCTCCCGGGTGAGGGAGGGGATGGCCACGTTCAGAACGGTGTTGTCGAGCAGCACGGTGAGCTGGGCGAGGCAGATGACACCGAGGATCAGCCAGCGCTGGGGGTGGCCCTGAGAAGTCATGCTGTACACCGTAGAACAGCTCTTGTACGGCGTACAACGTATTTCCGTGGGCATGGCAAAGGGCGGTGGCCGTGGCCACCGCCCTTGCGTCGATCAGGGAACCGTCAGCTGCTGCTGCTCGCCTTCTGCGTGAGGTCGTAGAAGGTGGACGAACCCACCGTCACCTTCTTGAAGTTCTTCTCGACCCACGAGGTGATCTGCGAGGACGTGCCGCTGCTGCTGCCGCCCATGCCGCCGCCGGTGCCGGAGGAGATGAAGTAGTGGATCCTGCCGTCCGCCACGTACTTCTTGAACTGGGCCAGGGTCGGGGACGGGTCGGTGCCGTTGAAGCCGCCGATCGCCATCACCGCGTCGCCGGTGGAGAGCTGGTAGCTCGCCGCGTTCTGGGCGCCGATGGCCGCGGCGACCCAGGTGTACTTGGACGCGTCCTTCTCCAGCAGCTTCTTGGCCTGCGAGCTGACCGTCGCGCCGTTCAGCAGGCCGCCGACGCCACCGCCGCCGCCCATGCCGCCGCCGTCGCCCGTCTGCCCGCCGCCGGGGAAGCCCTGGCCGTTCTGGGAGTTGGAGCTGCCGTTGCCGTTCTGCTGGCTCTGGCCGTTCTGGCCCGGCATACCGCCGCCGAAGCCGCCGGTGCTGTTGCCGTTGCCGCCCGTCTGCCCGCCGCCGGGGAAGCCCTGGCCGTTCTGGGTGCTGGAACCGCCGTTGCCGTTCTGCTGGCTCTGGCCGTTCTGGCCCTGCTGGTTCTGGCCGAAGCCGCCACCGCCGCCCATGCCGCCGCGCATACCGCCGCCGCCACCGGGGCCGCCGCCCATCATGCTCGCGCCGGACGGGCCGGCCGTGACGATGGAGCCGGTGTGGCCCGTCTGGAGGGTGCTCAGGGTGTACGCGGTCGGGCCGGCCAGCGCGGCCACCAGGCCCACCGCCGCCGCCCCGAGGGCGAGCTGACGGCTGATCCGGCCCGCGAAGATCAGGCCGAGCGCGGCGGCCAGACCGCCGATCAGGACCAGGTACTTCAGCCAGGGCAGGTAGTCCGAGGTGCGGTTGAGCAGGACGTAGCCCCAGACCGCGGCCGCGACCACGGACCCGGCCAGGGCGAGCGAGGCCCACAGTTCGGCGCGCTGCTTCCACAGCACGTCCGCGCCCATGCCGATCACGACGGCGAGGTAGGGGGCCAGGGCGACCGTGTAGTACTGGTGGAAGATGCCCGCCATGTAGCTGAAGACGATCATGGTCATCAGCAGCGAGCCGCCCCAGACCAGGAACGAGGCACGGGTCACCGACGTCCGCTGGAGCTTGCGGGTGGCCACCAGGCCGGCGATCAGGAGGATCAGCGCGGAGGGCAGCAGCCAGGAGATCTGGCCGCCGATCTCGGAGTTGAACATCCGGTCCCAGCCGGTCGCACCCCACTGGCCGGTGCTGCCGGTGCCGCCGCCACCGCCGCCGACGCTGCCGGTCTCGTCGCCGCTGAGGCGGCCGAAGCCGTTGTAGCCGAAGGTCAGCGACAGGAAGCTGTTGTCCTGCGAGCCGCCGATGTACGGGCGGGAGGACGCCGGCCACAGCTCGACGATCGTGACCCACCAGCCGCCGGAGACGATCAGGGCGCCGGTCGCGACGGCCAGCTGCCCGAACCGCTTCTTCACCGACACCGGCGCGCAGACCGCGTACACGATCGCGAGCGGCGGCAGGATCAGGATGGCCTGCAGGGTCTTGGCGAGGAACGCGAAGCCGATCGCGGTCCCGGCCCACACCAGCCACTTCGTCCGGCCGTCCTCGACCGCGCGGACCACCATGTAGCAGGCGACCGCCATCAGCAGCGCCAGCATCGCGTCCGGGTTGTTGAACCGGAACATCAGCGCCGCGACGGGAGTGAGCGCGAGCACCGCGCCCGCGATCAGACCGGCGGCGGGGCTGAACCGGCGGCGCACGGCCGCGTACACGACGGCGACCGTCGCGACGCCCATCAGGACCTCGGGGACGAGGATCGCCCAGGAGTTGAGGCCGAAGATCCGGACCGACAGCTCCATCGGCCACAGGGAGGCCGGGGGCTTGTCGACGGTGATCGCGTTGCCGGCGTCCAGCGAGCCGAAGAAGAACGCCTTCCAGGACTTGCTGCCCGCCTGCACGGCCGCCGAGTAGAAGGAGTTGGCGTAGCCGGAGGCGCTCAGGTTGTACAGGTAGAGCAGGAGGGTCGCGGCCAGCAGGCCGAGGAAGGCCGGGCGCACCCAGCGCGGGTCCTCGGGCCGGCCACGCCACAGTCTCCGTACGAAGGGCTGCTCGGGTTCACCGGACCCGGGCGCCGGCGCGGCCGGGTCGCCGGGGACGTCCGGCGTGTGCTGCGGCGCCGGGGGAGGTGTGGCGGGTGCGCCCCACTGGGCCGGATGGTCGGTGTGGGTGGTCATCGGGGTTCCCCCGGGTCGGTGTCGTGGGGGCGCACCGGCTGCAACTGCATGGTGCTGTCCCTCCAGGTGCCGTCCGCGGCTTCACCGGCGCGGAACTGGGTGGTCGTGGTGCCGCTCTGGGCGTACGGCTGCTGCTGCGGCAGCGGCATGCGCTGCGGGAGCGGGCCCTGCGGCTGGTACGGCTGCGGCTGGTATCCGCCGGTCGAGTAGGTCGGGGACGACGGGTTGTGCGTGGCCACCACCGTCGACTCCGGCCGGTCGGTGCCGTCGCGGTCCGGGAAGACCCAGGCGCGCAGCAGCAGGAAGCGCAGGACGGTCGCCGCGAGGTTGGCGGCGACCAGCACCGCCAGTTCGGTGGAGTGCGAGGGGTCGCTGCTCGCCGCGTTCAGGGCGGCGAGGGAGCCACTGGTGAGCGCGAGCCCGATGCCGTAGACGACCAGGCCCTGCGCCTGGTGCCGGACCGCCCCGCCGCGGCCGCGCACCCCGAAGGTGAGGCGCCGGTTGGCGGCGGTGTTGGCGATCGCGGAGACCAGCAGCGCGAGCGCGTTGGCGATCTGCGAGCCGGAGAAGGTGCGGAAGGCGCTGTAGAGGACCAGGTAGAAGAGGGTCGACAGACCGCCGACCACGCAGAACCCGACGAGCTGGCGGGCCAGGCCCTTGGGCACGTCCTGGACGTCGCGGTCGCGCGGGTCGTCCCCGAACGGGCGGGTGAGCCGGTCCAGCGGCAGCGCGCCCGTGGCCAGGGCCTTGCCGACCCGCCAGACGCCCTTGAGGTCGTCGGTGGCGGTCTTCACGATGTGCACGGTCGAGTTGGGGTCGTCGACCCAGTCGACGGGAACCTCGTGGATACGGAGCCCCGCGCGCTCGGCGAGCACCAGCATCTCGGTGTCGAAGAACCAGCCGGTGTCCTCGACCAGCGGCAGCAGGATCTGCGCGACATCGCGCCGGATGGCCTTGAAGCCGCACTGGGCGTCCGAGAAGCGGGCCTGCAGCGAGCCGCGCAGGATCAGGTTGTACGTACGGCTGATGAACTCCCGCTTGGCGCCGCGCACCACGCGCGACGAGCGGGCCAGCCGGGAACCGATCGCCAGGTCGGAGTGGCCGGAGATGAGCGGCGCCACCAGCGGCAGCAGCGCGTTCAGGTCGGTCGACAGGTCCACGTCCATGTACGCGAGGATCGGCGCGTCCGAGGCGGACCAGACGGTCCGCAGCGCCCGGCCGCGGCCCTTCTGCTCCAGCCGGAACGACTTGACCTCGGCCAGGTCCGCCTCGAGCTGCAGCGCCACCTGGGGGGTGGTGTCCGTGGACGCGTTGTCCGCGATGGTGATGCGGAACGCGTACGGGAAGGTGCGCTTGAGGTGGTCATGCAGTCTGACGACGCACGGGCCGAGGTCCTTCTCCTCGTTGTAGACGGGGATCACTACGTCCAGGACAGGCGTACCGGCGTTTCCGGCCGGGAGGTGCTCCCGCGCCGGCAAGGTGCCGGGAGAAGAGTCGGTTCGCATGGGATCGACTCTCGTCAAGCGCCCTGTTGCACCCATGTGGTGGCACTGTGCTGTGCCTGTGAGTGCGATTGCCAGTTGGTTTCGGGGGCCGGCTGGGGGGCCGCCGGGGCAAGCGCGGGCAGATAGAGGGTGAACACCGTACGGCCCGGAACACTGTCCACGGTGACCGCGCCGCCGTGTGCGGACGCGACGGCCTGCACGATGGCGAGGCCGAGACCGGTGGACCCGGTGGACCGCGAACGCGCGGAGTCACCCCTGGCGAACCGCTCGAAGACGTGCGGCAGCAGGTCCTGTGGAATGCCCTGACCGTTGTCCTCGACGTCCACGCACATCCACGGGCCGCGCCGCTGGATGCGGGCGGTGACGGTGGTCCCGGCGGGCGTGTGCTTGCGTGCGTTGCCGAGCAGGTTGATCAGCACCTGCTGGATACGGGCCGCGTCGGCGGCGACCAGGGCCGGCTCGTCGGGCAGGTCGAGCCGCCAGTTGTGGTCCATGCCGGCCGCGCGGGTGTCGCTGATCGTGTCGACGACGAGCGGGATGAGGTCGGTGTGCTCGAACTGGAGCGGCCGGCCGGCGTCGAGCCGGGCCAGCAGCAGCAGGTCCTCCACGAGGAGGGTCATCCGCCCGGCCTCGGACTCGATACGGCCGAGGGCGTGCCGGGTGTCGGGCCCGACCTGCTCCCGCCCGCGCCGGGTGAGCTCGGCGTACCCGCGGATGGAGGCGAGCGGGGTCCGCAGCTCGTGACTCGCGTCGGCGACGAACTGCCGTACCCGCATCTCGCTCTGCTGGCGTGCGTGCAGCGCCCCGTGCACATGGTTGAGCATGCGGTTGAGCGCGGAGCCGACCTGGCCGACCTCGGTGTGCGGATCGCACTCGGACTCCGGCACCCGCTCGCTGAGGTTGACCTCGCCGGTGTGCAGCGGGAGTTCGGAGACACGGGTGGCGGTGGCGGCGACCTTACGGAGGGGACGCGTGGCGACGCCGACGATGACGGTGCCGGCGAGGGTGGCGGCGATGAGGCCGGAGACGGTGAGGCTGATCTCGACCAGGATCAGGGTGCCGATGGTGCCGTCGACATCGGAGGTGGGGATGCCTACGTAGTAGTTGCCCTTGTTTCCGTGGATGTACTGCACCTGGTAGCTGCCGAGGCCGGGGACGCTGACGGTGTGCGGATTCCCGTCCTGGGAGACGGAGCCGATCACCTTGATGGCGGCTTCGCTGAGGTTCGCAGGGTTCATCTGCGTGTAGCCCGCGGAGTTGTTCTCCTTGGTGCCGACCTTGCCGCTGGTGATCGACCCGTTCTCGACCTTGGCCACGAGGGTCTTCGCCGGCTGCGGCCCCCGGCTGACGAAGTCACCGAGGTTGGTCGTCTGATCGGACGGGTCGAGCACCTTGCCTGCGGGCAGGCTGCCCTTGCCGTCCGGTCCGCCGGCGGGGCCACCGGCGGCGCGCGCGGCGACCTCGTGCAGGTTGCTGTTCAGCTGCCCGTACAGGTGGTCCCGCAGCACGAGGGTGGTGACAGCCCCGATCACCGTGCAGACGACGGCGATCAGGGTCACCGACACGACGACGAGCCGGGTCCGCAGGGTGCGCGGCTTTCCCGCTCGTCGTTTCTGCGTACGCGGCCGTCGTCGCCCGCTCATGACGCGGCGGGCTTGATCAGGTAACCGGCGCCACGCCGGGTGTGGATCATGGGCTCACGGCCCGCGTCTATCTTCCGCCGCAGGTACGAGATGTACAGCTCGACCACGTTGGCCTGGCCGCCGAAGTCGTACGACCACACCCGGTCCAGGATCTGGGCCTTGCTGAGGACGCGCCGTGGGTTGCGCATGAGGAAGCGCAGCAGCTCGAACTCGGTGGCGGTGAGGTGGATGGACTCCCCGGCCCGCGAGACTTCGTGGCTGTCCTCGTCCAGGGTGAGGTCACCGACGACGAGCACCGAGTCGGAGCGCCGGTCGGCGGCACCGGAACGGCGGATCAGCCCGCGCAGCCGGGCCACGACCTCTTCGAGGCTGAAGGGCTTGGTGACGTAGTCGTCGCCACCGGCGGTGAGACCGGCGATCCGGTCCTCGACCGCGTCCTTGGCGGTGAGGAACAGGACGGGCACGTCGGGCAGTTCGCGCCGCAGGCGTCCGAGAACCGTGAGGCCGTCCATGTCGGGCAGCATCATGTCGAGGACGACGGCGTCGGGCCGGAACTCCCGGGCGGTCTGGATGGCACCCTGGCCGTCGCCCGCACTCCTGATCTGCCAGCCCTCGTAACGGAGGGCCATGGAAAGGAGTTCGGTGATCGACAGCTCGTCGTCCACCACAAGCACTCGGACGGGGCTCCCGTCCGGCCTCAGCAGTTCGGTGCGCCCCTGGGGCGAGGTCGTGGTCATGGTGGACACCTTGTCCGGGTCCTCTGAGAACACGCTTTCACTAATCTGTGATTTCCCTAAGAAACACACAGGCGCCTCTCAGGGAACGCCTGGGAATCACATCACGTGCGCACGAACTCGTGATCACGCTCGTCGTGAGCTGTGTGGATCATGTACATCCCTGGCCCGCCCGGGGCCGCTGATGAAGCGCCGATGAACCACTGATGAGAGCGTACCGAGCAGCGCCGACGAGCGCGCGGCGAGGCCACGGAGCGGATCTCGGCGCTCAGAAGAGTCCGTCCTGCGGTGTCACGAACTCTCGCACCGGCACCGTCAGTTGGCCGCCCTCCTCCGTCCCCGCAGCGGTCAGTCCCCACCCGGGCAGCAAGCGCGTGTCGAGGACGACGACCCCACGCCGGGTGGCGAGATGGAGATCCGGCCCGGCGGCCGCGACCAGCTCACCGCTCACCACTCCACCCGGGACGAGCTCGGCCACCTCACCGAAGGCGGCGGGAACCCCGTCCAGCCCGAACACCCCTACATGATCGACGGGTTGGCACGGCTCGGGGACAAGGGACTCGGGCCAGCCGCCGAGAGTGACAGCAAGCGCGTGCAGTTCCTCGATCTCGGCCGCCCGCTCGGCCGGGGCCGCCGGCAGCACGGCGCGTACGGCACGCTTCTCGCCGTACGGAATACGGTCGGGCACCCTGAGCGCGGCCCGCAGCAGTTCTTCGGCCCGCCGCGCGGCCATCAGCGGCCCGGCGCCCAGCCAGCTGAAGCAGACGGCCCCCTGCTCCAGCAGCCGCGCCGACCCGCGCTCGACGGCGGTGATCCCGACCTTGACCATCCCGGGCCCGAACCAGGCGAGATACACGTGGTACGGCCGCGGGTCGTCGGCGATGGTGTCGGCGGCCACGGAGTGCGCCCGGTCCAGCCGCGCACACTCCTCGCACCGGGCTCCGGTGCTCCGCCCCGAGACCCTTGCCCGCGTCGCACACGAATGACCGCGCGCTCCGACACATTCCCGCACACCCCCTTCCGCGACGCCGAAGGCCACACGCTTCCCCCGGCGGAGCGGACTGCGCCGCCCACCACTCCACACCAGCACGGGCCCGTCGTCCGACCACCGCAGCCCCGAGCACTTCCACATCTGTGCCATCACTCGCGAGCGTAGAGGCAGGCACTGACAACGGCGGGGGCAAGCACCGACAACGGCGGGGGCGGCCGGGTTGGGCCAGGGAACGCTGGTACAGGGGTGAGCGGGAGGGGATCCCCAGAGCCCGTTGATCAGCCGCCGGCCTCCGAAACCGCGGCCTGCGCCTCTCCCCTCGGCTGGAGCGCGGAGGCGACACGCCGTCCCCGGCCCGCCAGTCGGCAGGCCACACACCCGGCGTGGCCGGTGCGGGCGGCGGTGTCCCGTACTCCGAGCGGCCACTGGGCCCGGGACCGGGGACCCGGCGGCTTGCCCCAGCCCGCGAGATGCAGACACCAGGTGACCAGGACGCTCACGGCACACACCGCGCCCCCTCCGGCCAGGGCCGGGACCGAGACGGTGCATACGCCGAACCCCAGCAGACCGCTTCCGGCGGTCGCGATCGCGGTACCGGTCCACCCCGCCACGGTGTGGCCTTCGTCGTGCTGACTCATATACCCGCCTCCCTTTCCCCAGGCAGCGGAAACGCACGATCCGACGCGAGGGCGACTAGAATCCCTCACCGGGTAAGGAATTTACTCCATATATCTCTCACACGCTAAGGGAATCTGCGATTCCCTCTCCGAGGAGCCGGGAACGACCATGCACGGCAAGCCGCGACCGACCGCCGACCCGGCCCGGGCACTGTCCGCGATGGACCACCTCATCGCGGCCCATGTGATCGGCCAGCAGGAGCTGGCCCGGCGGCTCGGGGTGAACGTCACAGACCTCACCTGCTTCACCTTCGTCCTGGAGGCGGGCGACGACCTGCTGACGGCCGGGGACCTGGCGGCCCGCGCCCATGTGACGACGGGCGCGGTGACGGGCATCCTCAACCGCCTGGAACGCGCGGGCTACGTCACCCGCCGCCCCGACCCCGACGACCGCCGCCGGGTCCGGGTGGCCGCGGTACCGGAGGCCGTCACACGAGTCGAGGCGGTCTACGCCGGCCACTACAGACGCCTCACGGAACTGTTCGCCGACTACACTCCCGCCGAACTGGCCACTCTCACGGACTGGTTCACCCGCGCGACGGCCCTGGCGCACGAGTACCTGGAAAAACTGAACAGGAACGACTCGGCCGACTCGGCGGATCCCTGCTGAGGCCGCGGAAATCCCCCGGAGCCGCGCCTCTCCCGGTGCTACGTTCGAGCCCATGTCCGACACCCCGCGCCTCCCGGGCCTGAAGCTGGCCGACGCGGACTGGCTGGTCCAGGCCGCACTGACCGTCGGCGCGGAGCGGGGCTTCCCTCCCCTCGCGGTGGCAGTCCTGGACGTCGCGGGAGAAGTGATCGCCCTGCGCCGAGCCGACGGCGGAGCGCCCATGACCAGCCGCATCGCCGTGGCCAAGGCACGCACGGCGCTGCTCGCGCTGAAGCCCTCCGGCCAGATCGACCTCCCCGGTGGAATCGTCGACGGCATCCAGCACCTCTACGGCGGCGACTTCGTCCCCTGGGCCGGCGGAGTCCTGGTCACCGACGGCGACTTGATCCTCGGCGCGGCCGGCGCATCCGGCGCCCACGCCGTGGAGGACGAGGAGGCCGTACGTACGGCGATGGAGCGGTGGCGGGAGAACCACTCCAGAACCCCGTGAACCTGCTCTCCTCGCCACCCGGCAGGAATTCTGGGGCTGTACGGGGGAAAAGGCGGGCGCTGCAGCGTGCCTAGTAATCGTTCGACGCCTTCCGTTTGTCATCCTGTCTGCTAAAGCCAGAGATTCGGCAGCAGAGACGACGAAAGGTCGGTCAATTGAAGTTCACCAAGCGTATTGCCGCGATCAGCGCCGCTGCGACGGCGGCTATTCTCTTCAGCGCCGGCGGCGCCCAGGCTCAAAGCGATGCGGGCCTGCTCTCACTTCTGGGCAACCTTCCGTTCCTGCAGATGCCCTACGCGACGGGGTTGGCCGAAAAGGCCGGCACCTCGACCGGAACCCGGGCCACCAATAACAACAACAATAACAACAACACCGGGGTCGGGCCGAACAACAACAATAACAACAACGGGGGCCGCACGAACAACAACAACAATAACAACAACGGCGACAGCCGGGGCCGGGGCGGCGAGGCCGGGATCTTCTCGCTCCTGGGCAAGTCGCTCATCAACTTCCAGGTCTGCTACCCGAAGGGGCAGGCCGGGACGCACAACACCTTCACCGGAAACCAGAACATCAACTGCCACCAGAACTGAGGCGCAACCCGCGGCAGGAAACCGCCGAAGATTCTTCATCAGCGGCGGCACACAACAGCCCGGCAGCCGAGTGAGCACTCACCGGCCGCCGGGCTGTGAAGTTCAACCGTTGTTGTTGTTGTTATTGTTGTTCCCACCTCCGCCGTTGTTGTTATTGTTGT
>NZ_JBEZLQ010000024.1:96767-178837 GCF_040652235.1 Streptomyces sp. NPDC048277
TTTGTTGTTGTTCCCGCCTCCGCCGTTGTTGTTGTTATTGTTGTTGTTGTTCCCGCCTCCGCCGTTGTTGTTGTTATTGTTGTTGTTGTTCCCGCCTCCGCCGTTGTTGTTGTTATTGTTGTTGTTGTTCCCGCCCCTGCCGTTATTGTTGTTGTTATTGTTGTTGTTCCCGCCTCCGCCGTTGTTGTTGTTATTGTTGTTGTTGTTCCCGCCCCTGCCGTTGTTGTTGTTGTTATTGTTGTTGTTGTTCCCGCCCCTGCCGTTGTTGTTGTTATTGTTGTTGTTGTTCCCGCCTCCGTTGTTGCTCGGCACCGCCACGTGAGCGACTGTCGGCGTCGGGGCCGCGAAGGCGGTGGAGGGGGCCAGAGCGCCTCCTGCGGCCAGAGCCGCCGACGCGGTCAGCACCGCGGTACGCTTTGCGATCTTCTTGAGCATGGTGATCCCTTTTCGATGGCCTGACGACTCGATTGAGCCGCGTCGATTCGCCCGCGATCAGCCCCCGAAATCTCGGGACCGGCAATTTCTGCCGAAGTCGTCCCGGAGACGCTGGTTCGATACCCGCAGACCGGTAATCCCGGCTGCGAGACACATTCGCCAGCATGCCCCTCCCGCAGTCGGGGGCACATCGGGTGGACACCCCAAGTTCCACCCCGTCACACCCCATGTCCCGGTCCGGAATTCCCCGCATCACCCCACCTGCCGACCTGTCCCGATCGGTCTGGATCTTTTGCGCGGCTGCGACCGCGGAGGGAAAATGGCTGGTGATGGACCTGCTAGAGCGAGAGGCCGTACTTCAGGACCTCACCGGTCACCTGCAGGAAGCCGTGACCGGCCCAGGACGACTCGCCCTTGTGCGCGGTGAGGCCGGCATAGGGAAGACGAGCGTCGTCAACCGTCTGGCCCAGCTCGCCGATCCCCGGACCCGGATACTGGTCGGCGCCTGTGACCCACTGGCCACACCTCGTCCCCTGGGCCCTCTGATGGACCTGGCCCCGCGCCTGGGCGAGGCGGTGCGCACGGCCCTGAGCGGCGCACTGTCCGGCACCTGCCGTTCCGACGAGGTCTTCGACTGTCTGCTCGCCGATCTGAGCTCGTACCCCAGCCTGCTGGTCGTGGAGGACGTCCACTGGGCCGACGAGGCCACGATGGACCTGCTGCGCTACCTGGCCCGGCGCCTGCCGAGCGTTCCGGCGCTGGTGGTGGCCACCTACCGCGACGACGAGGTCGGCCGTACCCACAACGTGACCGCTCTCCTGGGCACCCTGGCCGGTTATCCGTGGGTGTACCGCCACGACCTGACCCCGTTGAGCCGTCGGGCCGTGGCCCGCCTGGCCGGCGGACACACCGTCGACGCCGAGCAGCTGTACCGCGTCTCCGCCGGCAACCCGTTCATCGTCACCGAGATCCTGGCCGCGCCTGCGGAGTCCATCCCCGCCACGGTGCGCGAGGCCGTCGCCGGCCGCCTGGCGGGCCTGTCGGCTGCGGCGCGCAGGGCCGTCGACGTGCTGGCGGTCCTGGGGCGCCGGGCCCCGCTGCCGCTGCTGGCCGCCATGCTGCCCGCCTCGGAGGAGGCGCTCGACGAGGCACTGGCCGGTGGAATCGTGCGGACCGACGGGCAGGTGACCGAGTTCCGCCACGAGCTGACCCGGCTGGCCGTGCTGGATTCCGTGCCCGCCGCCTATCGTCTGCTGGTGCACCGGCAGGTGCTGGCGGCGATGCGGTCCCGCCCGGTCGCCGCGGACGATCTGACGCTGCTGGCCGACCATGCCGAGGGTGCCGGGGACCCGGCCGCCGTACTGGAGTACGCACCCGCCGCGGCCGCCCACGCCGCCGCGTTGGGCGCGCACCGGGAGGCAGCCGCCCAGTACGCCCGCGCCCTGCGCTACGCCGACCTTCTGCCGCTCGACCGAAGGACCTCTCTGCTGGAGGGCCATTCGCAGGCCTGTCTGCTGTCCAGCTGGCTGGACGAGGGGATCGCCTCCCGTCGTGAGGCGGTGACACTGCGCCGTGCCCTGGGCGACCGGCTGCGCGAGGGCGAGGACCTGCGCTGGCTGTCGTGCTGGCTGTGGCCGTTCGGGCGGACCGTCGAGGCCGGACGGACCGGCCTGGACGCGGTGCGGGTACTCGAAGGGCTGGGGCCGAGCCGGGAGCTGGCCCGGGCGTACCTGAACCTCTGCCAGCTGGCCTGCTACGAGCACGAGGAGGTGCGGGTGACCGCCGCCTACGCCGAGAAGGCGATCGCTCTGGGCGAGCGCTTCGGCGATACGGGGGTGGTCACCCAGGCCCGTTTCCATGCCGCGGCGGCAGGCATGCTGAGCGAAGGGTCCGGCTGGGAGGACTGCGAACAGGCGGTCGCCTGCGCGATGGCGCAGGACCTGCCGGAGGACGCGGGCTTCCTGGCGCTCATCATGTGCTGGTTCACCGCGCTGCAGCGCGATGCCGCCCGGACGGCCGCGGCCGTGAACCGGGCGGAAGCCTATTGCCTCGATCACGATCTGCTGTCCTACCTGCTGTGCACGAGGGCCTGGGGCAGCTGGGGACTGCTGAGCCGGGACCGGTGGGCCCAGGCCGCCCATGCCGCGCAGGAGGTCCTTTCCCATCCCAGCTCACCGCCGGTCGTCCGGGCCCTGGCCCTGACCGTCCTGGGCCTGGTGCGGGCCCGCCAGGGCAAAGCCGACGCATGGCCGCTGCTGGAACAGGCGGCGAGCCTGGTCGACTCGGACTGCCTGCTCGACACGGGGCTGGGGTGGGAGGCCCGGGTCGAGGCGGCCTGGCTGGCCGGCGACCACGAGCTGGTGCGGACGGAGGCACAACGCGGTCTGGACGCCCTGGCGGAGCGCAGCCATCCCTGGCTGTCCGGGCCCCTGGCCTGCTGGATCCGCCGCGCCGGAGGAGCACCCCCGCAGGTGCCCAGCGCCGGACCCTACGCGCTGGAACTGGCCGGCGACTGGGCCGGCGCGGCGGCCCAGTGGGACCGGCTCGGCTGCTCGTACCAGGCCGCGCTGGTCCGGCTGTCCGGCGACGCGCCGGCGCTGCACCAGGCGCTGGCCGCCTTCGAGGCCCTCGGCGCCCGGCCGGTCGTGGCGCGTACCCGCGCCGTGATGCGCAGCCGCGGTGTCCGCCCGGTCCGGCGGGGCCCGCGGGCGGCCACCCTGGCCAATCCGTACGGGCTGACCATCCGGGAAATGGATGTCCTCAAGTTGCTGAACGAGGGCCTGTCGGACGCCGAGATCGCCGCCCGCCTCTACATCACGCCCAAGACCGCCGGGCACCACGTGGGCGCGGTCCTGGCCAAACTCGGCGTCCACTCCCGTCAGGAAGCCGCCCGTAAACTCCACGATTCAAAACGCTGACAGGTCTCCCGAAAGGGGAGGGCGAGAATGCGGAAAACAGCCTTGCTGAGCGCCAGCCTTGTGACCGCGGTCTTCTGCTGCTGTACGGCGCTTTCCCCGTCGGCACTTCAGTGTTATGCGACACACCGCAGTCCGGACGTGATCGTGTGTTACCGGAATTCATGGAAGGCCGAGTACAGGCACGGCGACATGGTCTATGTCCCCATCCTCATCCAGGTGCCCACGCCCGCCCATCCGTCCCCCGTGACGATCGTCGACAGCCTGAACGACATCCGCCCCAGTCAGACATGAACAGAGGGCCCGTGGATCTCTCCACGGGCCCTCCGACTTACTGTGCACTCGGCAGGATTCGAACCTGCAACCTTCTGATCCGTAGTCAGATGCTCTATCCGTTAAGCTACGAGTGCTTGTTTTTTTGTTTCTTGCCTTCGCTTTCGGCCCTTCCGGTCCGCTCGCGGCGACAGGAAGAACATTACATGACTGCCGCCGCCATGTGAAATCCGTTAGGTGCACCCCTTGTGACCTGCGGAAACGCCGCATCCTGGGGGCCGCGCACGGAGCGGCGGGGCGCACGCGGGCGCCAGCGCGGGGTTCGGTGCGCCCACGACGTGACGGTGCTTCAGCCCTCGGCGGACGTGGGGGACGTCGCGGCCATGAAACGACTCAGGGAGTCCAGCGCGAAATCACTGGACTCCCTGAGTCGTGTGGCGGAGGCGGAGGGATTTGAACCCTCGATGGGCTTTAAGGCCCAAACCGCATTAGCAGTGCGGCGCCATAGACCGGACTAGGCGACGCCTCCAGCACAGCCGCCCGCGTGAGCGCGAGTGGTGCGTGCAGATGATGACACAGTCGAGCGTGCTGTCACCAATCGGCTCCCACGGTACTAGCCAGCCGGGCCGCAGGGCAAAGCCCTTCCCGTCGGCGGGGGCGCCACGCAACGTCCGGCCGGGCGCCGCGTTGGGCAGGGCATGTCTCGACTTTCGCCCCAGATCCCGTCCCAAGTCAGGCCTCAGGGCAGGTCTCGTGCCGCCGTGCGAGGCGTCCTCGGGGCCGTCGCCGCCGTCCTCGGGGCCCTCCCCGCCCAGGCCGCGTCCGCCGCCGTGACGGGCGACCACCTCACCGTCACCGTCCGGCACGCCGGGGACGGGCGCGACGGGACGTACGAGCTGTTCTGTCACCCCGGCGCCGGGAGTCACCCGGACGTGGACGGGGCGTGCCGCGTGCTGGACCAGAACACGCACTGGGGGCGCGACACCTTCGCCCCGGTCGCCCCGGGCACCGCCTGCACCATGCTCTACGGCGGTCCGGCCACCGCCCATGTCACCGGCACCTGGGCCGGCCGCCCCGTCGACGCGGCCTACGACCGCAGCAACGGCTGCGAGATCGGCCGTTGGGACCGCTTGGTCCCTCTGCTGCCCGACCTGGGCTCATGACGGCGGGGAGGGCCCGGCGCACGCAGCTCGGCGCACGCAGCCCGGCTCATCGACGACGGCTCAGGAAACACAGCCCATGAAGCCCGGCTCATAAAGTCGGCACAGATGTTCCATGGCAGAAGCCCCGCTCCCGTAAATGTCTCGCGAAGGTATGGCGGAGGTGAGGCGCGTCGGTCACATGTTCGCCGTCACTTCGTCGTGCGACCTCCCTCTCATCCGGCGCCGCGACCGGAACCCGTGCCCTTAGACTCCCTCGCGTGACACGCTGCGAGCCGATTGGCAAGATGGCACGAGCGGTCGGCAAGGTGCGGTAACAGGGAGGAAGCGTCTCGTGAGCAGCAGGCCATCCCGAGGCGCTGCTCGCCTCGCAGCCATACTGGACGCGCTGCCGGATGCGTTGGTGCTGGTCAACGCCAACGGAACCGTCGTCAACGCGAACACCATCGCCCTGGAGGCCTTCGAGACGCCGGGGACGGCGCTGGTGGGGCGCGGGCTGCTCGATCTGCTGCCGCAGTTCGACTCGCGGCTCATCCCGGGGTCCATGCGGCGGCCCGACCACATGGATCCGCGCGGGCGGACCAAGCCGACCCGGATGGTCGCGCGGCGGACCGACGGGACCGAGTTCCCGGTCGAGGTCACCAGCGCCAACCTGGAGAACGGACAGCAGGCCTACGACGGCTACGGCTACAGCAGCGACGAACTGCTGATGCTCGTCGTGCGCGACCTGACCGGCACCGTCGACACCGAGGCCGAGCTGGCCCGCTCCCAGCGGCAGACCGAGATGATCCTGCGGGCCGCGAGCGAGGGTGTCGTAGGCACGGACACCGACGGCCGGATCGTGCTCGTCAACCCGGCGGCCGCCCAGATACTGGGTTACCGGGCCGGTGAGCTCGGCGGCAAGGAGCTGCACAACCTCGTGCTGCACTCGCGCGCCGACGGCTCCCCGTTCCCGTACGCGGAGTCGCCGCTCGCCGACACCCTGCGCTCCGGGCGCAAGCACCGGGTGCGCGGACAGGTGCTGTGGGCCAAGGGCGACAAGAAGGTTCCGGTCGACCTGACGACCGCGCCGGTGCGCGACGGCGACCAGCTCGTCGGCGCCGTGATGACCTTCACCGACCGGCGGCCGTACGACATGGTCGTCGACGAGAAGGACGCCCTGGAGACGGCGCACGCCGACGAACTGGAGAAGCTCTCCGAGGAGCACGCCTCCGACCTGACCGCGCTGCGCCAGAAGCACGTCACCGAGGTCGAGGAGCTGCGCGAGCGGCAGGCCGAGGAGCTGGCCTCCGGCGAGGAGCGGTACGCGGCCCTCGGCGAGCGCGAGAAGGACCGGTACGAGGCCCTGTCCGGGCGGCACGAGCAGCTGCTGACGCTGCTCGCGCAGTCGCTGCGCGGCCCGCTCGACGAGCTGCGCCGGGAACTGGCCACGCTCGCCGCCGACGACGCCGGGCAGCTGTGGCCCGAGGCCAACCAGGTGCTCCACCACCTCTCGGCCGGCTACTCGCGTATCACCCAGCTCATCGACAACGTGCTCGGCTACCAGGCGCTGGACGCCGGCACCGAGGACATCACCCGCACGAAGGTGATGCTGGACGCCGTCGTCGCCGCCGGTGTGGACGGCGCGGTGGAGCTGATCGGGCCCGGCCGGGTCCAGTTCGCCGTGCACGCGCCGCCCATCGAGGCCGAGGTGGACCCGCAGCGGCTCGCCGTCGCGCTCGCGCATCTGATCGCGGACGTGGCCGGTGTCGACGCGACCGGCAACGCGCCGGTCTCGGCCGGCGGGTACATGGACAACACCGTCGTCGTCGCGGCGGCGCAGCGCGGCGAGGTCGTCCGTATCGAGGTGCGCGGGCCTTATCCCGGAGGCGATCCGGTGCACGAGCCGATCGTGCGCGGGATCGTGCGCGCGCACGGCGGTGTGCTGCAGACCCACGAGGTGCCGGGCATGAGCGGCAGCGCGTTCGTGCTGGAGGTGCCGATCGGGGACGGCGCCGGGGCCGTCCCCCCGCCGGCCGGTATGGAGCTGGAGCTCGCCCCTGCCGTCGAGGAAACCGGTGCCGGTGGGCGGCGCCGGGCCCGGCGGTCCTCCGTGGACGCCTTCCTGGAGAGCGACGTTCCCGGCGAGGGCGGCGAGGGCGAGGTCCCGGTCCCGCCGACCGGGCGCAGGCGTCGGCGTGCCGCCGAGGCGGAGGGCCAGGAGAGCGGGCCCGCCGCGATCGAGAGCGCGGAGTCGGCGTCCGGCGGTACCGGGCGGCGCCGCGGGCGTCCCGGCGACGGTGACGCGGGGGTGGCCGAGGGTGCCGTGGTGACCGCGGCCGAACAGGGCGCCGGGGCCGCCGCATCGGCTACGGGACTGGGCGCCGCCGTTCCGCCGCAGGGCGTGCCCGTACCCGTGCCCGCGTCGGGCCGCCGTGCCCGGCGTGAACCCGAGGAACGGCAGGCACTGCCGCCGGCGCTGCCCGCGGCTCCTTCGACTCCCCCGGCCCCCTCGGCCCCTGCCGAGCCGGCGGCCGACGAGGGCCAGCCCAGCGGGCGTCGGCGCCGTGCGCTGGCGGCAGCCGCCGAGCGGGCCGAGCAGCAGCAGGCGGGCCCCCGCCCGGTCTTCGCGCTGCCGCCCGCCGAGGCCGACCGCACCCCGGAGCCGGCCGAAGCGGCGGGCGACGAGGGCCGGCACGACGCCGTACCCCTCGACCAGGCCGAGGACCACACCCCTCCGCAGCCGCACCCCACCAACGCGCCGACCGGCCGCCGCAGGCGGGCCGTGGGCCAGCCGGCGGAGGCGTCTCCGGCGACTCCGGCCATGCCGACGGTGCCCGCGCAGGCGGCCGCACCGGGCCAGCCGGTTCCGCCTGGACAGCCGGTTCCGCCCGGGCAGTCCGGCCAGGGCATCCCGGCCCAGGTCGTCGCGCCGACCGGTATCCCCGCCGCGGCTCAGGCGGTTGCCGGTCAGCAGCCCGTACCGGCCCCCGTGCCGGCCGCTCAGCCCGGCCAGCCGGTTCTCCCGGCACTGCCGAGCGCGGCCGCCGTACCGGCGCAGGCACAGCCGACGCCGACGCCGACGCCGCAGGGCGTTGCGCCGGCGGTCGCCGAGCCTGCCGCACCGACCGCCACCCCTGCCCAGCCGCTCCCCGCGGAGGCCGCCCCCGTGGCCCCCGTCCCGCAGCAGTGGCCGGGTGCGGACGACGCACCCGCCCCGCAACCCGCGCGTGCCGCGCAGCCGTTGCCCGCCGAGGCGGCGGCGACGCCGGCGCCGGTCGACCCGGACTCCACGCAGGGCCGGGCGTTCAGCGTGCGGACGCTGGGGCAGGGGGTGCCGTTCTCACGGCAGGCCGCGCAGGTGCAGCAGCCGACGGCCACCCCGCCTCCGAACCAGCCGGGCGGCAACGGACGGCGCCGCAAGCTGGGCACACCGCCGGACCCGGGTCCGCGTGCCGAGCAGCCGCAGCCCGAGCAGTCGGCCCGGCCGCACCCGCCGGCCGAGCAGCCGGTGGCCGCCAAGCCGGTCGCCGCCCAGCCGCTGCCCCAGCCCTCGTTGGCCGGGCAGTCCCGGCTGGTGGGCGCCACCGACGGGGCCGGACGGTCGTACGCGATAGGCGCGCCGGACGTGAACGCCGCCGAGGGCCCCGAGCCGCTGGACGGTCCCGGCGGTGCGATCGAGGTCGCGGACCCGCCGCGCCCGCAGCCGATGGACGACGAACTGCCCCCGGAGCCGCTGGACAACCCGCGCCGGCTGCTGGTCTGGCCCGCGCCGGACGTCACCACCCAGCAGGCGCTGAGCGACCGCGGCTACCGGCCGGTGATCGTGAACTCCCGCGACGAGGTCGACGCGCAGATCGCCGCGTTCCCGGCGGCGCTGTTCGTGGACCCGCTGACCGGACCGATCACGCGCACCGCGCTGCAGTCGCTGCGGCAGGCGGCGGTGGCGGCCGAGGTGCCGGTGATGGTCACGGCCGGGCTGGGACAGGCGACGCGCGAGGCGGCGTACGGCGCCGATCCCGCCGTACTGCTGAAGGCGCTCGCGCCGCGCGACAGCGAGCAGCATCCGCCGCGGGTGCTGCTCATCGAGGAGCACGCGGAGATCGCCCTCGCGCTGACGTCCACGCTGGAGCGGCGCGGGATGCAGGTCGCGCGGGCGGCGAGCGACGCGGACGCGGTGACGCTGGCCGGGCAGCTGCGGCCGAACCTGGTGGTGATGGACCTGATGCAGGTGCACCGCCGCCAGGCCGGCATCATCGACTGGCTGCGTGCGAACGGGCAGCTCAACCGGACGCCGCTGGTCGTCTACACGGCGGCGGTCGACCAGGCGGACCTGCCCCGGCTGGCGTCGGGGGAGACGGTGCTGTTCCTGGCGGAGCGGTCGACGAGCACGGAGGTGCAGAGCCGGATCGTGGATCTGCTGGCTCGGATCGGGACGAACTGACGAAGCGCCGTCGGGGAACTGCCGACCGTCGACCGCGGGTCGTACGTGGCTGGTCGCGCAGTTCCCCGCGCCCCTTCAGGGCGCTTACAGGCTGGTGACGTCCAGTTCGCCCTCGGCGTACTGCCTGCGCAGGACCTTCTTGTCGAACTTGCCCACGCTCGTCTTCGGCACCGCCTCGATCATCGTCCACCGCTCCGGCAGCTGCCACTTCGCGATCTTGCCCTCCTCGGCGAGGAAGGCGCGCAGGGTCTCGAACGTGGCCGTGGAGCCCTCCCGCAGGACGACCGTGGCCAGCGGGCGCTCGCCCCACTTGTCGTCCGGTACGGCGACGACCGCCGCCTCGGTGATGTCGGGGTGGGCCATCAGCGCGTTCTCCAGGTCGACCGAGGAGATCCACTCGCCGCCGGACTTGATGACGTCCTTGGCGCGGTCGGTGAGGGTGAGGAAGCCGTCGGGGGAGATGGTGCCGACGTCACCGGTCTTCAGCCAGCCGTCCTCGCTGAACTTGTCGGCGGGGCGCAGGGGTTCGCCGTCGGGGCCGTTGTAGTACGCGCCGGCGATCCAGGGGCCGCGTACCTCCAGTTCACCCGCCGACTCGCCGTCCCAGGGGAGGCGTTCGCCGTCGGGGCCGCTGAGCCGGGCCTCGACGGAGGCCGGGAAACGGCCCTGCGTGACGCGGTACGCGAACTCCTCGTCCGTGCCGATCGCATGGGCCGGCGGCCGGGCGATCGTGCCGAGCGGGGAGGTCTCCGTCATGCCCCAGCCGTGGTAGACCCGCATGCCGATCTTGTCGAAGGCGGCCATGAGGGAGGGCGGACAGGCCGCGCCGCCGATGGTGACCTGGGTGAGGGAGGAGACGTCCCGCGGCCTGGCGGTGAGTTCGCCGAGCAGGCCCTGCCAGATGGTGGGGACGGCGGCCGCGTGCGTCGGGCGCTCGCTCTCGATCATCTCGGCGAGCGGGGCCGGCTGGAGGAACCGGTCCGGCATGAGCATGTTGACGCCGGTCATGAAGGTGGCGTGCGGCAGGCCCCAGGCGTTGACGTGGAACTGGGGCACGACCACCAGGGAGGTGTCCTGGTCGGTCAGGCCCATCGACTGGGCCATGTTGACCTGCATGGAGTGCAGGTAGATCGAACGGTGGCTGTACACCACGCCCTTGGGGTCGCCCGTGGTGCCGGAGGTGTAGCACATGGCGGCGGCCTGGCGTTCGTCCAGCTCCGGCCAGTCGTACGTCGTCGGCCGGTCCGCGATCAGTTCCTCGTACTCGTGCACGCGCGCGGTGGCACCGTCGAGCGGGGTGCGGTCGCCGGGGCCGGAGACGACGATGTGCTCCACCGTCGGCAGCTGGGGCAGCAGCGGGGCGAGCAGCGGGATCAGCGAGCCGTTGACGATGACGACCTTGTCCGCCGCGTGGTTGACGATCCACACCAGTTGTTCGGCGGGCAGCCGCAGATTGAGCGTGTGCAGGATCGCGCCCATGGAGGGGATCGCGAAGTACGCCTCGACGTGCTCGGCGTTGTTCCACATGAGAGTGGCCACCCGGTCGTCGCTCTGCACCCCGAGCTCGTCCCGCAGGGCGTTCGCCAGCTGTACGGCACGGACCCCCGCCTCGGCGAAGCTGCGCCGCTGCGGCTCGCCCTCACCGGTCCAGGTGGTGATCTGGGACCGTCCGTGCACCAGCACACCGTGCTCAAGAATGCGGGTCACGGTCAGCGGTACGTCCTGCATGGTGCTCAGCACGGCGTCCTCCCGGGGGCGTCATTGCCTACTCGGCGGTATCAGGGCTGCGCTGATTCTGCGCACATACCGGGCGGTATGTCACTAGGAGAAAGACAACAAAGCCTGTCCGTCCGCTATCGGGCGAGTTCCAACTCGGGGTCCTCGCGCAGTTTTCCGAGCGCACGGGACACCGCGGACTTCACCGTACCCACCGACACCCCGAGCACCTCGGCCGTCTGCACCTCGCTCAGGTCCTCGTAGTACCGCAGCACGACCATCGCCCGCTGCCGCGCGGGCAGCTTCATGATCGCCCGCCACATCGCGTCGTGCAGTGCCTGCCGCTCGGCCGGGTCGTCCCCGCCGGGCACCGGCTCCGGCTCGGGCAGCTCGTCGCAGACGAACTCGTCGACCCGGCGCTTGCGCCACTGCGAGGTCCGCGTGTTCAGCAGGGCCCGGCGCACATAGCCGTCGAGCGCCCGGTGGTCCTCGATCCGCTCCCAGGCCACGTACGTCTTGGCGAGCGCGGTCTGGAGCAGGTCCTCGGCATCGCTCGGGTTCGCGGTCAACGACCGGGCGGTACGCAGCAGGACCGGCTGGCGGGCCCTGACGTACGACGCGAACGACGGATACGGCCGGGTGTACGTGGGGGTCCCCCCGCGCGAGCGAAGCCGAGCGTGGGGGAGGGTCTGCCGTGCCGAGACAGCGGCGTCCGAAGCGCTGGTGCAGACGGGTGTGGTCATGGCTCCACGCTATGAGCGAGCGGTGTTCCGGCGGATCGGCCGCAGGTCCCGAAGGAGACTCCCCCTCAGGTTGTAGGGGTGGGGCTGGCTACACCTCCTGAAGGTGGAGTACGGGGGCGGTACTCCTGCGGGTTTACCCCTGAGGGAGCAGTACGACGGTGGCCGCGGAGCCGGTCCGCCGGGGCCACGGAGGCAGTCCTCCGTGGCCGTTCGCTCAGTTGTCCGAGGTCAGGACCAGCCCGGACGTCGGTACGCCCGTGCCCGCCGTCACCAGCACCCGCTCCGCCCCCGGTATCGGGTTCACGGCCGTGCCGCGCAGCTGCCGTACCCCCTCCGCGATCCCGTTCATCCCGTGCAGGTACGCCTCCCCGAGCTGTCCCCCGTGCGTGTTCAGCGGCAGCCGCTCCTCGGCCACGAAGTCCGCCGCCTCCCCCGGTCCGCAGAAACCGAACTCCTCCAGCTGCATCAGCACGAACGGAGTGAAGTGGTCGTACAGGATGCCCACGTCGATGTCGGCCGGGGCCAGCCCGGAGGTGCGCCACAGCTGCCTCGCCACCACGCCCATCTCGGGCAGCCCGGTGAGGTCGTCGCGGTAGAAGCTGGTCATCTGCTCCTGGGCCCGGCCCGCCCCCTGTGCGGCCGCCGCGATCACGGCCGGCGGCCGCGGCAGCTCGCGCGCCCGCTCCACCGACGTGACGACGAGGGCCTGTCCGCCGTCCGTCTCCTGGCAGCAGTCCAGGAGACGCAGCGGCTCCACGATCCAGCGCGAGGCGGCGTGCTCGGCGAGGGTGATGGGGCGGCCGTGGAAGTAGGCGGCGGGGTTGGTCGCCGCGTACTTCCGGTCGACGACCGCCACCTGCCCGAACGCCTCCGGGGTCAGCCCGTAGGTGTGCAGATAGCGCTGCGCCGCCATCGCCACCCAGGACGCCGGGGTGAGCAGTCCGAACGGCAGCGCCCAGCCGAGCGCGGCCCCCTCCGCCGACGGCTCCCGGTGCTGCACCCCCGAGCCGAAGCGGCGGCCCGATCTCTCGTTGAAGGCCCGGTAGCAGACCACCACCTCGGCGACTCCGGTCGCGACGGCGAGGGCCGCCTGGTGGACCGTCGCGCAGGCCGCGCCGCCGCCGTAGTGGACCCGGGAGAAGAACGACAGCTCGCCGATCCCGCAGGCCTGGGCCACGGTGATCTCCGGGCTGGTGTCCATCGTGAACGTCACCATCCCGTCCACGTCCGCCGGGGTCAGCCCCGCGTCGTCCAGCGCGGCCCGCACCGCCTCCGCCGCCAGCCGCAGCTCACTGCGCCCCGAGTCCTTGGAGAACTCGGTCGCCCCGATCCCGACGATCGCCGCCCGCCCGCCGAGCGAGTCCCGGCCCCGCACACTCATGAGTCCACCTCGTCGGCGACGGTGACGGCCACCCTGCCTTCGGTGAAGGCGACGGTCACCGTGCCGGTCACATGCTTGCCGATGGCGTTGGCGCCGATCACCCGGACCGTCGCCGTACCCGCCGTCTCGTCCAGCTCCTCGATCCGGCCGGTCAACACCATCGTGTCCCCCGGATAGTTGGGCGCCCCGAGCCGGATGGCGACCTTGCGGAGCTCTGCCGTCGGGCCGAAGCAGTCGGTGATGTACCGGCCGACCAGGCCGTTCGTCGTCAGGATGTTCATGAAGACGTCCGGTGAGCCCTTCTGCCGGGCCAGCTCGGCGTCGTGGTGCACGTCCTGGTAGTCCCGGGACGCGATCGCCCCCGCCACGATCAGCGTCCGCGTGACCGGGATCTCCAGCGGCGGCAGCTCGGTGCCCACGCCCGGTCGGCTCGTCTCAGTCCCCATGTGCGATCAACTCCCCCAGTTCCTGGAGCACTTCGCCCCCGCTGCCCAGATACGCGTCCAGCTGGCGCCCCCACAGGAAGTGCCGGTGCACCGGATGCTCGACATCCGCGCCCGTGCCGCCGTGCAGATGCTGGCCCGTGTGCACGACCCGCTGACCCGCCTCGGACGCCCACCAGGCGGCGGTCAGCGCATGCGTGGCGTACGGCAGCCCCGCGTCCCGCCGCCAGGCCGCCTCGTACGCCGTCACCCGTATCGCCTCGGTGTCCATATGGGCGTCCGCGGCCCGGAGTTGCACCCCCTGCCGGGTGGCGAGCGGGCGCCCGAACTGCTCGCGGGTGTTGGTGTGCGCCACGGCCCGGGCGAGGGAGCCCGCGCAGACCCCGGCCTGGAGTCCGGCGAAGGCGGTACGGGCGGCGGCAAGGACGTCGGCGTAGGCGTCGGGAGCCGAGCCGAGGGGCTCGGCGGGAGCCTCGTGGAGCGTGAGCCGGCCCGCCGACCAGGGCGCGGTCAGCTCGACCTCCCCGACGCCGGTGCCCTCACCGACCGGCACCAGCCACAGCCGCCGTTCGGTGTCGGCGACCAGGACGTGTGTGGCGTCGCGCAGCCACGGGACGACGGGTGCGGTGCCGCTCAGCCCGCCGCGCGCGGAGGGTCGTACCGCCGCCTGTGCCGGGAACGCGCCGGTCACCACCACCGACCCGTCGGCGATGCCCGGCAGCAGCCGCTCCCGCTGTTCGCCGGTGCCGTGCGCGGCGATCGCCAGCTGCCCGTACACACAGCTCGCCGCGAACGGCACCTGGGCCGTGGTACGGCCCTGTTCCTCGAGGAGCAGCACCAGCCCCAGCAGCCCCAGTTCCTCCACCGCGGCCACCAGCCCGGCCGCGGTGAGGGCCTTCCACAGCTCCGGGTCACTGCCCGTGCCGACGGCACGCAGCCGCTCATGGGTGGCGAGGTCGGCGAAGATCCTGGCGGCCAGGTCACGGGCCTCGGCCTGGGCCTCGGTGGGCGTGAAGTCCATGTCAGGCCTCCCCGTCGAGAACGTCGACGACCCGGAAGACGGGCAGGGTCAACGCCCCGTCCTCGTCCTCATGGCGGCGGAACTCCACGCGCACCGGGAGCCCGATCCGGACCTTGTCGTACGGCACCCCGACCACGTTGCTCACCATCCGCACGCCCTCGGCGAGTTCGATCAGGCCGACGGCGTAGGGAGGGTCGAAGGCCGGGAAGGGCGGGTGGTGCATCACGACGTACGAATAGACCGTGCCCTCGCCGGACGACTCGACCGTGTCCCAGTCCAGGGAGCCGCACGCGTTGCACCCCGGCAGCCAGGGGTGGCGCAGGGTGCCGCAGTCGGCGCAGCGCTGGACGAGGAGGCGGCCCTCGGCCACGCCCTCCCAGAAACCGGCGTTGTCCCGGTTGACCACCGGGCGGGGGCGCCGGGCCTTCTTGGCGGGACGCTTCCGGCTCGGCGCGTACTTGAGGACGCGGAAGCGGTGGGTGCCGACGAGGTCGTCCCCGACGCGGACGTCCGTGCGGGTCGTGACGAAGTAGCCCGTGCCCAGCTTGGTCGTCTTCCGCTCCGACACCGACTCGATCACCGTGTCGAAGGCGACCCGGTCGCCCGGCCGCAGGGGCTTCAGGTACTCCTGTTCGCAGTCGGTGGCGACGATCGAGGTGCAGCCCGCCTCGTCGAGCAGGGTGAGCAGTTCGTCGTACGCGCCCGTGCGCCCCACGTGTCCCGACAGGCCGCCCATCGTCCACGCCTGGAGCATGGTGGGCGGGGCGATCGCCTCCGGGCCCTCGTACGCCGGGTTGGTGTCGCCCATCGCCTCGCACCAGTGCCGGATCATGGGCAGGTTGACCGGGTCCTTGCCCATCCCGGAGACGGCGGCCGGCTGCCCCTCGTACACCTTCAGCCGCGCTCCCAGCTCATCGCTCTCCCCGGTCACGGCCACCACCCCTCCCTGTCCTCCGCATCCCGAGCCGCATCGTCGCGACGATCTCCCGCTGCACCTCGCTCACCCCGCCCCCGAACGTGTTGATCTGCGCCGCCCTGTTGAGCCGCTCCAGCTCGCCGTCCCCGAACACTCCCGGCGAACCGGACCGGACCAATGCCGTCTCGCCGACGATCTCCTGACACATGCGATACGTCGCGACTGCCGATTCCGTTCCCGCGAACTTCACCCCGCTGGCCTCCGCGGGGGCCACCCGGCCCGCCCCGACATCCCCCACCAAACGCCAGCTGAGCAGGCGGTTCGCCGCCAGCCGGGCATGCGCTTCGGCCAGCCGAAAACGAATCCAGGGCTCGTCAACCCGGCGCCGCCCCGTCACCGGATCGGGGGTACGGGCGGCGGTGAGCGCGGCCTCGTAGAAGTCCTCGGCCTGCATGCCGGTGGCGGCGAGCGCGACCCGTTCGTGGTTGAGCTGGTTGGTGATGAGCGACCAGCCGTCATGCTCGGCGCCGACCAGGTTGCCGGCGGGGACGCGGACGTCGTCGTAGTACGTCGCCGTGGTGATCTGGCCGCCCACCGTCTCGATCGGGGTCCAGGAGAACCCCGGCGCGTCCGTGGGGACCAGGAGGATCGAGATGCCGCGGTGCTTGGGCGCCTCGGGGTCGGTGCGGCAGGCCAGCCAGATCCAGTCGGCGTGCTGCGCGCCCGAGGTGAAGATCTTCTGCCCGTCGATCCGCCAGCCGTCGCCCTCCCGCACCGCCCGGGTGCGCAGCGAGGCCAGGTCGGTGCCGGCGGAGGGCTCGCTGTAGCCGATGGCGAAGACCAGGTCGCCGCGGAGGATGCCGGGCAGGAAGCGGGCTTTCTGCTCCTCGCTGCCGTACTTCATCAGCGTGGGGCCGACCGTGTTCAGCGTGACCATCGAGACGGGGGCGCCCGCCCGGTACGCCTCGTCGAAGAACACGAACTGCTCGTCGGCGCCCCGCCCTTGGCCGCCGTACTCGACGGGCCAGCCGAGGCCGAGCAGGCCGTCCGCGCCGATGCGGCGCAGCAGGGCACGGCGTTCCTCGGGCGTCTCGGGGGCCGGGGACGGGATCAAGGACCGGAAGTAGGCGCGGAGTTCGGCGCGCAGCCGCTGCTGGCGTTCGGTGGGGGCCAGATGCATGGTTTCTGACTGTCCGTCAGATAAGGCTCACTGTCAAGGTCGAACAGGGCTGCACGGGTGGGCTGTCGTCACCGATCGACACAGGGGCCGGAAAACGCCTGCGCGGCGGTGCCGAAGCACCGCCGCGCGGACGCACTGCCATCCCCACAGACCACCCCCAGGGGCTCAGGCGGGGCTCACCACAGGCGGGTGAAGTGGATGGCGACGTTGTCGTTGCCCTGCTGGACGGCCGTCCACGCGGAGCCGTTGACCTGCGCGGTGTTGCTCTGGTTCGAGGCACCGCGGCCCACCGCGTTCTGCTGCGTGGTGGAGGAGTTGCCGTTGTTGTTGTGGCCGACCCCGCTGCCGACGATGCCCGCCACGCCGGCGTTGGCGCTCGATCCGTTGTCCGCGATCGCACCGTTGTCCGCGGCCGCGACACCGGTGAAGAGAGCGGCTGCGAGCGGAAGCGCCGAGACGGCGGCGAGAACGCGGGCGGTACGGATGCTTGCCATGTTGTTTCCTCTCAGAGCCCGGCTGGGCCGCAAGTACGTCAAGTACGGCTGTTTCCGAGGTAGTTGGCCGACCGCCTCGGTGGTTGTCATCGACGTCGCGAGATCAGAATTGCCCACCCGACCCCCGGCGAACCAGACCGGAAGGCATGATTCGCCCTCAAGCGTGATGACAAGTCGATAAACCCCTTTCACCATCTTTAGTCGACTTACCTACCAGTCGTGACCAATCGGGACATCGCCCCCCTCAAGCACCCCAAGGGGAGAACCGTTCCGGCACCGATATCGGGCCAAGCCGCCGCCCCCGGCGTGTCACGTCGGCCCCCTCTTCCCTTTTTCGAACGCACGTACGAACATGGAGGCATGGCCACCACCGACCGGCAGGCCACGACGCTGGCCCTCGCACACGCCCTGTCAGCCGCCGAGCGCGGCCTGGCCGTCATCCCCCTCTCCCGGACCAAGCTCCCGGCCCTGCGCTCCCCCCACCGCCCCTCGAACGACTCCCCGCACAGCCCTTCACCCGACTCCTCGCACCGCGACGCCCCGGAACCGGCCACTCCGCCCTGCCACGGCGAATGCGGCCGCCCCGGCCACGGGGTGTACGACGCCACCACCGACCCGGCGCGCATCCGCGAACTGTTCGCAGCGGCGCCCTGGGCGACCGGCTACGGCATCGCCTGCGGGCTGCCCCCGCACCGCCTCATCGGCATCGACCTCGATGTGAAGGCCGGCACGGACTCCACCTCCGCCCTGCGCGAACTGGCACTGCGGCACCTGTTCACCATCCCGCCGACGGTCGTCGTGCTCACGCCGAGCGGCGGCCGCCACCTCTGGCTGACCGGACCGCCGGACGCCGTGATCCCCAACTCCGCGAGCCGACTAGCACCCGGCATCGACATCCGCGGCGCCGGCGGCTACCTGGTCGGCCCCGGCTCCCGTACCGACCACGGCGTCTACGCCACCGCCCCCGGCACCGCACACCTGGTCCCCGCCCCCTGCCCCCCGGCCCTCCTCCGCCTCCTCCTCCCGCCGCCGCGGCCGCCGCACCCCGCGACCCACCCCTCGGTCGGCAACCGCGGCCAGGGCCTGGTCCAGTTCGTCCTCGCCGCCCACGAGGGCCAGCGCAACACCCGCCTCTTCTGGGCCGCCTGCCGTGCCTACGAGAACGGCATCGGCCGGGCCCTACGGGCACCCCTGATCGACGCGGCGGTCCACACGGGACTGACGGAACACGAGGCCCGCGCGACGATCGCGTCGGCCGCGCGGATGACGGGCCACCGGCCGTGAGCGCCTGGGGGCAGGCTCCGCTGCCGCATGTGTAAGGGGCGCCTCTCCTGGCGAGGCGCCCCTTACACAGCTCACGAAAAGTCGTACGCGGCCCAGTCGGTGACCCGGACGTATCCGAGGCGTTGGTAGAGGGCGTTGCTGGTGGGGTTGGACAGGTCCGCGAACAGCACGACGTCCCTCGCACCCGCGGCCAGCGCGGCGCGGCTCACCTCCGCCGTCACGGCAGCCGCGTAGCCACGACCGCGCAGGTGGGCCGGGGTGTAGACGACGTCCACCTGGATCTGGCCGCCGATCAGCGGGTTCAGGCCCGCGACGGAGACGGGAGTGCCGTCCGGGGTCTCCCAGAGCGTGTAGCACTTGTCCGCGAAGCGCGTGCCGGCCCAGGTGCCGGCGTCGACGGAGACGTCCTCCCCGACGGCCTTGGCGAACTCGCCGCACCAGAACACGGCTTCCTGGAGGTCCCGCTCCCCCAGGACACGGCCGCGGCCCGCCGGCGGCGGCTCCGGCGGGGTGAGCGTGCCGAGGCGGTACAGACACAGCCGCGGGTCGCGGAGCGTCGGCGTCGCGCCGGTGTGCCGCTGCCAGGCCTCGGCGAAAGCGGTGGCCGTGCCGTGGTCCGCACTGACGGAGGGAACGGATTGCCCGAGGGCGGCCAGACGGACGGCGAGGGAGTCGGCCTGCTCAGGCGTGAGCGGGGAGAGGCCAAACCCACGGGGCGGGAGACGGTAGAAGGTGGCCTGGACCTCGCCGGCCCGCCCCAGCACGCCGAAGACGGGCACTCCGGTGCCGAACGCGGCCGCACCACGCGTCCGCACCCTCTCGGCCCAGGTCAGCTGCATGACATGCGGCCCGGGCCGGGCCCGCAGAAAGCCCCCGGCCCGGACCAGAAAGTCCTCGACGTCTTCGGTCAAGTACCAGTCGGCTGAACGCATGCCCGATGCTTTCCCATGCCGAAGGCGTGCGTCCAGGCCCTTGTGCGGTGGGTGTGGGATGTCCACTGCCCAGGCCATCGAACCCGGGCTTACAGCTCGAACGCACCGTTGGCTCGGTACGCCCGCCGCGTCCAGCGCTCACGCGGTCAGCGTGAGCACAGGGGCAGTCGACCGTGCCCCGGTCACCCATATCCACCAGCCGCGCCGGCCGATGTTGTGGGAGGCGTTCAGATCCGCGTGCTCGACGAAGCCGCAGGACCTGCAGACGAAGTCGATCAATGTGGTGACAGCGAGAGCATTCCTGGCTGGTGCACGAGGCATCGACATACACCAGCGGGACCCCGCAGACAACAACCCTCTACGCAGAAGAGGCGCCCCCCGTCAAGGGACACCTCTTCTGACCAGCACGTCTACGACCTGTGCGGAGGCGGTGGGATTTGAACCCACGGTGACATCGCTGCCACGACGGTTTTCAAGACCGTTTCCTTCGGCCGCTCGGACACGCCTCCCCGCGCCGACCGAGATCGGCGCGGGGAACAGAGTAACCGGTTCCTGCGGATGGGTGGGGGTCAGTTGTCGCCGACGCGGGAGCCGAGGGTGAGGGTGACCGTGTGTTCGGTGCCGCTTCGCTTGTAGGTGATCTGGACCTTGTCGCCGGGCTTGTGGGTCCAGATCTCGCCGATCAGGGTCGGGCCGCTGTCGATCACCGAGTCGTCGAGCTTGGTGATGACGTCGCCGGGCTTGAGGCCGGCCTTGTCCGCGGGGCCGCCGGACTCGACCGCGGCCGAGCCGCCCGAGCCGGAGTCGGTGATCTGCGCACCACCCGTCGAGTCGTCCAGGGACACCGACGCACCGATCTTCGCGTAGACCGGCTTGCCGGTCTTGATCAGCTGCTGGGCCACGTACTTGGCCTGGTTGATCGGGATGGCGAAGCCGAGGCCGATCGAGCCGGACTGCCCGGTGCTGCCCAGGCTGCCGCTGGAGGCGGACTGGATCGCGGAGTTGATGCCGATCACCGCGCCGGAGGCGTCCAGCAGCGGGCCGCCGGAGTTGCCCGGGTTGATGGAGGCGTCGGTCTGCAGGGCGCTCATGTAGGACGCCTTGCTGTCGGTGCTGCCGTCGCTGGAGGCGACCGGGCGGTTCTTGGCGCTGATGATGCCCGTGGTGACCGTGTTGGACAGGCCGAAGGGGGCGCCGATGGCGATGGTCTCGTCGCCGACGGCCACCTTGTCGGAGTCGCCCAGGGCGAGCGGCTTGAGGTCCGACGGCGGGTTCTTGAGCTTGATCACCGCGACGTCGTAACCCTGCGCGTGGCCGACGACCTCGGCGTCGTACTTCTTGCCGTTCGGGAACGTGGCGGTCAGCTTGCCGCCGTCGAGCGAGTCCGCGACCACGTGGTTGTTGGTGATGATGTGGCCCTGGGTGTCGAAGACGAACCCGGTGCCGGTGCCGCCCGAGCCACTGGTCGACTCGGACTCGATGGTGACCGTGCTGGGCAGCGCGCCGGCGGCGACCGCCGCGATCGTGCCGGCGGCGCGCTTGACCTGGGTGGCGCCGGCGTCGGAGGACGCGGAGACGGTCGTGGAGCCGCTGTTGTCGTTGTTCTTGGCCAGCGTGTAGCCGAGGCCGCCGCCGAGGCCGCCCGCGACCAGCGCGGCCACCAGGACGGCGGCGATCAGACCGCCGCGTCCGCTGCTCGTCTTCGGAGCGGGCTGCGGCTGCTGGTACGCCTGGTGCGCCTGGTCGTAGGACGAGCCCCAGCCGGCGCCTGAGCCCGCGCCGGCGTCCGCGTAGGAGGGGGTCACCGGGGGCGGGGGCGGCCAGGAGCCCTCGGGGGCCTGCGGCGGGGGCCCGTAGGGGTCGCCCGCGGGCGCACCGGGGGTGCCCTGGGGGGCCGGCGGGATCGGTGCGGTCGGCGTGTCCCCGTCAGACGCGGCCGGCTGCGGGGGAGCAGCGGGAGACGCCGGCGGCACAGGAGGTGCGGACGGGGCCGGGGGTACCGGGTTGCCCTCGTTCTCGGTGCTCACAGCTTTTCTCCTCGGTCCACGGCTGTTCTTCTCGGTCGCACTCGGTCACGCTCTTTCACGCTTGCTGTCGGTCCGGCGCGATTCAGCTGTGCATGTGCTTTTGTATGCCGTCAGCTTTTCCCACAGGCCGTCAGAGCACCATAAGCGGTGGCTGTGGGTACACGGACAACCTTTATATAGGGCCTGTCCGACAAAAGTTCCCTTTGCTGGCATCGGGGATGCCCCCAGGCACCCCCGCTCGGTGGCACCATGTCGCGGTGACCCACGCACCACAGCACCGCATCCAGGTCGTCGCCCATCGCGGCGCCTCCGAAGAGGCCCCCGAGCACACGCTGGCCGCCTACAAGAAGGCCATCGAGGACGGCGCCGACGCCCTTGAGTGCGACGTACGCCTGACCGCCGACGGCCACCTGGTGTGTGTGCACGACCGACGGGTCAACCGTACGTCGAACGGACGCGGTGCGGTGTCGGCCCTGGAGCTGGCGGAGCTGGCCGCGCTGGACTTCGGCTCGTGGCGGAAGGGCCCGGCCTGGCGGGGGCGGGACGAGGAGCCCGACTGGGAGTTCCGGCCCGAGGACCGCGCGGACACCGCCGTACTGACGCTGGAGCGGCTGCTGGAGCTGGTCGCGGACGCCGGGCGGCGGGTGGAGCTGGCGATCGAGACCAAGCACCCCACGCGGTGGGCGGGGCAGGTCGAGGAGCGGCTGTTGCTACTGCTCAAGCGGTTCGGGCTGGACGCTCCGGCCACGGCGGCCGAGTCGTCGGTGCGGGTCATGAGCTTCTCCGCGCGGTCGCTGGCCCGGGTGCGGGCGGCCTCGCCGACCCTGCCCACGGTCTATCTGCTGCAGTTCCTCTCGCCCCGGCTGCGCGACGGCCGGCTGCCGGCCGGGGTGCGGATCGCGGGCCCCTCGATCCGGATCGTGCGCAATCATCCCGCGTACGTGGAGCGGTTGAAGCGGAACGGCCACCAGGTGCACGTGTGGACGGTGAACGAGCCGGAGGACGTGGATCTGTGCGTGGACCTCGGTATCGACGCGATCATCACCAACCGGCCGGGGGCCGTGCTGCGGCGACTGGGCCGGTGAACCGGGGCTCGCCCTGACCCGTCCTCAGATAAAAAGTCACGTAAGGACGCTCCCGTACCTCTTGACCCGACAGCTCACTCACACCATTCTCACTTCTCGGCCACACCATCGAAATCAAGCCACCCGAAGCCATACGCGGGGATATGGCGACGAACCCGTCACAGGGAGTGCTCCGGCGCGTTCGGTACGTATTCGTTCGTTGCGAATGCGTCACCGGACATTCATTGGCCGGTTTCCGGTTCAGGCCAATGGGGCATCCACACCGTGGCGTGGGGCAAAGGAGGTCTCGGGGGTGGCGTTGGTGGTGGCACAGGAGGTGCCCACGTCGTCGAGCATGGCCGTACCCCATGGCCCTGCGGGCGTGGGGAAGGCGAGACACCGTATGCGCGATCAATTGCGCACGGGTGGCGTATCGGAATCGGTCATCGACGACGCCGTACTAATCCTTTCCGAACTTTTGAGCAATGCCTGCAAACACGGGCGCCCCTTGGGGGACGCGCTGGCCGGGGACGGCGACGTCCGGGCCGCGTGGCGGGTGGACCCGCGCGGCCGGCTGATCGTCGAGGTGACGGACGGCGGCGGCCCGACCCGCCCGGCTCCCATGACCCCGTCGGTGACGGCGCACGGCGGCCGCGGGCTGAACATCATCACGGCCCTGGCCGCGGACTGGGGGGTCCGGGACGACGCC
Organism: Streptomyces sp. NPDC048277; assembly: GCF_040652235.1. Taxonomy (NCBI): domain Bacteria; kingdom Bacillati; phylum Actinomycetota; class Actinomycetes; order Kitasatosporales; family Streptomycetaceae; genus Streptomyces; species Streptomyces sp. NPDC048277. Next base: position 119,884 of record NZ_JBEZLQ010000024.1, read on the forward strand.
CGGGGCGAGGTGACGGTCTGGGTCGTGGTCCACGAGGACGCGACCGCCCCGGATGTCGTGAACGACCGGAACGCCTTCACCGCGCGCGTCATGGCCCCCTCGGCCCCGGAGATGGCCGGTCTGGACTTCGCGGACGCGTTCGAGGACCTGGACTGAGAGGACCTGGACCGAGAGGACCTGGACCGAGACGCGTTCGACGACCTGGACCGATTCGACGCCCCGGCCCCACCGGGACACGCGGCACCGGCTCCGTCCACAGGCGCCCGGCACGGGCGTACGGCCCGTGTCGGCGCCGTTGTCCACAGGTTCCCGTGGTCCGAGGCGTGAACGGCTAGGCTCCCGCCAGTACGAGACGAGCCGTAACCGGGAGACACCCAGATGGCCAAGAAGCGACCCCAGACGACGGCCACGCGGCCGCAGCTCAGCGACGAAGAGATCCCGGTTGTCGGTGCCCGTGAGCCCTGCCCCTGCGGCAGCGGCCGGCGCTACAAGGCGTGCCACGGCCGGGCGGCCTCGCACGCGGCGACCGAGCTGGTGCACCGCCCGTTCGAGGGGCTGCCGGGCGAGGGCGACTGGGTGGCGCTGCGCGAGCTGGTGCCCGCCGCCACGGTCGAGCTGCCGCTGAAGGGCGGCCTGCCCGAGGGCGTCCCGTCGGTCACGCTCGCGACGGTGCTGCCGATGGCCTGGCCGGCGCTGCGCCGCGACGACGGCTCGGTCCTCCTCGGCCTGCAGAACGACACGGCGTCCGGCGACATCAGCCGCGACCTCGCCGACACCCTCCAGCGCGCCCTGGCCGCCGAACCGGGCACCCCGGTGCAGGGCCGCCGCGCCCCCGCCGACAGCCCCCGGCTGCAGGATCTGCTCGACCCCGAGGGCTCGTTCGAGCCAGTTGTGCACGACGGCTTCGAGTTCTGGGTGCAGGACGCGGAGAACGCCACCCCGGATGTGACCGCCTCCCTGGAGCGGGCCAACGCGGCGGCCATCCCGACGGTGAAGCTGACCGGCGTCGACTCGGCCTACTGGTGCGAGACGCCTGAAAAGAACCATCTGCGGTGGGTCATGCCGTACGCCGAGGAGCAGCTTCTGGACGCTCTCGCGCGGCTGCACGCGGCGGGCAGGTCCGGCCTCGGTGAGGGCACCCGGCTGGTCGGTTCCTTCCGCGCCCACGGCCTCACCGTGCCGGTCTGGGACCTGCCGAGCGGGGTCGGCGCGGAGGACGTGGAGAAGCCGGCCGCCGAGTTCGCGGAGCGGCTCGCGACCGCTCTGGCCTCGGACGCACCGCTCACGCCGGACGAGCGGCGGGCCCGTGGCGGGCTGACCAACCGACAGGTCACGCTCAGCTGACGAGCGGCGCGGACGAGGGGTCGCGGCTGACCGACCGGTCAGCCGCCCCGGGCCCGTCGGCTCGGGTGACTCCTGTCACAACTTCCCTACACGGCAAGCAAATACGTGTCCGAATAGCCGAGATCGAATTTGCGAACCGCCGATCTCTTGTTACCGTCTCAGTAGCCCGGTTGCTGGTGCATCCCCCGTCGCCAGCAACCGGGCCTTTTCATGCCCGCGTCCGGTGTACGGACCGCAGCGATACGTCAACTCCCGCTTGGCCCATCGGAGTTGCTCCCCGACGACTCCCCCGGACCGTTCCCGGACGAGTCCCCGGAGCCCTTCTCGGGGTTGTTCCCCGCCGAAGCCCGGGAGCCGTCCCCGGCCGCCGTCCCGGAGTCGCTCCCCGCGTTGCTCCCGGAATTGCTCCCGGAGCGCAGCAGCAGCGGTCCGCCGCCGTCACGTGCCGCGAACTCCGCGACGGCCGTGTAGGCGTCGAGCGTGCCTCGCGTGTGCTCCCTGGGCGTCTCACAGGTGGTGGGCTCGTCGTCGGCATCGGACTCGCAGTGCGTCTGCACGGTGCGGCCGGCCGGGCCCATGAGGCTGAGGACGGCCTCCAGGGCCGCCCCGGTGGCATTGCGGTAGTAGGTGCGCGCCCAGGTGTCCGCGCCCTGGGTCATCACACAGGTCTGTGCCTCCACGCCGTCGGGGGAGGTGAGTTCGGGACCGCAGCGGGCGGCCGTGGCGAGGCCCAGGCCGAGCACCAGGGGGGAGCGGGCGGGGGCCCGCAGCTTCTGGTCGTCCTGCCGCGCCGGGTGCACGGCGGCGTCGCCCACCTGGCCCGCGGACGCCACGGTCAGCGGCAGCGCGACCGCGCACACCATGACGCCCGCGAGGGTGAGCAGACGCAGTCGGGGGTCCGGGGGCTGCCCCCCAGAATTACGCAGCATGTGCGGAGGGTAACCAGCGGGGCCCGGGAAGCCGGGTTCTCGCGCCCGACACCCTTACAACTCGGGTGCGCTCACACCCGTACGGGTGAGGGCGTCGACCACGGCGTCCACCACGGCCTCCACATCGGGCACCCAGGGCTTGGCCGAGCCGGGCAGCGGGGCGCGCTCCCAGCGGATGGCGCCGTGCCCGGTCTCGGAGGGAGGCAGGGCGAGATAGCCGCCCTGGCCGTGGAAGCGGAGCGAGCCGGGGACGAAGTCCTTGGCGTACAGGAGCTCGCCCAACTGCTCCATGGAGTACGGCTTGACGAGCAGCGCCCAGCGGTTGGGCGCCGCCACCACCGGGCCGAGGCGCATGCCGCGGCGGTCGAGCAGGGTGAGGGCGTGGGAGGCGGCGAGGGCGGGCAGGCTGACCGCGCAGGGTGCGTTCCCGCCGGAGGCTCCGGTGGCGAGGATGATCGGCGCGGTCGGCCGGTTGCCCCACCACCAGCGGACCATCCGCTCGTCGGTGGTGGCGGCGAGCAGGCCGGGGTCGAAGGGGTGCGCACCGGGCACCGTGCACTCCGGGTCGGGGCAGGCACAGCGGGCCCGGCCCTGCGGGTCCGGGGCCACGCCCGGGAGTACGGGCCACTGCCATTCCGCCGCGAAGGTCAGGGCCGCGCCGAGAAGCTCAGGCCCCTTGTCGTTCCGCCTGGACAGGAGCCTGCGTCGCCTTCCGAGGATCTCGCGCATGAGCGCTCGTTCCTTTCCGTTGCACCGCTGGCAACACCGTGGACCACATCACAACATGTGTCGATCACTTCACTGTGCGTACCTGTTGGCGCATCACACCCCTGCGCTGGGCAAGGGGAACCCCATGGGGTCGAGCGGGGGCCGCGCCCGCGTTCAAGCACTGTGTCGTACTGCTGCTCGTACTGCGTCTATCAAAAGCACGGCCACGGCGTGGGGGTGGCGAAGTCTGGCGTTTTGCCGTTCCGAGTGTTTCTCTCCGCCTCCGCCACGGGAGGATGGGGCACGGTCGTCGGTGGTTAAGACGCCCGGGTCCGTCGCCAGGTTCCGGGTGCTCCCCAACCACCCCTGGCCTTCACCGAGTACGTACCCATCACGACCGCTGTGACGCTCCGTGGAGCAAGGCCAGTCGACCGCAATGAACCGATACCCGAGTCAGTTTTAGGCCAACTTTGCATTTACGCAAGCCGTCCGGGAGAAGCCCCCAAGAGGCCCACGGACACCAGGAATCCCAGCAGGACAATGCTGGACATCCCCTCACGAGTGCGTGTACATGTGGAGACACTGCCAGCGGCGCAGAAGGACATGGGGGTTTGCGATGCTTTTGAGCAATACGCACAGGTCTGAAAGCCGGACGCGATGAACGCCCCGCACCCTCCGAAAGTGGCTGGAATCGATTCAACGGTTCCCACACCCGCACACACTGTCGCGCCCGTTCCCCCTGCCCCGGGCACACCTCCCGTCCCGAAGCCCCCCGCCGCCCCGGCGCCCGGCGCCGTCCTCCAGGACCGGCTGGCCGGCTGGGTCTCCGACCTCACCACCCTCCATGAACTGACCGAACGGCTCGCCCGCACCGACGGGCTGGAGCCCGCCCTCCAGGAACTGCTGCGCGCCGGTGCCGCCCTCGTGGGGGCCCGGCGCGGTCTCGTGGCGCTGGAGCCGGCCGACGGACTCGGCCCGCACACCACGATCGGCCTCGGCCTCGGCCGCGCGGACCTCGGCCACATGGAGACCGTCCCGCGCGGCGCGCTGCCGTACGACACCGGTGGTACCGCCGCCGAGATCGTGCACGCCGACCTGTTCGCCGAGGACTGCCTGGACCCCCGCCACCGCGAGGTCGCCGTCCGCCTCGGCTACGCCGCCAGCTACGCGCTCCCCCTCACCACCGACGCCGCCGCCCGCCTGGGTGCCGTCGTCTGGCTCTACGACGAGCCGGCCGAGCCGAACGAGCGGCAGCGCCACCTCATCGGCCTGTACGTCCGCCACTCCGCCGAACACCTCGCCCGGCTGCTGGAGGTCGAGCGCACGCGCGCGTGCATGGCGACCATCGCCGAGGAGTTGCTCCCCTCCCGGCTGCCCCGGGTGGCCGGCGTCCAGCTCGCCGCCCGGCACCGCACCGGCCCGCGCGGCGGCGGCGACTGGTACGACGCGCTGCCGCTGCCCGACGCGGCCCTCGGCCTCGCCGTCGGCTCGGTCACCGGCTCCGGGCCCAGCGCGGTCGCCGCCATGGGCCGGCTGCGCGCCTCCCTGCGGGCGTACGCGGTGATGGAGGGCGAGGACCCGGTCGCGGTCCTGTCCGACCTCGAACTGCTGCTGCGGCTGACCGAGCCGGCCCGTTCCGCCACCGCCCTGTTCGCCTACTGCGAGCCCGCGCTGCGCAAGGTCACCCTGGCCGGGGCCGGGCACAGTCCGCCGCTGCTGATCGGGGAGCGCCGCACCGAGTTCGCGGAGACCTCCGTGTCCGCACCGCTGGGCATGCTCGCCTGCTGGGAGGCGCCCAGCGTGGAGATCCAGGCCGAAGCAGGGGAAACCGTTCTCTTCTACACCGACGGGCTGCTGCACCGCACCGGCGACCCCATGGACCGCGCCTTCGCCCGGCTGCACACCGCCGCCGCGAGCATCCCGCGCACCCTGCGCCGCGACCCCGGGGCGATCGCCGACCACGTGCTGCGCACGGTGCTGCCGGACGGGCTGGACTCGGCCGACAGCGAGGAGGACGTCGTTCTGCTGGCGGCCCGCTTCGACTGATCGGCCGGTCGGAAAGCCACGTCACACGGCCATGGGTCCCCGGTCCCTGGGACACCGTTCGGTACGACCGTACGATGGACGGGATCCACAGCAGTGTCGAGGAGGATGACCGTGGCCGACGAGCTCCCGGAGACCCCGGAAGAGAGCGAAGAGCCGATCAAGCAGCGCAAGAACGGCCTGTACCCGGGCGTGTCCGACGAGCTGGCCGAGAGTATGAAGTCCGGCTGGGCGGATACCGAGCTGCGCGACCTCAAGCCCGTCGAGCAGGCCGAGCACACCGCCCGCCGCCGCGCCGAGCTGTCCGCCCGTTTCCCGGGCGAGCGTCTGGTGATCCCGGCCGGGAACCTGAAGACCCGCTCGAACGACACGGACTACCCGTTCCGGGCGTCGGTCGAGTACGTGTATCTCACCGGCAACCAGACGGAGGACGGTGTCCTCGTCCTGGAGCCGAAGAACGGCGGCCACGACGCGACGGTGTACCTGCTGCCGCGCTCCGACCGCGAGAACGGCGAGTTCTGGCTCTCCGGGCAGGGCGAGCTGTGGGTGGGCCGGCGGCACTCGCTGACCGAGTCCGAGGCGCTCTACGGCATTCCCGCCGCGGACGTGCGCGAACTCGCCGAGAAGCTGCGTGAGGCCACCGGCCCGGTGCGTCTCGTGCGCGGGTACGACGCCGGCGTCCAGGACGCGCTGACCGACAAGGTCACCGCCGAGCGCGACGAGGAGCTGCGGGTCTTCCTCTCCGAGGCGCGGCTGGTCAAGGACGAGTGGGAGATCGGCGAGCTGCAGAAGGCCGTCGACTCCACGGTGCGCGGTTTCGAGGACGTGGTGAAGGTCCTCGACAAGGCCGAGGCCACGTCCGAGCGCTACATCGAGGGCACGTTCTTCCTGCGCGCGCGGGTCGAGGGCAACGACATCGGCTACGGCTCCATCTGCGCGGTCGGCCCGCACGCCTGCACGCTGCACTGGGTGCGCAACGACGGGCCGGTGCGCTCGGGCGACCTGCTGCTCCTGGACGCGGGTGTCGAGACGCACTCGCTGTACACGGCGGACGTCACCCGCACGCTGCCGGTCAACGGCACCTACAGCGAGCTGCAGAAGAAGATCTACGACGCCGTCTACGACGCCCAGGAGGCCGGGATCGCGGCGGTGCGGCCGGGCGCGAAGTACCGCGACTTCCACGATGCCGCGCAGCGGGTGCTGGCCGGGCGGCTCGTGGAGTGGGGGCTCGTCGAGGGGCCGGTGGAGCGGGTGCTGGAGCTGGGGCTGCAGCGCCGGTGGACGCTGCACGGCACCGGGCACATGCTCGGGCTCGACGTCCACGACTGCGCTGCCGCGCGGACCGAGACGTATGTGGAGGGCGTCCTGGAGGCGGGGATGGTGCTCACCGTCGAGCCCGGGCTGTACTTCCAGGCCGACGACCTGACCGTGCCGGAGGAGTACCGCGGCATCGGCGTGCGGATCGAGGACGACATCCTGGTGACCGAGGACGGGAACCGGAACCTGTCCGCGGGGCTGCCTCGGCGGTCGGACGAGGTCGAGGCGTGGATGGCTTCGCTGAAGGGCTGACGTGGTGATGTGAAATGGCCGGGTACCTGGGTGGGTGCCCGGCCATCGTTGCGTTCTGCGGGTACGTGGGGGTTGCTCGCGCAGTTCCCCGCGCCCCTGACGGGGCGCTCCAGATAGGGCGTTACAAAGCGGGCAAGGCGTCCAGGAACAGTGCGCCTGCCATCAGGCCCGCGCTGCCCCTCGGGCTCCAGCCCCGTTCGTGCAAGTCCGCGTCCAGAGCCACCAGCGCCTCGGCTCCCGCCTTCGTCGCCGTGCCGCCCGCCTCCAGTACCCCCCGCGCGCCCGCCTGTACGTGGCGCAGGCCGAACGGGCCGGCCTCGTAGAGGAGTTCGGTGTCCTGGAGGGTGGACATCACGGTGAGCAGGGCGTCGAGACGGGCCTGGTTCTCGGTGGCGCCCGCCTTGCGGGCCGTCACCAGTGCGTCCAACGCCCTTCGTACATGCGGGAATCCGGCCCTGGCCTCGCCACGGGCGCCCGCCGCGCCGTACTTCGCGGAGATCGACGAGCCCCGGGACGGGCGCCTGGGGGCGCCCTTGTCGTTGAAGGCGGCGATCTTGCGGGCGTTCGCGGCGATCTCGCGGGCCTTGGCCGTGCGGTCCAGGGCGGCCGCGGCGACCAGTAAGCCGAGCGCCCACAGGGCGCCCTTGTGGCCGCCGCCGGCCAGGCCGACCGAGTGCTCGGTGCACCGGCCGATCGCGCCCAGTTCCGCCCGCAGCACCGGCGTGGGTTCGCCGGTACGGCGGGCGGAGGCGGCCATCGCCGCGAGGCCGGGCGCCAGCGCCCTGGCCGACCAGCGCAGACTGTCGTGCTCCCGACGCGTACTGCGGGCGTCCAGGTCACGCGGGTCGGGCAGCCCCGGCTTCGGGGCCAGTGCCAGCTGACCGGTGAGCGCGGCCACCGCGGCCTGCGCCAGCGCGTCGTCCTCGCGGCTTGTCATGTCCCTTACCTTATGAGGAGGCGGAGGCCGAAGGGGAGGCGCTGTCGCTGGGAGCGTCGCTCGGCGGAGTGCCCGTCGGTGCGTCGCTCGGCGGGGTGCCGCCGCCACCGCTGCCGGCGCCCGTGCTCTCGGCGTCCGGGTCGATGGCCAGGGTCAGGAAGCCCTTGTAGCCCTTCGAGGGGTCCTTCTTGTGCACGGCTTCCAGGGTCAGCAGACCGCTGGAGGCGCCACCGCCGTCGTACACCATGTCGTTGGCGAGGGTGGTGTAGCTACCGGTGTGCTTCGAGTAGGGCTCGAGCGTGAAGATCTCCTCGGCGACGGCGTCGGCGAAGAACAGCTGGCCGGTGTAGTTGACCGTGCCGCCCTCGTAGGTGCCGTCCTCCTTCGCACCGCCCGTGTGCACCTTCACGTGGATGTGGCAGGTGCGCGGGGTGTACCAGCCCGGGAAGATCGTCTCGAACTTGACGACCCCGTTGGCGTTGGCGATCTGGTAGCCGCGCAGGTAGGTGTTGTCGTTGGCGGAGTCGCCCTCCTCGCTCTCCGCGGGGGCGGAACCGCCGGGGTTGGCGGTGGTGTAGCCGGAGTAGTAGCCCCAGGCGTCGCAGTGCCAGATCTCGACCGCCGCGCCCTTGACCGGGGTGCAGCCGTCGGTGGCGTCGACGACGGTCAGGCGGAGAGTCAGCGGAACGCCGGCCTTGCCCTCGGTGATGTCCTTGCGCACCAAGGCACCATCGAGGTAGTACGGGCCTTCCGTGACGCTGCTCATCAGCGTCATGCACTCACTGCTGGTGGAGCTCGCGGAGGCCGTGGCGTCCGCGGCGGTGCTGTCGGTCGTGTCGGCGAAGGCCGACTGGAAGCCGGCGACCGCGAGGCCGCCGGCCGCCACCGTGCCGCCGGACACCACGAGGGCGCGACGGCGGGTGATCGACGTGTCTTTGTGGTTTCCCGTCATGGTCGACGAAGCTAGGAACGCCGTTTGTCAGCGGCATGGGCAGGGGCTGGGAAAGAGCTGTGAACGCCCAGGAAGCTGAATCAGACGGGAAGCCGCTGGTCACAACGCCGGGGCGCGGTCGTGCAGGATCCGCTGGAACAGCCGGCTGTCCCGCCATTCTCCATTGATGTGCAGATACTGCGGCGCATCACCGATCGTCTCGAATCCGCATTTCTTCAGCACGCGTTGTGACGTTGTGTTGTCGATGAGGGTGGACGCCTCGATCCGGTGGAGTCCGACGATCTTCCGGGCCATCTCGCAGACCCGCTCCAGCGCGGCCGTGGCCAGCCCGCGGCCCTGCTGATCGCCGGCCACCCAATAGCCGACGTAGGAACTGCAGAAAGGGCCGAGAGAAATCCCGGAAAGGGTGATCGCACCGACGATCCGGCCGTCCTGCTCCGACTCCATGACCAAGGGGACCAAGTTCCCGTCGTCGGCCTGTCGTAGCAGGCCATCGATGCGCTCGATCTGGCCCTCGACGGTGAAGAAGGACTCTGGTCTGACCGGTTCCCAGGGTTCGAGATGCCTTCTGCTGGCGACGTATGCGGCGCTCAGCGCTTTCGCGTCGCCGATGGCAATGGGACGCAATATCACGCCAGGTCCGATGACGCTTTCTTTAAGCTTTCTGAGAATCATGCGCGCACCCTAGCGCGGGTGTTATGCACTCGGGAGAGTCATGCCGAAAGCAGAGAAGGATCTTTCTTCCACTTGAGGATCTTGTCGAAGCTGACCACCGTGCCGCCGCGGCCCGGTTTGTTGCCGATGTGGACGTGATCGGCGAGTTCTCTGATCAGACAGAGCCCCCGCCCGTGCTCGGCGTCGGGCCGGGCGGGTCTGATGTCCTGGGTGCGGGTGAACCCCGCACCGAGCCCCGGGCCGGAGTCGGCCACTTCGATACGGCACTTCTCGCCGTCCAGATAGGCGGTGACCCGGTACGCCTCCGAGGTGCGGCCGGCCCCGCCGTGCTCCACGGCGTTCGCGCAGGCCTCGCTGAGGGCGACGGAGAGGTCGTAGGAGATCTCGGGGTCCACGCCCGCCGTCTCCATCGTGCCGATCAGCAGCCGCCGGGCGAGCGGCACGCTCGCAGCCTCGCGCCGCAGATGGAGTGACCACCAGATGCTCATACTCCAGCCTCCTGGCCGCGGCTCGACATACCGATACCTATTGCCACCCGTGCGCGTGTGTAAGCACTCCGTTCATGTGAGAACGCCCATCCGGGGGATGCGCGCGGGGAGGTTTCGGTGTATGAGCGGGCGGTTCGGCGCAAGAGCGATCTTCCGCTTCTTCCTCTCGTTCACCTCCTGTACGCCCTCTTGCCGCCCCCTCGGTCGCCTTTCGCTTCCTTCCGCTTTCTTCCGGCACTCCGGTTCCCCGCCGCTCGCCCTCGCTCCTCCGCCGTGCCGCTCCCCCCTCATCACCCGCCTCCCTTCGGGTTCTTCCAGCGTTTCCGCTCGTAACGGAATCTTCCGGACCTGGCGCATGGCGGGCGGGGGCCCAGTGCGATGATGAGCGCGCCATGACTGCCCCCCGCCCGCGCACGGCGCGCACCGGAAGCGGACTGCGGCTCCTGCGGGCCGCGGTGTTCGCCGCGCTCTGCGTCGTGCTGGCCGCGGCGGGGCACACGCTGGCCTCCTGCGCGACCGTTCCGCTGTGGACACTCGGCGCGGGCTTCCTGGGCACCCTGGTGCTCGTCGCCCCGCTGACCGGCCGGGCCCGCACGCTGCCGGGGATCGTCGTACTGCTCGCGGTCCTGCAGACCGTGCTGCACACACTGTTCGGTCTCGGGCAGCACGGCGGTACGGCGATGGCCACCGGCTCCTCGATGTCCTCCGGCTCCTCGACGGCGATGGGCGACGCGGCCCTGGTCCAGCGGGCGGCCGAGCTGCTGTGCGGGGCCGGGGCGGCGCAGATCAGCCCCGCCCACGCGTACCGGATCCTCTCGGCCGCGCATCTGAGCACCTCCGCCTCGGCCATGGACATGAGCGGGATGGCGCACGCGTCGGACGCCACCGGGTCCTCCGGTTCGCTGCTGCCGTCCGTGCCCATGCTGCTCGGGCACCTGCTCGCGGCCGTCGTGGCCGGGTGGCTGCTGCGCCGGGGCGATCTGGCGTTGCTGCGCCTGCTGGACCTGTCGGCGCACGGGGTCGCCGAGGGGGCGCTCGTCCGGTCCCTGCGCGGGGCGCTCACGCTGGCGTGCGCCCTGTGCGCCGGGCTCGTGGCCGTACCCGAGGCACCCGCGCACAGCCGTCGTAGCGCCTGGGACCGACCGCCCGCCCCGCACACCGTCACACTCCAGCACTCCGTGATCCGGCGCGGCCCGCCGATGACCGCCGCACTCGTTCTCGCCGCCTGACACGACGCGACCAGAGCACTCCCCGGAGTTCGTCCGGAGGGGCCTGCCGCCGTCGTGCGGCACACGCGCGTGCGTGCGTTTTCGATGGTTCTCGTCCCATGGCTCTCGTTCCATGGGTTCTCGTTCCATGAGTTCTCGCCGCACGCCCCCTCAACGACAGAACTCACTCGGAGTGGAGTGCTCCCTGCCATGAAGCCTTCTCGTATCGCCGCCGCTGCCGCCGTCGCGGGCACCGCCGTCCTGGCCGTCTCCTCGCCCGCGTTCGCGCACGTCAGCGTGCAGCCCGAGGGCACCGCCGCCAAGGGCGGTTACGCGGTCATCGACTTCAAGGTCCCCAACGAGCGCGACAACGCCTCGACCACCAAGGTCGAGGTCAACTTCCCCACCGACCACCCACTGGCCTCCGTGATGCCGCAGCCGATGGCCGGCTGGAAGATCGAGGTCACCAAGACCAAGCTGGCCAAGCCGCTGGAGATGCACGGCGAGCAGATCGGCGAGGCGGTCACCAAGGTCACCTGGACCGCCACCGACGGCAAGGGCATCGGGGCGGGCTACTTCCAGAAGTTCCCGCTCTCCGTGGGCGCCCTGCCGGAGAACACCGACGAACTGGTCTTCAAGGCGATCCAGACCTACTCCAACAAGGAGGTCGTCCGCTGGATCGAGGTCCAGCAGGACGGCCAGGACGAGCCGGAGAACCCGGCGCCCGTCCTCACACTGTCCGCCGCCACCGCCGACCACCACGGCTCGGCGACCGCCGAGGACACCGCGGCCAGGACCGAGACCACGGCCTCCTCCGACTCCGGCTCGTCCGGCGGCAGCGACACCACCGCCCGTGTCCTCGGCGTCGTGGGGATCGCCGTCGGCGCGGCCGGCGTCGCCTACGGCGTCCTCGCCGGCCGCCGCCGGTCCACCGGCTCCGAGGCCTGAGCTCCGCCTCCGTAACGCGCACAGGGGGGCGTGCGAGGCTGTGGTGGCCGTCGTGGCTCCCACGGCCCTCGTACGCTCCCGGTGCGCGCCGGATCTCTCACATCTGGGACATTTTTCTATGCGCAAGAAGACGTTCGCCGCGGCCGCCCTGCTCGCCGCCGCCACCCTGACCCTCTCCGCCTGCGGCAGCGGCGACGACAGCACGTCACCCGTCACCGTGGTCTCCGGGGACACCTCGAACAAGGCCGCGACCGTGCTCGACCAGCCGTTCGAGAAGCCGGACCTGGTGCTCACCGACACCCACGGCAAGAAGTACGACCTGCGCGCGGAGACCAAGGGCCGGCCGACGCTGGTCTACTTCGGCTACACGCACTGCCCCGACGTCTGCCCGCTGACCATGAACAACATCGCGGTCGCCAAGAAGGCGCTGTCCAAGGCCGACCAGGCGAAGCTGCGGGTCGTCTTCGTCACCACCGACCCGGCCCGCGACACCCCCTCCGAGCTCGGCAAGTGGCTCAAGGGCATCGACCCCCAGTTCATCGGCCTGACCGGCGACTTCGCCACCATCCAGGCCGGAGCCCGCACCCTCGGCATCTCCATCGAGCCGACCCACAAGGACAAGAAGACCGGCAAGGTCGTCTCGGTGCACGGCACCCAGGTCATGGCGTTCTCGCCGAAGACCGACGGCGGTTACGTCCTCTACGGCGAGAACGCCACCGTCGACGACTACACCAAGGACCTCCCGAAGATCATCAAGGGAGAGAACCCGTGACGCCCGGGAACCGTCTCGCCCTGACCGGGATGGCGATGACGGGGGTGCTGGCCCTGGCGGGCTGCGGCGGTTCGGGCTCCTCGGCCGCGGAACTGTCCGTCGGCGCCTCCTACATGCCCCAGCCGGTCTCCGCCGACATGGCCGCCGGATTCCTGACGATCACCAACAAGGGCGGCACGAAGGACGAGCTGACCTCCGTCACCAGCGGCTCCGCCGGTGAGATAACCATGCACGAGACGAACGGCGGGGCGATGGAGGAGGTCAACTCCTTCGAGGTGCCTGCCCACGGTCAACTCGTGTTCAAAAGCGGAGGCAACCATCTGATGTTCGAGAAGCTGAAGCGACAGCCGAAACAGGGCGACACGATCACCCTGAAACTCAAGTTCGCCGAATCCGGTCCGCTCACCGTCGAGATGCCGGTGAAGTCCGCCACGTACAACCCGTCGACCGGACACTGAGGGAGGGACCGACCTTGACGCGGACCATCACCCCCCGCCTGCGCACGCTGGTGCTGCTGTTCCTCGCCGTCACCGGCGCGCTGCTCGCCGGCGCCGGGCCGGCCTCGGCGCACGCCGCGCTGACCGGCAGCGACCCCGCCCAGGGGGTGGTGGTCCCGAAGGCACCCGACCAGGTCTCGCTCACGTTCTCCGAGAACGTGTCGATGAACGACAACTCCCTGCGGGTCCTCGACCCCAAGGGCAAGCGCGTCGACGCGGGCAAGCCGACCAACCTGAGCGGCACGACCTACGCCGTACAGCTCAAGAGCGGGCTCGGCACGGGCACGTACACCGTCGCCTACCAGGTCGTCTCGGCGGACAGCCACCCCGTCTCCGGCGCCTACACCTTCTCCGTCGGTTCGCCCTCCAAGACCGTCGCCTCGGTCGGGGACCAGGCCGCGGGCGGCGGGGTCGTGGGCTGGCTCTACGGCTTCGGCCGGTACATGTCCTACGCCGGGTACATCGTGCTCGTCGGCGGCGCTGCCTTCGTCCTCGCCTGCTGGCAGCGCGGGTCCGGGGTGCGGGCCATGCAGCGCCTGGTCGTCGGCGGCTGGCTGACGCTCACCGCGGCCACCCTCTGGCTGCTGCTCCTGCGCGGCTCCTACACGACCTCCGGCAGCGTCGGCGACATCTTCGACCTGAACCTGCTCGGCCAGGTCCTGCAGACCAAGACCGGCGCCGCCCTGGTCTCCCGGCTGCTGCTGCTCGCGGCGGCCGCGCTGTTCATCGCCGTGCTCTTCGGGGCCTACGACAAGCGTGAGGACGGCGAGGAGAAGCGCGACCTGACCTTCGGGCTCGCCATCGGCGGGACTGTCGTGGCCGCCGGGCTCGCGGCGAGCTGGGCCATGGCCGAGCACGCCTCCACCGGGCTCCAGCCGGGCATCGCGATGCCGGTCGACGTCATCCACCTGCTCGCCGTCGCCACCTGGCTGGGCGGGCTCACCGCCCTGCTGGTCGCCCTGTACCGGGCGCCCGCCGACACCCCGGTCGAGTCCACCGCCGTACAGCGTTTCTCCCGGGTCGCCTTCGGCTCCGTGCTCGCCCTGGTCGCCACCGGCGTCTACCAGTCCTGGCGCCAGCTCGGCTCCTGGTCGGCGTTCACCGACACGGCCTACGGACAGCTGCTGCTGGTCAAGATCGGGCTCGTGGCGCTGATGGTCGGCATCGCGTCCATCTCGCGACGGTGGACGGGGCGGCTCGTGGACACGGCCGTGACGGAGACGGAGACGGAGGAAGAGACCGAGGCGGAGTCGGAGTCGGCGGAAGAGGCAGAGGAACAGAAGGAGACGGTCAAGGCGTCCGCCGCCGTCAAGGAGGCGTCGGCCAAGTCCGCGAAGTCCGGCGTGTCCGGCACGTCCGGCACCGGCGTCTCCGGAACGGACGTGTCCGCCGGGGAGGGTTCCGCCGACGCCGGTCCCGCGCGTGCCGCGCAACTCGCCCGGCAGCAGGCCGCCATGGACACCGCCCGGCAGAAGCGCGTCCGCGACGCCGATCCCCACCGCTTCGGGCTGCGCCGCTCGGTGCTCGCCGAGGCCGGCGTCGCCGTCGTCCTGCTCGCGGTCACGACCGTGCTGACGCAGACCGAGCCGGGCCGTACCGAGCAGGACGCCAAGGCCGCCACCGCGGCGGCCTCCTCCTCCACGTCGTCGGGCTCGTCCTCGGGGGCGCTGACCCTCGACATGTCCTTCGACACCGGCGGCAAGGACGGCAAGGGTGTCGTCCGCGTCGACCTCGACCCCGCGACCGTGGGCAGCAACGAGATGCATGTCTACGTCCAGCGGCCGAACGGGCGGGCCTTCGACATCCCCGAGGTGAAGGTCTCCTTCACCCTCGCCGCCAAGAAGATCGGGCCGCTTCCCGTGGCCCCCGACCACGTCACCACCGGGCACTGGGCCGCCAACGGCGTGCAGATCCCCATGGCCGGCGACTGGCAGGTCGCCGTCACCGTGCGGACCTCCGACATCGACCAGGTGACCGTCTCCAAGAACGCGCAGATCGGCTGAACCGCACCATGGCTGAACCGTCCCAGTCCCTTCGTACACCGGCCCCCGAGGAAGGCCCGTCGGCTCCCCCCTCCGGGGGCGTCAGCCGGCGCGCACTGCTCGGCACCGCCGGGGCCACCGGGCTCGCACTCGGCGCGGCCGGCGCGGGTGTCGGCTACGCGGCCGCGCCCGCCCAGGCCACCCCGCTCAGCTCGGTGGGCTCCGGCCGGGCGATGTTTCACGGGAAACATCAGCCGGGCATCACCGAGGGCCTCCAGGCGCGCGGCCACCTCGTCGCCTTCGACCTGGCGGCCGGCGCCGGCCGCACGGAGGCCGCCGCGCTGCTGCGCCGCTGGTCGACGACGGCCGGGCGGCTGATGGCGGGCGAGCCGATGACGCAGGACGACACGGACGTGGCCCGGGACGCCGGTCCCTCGTCACTGACGATCACCTTCGGCTTCGGCAACAGCTTCTTCGCCCGTACCGGCCTGGAGAAGCAGCGTCCGTCCGCCCTGGATCCGCTGCCCGACTTCTCCTCCGACCAACTCGACAGGGCGCGCAGCAACGGCGACCTGTGGGTGCAGATAGGCGCCGACGACGCCCTGGTCGCCTTCCACGCCCTGCGCGCCCTCCAGAAGGACGCCGGCAGCGCGGCCAAGGTGCGGTGGCAGATGAACGGCTTCAACCGCACTCCCGGTGCCACCGCCCACCCCATGACGGCCCGCAACCTGATGGGCCAGCTGGACGGCACCCGCAATCCGAAGCCGACGGACTCCGACTTCGACAAGCGGATCTTCGTGCCCTCCTCGGGCGAGCCCGCGTGGATGGCGAACGGCTCCTACGCCGTCGTACGCCGGATCCGCATGCTCCTCGACGACTGGGAGAAGCTGTCGCTCGCGGCGCAGGAGAACGTGATCGGGCGGAAGAAGTCGAACGGGGCACCGCTGTCCGGGGGCACCGAGACGACCGCGATGGACCTGGAGAAGGCCAAGGCCGACGGCGAGTACATCGTCCCGATCAACGCCCATGCCCGGATCACCCGGCCCGACCAGAACGGGGGCGCGGCCATCCTGCGCCGTCCGTTCTCGTACCACGACGGCATCGACGCCGACGGGACGCCGGACGCGGGGCTGCTCTTCGTCTGCTGGCAGGCGGACCCGCTGCGCGGGTTCGTGCCGGTGCAGCGGAAGCTGGACCGCGGGGACGCGCTGTCGCAGTACATCCGGCACGAGGCGAGCGGACTGTTCGCGGTGCCGGGCGGGGCGGCCGACGGGGAGTACGTGGGACAGCGGCTGCTCGAAGGGTGATCTCCGGTTACCGAAGTGATTTCTGATCACTATTGGTGCGATTCCGTATTTCAAACCACCCGGTCGAGTGGATCCGATGAGACAAGTGAGCCTGGCTCCCCCGCGGCCATTAGGGTGAGGGACATGCCAGCGAGCTATGCGTATCTCGGTCCCGAAGGCACCTTCACCGAAGTCGCCCTGCGCACGCTTCCGGAGACCGCCACCCGGGAGCTGATCCCGTACGTCTCCGTGCAGTCCGCGCTGGACGCGGTGCGCAACGGCGAGGCCGAGGCCGCGTTCGTGCCGATCGAGAACTCCGTCGAGGGCGGGGTCACCACGACCCTCGACGAGCTGGTGGCGGGCAAGCCGCTGATGATCTACCGCGAGGTGCTGCTGTCGATCACCTTCGCACTGCTGGTCCGGCCCGGCACCAAGCTCTCCGAGATCAAGACGGTGACCGCCCATCCGGTCGCCCAGCCGCAGGTCCGCAACTGGCTGCGGACCCACCTCCCGGAAGCGGTCTGGGAGTCCGCCGCCTCGAACGCGGACGGCGCCCGCCTGGTCCAGGAGGGCCGCTACGACGCCGCGTTCGCCGGTGAGTTCGCGGCCGAGCGGTACGGTCTGGAGGCCCTGGAGACCGGGATCCACGACGCGGAGAACGCGCAGACCCGGTTCGTCCTGGTGGGCCGCCCGGCCCGGCCCGCGGCCCCGACCGGCGCGGACAAGACCTCGGTCGTCCTCTGGCAGAACGACGACCACCCGGGCGGGCTGCGCGACCTGCTCGGCGAGTTCGCCACCCGGGGCATCAACCTGATGCTGCTGCAGTCCCGGCCGACCGGCGCCGGCATCGGCAACTACTGCTTCTGCGTCGACGCCGAGGGCCATATCTCCGACCGGCGGGTGGCGGAGGCCCTGATGGGGCTGAAGCGGATCTGCCGCCAGGTGCGGTTCCTGGGCTCGTACCCGCGGGCGGACATCAGGCCCGGCGAGGCCCCCGAGCCGACGCTGCCGGGGACGTCGGACGAGGAGTTCGTCGCGGCCTCGGACTGGGTGGCGCGCTGCCAGGACGGCCGCTTCTAGCCAGTCGTACCCTCATATATTCGTTATCCACAGGGGTTATCCACAGGTGCCCTTCTCGACCTGGGGACAAGTCGACAGCGACGCATGAGTCTGTCGACAAATCGGTCTACGGCCCCTCGGGGCGACCATGATCGCCCGCATCACCCTTCGTCCACCTGTTTCCCATGGTTCATCTTTTGGAGCGACGCCTTTCCACTCGAAAGTGGGTGTTGCCCTGGTTTGAACCGGGAATTCCTCTCTTCACATGGCGCTTGCGGAGTGATCAATTCCGAAGTCCACATCTCTTCCACACACCCTGTGGATAACTCTCGCGGGGGTGTGGATACCTGTGGACAACCGCACCCCCAAGTCCCGTTCTCCACAAGGAAATCGAGTCAACCGCAGACCGCGGGCTTACCCCGTCCCAGGGAGTGAGACACTTTTTATTGACACGCTCGGCAATTCCCCCATAACGGAACGTAAGCCGCGATTCGGAACACGTGTGAATAGTGGTTCGTGGGGGGCAACCCCGCACCGGTAGCCTTGGCTCTGTGATTGACCTTCGCCTGCTCCGTGAGGACCCCGACCGTGTGCGCGCGTCCCAGCGCGCCCGTGGAGAGGACGTCGCGCTCGTCGACGCCCTCCTCTCCGCCGACGAGCGGCGCAGGTCGTCCGGCGTCCGCTTCGACGAGCTGCGCAACGAACAGAAGCAGCTCGGCAAGCTCATCCCCAAGGCCTCCGCCGACGAGAAGGCCGAGCTGCTCAAGAAGGCCGAGCAGCTGAAGGCCGACGTCAAGAGCGCCGACGCCGAGCGCGACGCCGCCGATGCCGAGGCCCACGAGCTGCTGCTCAGGCTCGGCAACCTCGTCCACCCCGACGTGCCCGTCGGCGGCGAGGAGGACTTCGTCACCCTGGAGACGCACGGCACGATCCGCGACTTCGGCGCCGAGGGCTTCGAGCCCAAGGACCACCTGGAGCTGGGCCAGCTCCTCGGCGCGATCGACGTCGAGCGCGGCGCCAAGGTCTCCGGCTCCCGCTTCTACTTCCTGACCGGCGTCGGCGCCCTCCTGGAGCTCGCGCTCGTCAACGCGGCGATCGCCCAGGCCACCGAGGCCGGCTTCACGCCCATGCTGACCCCGGCGCTGGTCCGCCCCCAGTCCATGGCGGGCACCGGCTTCCTCGGCCAGGCGGCCCAGGACGTCTACCACCTCGACAAGGACGACCTCTACCTGGTCGGCACCTCCGAGGTACCCCTGGCGGCGTACCACATGGACGAGATCATCGACGCCGAGCGCCTCCCGCTGCGCTACGCCGGCTTCTCGCCCTGCTTCCGCCGCGAGGCCGGTTCGCACGGCAAGGACACCAAGGGCATCTTCCGCGTCCACCAGTTCGACAAGGTGGAGATGTTCTCCTACGTCGCCCCCGAGGACTCGGAGGCGGAGCACCAGCGTCTGCTCGCCTGGGAGAAGCAGTGGCTGACCTCGCTGGAGCTGCCGTACCGCGTGATCGACGTCGCCACCGGTGACCTCGGCGCCTCGGCCGCCCGCAAGTTCGACTGCGAGGCGTGGATCCCGACGCAGGGCAAGTACCGCGAGCTGACGTCGACGTCGGACTGCACCGAGTTCCAGTCCCGTCGGCTGTCGATCCGCGTCCGCGACGGCAAGCAGGTCAAGCCGCTGGCCACGCTGAACGGCACGCTGTGCGCCGTACCGCGCACGATCGTGGCGATCCTGGAGAACCACCAGCTGGCCGACGGCTCGGTGCGCGTGCCCGAGGTGCTGCGTCCGTACCTGGGCGGCCGGGAGGTCCTGGAGCCGGTGTCCCGGTGAACTTCCCCTACGGGCTGATCGCCACCGACCTCGACGGGACGCTGCTGCGCTCCGACGAGTCGATCTCCCAGCGCACCCGCGATGCGCTCGCCGCGGCCACCGCGGCGGGCGCCGCGCATATCGTCGTCACCGGCCGCGCGGTCCCCTGGACCCGGCACATCCTCGACGACCTCGGCTACGAGGGCCTCGCCGTCTGCGGCCAGGGGGCGCAGGTGTACGACGCCGGGACGCACCGCCTGCTGACGTCCGTGACGCTCGACCGGAAGCTGGCCGGGGTCGCCCTGGCGAAGATCGAGGCGGAGGTCGGCCCGCTGTACCTCGCGGCGAGCCGCGACGGCCTCGACGGAGACGTGCTGGTCGGTCCGGGGTACGCGGTGGCGGGGAAGCTTCCGGCGACACCGTTCACGGACGTGGCGGACCTGTGGGCGGCGCCGCTGAACAAGATCTACATCCAGCATGCCGAGCTGTCCGACGACGAGCTTGCGGAGGTCGCCCGGCAGGCGGCCGGTGGCTTCGTCACGGTGGCCATGGCCGGCGAGGGCATCGTGGAACTGCTCCCGCTCGGCCTGTCCAAGGCGACGGGGCTGTCCCTGGCCGCGCGCCGGCTGGGGCTGAAGGCGGCCGACACGATCGCCTTCGGCGACATGCCGAACGATGTGCCGATGTTCGCGTGGGCGTCGTACGGGGTGGCCATGGCCAACGCGCACGAGGAGCTTCGCTCGGTGGCCGACGAGGTGACGTCTTCCAACGAGGAGGACGGGATCGCGGTGGTCGTGGAGCGTCTGCTGGGTTGAGGCGGTGGGGTGGCTGCGGGCCGGTGGGGGCTGGTCGCGCAGTTCCCCGCGCCCCTAGGGGCGCTGTGGCTCAAGTGTCTTCCATAGCGCGGAGGATGCACGGATCGAACGTGCGCGGGCTTTCCAGGCCCGACCACGGCTTAGCAAGCCGGTGCCTTACCACTCGGCCAATCCTCCGGGTGGGCGGCCCACGCGAGAGCGACCATCGCGTGCTCGAAGCGGCCGCCCCGGGCAGCTACATGGCGATCCGCCGCGGGCTGCCCTGACGGGAGCGGGACGTACTGCCGTGCATGGACATCGTCCGGCTCCTCTCCCAGATGGTGGGGTGACACAACAACTGTGCCTGTACGCCGAGTTCGATGCCACTCAATTAACGTGAGGTGAGCGCCCCTCAGAGGCGCGAGGAACTGCGCGACCGGCCCCCACCGGGCCCGCAGTCACCCCACAACCTCAACGGCGCCACCACTTGCGCCGCGCCTTGCTGAAGAACCACCCCGCCGGCGCCTCGTCCGACCGCCACGGCTGAGGCTCCGGCTGCTCGGCCTTCCACCGCGCCGCCAGCATCCGCGCCCGCGCGGACGGCTCCGACGTCTCCGCGGACCGTATGAACTCCTCGTCCAGGACGAGGTCGTTCCACTCGTCAGCCATCCCCGCGCCTCCTACGCAGCATCCCCTTTGACCCAGTGTGACCTGACGGGGGTGAAGCCCCCGTCAATAAGGCGGGCGTCTACTCCTCGCCCGCGAGCGTCAGCGAGCGGAGCTTCTGTCCCGCGTACCAGGTCGCCAGCACGGTCACCGCGATCAGCAGCACCGTGGCCGTCGTCAGCGACACGTCGGACGTGACCAGTTCACCGCCCGTCACCTTGTGGGCGACCGCCAGGGACCACTGCTGGACGCTGAGCGTGCGCGCACCCGGCACCAGGGAGCCGAACAGGGCCTCCCAGACGAGGGCGTAGACGAGCCCGAAGACCACCGCGTGCCGCGAGACCGTGCCCAGGAGCAGGAAGAGCGCGGCGTAGGCGATGGAGGCGACGAGCGCGGCCACCGTGTAGGCGACGGCGATCTGCTGGCCGTTGCCGTTGAGGATGAAGCCCGCGATCAGCGTCGGCAGGGCGGAGAACACCATCGTCACGGCGATCGCCACGATCAGCTTGGTCATGATGATCGTCGGCCGTTTGATCGGCTTGGACAGCAGGTACACCACCGAGCCGTCGTCGATCTCGGGGCCGATCGCGCCCGTGCCGGCGATGACACCGATGAGCGGCACCATGGTCGCTAGGGCGAGGCCGCCGAGCAGGTCGGAGGCCGTCTGGTCGTCGGCGCCCGCGAGGCCGCGGACGACGACGGAGATCGCGATGAGCAGCAGGGGCAGGATGCCCAGGATGAGGGCCCGGCGACGGCCGAGCAGGGCCCGGTAGGTGAGCCGGGCGACAGTGGGGTCGTACATCTTCGGCCTCCTACGCCGCGACCAGGTACGAGAACACGGATTCGAGGGACTCGTCGGACGGCGAGACCGTGAGCAGCCGGATGCCGTGGTCGCGGGCGACCTTCGGCAGCAGGGCGGTGAAGCGGCCGAAGTCGACGGCCTGGATGCGCAACGCGCCCTCCGTGACGTCCACTTCGATGCCCGAGGTGGAGGGGTCGGCGATGAGGGCCGCCGCGAGCGCGCGGTCGTCGCTGGAGCGGACCAGATAGCGGTGCGGGCGGTCGGTCATCAGACGGCGGATCTTGCGGAAGTCGCCGCTGGCCGCGTGCCGTCCGGCGACCACGACCTCGATGTGCCAGGCGAGTTGCTCGACCTCTTCGAGGATGTGGGAGGAGAAGAGCACCGTGCGGCCCTCGTCGCCCATCTTCCGCAGCAGGTCCATCAGCTGCATGCGCTGGCGCGGGTCCATGCCGTTGAAGGGCTCGTCGAGGAGGAGCAGGGACGGCTCGTGGACCAGGGCGGACGCCATCTTCACGCGCTGGCGCATGCCCTTGGAGTACGTCGAGATCTTGCGGTCCTGCGCGTACTCCATCTCGACCGTGGCCAGGGCCTTCTGGGCCGCCTTGGCGCCGAGGCCGTGCAACTCGGCGTTGGCGACGACGAATTCGCGGCCGGTGAGGAAGTCGTACATCGCCTCGCGCTCGGGGACGATGCCGATGTGCTTGTAGATGGCCTCGTTGCGCCAGGTCGGCTGCCCGTCGAGGGTGACCGTGCCGGTGGAGGGGGCGAGGAAGCCGCCCATCATGTTGATGAGGGTGGACTTCCCGGCGCCGTTCGGGCCGAGGAGACCGGTGACTCCGGGGCCGATGGTCATGGTGATGTCGTTGACGGCGACCACGTTGCCGAACCAGCGGGAGACGTGGTCGATGGAGAGCGTGGTCACAGTCCCACCTTCTTGTAGCGGCGCAGCAGGAGGCCGTAGCACGCGGCGATGAGGCCGAGGACGACGAGCAGGTACACCGCGCCCTGGGCGTGGGAGGGTCCGCCGTCGCCCGGGAAGGTGTTGGTGCCGCCGAGGAGGGAGCTGCTCAGGCCGCCGATCAGGGTGACCGGCGAGAACAGGCCGATCCACGGGATGGCGCCGGTGCTGCCCCGCCCGTCGGCGATGGCCTGGAGGGTGGAGACCGCGCCGTAGGAGATGATCAGTACGGCGATCACGGCGGCGATGCCGAAGCCGCGGCGCGGGGTGACCGACGCGATGACCAGGCCGATGCCGGCGAACAGCAGGGACAGCAGGGCCACCGAGACCAGTCCCTGGCCGAACCCCTTGCTCTGGTGGGCGAAGTCCATCTTGGCGAGCAGGGCGCCCACGTACAGCACGACCAGCGGGGCGCCGGTGAGGACGAACATCGCCGAGGCCAGGGCGGCGAACTTGGCCTGGACGTAGTCGGCGGTCTCGATGGGCCGCGAGAAGTACAGCGGGATGGTCTTGAAGCGCAGGTCGCGGGAGACGGCCTGGGGCGCCTGCGAGGCGACGTACAGGCTGATGACGGCCTGCATGATGATCGCGTACCGCGTGTAGGACACCGGCAGGTCGTGCGCCTTGGTGGCGACGGCGACGGCCACCATGATGGCCGCCGGCACGCACATCACCGCGAACAGCAGCATCGGCAGCACCTTGGACTTCACCGAGCGGCCGAGGCCGTAGGAGCCGCGCAGGGTCTGCGAGTACAGGGAGCGGCGGGCGTAGGCGCGGCCCAGGCGCGGGCCGTCGTAGCCGCGGTAGCCGATGTCGTGGATTCGGGACTGGTCACCCGCGGGGGTGGCCAGGGGCTGCTCAACCGCCATGGACGGCCGCCTCCTTCCGCTGCTCGTCGCTGGTGGTGAACACCTCGGAGATGTGGTGCCGGCGCTGCTCCATGCGCACCAGGCCGAGGCCGAGGTCGGCGACGACGTCACGGACGAGGTCGTACGTCTCCTCGCCCTGGGCGGTCAGCAGCAGGATGTGGCCGGCGCCGGGCAGGCCGCCGCCCTCGTTGTCCGTCTCCACCCCGCGCGCGTGGAGCGCGTCGCGCACCGCGCGGGTGCCGTCGGGGTGCGCGTCGCTGTCGGTGACCTCGAGCGCGAGGGTGGTCGTGCTCTGCGTGAAGTCCGTGGTGGAACTGGAGCGCAGCAGCTTGCCGCCGTCGACGACGACCACGTGGTCGCAGGTGCGCTCCAGTTCGCCGAGCAGGTGCGAGGTGACCAGGACCGAGATGCCGAAGTCCGTGTGGATACGGCGGATCAGGCCGAGCATGTCGTCGCGGCCGACCGGGTCGAGGCCGTTGGTCGGCTCGTCGAGGAAGACCAGCTGCGGGTCGTGCACCAGGGCCTGGGCGAGCTTCACGCGCTGCTTCATGCCGGTCGAGTAGCCGCCGATGGGGCGGTACCGCTCCTCGTACAGGCCGACGTGGCGCAGGGTGTCGGCGGTGCGCTCGCGGGCGGCGGTGGGCGGCAGGCCGGACATGCGGGCCATGTGCACGACGAACTCGGTGGCCGAGACGTCGGGCGGCAGGCAGTCGTGCTCCGGCATGTAGCCCACGCGCTCGCGGATGGCGGCGCCCTTGGTCGCGACGTCGAGGCCGAGCACTTCGGCGCGGCCCTCGGTCGCGGGGGACAGACCCAGCAGGATCTTGATCAGGGTGGACTTGCCGGCGCCGTTGGCTCCGACGAGTCCGGTCACACCGGGTCCGATGTCCACGGACAGCCGGTCGAGCGCGGTCACCCGGGGGAACCGCTTGCTCAGGCTTTCGGTCGCGATCACAGTCACATCGTCGAAGGTAGTGACCTGGACCACGGCCGGTCGTCAGACCCGAGAGCCGTCTTCGCATCACTCTCGAGTATTACGGAGCCCTAGGGGATCCCCTGCTTGAGAGCTACACAGAGTTATCCACAGGCCCTGTCCCGCCTATTGACGCCGCCTCTAACAACTGTCACATTCACCAGTGCCAAGTTACGGGCACGTACCGCAGTCGACGGGGACGGGGACGGGGCGGATGACGACGGCAGTGGCATCGAAGGAAGAACGCGCCACGGAGCTCCAGGGTTTCCGGCGGGTGCAGCGGCTCGCATACGAGTGCGCCGAGGCGGTCGCGGCCCGGCTGGAGCCGGGGATCACCGAGCGCGAGGCGGCCCGGATGCAGCGCGCGTGGCTGCGCGAGAGGGGAGTGCGGGACTGGTTCCACCTCCCCTTCGCCTGGTTCGGCGACCGCACGGCCTTCGCGAACTTCCGGATACCGCTGCAGTTCTTCCCGACCGACCGCCGGCTCGAGCCCGGGATGCCGTTCATCCTGGACCTGGCCCCGGTGTACGAGGGGTTCACGGCGGACATCGGCTACTCCGGCTCCCTCGGCGTCAATCCGCTCCAGGACCGCCTGATGGCCGGCCTGGAGGCACACCGCGAGCTGATCCTGCGCGAGGTGCGCGAACGGCGCCCGCTGCGCGAGATCTACGAGGACGTGGACCGCCTGATGGTCCGCCAGGGCTACGCCAACCGGCACCGCGCGTACCCGTTCGGCGTGATCGCGCACAAGGTGGACCGGGTGAAGCAGCGCCAATGGTCACCGCATGTGTTCGGGTTCGGCACCCAGTCCCTGAAGGGCCTCGCCGCCGACGCGCTGCACGGCCACCGCGAGGGCTGGTCGCCTCTGTGGTCGCCGTACCGCTTCTCCGACCACCCGCCCCGGCCGGGCCTGTGGGCGGTCGAACCGCACCTCGGCTTCCGGGGCACGGGAGCCAAGTTCGAGGAGATCCTCGTGGTCGCCGACTCCCGGGACCCCGAGCAGAGCGCCTTCTGGCTGGACGACGATCTGCCGCACGTGCGGCGCTGGGCGGAGGACAAGTGACGGCACTGCAGGGCGCTCGCGAGCGCCGGGTGCGGACCGGCGGCATCGACCTGTGCGTGGCGGAACTGGGGGACCCGGCACAGCCGACGGTCGTCCTCGTCCACGGCTACCCGGACACCAAGGAGGTCTGGTCCGAGGTCGCGAGCCGCCTCGCCGGCCGCTTCCACGTCGTGCTGTACGACGTCCGGGGCCACGGCCGCTCGACCGCGCCGCAGCCGCTGCGCGGCGGCTTCACCCTCGCCAAACTCACGGACGACTTCCTGGCGGTGATCGACGAGGTCAGCCCGGACCGCCCGGTGCACCTGGTCGGCCACGACTGGGGCTCGGTGCAGTCCTGGGAGTTCGCGACGGTGGGGCGCACGGAGGGCCGTATCGCCTCCTTCACGTCGATGTCCGGACCGTCCCTGGACCACTTCGGCCACTGGATCAACGCGCGCGTGAAGCGCCCGACACCCCGCAGGGTCGGCCAGCTCCTCGGCCAGGGCGCCAAGTCCTGGTACGTGTACCTGCTGCACACGCCGGTCGTCCCCGAACTGGCCTGGCGCGGCCCCCTCGGCAAGCAGTGGCCGAAGATCCTCCGGCGGGTCGAGAAGCTCCCGTCCGGCGACTACCCGACGGCCTCCCTCCCCTCCGACGCGGCACACGGCGCCTGGCTGTACCGCGACAACGTACGGTCCCGGCTGCGCCACCCGCGCGAGGACGCGTACGCGCACGCGCCCGTGCAGCTCATCACGCCCCTGGGGGACGCGTTCCTCTCCGAGCGGCTCTACGACGACCTGGAGCGCTGGGCTCCGCGGCTGACCCGGCGCACCCTGCCCGACAAGCACTGGATCCCGCGCACCCGGCCGGACCAAGTGGCGGCCTGGATCGAGGAGTTCGTGATGTCGGTGGAGGACGGCCGGAGCGCGGAGCCGAAGCCCGCCGACCGCCATGCCCAGCGGTTCGGCGGCCAGTTGGTCCTGGTCACGGGTGCGGGCAGCGGTATCGGACGGGCGACGGCGTTCGCGTTCGCGGAGGCGGGCGCGCGCGTGGTGGCCGTGGACCGGGACGGGGAGGCCGCGGCCCGCACCGCCGAACTGTCCCGGCTGGTCGGCGCGGCGGACGCGTGGGCGGAGACGGCCGACGTCTCCGACGAGCAGGCGATGGAGAAGCTCGCGGAGAAGGTCCACCGTGCGTACGGCGTCGTGGACGTGCTGGTCAACAACGCGGGCATCGGCCTGTCGGGCTCGTTCTTCACGACGACGGCGGAGGACTGGCGGCGGGTCCTGGACGTCAACCTCTGGGGCGTGATCCACGGTTGCCGGCTCTTCGGGGCGCGGATGGCGGAGCGGGGCCAGGGCGGTCACATCGTGAACGTCGCATCGGCCGCGGCGTACCAGCCCTCGCGGGCACTGCCGGCGTACAGCACGTCCAAGGCGGCGGTCCTGATGCTGTCCGAGTGCCTGCGCGCCGAACTCGCCGCCCAGCGCGTCGGCGTGACCGCGATCTGCCCCGGCTTCATCAACACGAACATCACGTCGACGGCCCGCTTCACGGGGGTCGACGAGGAGGAGCAGCGCCGGAGGCAGCAGCGCTCCGCGCGGCTGTACGGGATGCGGAACTACCCGCCGGAGAAGGTGGCTTCGGCGATCCTGGAGGCGGTGGAGCGGAACAGGGCGGTGGTGCCGGTCACGCCGGAGGCGAGGGGGGCGCGGTGGCTTTCGCGGGTGGCGCCGGGGGTTTTGCGGCGCATCGCGAGAGTGGAGCCGAGGTTGTGAGGGCGTAAGCCTGGACGTCGTACGGCTGCGGGCGCGTGGGGGCTGGTCGCGCAGTTCCCCGCGCCCCTAGAGGGGCGCTATCGCCGCGGGCAGTCGTGCCGCTGGGGCGGCACGGGTGGGCGCAGCGGCACCCTGCAAGCGCCGGCAAGCGAAACCCCCCGCCCCACCCCGCCCGCACCAGCCAAGGAGCGCGCACATGACCGACCCCCCACCCCACAACGCCTACCGCATCGAGGACTTGGCCCACCTCTCCCAGACCTCTGTCCGCACCATCCGCGCCTACCAGGACAAGGGCCTCCTCCCCCGCCCGGAACGCCAAGGCCGAGCCAATCTCTACTCCGGCATCCACCTCACCCGCCTCCACCAGATCGCCGACCTCCTCGCCCGCGGCTACACCCTCGCCTCCATCAAGGAGCTCCTCGACGCCTGGGACACCGGCCGCGGCCTCGCCGGTGTCCTCGGTCTCGTCACCGAGGCCGAGGGCCCCTGGACCGACGAGGAACCGGCCCGGCTCTCCCGCGCCGACCTCGACGCCCGCTTCGGCGGCACCCCCGACGACACGGCCGTGGCCGAGGCCGTGGAACTCGGCGTGCTGGAGCCCGTGGACGGCGACCCCGACTCCTTCCTGGTCCCGAGTCCCCAAGAACTCACCGTGGCCGCCGAGTTGCACGCGGCCGGGGTTCCGATCGCCGCGATCTCCGATCATCTGCGGGAGTTGAGGGTCCAGGTGGAGCACATAGCGGCCAGATTCCTGGAGTTCACCACCGAGCACGTCTTCGCCCGCTACCTCGACGACCCCGACCACCGCACCGACGCGAAAGCGGCCGAGGCGGCCTCGCTCGTACGGCGCCTGCGCCCGCTCGCCCAGCAGACCGTGGACGCCGAACTTGCCCGCGCCATGCGTCTGTTCGCGACCCGGGAGGTGCGCAGGCAGCTCGGGGCGGGGGAGCGGCCCAAGACCCGCGCGGAGACGCGTACCGTGTCCCTGCCCGCCGAGACGATTCAGGCCGTACAAGGCCTTGTTGGCCCGGACCACACCGCCGAGTTCATCGCCCTGGCCGCCGAACGTGAGGCTCGGGCCCGCCGCTTGGACGCTCTGACCTCACATCACCACCCTGTTAACGATCTTGACGAAACACCGTGAATCGCCCAGCAGTTGTCCACAGTGCGCCCAATTCCCCTGTGGATAACCGCACTTGCTTGTGGATCAAACCTCCGGCAAAAAATATCTGCGTGATCCGCGTCTCTCCCGGCACCCTGGTGGCATGAACGTGAGACACAAAGAAGGAGGGTGGGACGAGCGGCGCACCGTAAAGGTGTCGAAGTACCTCTCGAAACACCTGCGCCACCAGCCCGAACGCATCGGCCTCACCCTCGACCAGGCCGGCTGGGTGGAGATCGACACCCTGCTCGCGGCGGCAGCGGCGCACGGCTTCCCCGTCACCCGCGAGGAGCTGGACCACGTCGTCGCCGCCAACGACAAGCAGCGGTTCGCGATCGAAGGCACCCAAATCCGTGCCAGTCAGGGGCACAGCATCGACGTCGAGCTCGGACTGCCCCCGGCGACCCCGCCGTCGTATCTCTACCACGGCACCGCCGCCCGGAACCTGGACGCGATCCGGACCGAGGGCCTCCGCCCTATGAACAGGCACGACGTGCATCTGTCGGCCGACCGCGAGACCGCCACCCGGGTCGGTGCCCGGCGCGGCCGCCCGGTCGTGCTGTCGGTCGACGCGGGCGCGATGCACCGGGACGGCCATGTCTTCCACATCAGCGCGAACGGCGTGTGGCTGACACAGTCCGTACCGCCGGACTACCTGCGCTTCCCGGATCCGCACTGACCCGGCATCATGAGTGGTATGGACCATTTAAGGGACCCGAAGTACCCGGAGCACCTTCCGACCACCGAGGCGGCCGTCACGGCGCTCCGCGCGATCGCCGCGGAGTACGGCCACGAGATCGAGGTGACGCACGACATCGGCGCCGACCGGACCTCGCGCCGCAGCGCGGCGGGCTTCGGCGTCACGCTCGACCCGGACGGTTCGCTGCCGCACGAGGCGTACGCCGAGTTCGGCGGGCTGCCCCGGGTGAGCGTGCGGCTCTACCCGGACGACGACGCGCTGATCATCGTCGAGGGCGTCGAGTGCCACGACGTCCCGCGCGACGACGTCCCCGCGTTCCTGCGCTCCGTCTTCGGCGGCCTGGCCCACGTCCGGTCCCGCCGCTTCCCGCCCGCGGCCTGGCTGCTCGTGCCGCTGCCCGGGGACCGGACGCACAAGGAGTACCTCACCGTCGGCCTGCTCACGCCGTGGCTGAGCAGCCGCATACGGTGACCGTTTCGTCCGTCGTCGGCGCGTCCCCTTAGTCTCGGACGCATGAGTCTGCGCCTGAGCACCGTGATCCTGCCGTACCGCCGCTGGAGCGAGGGCGGCCGTTCCGCCTGGACGCGGGCCGAGGAGCTGGGCTTCCACACCGCGTACACCTACGACCACCTGTCCTGGCGCAGCTTCCGGGACGGCCCGTGGTTCGGTGCGATCCCGACGCTGACCGCCGCCGCGTCCGTCACCGACCGGCTGCGCCTGGGCACGCTCGTCACCTCGCCGAACTTCCGGCATCCGGTGCCCCTCGCCAAGGAGCTGATCTCGCTCGACGACATCTCCGGCGGCCGCGTCACCCTCGGCATCGGCGCGGGCGGCAACGGCTTCGACGCCACCGCGCTGGGCCAGGAGCCGTGGGCCCCGCGCGAGCGTGCGGACCGGTTCGCCGAGTTCGTGCCGTTGCTCGACCGGCTGCTCACCGAGGACTCCGTGACGTACGAGGGCGCGTTCTACTCGGCCCACGAGGCGCGCGACATCCCGGGCTGTGTGCAGCGGCCCCGGCTGCCCTTCGCGGTCGCGGCCACCGGCCCGCGCGGGCTCAAGCTCGCCGCGCGGTACGGCCAGGCGTGGGTGACCACCGGCGACCCGAAGCTGTACGAGAACGGCACTCCCGAGCAGTCGGTCGAGGCGCTGCGCGGTCAGCTGGGGAAGCTCGGCGAGGCCTGCGCGGCGATCGGCCGGGACGCGACGGAACTGGACAAGGTCCTGCTCACCGGGTTCACCCCGGACCGCGGCCGCCCGCTGGAGTCCCTGGACGCCTTCGTGGACTTCGCCGGCCGCCACCAGGAGCTGGGCTTCACCGAGCTGGTGATCCACTGGCCCATCCCCGACTCGGACTTCGCGGCCGAGCAGAAGGTCTTCGAGCAGATCGCCATGGAGGCGCCGGCCCAGCTGGGCTGAGCGCCGGTCCGCGCCGGCGGCCGGGGCGCGGCTTCCAGGACGCTGCGGAGTCGTCTGTGTCTCATCTGTGCACCGTGCCGCACTGCCGTGCGGGCATATGCGCGAGAATGGCGCGGTGACCTCAGCGACCCGACAGCCCGAGACCCCTGCCTTCGCGACCCCGCCCCGGCTGATCGCCACCGATCTCGACGGCACCCTGCTGCGGGACGACAAGTCGGTCTCCCCGAGGACGGTCGCCGCGCTGGCCGCCGCCGAGGAGGCGGGCATCGAGGTCTTCTTCGTCACCGGCCGGCCGGCCCGCTGGATGGACGTCGTCAGCGACCATGTGCACGGCCACGGCCTGGCGATCTGCGGCAACGGCGCCGCCGTGGTCGACCTGCACGGCGGCCCCGGCGCCCACCGCTTCGTGAAGGTGCGCGAACTGGCCCGGGACAACGCGCTGGACGCCGTACGGCTGCTGCGCGACGCCGCGCCCGGCACGGTGTACGCGGTCGAGCAGACGTACGGCTTCCACCAGGAGCCGGCCTATCCCAAGCTGCACATGGAGACACCGGACCATCTGCTGTCAGCCGAGGAGATCCTCGCGGTCGGCGGTCCGAGCACCGGTGAGCCCGTGCTCAAGATCCTCGCCTACCACTACGACCTCGACCCCGACGCCTTCCTCACCCTCGCCCGCCTCGCCATCGGCGACCGGGCCACCGTCACCCGGTCCAGCCCCAGCGCCCTGCTGGAGATCAGCGGGCCGGGCGTCTCCAAGGCCAGCACGCTCGCCCTGGAGTGTGCCGAGCGCGGAATCTCGCCCGAGGAGGTCGTGGCCTTCGGTGACATGCCCAACGACGTCGAGATGCTGACCTGGGCCGGGCGGTCGTACGCGATGGGCAACGCCCACCCCGACGTCATCGCCGCCGCCTCCGGCCGCACGGTCGCCAACAACGAGGACGGCGTGGCGGTCGTGATCGAGCAGATGCTGGCCGCCCGTATCTGAAGCTCCCAGAGGGCGGCCGGCGCGGCGAGCTCAGGAGCCGAGTGGGCCGACGGACCGCCTTCGGACTAGGGAGCTCCCACCAGCGACTCCACCGCCGCCTCGCGCTCCGCCATCTCCCGCAGCGGCCCGGCCACGGCCGCCAGCTCCGTGTAGGGCCCGCGCTGCACCACCCGGCCCCCGTCGAGCACGATCACCTCGTCCACGGCATCGAGCCCCGCCAGCCGGTGCGTGATCAGGAGGGTCGTACGCCCCTCGGTCGCGGCCAGCAGGTCCGCCGTGAGCGCGTCCGCCGTGGGCAGGTCCAGATGCTCGGCGGGCTCGTCCAGGACGAGCACCGGGAAGTCCGCGAGCAGCGCCCGGGCGAGCGCCAGCCGCTGCCGCTGCCCACCGGACAGCCGGGCCCCATGCTCGCCCACGAGCGTGTCGAGGCCCTCGGGCAGCCCGTCCGCCCAGTCGAGCAGCCGGGCCCGGCCCAGCGCGTCCCTCAGGTCCTCCTCGATGGCGTCCTTCCGGGCGAGCAGCAGGTTCTCGCGCACGGAACTGTCGAAGAGGTGCGCGTCCTGGGCGCACAGCCCGACGAGGCGCCGTACGTCGTCGCTGTCCATGGCGTACGCGTCCACACCGGCGAGCGTGTAGGAGCCCGCCTCCGGGTCGAGGAACCGCAGCAGGACCTGGGCGAGCGTCGTCTTCCCGGACCCCGAGGCACCGACCACGGCAACCCGGCGCCCTTCGTGGAGGGTGAGATCGAGCCCGGCGAGCGCATCCCGCTCCTGACCCGCGTACCGAGCCGTCAGGCCCTTCAGTACGACGGGGAAGGGCGTCGCGGGCGCCTGGCGCGGCCGCTCCGGCTCGCCCACGGGCTCGGGGGCGTCCAGCACCTCGTAGATGCGTTCGGCGCTCCTGCGCACCCGCTGGCGGTGCCGTACGGCGAGGGGCAGCCCCAGCACGGCCTCGAAGGCGGCCAGCGGCGTGAGGACGACGACCGCCATCGCCACCCCGCTCAGCCGGCCGTCGGCAACCCCCTGAGCACCCAGCAGCGCGGCGGCCGCGACGGTCAGGCCGGTCAGCAGCGCGGTCAGCCCGTCGCCGAGCGCGGTGGCCGTGGCGCTCCGCGAGGCGATCCGGGTGAGCGTGCCGTCAGCCTGCCGGGCTTCTTCCGTGCGGGCGGGCAGCGCGCCGGCGACTGTCAGCTCGGCGGTGCCGGTGAGCAGGTCGGTCACCCGGGTCGCCAGCAGCCCGCGGGCGGGCGCCAGCCGGTGCTCGGCGCGCCGGGCCACGGCGGAGGTCACCAGCGGAACGCCGACTCCGGCCGCCAGCAGCCCCACCGCGAGCGCGGCTCCGGCCTCGGGCAGCAACCACGCCGTGAACCCCACGGACCCCGCGGAGACGGCCACCGCGGCCCCGACGGGCAGCAGCCAGCGCAGCCAGTAGTCCTGCAGGGTGTCCACATCGGCGACCAGCCGGCTGAGCAGATCGCCCCGCCTGACCGCCCGGAGCCCGGCAGGGGCGAGCCGCTCAAGCCGCCGGTACACGGCGACCCGGGTATCGGCCAGCATCCGCAGCACGGCATCGTGCGACACCAGCCGCTCGCCGTACCGGAAAACCGCTCGCCCGATCCCGAAGGCCCGCGTAGCCGTAACGGCCACCATCAGATACAGCACCGGCGGCTCCTGCGAGGCCCGCGAGATCAACCACCCGGAGGTGGCCATCAGACCGACGGCACTGCCGAGCGCGAGAGCCCCGAGCAGAAGAGCGAGCAGCAGCCGCCCGCGCCGAGGTCCGGAGGCAGCACGGACCCGACCGAGCACACTCCGACGACGCACGCCTCCAGCCCCCACAGCCCCATGCGCCACCCCACCGAGCCGACCAGCCACCTCGCCTTCCAATTGACCGAGTCGGGTGGTGGCTGGGCGAAGGTTCTGGGGGTCCAGGGGGCGGAGCCCGCTGGTGGCCTCGCCGTCGGAAAGCCGTACCACCCGGTCCGCCGCCGAGAGCAACGCCGGCCGGTGCACCACCAGCAACACGGTCCGCCCCTCGGAGAGCCTCCGTACCGCCGCGACGACCTCCGCCTCGGTCGCCCCGTC
Organism: Streptomyces sp. NPDC048277; assembly: GCF_040652235.1. Classification (NCBI taxonomy): domain Bacteria; kingdom Bacillati; phylum Actinomycetota; class Actinomycetes; order Kitasatosporales; family Streptomycetaceae; genus Streptomyces; species Streptomyces sp. NPDC048277. Next base: position 153,318 of record NZ_JBEZLQ010000024.1, read on the forward strand.
CAACGCAGCCGTCGGCTCGTCCAGCAACAGCACGGGCCGGTCGGCAAGGAACGCCCGTGCCAGCGCCAGCCGCTGCCGCTGCCCGGCGGACAACCCGGCGCCGTCCTCGCCGAGCACGGTCCCGGCACCCTCGGGCAACGCGTCCACGAACTCCAGCGCCCCGGCGTCCCGCAACGCCCCCCGCACGGCGTTGTCGTCCGCGTCGGGACGGGCCAGCCGTACGTTCTCGGCGATCGTCCCGGCGTACAGGTGCGGCCGCTGCGGCACCCACGCGATCCGCGACCGCCACTGCTCCAGGTCGACGTCGGCGAGATCGGCTCCCCCGATCCGCACCCGGCCCTCCGTCGGCCGTACGAACCCCAACAACACGTTCAGCAGCGTCGACTTGCCCGCCCCGCTGGGGCCGACCAGCGCGACGGTCTCCCCGGGTTCGACGGTGAGCGAGACATCGGTGACCGCGTCCGCCGTGCGACCGGGGTAGCGGACCGTGACCCCTTCAAAGGCCAGAGAGGCGGCAGCAGGCACCTCACCGGCCTCGGACACCGGTATCGGCGTCTCCAGCACCGCGAAGATCTCCTCCGCCGCCGCGAGCCCCTCCGCCGCCGCGTGGAACTGGGCGCCCACCTGGCGCAACGGCAGATACGCCTCGGGCGCCAGCACCAGGATGACCAGCCCGATGTACAGGTCCATGTCGCCGTGCACCAGCCGCATACCGATGGTCACGGCGACCAGCGCCACCGACAGCGTGGCCAGCAGTTCCAGCGCGAAGGAGGAGAGGAAGGCGATCCGCAGGGTCCGCATGGTCGCCTGCCGGTACTCACCGGTGATCCGGCGGATCGACTCGGCCTGTGCCTTGGCCCGGCCGAACACCTTCAGCGTGGGAAGCCCGGCGACCACGTCCAGAAAGTGGCCGGACAGCCGTGACAGCAGCCGCCACTGACGGTCCGTCCGGGACTGCGTGGCCCATCCGATCAGCACCATGAAGAGCGGGATGAGCGGCAGGGTCCCGACGATGATCGCCGCGGAGACCCAGTCCTCCGTGACGATCCGCGCCAGCACCGCGACGGGCACGACCACCGCGAGCCCCAACTGCGGCAGATAGCGCGAGAAGTAGTCATCGAGGGCGTCGACGCCGCGAGTGGCGAGGGTGACCAGCGACCCGGTCCGCTGTCCGCTCAGCCAGCCCGGACCGAGCGTCACCGCCCGGTCCAGGAGCCGCCCCCGCAGCTCGGACTTGACCGCCGCGCTCGCCCGGTGCACGGCGAGCTCGGTGAGCCAGGAGACCAGCGCCCTGCCGACGGCGACGGCCGCCAACAGCAGCAGGGGAGTACGGAGTTCGGAGACCGAGTGGCCGTGCTGGAAGGCGCCGACCACCACTTCGGCGATGAGCATCGCCTGGGCGATGACCAGCCCTGCACCCACGGCACCGAGACCGACGACAGCCACCAGGAAGAGGCGGGTGGCACGGGCGTAGCGCAGCAGACGCGGATCGATTGGTTTCACGTGAAACATGCCCTTCGGTTCAGGGAGGGTGTTTCACGTGAAACATCATGGATCATCGTGAATCACCCTCCCCGACGGACTCAGTGCGCGGCTTCGGCCGCGATGTGCTGCGTACCGATCCGCTTGCGGAACACCCAGTACGTCCACCCCTGGTAGAGCAGCACCAGCGGCGTGGCGATGGCCGCCAGCCAGGTCATGATCTTCAGGGTGTACGGGCTCGACGAGGCGTTGGTGACCGTAAGGCTCCAGTCCCCGTTGAGCGACGACGGCATGACGTTCGGGAAGAGCGACAGGAAGAGCATCGCCACGGCGGCCACGATGGTCACACCGGACAGGGCGAACGCCCAGCCCTCACGGCCCCGCAGGTTCGCCCCGAGGGCGGCGACCAGCGCGACGACGGCCACGACCAGGGCCACCAGGCTCTTGCCGTCCCCGCTGTCGGCCTGGGTCCACAGCAGGAAGGCCAGTGCCAGTACGGCGGTGAGAAGACCGACCTTGGTCGCCAGCTTCCGTGCCCGTACCCGGATGTCCCCGACGGTCTTGAGCGCGGTGAACACCGTCCCGTGGAAGGTGAACAGGGTCAGCGTCACCAGTCCGCCGAGCAGAGCGTACGGGTTGAGCAGGTCCCAGACGGTGCCGACGTACTCGAAGTGCCGGTCGATCTTCACGCCGTGCACGATGTTCCCGAAGGCCACACCCCACAGGAACGCCGGGATCAGCGAGGTCCAGAAGATCGCGGTCTCCCAGTTGCGCTGCCAGTTCTCCTCGGGCCGCTTCGCCCGGTACTCGAAGGCGACACCCCGGACGATCAGGCAGACCAGGATGACCAGCAGGGGCAGGTAGAAGCCGGAGAAGAGCGTGGCGTACCAGTCGGGGAAGGCGGCGAAGGTCGCGCCGCCCGCGGTGAGCAGCCACACCTCGTTGCCGTCCCAGACGGGGCCGATCGTGTTGATCAGCACCCGCTTCTCCAGCCGGTCGCGGGCCAGCAGCTTGGTGAGGATGCCGACCCCGAAGTCGAAGCCCTCCAGGAAGAAGTAGCCGGTCCACAGGACGGCGATCAGGACGAACCAGACGTCGTGAAGTTCCATGACTGCGTCTCCCTCGGCCTAGTACGAGAAGGCCATCGGCTTGTCGGCGTCACGGGCCTCGCCGCCGATCTTCGTGGGCGGGTTGAGGTCGTCCTCGGTGAGCTCCGGCGGGCCGGCCTTGATGTACTTCACGAGGAGCTTCACCTCGACGACGGCGAGGATGGCGTAGAGCGCGGTGAAGGTGATCATCGAGGTGAGGACCTCGGCCTGGGAGACACCGGGGGAGACCGCGTCGCGGGTCTGCAGGACGCCGTAGACGACCCACGGCTGACGGCCCATCTCGGTGAAGATCCAGCCCCAGGAGTTGGCGATCAGCGGGAAGCCGAGGGTCCAGATCGCCACCAGCCAGTACAGCCTGCCGAGCTTGGGGCTGAGGGTCTTGTTCCTGAAGAGGACCAGGTTCGGCACCTCGTCCTCACCGACCCGAAGGTGCTGCGGCAGCATGAACTTCTTGCGGGTCAGCCAGAGTCCGAGGATGCCGATGGCGAAGGACGCCATACCGAAGCCGATCATCCAGCGGAACGCCCAGAAGGTGACCGGGATGATGGGCCGGTAGTCGCCGGCACCGTACTTCTGCTGCTCGGCCTTGTTGGTGTCGTTGATGCCGGGCACGTACGAGCCGAAGTCGTCGTCGGCGAGGAACGACAGCACGCCCGGCACGGACAGTTCGACGGTGTTGTGGCCCTTGCTCACGTCGCCGTAGGCGAAGACCGAGAACGGCGCCGACTTCTGGCCGTCCCACAGGGCCTCGGCGGCGGCCATCTTCATCGGCTGCTGCTTGAACATGACCTTGCCGAGGGTGTCACCGCTGATCGAGGTGAGCAGGCCGGCGACGACGACGGTGATCAGACCGAGCCGCAGCGAGGTCTTCATCACGGTGATGTGCTTCTTGCGGAACAGGTGGAAGGCGGCGATGCCGACCATGAACGCGCCACCGGTCAGGAAGGACGCGGACAGCGTGTGGAAGGCCTGGGCCAGCGCGGTGTTCTGGCTGAGGAGCGCCCAGAAGTCGGTGAGCTCGGCCCGCCCCCTCGCCTTGTCGATCTTGTAGCCGACGGGGTGCTGCATCCACGAGTTGGCCGCGAGGATGAAGTACGCGGACAGGACCGTGCCGATGGAGACCATCCATATACAGGCCAGGTGGATCTTCTTGGGCAGCTTGTCCCAGCCGAAGATCCACAGCCCGATGAAGGTCGACTCGAAGAAGAACGCGATCAGCGCCTCGAAGGCGAGCGGGGCACCGAAGATGTCACCGACGAACCGCGAGTAGTCCGACCAGTTCATGCCGAACTGGAACTCCTGCACGATGCCGGTGACCACCCCCATCGCGATGTTGATCAGGAAGAGCTTGCCCCAGAACTTGGTCGCCCTGAGGTACTTCTCCTTCTCCGTGCGCACCCATGCGGTCTGCAGACCGGCTGTGAGGGCGGCCAGCGAGATCGTCAGCGGGACGAACAGGAAGTGGTAGACGGTGGTGATGCCGAACTGCCAGCGCGCCAGCGTCTCCGGCGCCAGAGCCATGTCCACGTCGTCAGTCTCCTTACATCGCCGCGGTACAGCGGCACATCGCCCCTTTTGTCACGTACATCACGGAGCAAACAGGACGTGCTTGTGAATGCATTCACATTCACAAGCCATTATGACGCACTGATTGTCGGAACTCGAAGGGGGGTCGCACATGAGCCGTTCGGTCCCCTCTCGACACAGACGTACGGGGCCACTCGGCCTCGGACACCGGCCGTGCGACCCCGTACGCGTGAAGCCTCGCGGAAGCTAGAGCTCCTTGCGGAACGCCTCCGTCACCTTCAGGAAGATGTCGTTCGCCTCGGTCTCCCCGACCGTCACCCGCACGCCCTCGCCCGGGAACGGCCGGACGACCACTCCGTGCTCCTCGCAGGCGTGCGCGAAGGCCGTCGTACGCTCCCCCAGCCGCAGCCACACGAAGTTGGCCTGGGTCTCGGGCACCGTCCAGCCCTGGGCGCGCAGCGCCTCGACCACACGCTGCCGCTCGCACACCAGCGAGCCCACCCGACCGAGCAACTCGTCCTCGGCCTGCAGCGAGGCGATCGCCGCTTCCTGGGCGATCTGGCTCACACCGAAGGGCACCGCCGTCTTGCGCAGCGCCGCCGCCACCGGCTCATGGGCGATGGCGAAGCCGACGCGCAGCCCGGCGAGGCCGTACGCCTTGGAGAAGGTGCGCAGGACACAGACGTTCGGCCGCTCACGGTAGAGCTCGACACCGTCGGGCACCTCGGGGTCGCGGATGAACTCCCGGTAGGCCTCGTCCAGCACCACCAGGACGTCGCCGGGGACCCGGTCCAGGAACCGCTCCAGCTCGGCCCGCCTCACCACCGTGCCGGTCGGGTTGTTGGGGTTGCAGACGAAGATCAGACGGGTACGGTCGGTGATCGCGTCCGCCATCGCGTCCAGGTCATGCACATCGCCGGGCGTGAGCGGCACCTGGACCGAGCGGGCACCGCTGATCTGCGTGATGATCGGGTACGCCTCGAAGGACCGCCAGGCGTAGATCACCTCGTCGCCGGGTCCGCTGGTCGCCTGGACCAGCTGCTGGGCGACACCGACCGAACCGGTGCCGGTGGCCAGGTGGGAGAGCGGGACTCCGAAGCGGTCCGACAGTTCGTTCATCAGCCCGGTGCAGGCCATGTCCGGGTAGCGGTTGAAGGCGGAGGCGGCCGCGGTGACGGACTCCATCACGCCGGGCAGCGGGGGATACGGGTTCTCGTTGGAGGAGAGCTTGTACGCGACGGGGCCGTCGGCCGCCGCCGGCTTGCCCGGCTTGTAGGTGGGGATACCCTCCAGCTCGGCGCGCAGCTTGGGGCTCGTCTCGCTCACCGCAGTCCTCCTCGCGACCACCGGCGGACCGTCCGCGCCGCCGGCATCCATTACTGCTCACCTTATGAGGATTCGACTCCGTTGCGTACAGCCGCGGAGTGCCTGAGGAGCCGGGAAGCCCGACCCCATCCGTCCCACCGGCATCACGGGCATCACCGTACGAAGGCGCATTTATCGGGGGCGCGCCCTACATATATCTACGCGCCGGTGGCTCGCGCCGTAGCGCGCATCACCCGTGAAGGTGAGTTGAGACCTCTTCGAGACATCGGGCACTTGGCAGGCCCATGCGTGCGGACAAGTCACGTCTTACCATTGGATCGTTCAACTGACTTTCTTTCTAAGGTAGTTGACCCTCTTTGACCTTGCAGAAACGTGCCTGTCAACGCGTGCATATGCGTCCGCACTACCCCACCGCATGAGCCCTACTATCGGCTCGCCATGACAGCAGCAGGGAAGCACCAGGTGAGCCGCGCGGAAACCTCTCGGCGAGGCAGCCGGCCGGGCCGGGCGGGCATCAGAGACGTGGCCGCCGCCGCCGGAGTCTCCATCACGACCGTGTCCGACGCCCTGAACGGCAAGGGCAGGCTCCCGGATGCCACCCGGCGGCATGTCCGTGAGGTGGCCGACCGGCTGGGGTACCGCCCCTCGGCAGCCGCACGCACGCTCCGCACGGGCAAGTCCGGCCTGATCGGCCTGACCGTGACGACGTACGGGGATGAACCTTTCACCTTCACCGAGTTCGCGTACTTCGCCGAAATGGCGCGGGCCGCGACCTCGGCCGCACTCGCCCGCGGCTACGCCCTGGTGATCCTGCCCGCGACCTCGCGCCACGACGTGTGGTCGAACGTCGCCCTGGACGGCACGGTCGTCATCGACCCCTCCGACCAGGACCCGGTGGTCAGCGAGCTGGTCCGGCAGGGCCTGCCGGTGGTCTCCGACGGCCGCCCGGCCGGCGCCCTCCCGGTCACCGCATGGGTGGACAACGACCACGAGGCCGCCGTCCTCGGCATCCTCGACCACCTCGCCGCCGCGGGCGCCCGCCGGATCGGTCTGCTCACGGGCACGACGACGGACACCTACACCCATCTGTCCACCACGGCCTACCTGCGCTGGTGCGAACGCGTCGGCCAGGACCCGGTCTACGAGGCCTACCCGGCGCACGACCCGTGCGCGGGCGCCGTCGCCGCCGACCGGCTGCTCGCCCGCCCGGACCGCCCCGACGCCGTCTACGGCCTCTTCGACCCCAACGGCACCGATCTGCTCGCCGCCGCCCGCCGCTACGGGCTGCGCGTCCCCGACGACCTGCTGCTGGTGTGCTGCAGCGAGTCGACCGTGTACGCCAACACGGAACCGCCCATCACCACGCTCTCCCTGAAACCGCGCCGCATCGGAACGGCGGTGGTCCAGCTGCTCATCGACGCGATCGAGGGGGTCGAGTCGGACCAGCCGGTCGAGCAGGTGATACCGACCGAACTGATCGTGCGTACCTCCTCCCAGCGACGGCAGCAGCGCACCACGGTCAGCCCGCCGCGGGCGCCGGAGGAGGAGTAGCACGAACGCGCGCGGAGCCGGACGGCGCACCTGCCGATCGTCGTCGAAGGGCGGCCGGCAGGTGACCGGCGGGAGGTCTAACCCCTGCCCAACCGGGGCGAATGCCGCGCTGAACTGGAGTCCCGCCCGGATTCACCACCCCTGGGTCATCACACGGCGCGACGGGCATTCCTATGATGGGCCCACGACACCGCGGGCCGCTGCGACCAGGCAGTCCGAAGCGGTGCAGATGCGGCGCGATGGTGGAGGGGTCTGATGACTCAGGGGGCCGGTCAGGGACCCGAGACGGAGCGGACGGCGACGTTGCGCGACTTCCGGGTGCCCGCTTACGTCAACGAGACCGGTTCGTACGCCGACAGCACGCACCCCGGCGACGTCGTCCCGCCGCTCGACGAGGCGTACCCCGAGGACTATCCGGAGGGGTACACGCCCACCCAGCGCGACCTGCCGGTCATCAACCGCGGCGACACGCTCCAGCTGCCCGTGGAACCGGCCGCCGCCGCGGTCGCGCAGACCGCGGTCGGCCCCGGCCCGCTGTACGTCGTCGGCGATGTGCACGGCTACTACGACGAGCTGGTCACCGCCCTGCGGGAGCAGGGGCTGATCGACGCCGAGGGCAGCTGGTGCGCGGGCACCGCCCGGCTGTGGTTCCTCGGCGACTTCACCGACCGGGGTCCGGACGGCATCGGCGTCATCGACCTGGTGATGCGGCTGTCCGCGGAGGCGGCTGCCGCCGGCGGCTACTGCAAGGCGCTCATGGGCAACCACGAGCTGTTGCTGCTCGGCGCCAAGCGGTTCGGCGACACCCCCGTCAACTCCGGCGCGGGCACCGCCACCTTCCAGGCGGCCTGGCTGCTCAACGGCGGCCAGAAGACCGACATGGACCGGCTCCAGGACCACCACCTCCAGTGGATGGCCCGCCTCGACGCGGTCGAGGAGGTCGACGGTTATCTGCTGGTGCACTCCGACACCACCGCCTACCTCGACTACGGCGACTCGATCGAGGCGGTCAACGACACTGTCCGGGAGACCATCACCCGTAATGACGCGGACGAGGTATGGGATCTCTTCCGCAAGTTCACCAAGCGCTTCTCCTTCCGTGACGAAGGGGGTGCAGACGCCGTCCGTTCCCTTCTCGATACGTACGGCGGCACCCGGATTGTTCACGGACACAGCCCGATTCCCTATCTGCTGGGCGAAGTCGGCTCCGAGGAGGACCAGGAGGGCACCGGCCCCGTGGTCGAAGGTCCGCATGTCTACGCGGAGGGGCTCGCCATCGCCATGGACGGCGGAGTGACCATGGCCGGAAAGCTGCTGGTTAGGCAACTTCCTCTGGACAACTGAGCCTTCGGCAGGCTGTTCTATCCCCCCGGCGTCACACGCGGGCCACCCCCAATTTCCGGCAACCCCCTGTCACCGCGTGCCTTAACGGCTCTACCATCGGTTTATCCGTAGCAGGCTCCCCTCCGTTTCTGCCCGACGGCTCGCCGGCGTGCGAGCCCCAAGCCCTACGGAGCATCGGGGGATGCACATGAACAGCGTTCCGCAGCACCTGCTCAGTGAGGACCGCCAGGAATACGAGCGGATCCTCGATGAGGCGCTGCGCTCCGCCCCTTACCGTCCCGAACTGGCCGGTATAGGCCAGCGTTTGAACACCGAACAGCTGCGCACCATGGCGCTCAACGCCACCAGCCTCATCACGGCGGCCGCGGCGACCGAGTACCAGCACTATGTGAAGGTCCGCGAGGAACTGCGCAATCCCGCGCGGTCCACCCCGGCCACCGTCCAGGAGTCCGGCTCGTCGGAGCCGGGCCCGGGCGGTGCGATGGGGCTCGCCACCACCCTCGGCGAGGCCGCCGAGACCACCGGAGCGGGGGGCTTCGCCCTCGCCCTGGTCCTGGCGCCGGTGCTCGCCGGCACCGCCGCCGCGATCTTCCTGCTCGTCGGCTACGTCCTGAAGATGATCGACCCGGCCCCGGCGTTCGCCCAGACCATGCTCACCGCGGGCTGGGTGTTCGGCGCCGTGACCGCGGCCGCCATCCTCATGGCCGGCGCGGGACTGCTGCTCACCGCTCTGCGCAACAGCCCCTCGCTGGAGGCCGGAGCCTACGGCGAACCCGGCGGGGAGGTGGCCAAGGCCCGGGAGGCCTGGCGGGACGCCCTGCTGGAGCGCGGCCTCCTGCCCTTCCTGCGGGAAGCACTGGCCGCCGACCCCGGCACGGCCGGACTGCGCCGGACGACGCCGTCGAGCCCGGCGGGCCGGATGCCGCGCCTCGGCTACGGCCGTCCGGGCTTCAGCACGGACGACGGCGCCGCACCCGCCACCCGCCCGAGCTTCACGAGCCCGGACTACACCAGCCCGGACTACGGAGGCCCGGAACACCAGCCGGAATAGCCCGGCTTGCGCCCCCGGCCAGGGGGCGCAGGCCGGACACCCGCACTTTCCCGGACGGCGGTCAGTCCGCGATCGGCAGATAGACCCGGTTGCCCGCGGCCGCGAACTCCTTGGACTTCTGGAGCATCCCCTCCGCGACCGCCTCGGGCGACGCTCCGTCAGCCGCCGTACCGCCGAACCGCTCGGTGATGCTCTGGCTGATCTTCATCGAGCAGAACTTCGGTCCGCACATCGAGCAGAAGTGCGCCGTCTTGGCCGGCTCCGCCGGAAGCGTCTCGTCGTGGAACGCGCGGGCCGTGTCCGGGTCCAGGGCGAGGTTGAACTGGTCCTCCCACCGGAACTCGAAGCGGGCGTCGGACAGTGCGTCGTCCCACTCCTGTGCACCCGGGTGGCCCTTGGCGAGATCGGCCGCGTGGGCGGCGATCTTGTAGGTGATGACGCCGGTCTTGACGTCGTCCCGGTTGGGCAGGCCCAGGTGCTCCTTGGGCGTGACGTAGCAGAGCATCGCCGTGCCCCACCAGGCGATCATCGCGGCACCGATGCCGGAGGTGATGTGGTCGTACGCCGGCGCGACGTCCGTGGTCAGCGGGCCGAGCGTATAGAACGGAGCTTCATCGCAGATCTCCTGCTGAAGGTCGATGTTCTCCTTGATCTTGTGCATCGGGACATGGCCCGGGCCCTCGATCATGGTCTGAACGTTGAAACGCTTCGCGATCCGGTTGAGTTCCCCGAGCGTCCGCAGTTCCGCGAACTGGGCCTCGTCGTTGGCGTCCGCGATGGAGCCGGGGCGCAGGCCGTCGCCCAGGGAGTACGTGACGTCGTAGGCGGCGAGGATCTCGCAGAGTTCCTCGAAGTTCTCGTACAGGAACGATTCCTTGTGGTGCGCGAGGCACCAGGCCGCCATGATCGAACCGCCCCGCGAGACGATGCCGGTCTTGCGGTTGGCGGTGAGCGGGACGTACGGCAGGCGCACGCCCGCGTGGACGGTCATGTAGTCCACGCCCTGTTCGGCCTGTTCGACGACCGTGTCCTTGTAGATCTCCCAGGTCAGCTCCTCGGCCCTGCCGTCGACCTTCTCCAGCGCCTGGTAGAGCGGCACCGTGCCGATGGGGACGGGGGAGTTGCGCAGCACCCACTCTCGGGTGGTGTGGATGTTACGGCCGGTGGACAGGTCCATGACCGTGTCGGCGCCCCAGCGGGTCGCCCAGGTCATCTTCTCGACCTCCTCCTCGATGGAGGAGGTCACCGCCGAGTTGCCGATGTTGGCGTTGACCTTCACCAGGAACCGCTTGCCGATGATCATCGGCTCGATCTCCGGGTGGTTGACGTTGGCCGGCAGCACGGCCCGTCCCGCCGCGATCTCCTCGCGGACCACCTCGGGGGAGACGTTCTCGCGGACGGCCACGTACTCCATCTCCGGGGTGATCTCGCCCCGGCGGGCGTACGCGAGCTGTGTGACCGCCTCGCCGTCACGGCTGCGGCGCGGCTGGCGCGGGCGGCCCGGGAAGACCGCGTCCAGGTTGCGCAGACCGCCGCGCGGCGAGGTGTGCTTGATCCCGTCGTCCTCGGGGCGGACGGGCCGGCCCGCGTACTCGGCGGTGTCGCCACGGGCGATGATCCAGTTGTCCCGCAGCGGCGGCAGGCCCCGGCGGACGTCGGTCTCGACGAGCGGATCGGTGTACGGGCCGGAGGTGTCGTAGAGCGTGACCGACTGCCCGTTGGTGAGATGCACCTGACGGACCGGCACCCGCAGGTCGGGGCGCGAGCCCTCGACATACCCCTTGTGCCAGCCGATGGACTTCCCGACCTCCTGGGACGTTTCACCCGTGATGGGGGCTTCGTCCTGACTGAAGGCAGGCGTGCGTACGTCCTTGTTGGTCATGAGACCTACTCCCTACGCCGGCATTACCCGGTAACAGGTTCAGCGGTCGACGCAGCGGCTTCCGTCGGGCGGCGTTTCATGTGAAACATCACTCGTTCCACGTGAAACATCGCGAATACGGAGGTCAGCGCCCTCTCAGCCCGGTGCTCCGAGCTCCCGCGTGTGCAAAGGTGCCTCCACGCTAGCGTCAATTCGGGCGCGGTGAACAGAGGGCCCCTGCCGTTCTTGCGATGATCGGGCGGTGACCTCGACACAGCAGCACCCCTATCCACCCCCCGAGCCAGGGCGCGGCAACGGCGCCACGCGGGGCGGCGGACCCGGCCACGGGGGCCATGGTGCCGGTGACGGACACAACCACGGGCAGGGCCCGCAGCACGACCACGGGTCCGCCCAAGGCCACGACAGCGGCCATGTCCACAGCCGCGACAACGGCCATGCCCACGGCCATTCACCCGGCCAGGGCACCGGTCAGACCGGCTCTGCGTCCGGCGGCGGGCACGGTCACTCGCACAGCCACAGCCACGGTCCCGCCACGCCTGTCTCGAAGCACCTGCGCAAGGTCATCGCGGCGATCCTCATCCCTTTCACCGCCGCGGTCGTGGTCGGCATGGTGGTGCTGTGGCCGGGCGGCGCCCCGCCGCACGAACGCACCGGTGTCGGCTTCGACCGCCAGACGCAGCAGGCGACGGTCACCAAGGTCGTCTCGCTCAGCTGCAAGTCGGTCAACGCCTCCGGGAGCGGCTCGATCGGCGACACCTCCACCGCCCAGAGCGGTTCCTCGCAGCAGGAGGACGGCGGCACCTGCAAGAAGGCCACGGTCCGCGTCGACACCGGCAAGGACAAGGGCCGTACGTTCACCGAGATCGTGCAGCCCGACCAGTCACGGCAGTTGCACCAGGGCGAGAAGGTCGTGGCCGCCTACGAGCCCTCGGCGCCGAAGGACCTGCAGTACTCCGTCACCGACGTGAACCGGAAGTTCCCGATGGCGCTGCTGGCCGGGATCTTCGCACTCGCCGTCGTGGTGGTGGGCCGGCTGCGCGGTGTCATGGCGCTGGTCGCGCTGGCCGTGAGCTTCCTGGTGCTGACCCTGTTCATCCTGCCCGCGGTCCTGCAGGGCTCGAACCCGCTGCTGGTGGCGGTGGTCGGGTCGAGCGCCATCATGCTCATCGCCCTGTACATGTGCCACGGGCTGTCGGCCCGGACCTCGGTGGCGGTGCTCGGCACGCTGGTCTCGCTGTGCCTGATCGGCGTCCTCGGCTCGGAGTTCATCGACTGGGCCGCGCTCACCGGCAACACCGACGACAGCACCGGCCTGATCCACGGCCTGTACCCGTCGATCGACATGAGCGGTCTGCTGCTGGCCGGCGTCATCATCGGCTCGCTGGGCGTCCTGGACGACGTGACGGTGACCCAGACATCGGCCGTCTGGGAACTGCACGAGGCCAACCCGACCATGGGCTGGCGCGGGCTGTACCGGGCCGGCATCCGCATCGGCCGCGACCACATCGCCTCCGTCGTCAACACCCTCGTGCTGGCCTACGCCGGCGCCGCACTGCCGCTGCTGCTGCTCTTCTCGATCGCGCAGAGCAGCGTGTCGACCGTCGCCAACAGCGAGCTGGTGGCGGAGGAGGTCGTACGTACCCTGGTCGGCTCGATCGGCCTGGTCGCCTCGGTGCCGGTCACCACCCTGCTGGCCGCCCTGGTGGTGTCGGCCGACCGGCCCGGCAGGGAGGCGGCCGTACCCGTGGAGGCCGGAGCTGCCGCGGCGCGCGGCGGCCGGGGGCGGCGCCGGAAGCGGTGAGGAGACGATCGCGGCCCCCATGTGAGGAGAAGCGTTCCGGCACCCGCCCGAGGCCGCGCTGAAGCGTTCCTGCGCATCCTCGGGCGGCTCGGCGGAGCGGCTCGCGCCCCGCGCCGGAACGCTTCAGCCGGCGCTCTGCTCCTCGGCCAGGATGCGGTCCAGAGCCTCGTCCAGATGGGCGTCGAAGTCGGCGAGCGCACCCTCCTGGCCGAGCGGCACCAGCTTGTCCGTGCGGTCGAGGAACGCCACCAGCGGGGGCGCCGAGGACCGGAACACCGCCTGGTCGCCACCGACCTGAAGCCGGATCAGCACCTCGCCCAGCACTTCGGCGTCAGCGGGCGCGATATGCACATCGCCCTCCCCGCACGGCCTGCCCACCCCGTCGATCAGCAGCTCACGGCCGAAGGCCCAGGTGACCGGTGCGTCCCCGGGCAGATGGAAGGTGAGCCGCACGGCATACGGATCACAGGTCTCGTAGCGCAACTCCACGGGGATGCGGAAGGAGAGCTCCTCCGAGACGAGAAAGCTCATCATGACTTCAGCTTGTACGGACTCGCGCATCGCCTACCCCGTCATATGACACCGACTGGCCGGGTTTTATCCCCTTTGATGGTGGTCAAATCTTGCTGAACGTACACAGGAGATCACAAGGAGTGAGTTTTCAGATACTGATAGCGATCGCCAGCGAGCCCAGATGCCGTCCCACCTCGGCCTGCAATCGCCGGGCGGCGGGCAGCAGCCGGTCGGCCTGGTGGAGAGGGACGGAGATGGCCATCGTGGCGGCCGTCGTGCCGACGGTGATGGGGATCGCCGCGCACACCGTCCCCAGCGCGTACTCCTGACGCTCCACCACCGGTTCCATCCGCCGCGTCCGCTCCAGGCGCCGCAGCAGCACATGGTCGTCACGGACGGTGTACGGGGTGAGGGCCTGCACGGGGTAGCGGTCGAGGTGGTCGCGGCGGACCTCCTCGTCCAGTTGGGAGAGCAGACACTGGCCGATGGCGTGCGCGTGCCCGGTCTCACGGAAGTCCGCCCATTCCTCGACCGCCGGAATGGCCGGGGAGTCGGAGACGCACATGATCTCGATCTCGCCGTCCCGGTACATCGCGTAGTACACCGGCACACCGAGCGAATCCCGCCAGTGGGCGAGGGTGTCGACGACCGCGCTGCGACGTTTCTGCTGCGCTCCGCTGCTGCTCAGCCGCTCCGCCGCGTCACCGAGGAAGAACAGCCCCTTGTCACGGCGCAGATAGCCCTCGTGGACCAGGGTGCGCAGCAGGTGGTAGGCGGTGGGCAGCGCGAGGCCGGTCTCGCGGGCCAGTTGTTTGGCGGGGGCGCCGTGTTCGCGTCCGGCGACGCATTCCAGCAGGCGCATCGCGCGCTGCACGGAGCCGATGAGGGTGGCCGAGTGCGGCTGTGCGGGGTCGGCCGGGGCGGCCGGCCGCTGCACCGGGGGTGTGCCGGACCGGCGTTGGGCGGGTGGTGCGGGATGGTCCGTGGGTGCGGGGGCGGCGTCAAGCGTGGCCAAGGGTCACTCCCGGAGCGCGAGGGGGTCAGCGACTCTAACCGTCCTTCGCCGCTCCGAGTCGGCCCGTGCGGGAAACTTCCCTCCCCCGAGGGAACCGGCGATTCCTGTTACCGGACACCGATTCCCACGGCCGTCACCAGTCGCTCTTCGACGAGGAGCTCGACATGAACTTCCGCACGATGTAGATCAGTCCGCCGACCAGCGCCACGAAGATCAGCAACTTGAAGAGCAGGTAGGCCAGGAAGCCCACGATGGCTCCGATCAGGCCGCCGAACACCACCAGCGCGATGACCGGCACCGCGATCCACTTCACCCACCACGGCAGACCTGTGAAGATCTCTCGCATTGCCCTGTCCTCCGCCTTCTCGTGCGCTCCGGCACGTAGGTCTCGTGCGTCCCGCACGATGCGATGTCCTGCACTCGATGCTAGAGCCGCGAGGGGGTCGTACGGGGGCCCTGGATCCCTTGTCCTCCCCTGACCCTTCCCCTAGGGAACCCCGGGGTCCGGAGTCAGGCCTCGGGCGGAGAGAAGATGACCAGAACCCTCAGATCCTCGCTGATGTGATGGAACTTGTGGGCCACCCCGGCGGGCACGTACACCACGCTGCCCCGTGCCACCTGCGTGGTCTCCATGCCGACGGTGATCGCGGCGCGGCCGCTGACGACGAAGTAGACCTCGTCCTGGTGGTGCGGCTGCTGCGGGTCGTGCGCGCCCGCGTCAAGGGCGTAGAGGCCGACCGACATGTTCCGCTCCCGCAGGAACTGCAGGTAGGCCCCGTCGTTGGCGGCGCGTTCCGCCTCAAGTTCGTCCAGCCGGAATGCCTTCATCGCCGTTGTCGCCCTCGCCTCACTATTTGCATCCGATCTCTTCTGCCACGATCAGACACATGAAGAATTTCGTAGTCAAGACGATCGCCAACGCGGGCGCCCTGGCGGTCGCCGTGTGGCTGCTCGACAAGATCACCCTGACCGGCGACAACACGGCCAAGAAGGCCTGGACGCTGATCCTGGTCGCCCTGGTCTTCGGCCTGGTGAACTTCCTGGTCAAGCCGATCGTGAAGGTGCTGACCTTCCCGCTGTTCATTCTCACGCTCGGCCTGATCACCCTGGTGGTCAACGCGCTGATGCTGCTGCTGACGTCCTGGGTGTGCGACAAGCTGAACCTGAGCTTCCACGTGGAGGGGTTCTGGACGGCCGTCCTGGGCGGTCTGATCATCTCGATCGTGTCCTGGGCCCTGAACATGATCCTTCCCGACACGGACTGAGCATCCGATGACCTACCGCGTCTGCTTCGTCTGCACCGGCAACATCTGCCGTTCCCCGATGGCCGAGTCCGTCTTCCGTGCCCGCGTGGCCGAGGCCGGGCTCGACGACCGCGTCGAGGTCGACAGCGCCGGCACCGGCGGCTGGCACGAGGGCGACAGCGCCGACCCGCGCACCGTCCGCGTGCTCGAGGAGCACGGCTACGACGGCGACCACACCGCCCGCCAGTTCCAGGCGTCCTGGTTCGCCCGCCGTGACCTGGTGATCGCCCTCGACTCCGGCCACCTCAAGGCCCTGCGCCGCCTCGCCCCCACCGAGCAGGACGCGGCCAAGGTACGGCTGCTGCGCTCGTACGATCCCGCCGCGGGCGACGACCTCGACGTACCGGATCCGTACTACGGCGGTCTGGACGGCTTCGAGGAGTGTCTTGAGATGGTGGAGGCGGCGAGCGAGGGCCTCCTCGCCGCGGTGCGCGACGAAGTGGAGGGAACGGTGTCATGAGCGACGCGGCCATGGGCGAGGGCACCCGCGCGGTCCGCGCGGGGCTGCCCGAGCCGGTCAAGAACGAGCCGACCCTGCCCGGGCCGGTGTTCGCCGCGCACTTCCATCTGCCGGGCGAGGTGAGCGGCCCGTACGCCTACGGCCGCGAGGAGAACCCGACCTGGACCCATCTGGAGCGCGCCATCGGCGCGTTGGAGGCGCCCGGCGAGGACGTCGAGACGCTGGTGTTCGCATCCGGCGTGGCGGCCATCGCGGCGGTGCTCTTCTCCCAGCTGCGCGCCGGGGACGCGGTCGTCCTGCCCTCCGACGGCTACCAGGTGCTCCCCCTGGTCCGCGCCCAGCTGGAGGCGTACGGCATCGAGGTGCGCACCGCGCCGACCGCGGGCGACGCCCAACTGGACGTCCTGGACGGGGCGAAACTGCTGCTGATCGAGACGCCGTGCAACCCGGGGCTCGACGTGTGCGACATCCGGCGGCTCGCCGGGGCGGCACACGCGCGTGGCGCCCTCGTGGCCGTCGACAACACCCTCGCCACCCCGCTCGGCCAGCGGCCGCTGGCGCTGGGCGCCGACTTCTCCATGGCCAGCGGCACCAAGCAGCTCACCGGACACGGGGACGTGCTGCTGGGGTATGTCGCCGGGCGGAACGCGGAGGCCATGGCCGCCGTCCGCCGCTGGCGCAAGATCATCGGCGCGATCTCCGGGCCCATGGAGGCCTGGCTGGCGCACCGCTCCCTCGCCACCCTCCAGTTGCGGGTGGACCGGCAGAACGCGACCGCGCTGCTGCTCGCCCGGACGCTGCGCGAGCGGCCCGAGGTGACCGGGCTGCGTTACCCGGGGCTGCCCGAGGACCCCGCGCACAAGATCGCCTCGCAGCAGATGCGCCGCTACGGCTCGGTGATCTCGTTCGTACTGCCTTCACGCGCACGTGCCGAGCGTTTTCTGGAGGCACTGCGGCTGGTGGACGACGCGACGAGCTTCGGCGGGGTGCGTTCCACGGCCGAGCGGCGGCGCCGCTGGGGCGGGGACGACGTGCCGGAGGGCTTCATCCGGCTGTCGGTGGGGGCGGAGGATCCCGAGGATCTGGTGGCCGATGTACTCCGCGCGCTCGACGAGTCGGACCGGTGACCGGATTACGGACGTCCACGCGGGCCCTGCTACGTATAACGGACGGTCCGAGCCTCCCCCCTCGTGGCTCGGACCGCCCCCGGTTCTCGCGCGCCAAGAACCGCGCGACCAAGGCTAGTTGACTCTGCGTCAGTGTCCAATCACTGTAGCGACAGAGACCTATCGACTTATTTATAGTTGAGGACCTGCCCGAGGGCTCGGAAAAGGGCAGGGCGAAGGGGAGTGCGTGCGATGGATCTGGCCTTGCTGCGCACCTTCGTGACCGTGCACCGGGCCGGCTCCTTCACCCGCGCCGCCGCGCTGCTCGGGCTCTCGCAGCCGGCCGTGACGTCCCAGATCCGGACCCTGGAACGGCAGCTGGGCCGCCCGCTCTTCCTTCGGCAGGCCCGTGGCGTGACACCCACGACCATCGGCGACGAACTCGCCCACAAAGCCGCCCCGCATCTCGACGCCCTCGTGGAGATAGCGGAACGCGGCCTCGACGACGAATCCTCACTGCGCACCCTGCACCTCGCCGGCCCGCCCGAGTTCACCGCCGAACGCGCCCTGCCCGCCCTGACAGAGCTAGCGGGGGACGACGGCCAGGGCTTCGCGCTGCGCGCCTCGTTCGGGAACGCCGAGGAAACCCTGGAGGGCCTCTCCGCCGGACACCACGACCTGGCCATCAGTACGGCCCGGCCACGCGGCGCCCTGCTCACCGCCACCGCACTGTGCGACGAGGAGCATGTGCTGGTCGCCGCTCCGCGCTGGGCGGAGGAGATCGGCGCCGGGACAGTGCGCGACAAGGGCGCACCCGCCCTGGAGAACCTTCCTGTCGTCGAGGTCCATGAGTCGCTGCCGTTCGTCTCGCGTTACTGGGGCTCCGTGTTCGACACCCGCCCGGCCGCCTCCGGCACGGTCGTGGTGCCCGATCTGCGTGCGGTCCTCGCCTGTGCGGTCGCCGGTGCCGGTCTTGCCGTGCTGCCCCGCTATCTGTGCACGACCGCCCTGGAACGCGGCGAGGTCATGGCGCTGCACGACCCCGCGGTGCCCCCGCTGCGGACCTACTTTCTGGTCGTGCGTACCGGAACACTCGCCATGCCCCATGTGGCACGGGCACACGAGTGGCTCCACCACGCGGCCACACACTGGGGCTGAGCACGGTTGTCCGGGTTCACTCGGTGCGGTCGTACGGTGGCGTTTCGCGATGTTTCACGTGGAACCAGCTGGGCCACATTTCTCCCATGACCGTCCGACCCGTGGTCAAGCGCACCGCACGTGCCGTTCTCCTGGACGGCGATGACCTGATCCTGATCAAGCGCACCAAGCCCGGTGTCGATCCCTACTGGGTCACTCCCGGTGGCGGGGTCGAGCCGGAGGACACCACCGTCGTCGACGCCCTGCACCGCGAGGTGCACGAGGAGCTCGGCGCCAAGATCACCGATGTCGTGCCCTGCTTCGTGGACACGGTGGAGCACATCGGCGACAACGGCAGCGCGACCGGTGTGAAGGTGCAGCACTTCTTCGTCTGCCGGCTGGAGTCCATGGACCCGGCCCTGCGGCACGGCCCCGAAGTCGAGGAGCCCACGGGCGAGTACGAGATCGTACGCGTCCCCTTCACCCGTGTCGGGATCGCCTCCGTGCACCTCGTTCCGCTGTCCCTCCGGCACTATCTGGACGGCAACATCGAGGGCGTGCGGGCCATGCACGCACCCGATCTCGGGTGACGGCTCAGTCTCCTGCGACGACCAGTTCCTCGACCGAGTCGTGCCGTATGCGGTGCGCGGGGATGCCGACGTCCCGCAGTGCGTGGATCCCGTTGCGGATCATGCCGGGCGGGCCCGAGAGGTAGGCGTCGTACTCGATCCACGGGCCGTAGGCACGGATGGCGTCGGGGAGCTGAAGGTGCGCCTGCTGGTCGACGACCGCTCGCACCGCGAGCCAGGGGTGGCTCTGCTGGAGCCGGAGCAGGGTGTCGATGTCGTACAGGTCATGATCGGTGCGGGCACCGTAGAACACCTCGACCGGGCGGCGCGAGCCGCGTTCGGCAAGATCCTCGACCAGCGCCTTGATGGGGGCGATGCCGGTGCCGCCGCCGAGGCAGAGCAGCCCGTTGTTCCTCGTGTGGTCCACGGTCATCGAACCGCCGGGCGGGCCCAGTCGGATGACATCGCCGGGGCGGGCGCGGTGCACCAGCGCGTTGGAGACCCAGCCCGCCGGGACGGCCTTCACATGGAACGTGAGCAGACCGTCCGAACGGGGCGCGGAAGCGAAGGAGTAGTGCCGCCAGACCCGCGGCCACCAGGGCGTCTCCAGGCTCGTGTACTGCCCGGCGAGGAAGGGGTACGGCTGGTCCGGACGGACCGTGAGGATCGCGACGTCCGCGGTCCTGAGATCGTGCGCGACGACCTCGGCGTGCCACCAGGCCGGTGCGCGCAGCTCGTCCACCGCCGCCGCGTCGATCATCACCTGGGACATGGTCGTGTACGCCCGCACCCAGGCCGCCTCCGTCTCCGGGTCCCAGACGGCCGAGGCGTACTTGCTCAACGCGCCGATGAGGCATTCGCCGACGGCCGGGTAGTGCCCGGCATGGGTGCCGTACTTGCGATGGCCGCGGCCCAGGTTCCGCAGGTACTCGACCAGGACGGGCGTGTTGTCGATGTGCTCGGCGGCGGTGAGCAGCGCCTTCAGCAGCCGGTCCCGCTGGGTGTCCATCGCGGCCGGGAACAAGGAACGCAGTTCGGGATGGCGGACGAAGAGCAGCGCGTAGAAGTACGAGGTGACCTTGTCCGCGATCGGACCTATCTCGGCCATGGTGCCGCGGATGCGGACCGCGTCCGGGGAGGCCGCCTGCGCGCTGCGCTGAGGGGGGACACGCTGCCCGGGACCGGAGTACGGGGCCTGGGTGCCTTCCTGGAGGCGTGTCGGCTCCTCTGTCGGCCTTATTCGCTCCCGAGGCTCCGCGGGCGCGGGACGGCCGCCCTGAGGCGCCTCCTGCCAAGCGGCCGGCGGCACGACCGGTGGCTCGGCGGAGGGCTGGACCGGGGGCTGGGAGTGGGGCGTCGTGAACCAGCTGCCCCCGTCGTTGCCCGCCGACGTGGTGGTCGGAGCGTCCATGGTGTGCCTCGCCTCGAACATCTTTCGGTCGGTCTGCGTGCTTCCTCACTCGGAAGGCGCTTGCTTTCCCCCGTTGACGGCTGGCTCTTCCCGGTCCGGCCCGTGGCCAACGGCCACATTGAACCCGTGCTGCCCTCGCGTACGGACAAGTAAGGCGAGAGTGTGACAAGGGCCGCAGTCACTCCCGCCGGAACGGCTCGTCCCGAACGTGAACCGGAGTCGACCCTACCGGCCGCCGCCCCGCACACAAGTCCCCCCTGCCTCCCCCACGAATCCAGCATCGGGCGAACCATCGATTCCCTCAATTACCGGGCGGCGCACGCCAATTCATAGGCATCCCATAGATCCCGGCCCGTGTAGGAGTACGTCGCCAGACCGGCGAGATGTCCGTCCGCATTGACCGCCACAGAGACCGGAACCGCAGCGAACAAATCCCTGTCCGACATCGAATCGCCGTAGGCGACACAGTCCGCTCGACCGACCCCGAACCGCTCGCACAGACGATCCGCGATGATCACCTTCGCCGCAGCGCTGAGTATTCCGGCCGGATCCACCGGCTCGACGAACGGCACCGCCGGGAAGCGCGATCCGAAAGCCGCATGGGCTCCCCAGTCCAGCAGTCGTTCCACGAAGAAGGAGGGCGAGAGCGAGACCACCGCGCAGTAGTCTCCCGATTCCCTGATCCGGGCCCAGACGTCCCGAATACGGGCCAGCCACGGTGCACCGTCGAATGCAGCCGCCACGTGCGCCTCGGTCAGCTCGGTCCAGAGGGCGTACACCTGCGCCGCATACTCCGGCGGGTCTATCCGTCCCGCAGAAATGGCCCGCTCAAGATCCATCGCCTCGGCCTCCAGGCCGAGTTGACGGGAGATCTCCACGGGGGCGGAGGTGCCGTGCAGCAATGTGCCGTCAAGATCGAAGAGATGAAGTCTCGCCATGGACCCGAGGCTAAAGGGAAGCGATCACCGCCCCTCAAGGAGGTCTCGGGCGGCAGCCATAGGCGTTGTTTCACGTGAAACGTCCCTCGTCTTTCCAGGGGCTGCCCTCGGGGCCACGCATGGCCAAAAGCGCGTGCGTCCGGCTCCAAACAGGTGGACGCCAAGGGTGCCGGTCGGACAGCCTGACCTGCGTGCCAACTCCTTCCGTTCCTTCCGTCGCCGGACTCCCCATTCGCCGACTGACGCCACGTGATCTGACCGCCTGCGCCGACCTGTCCGAGGATCGAGGGTGGCCACGTGAGGAACACAAGTGGCGTTTGCTCCTCACGTCCGGAAAGGGATACGGCATCGACGAACCCGGCGGGGGTCTGGTCGCCGCCTGTGTCGTCACGGAGTACGGCCCGAGGGAGCGCCCGGATCTCGGCGCGATCGGCATGGTCCTGGTCGCCGAACGGCATGCCCGTCAGGGCATCGGACGCCGGCTGATGCGGCACATCGTCTCGGCGATGGGGACGACTCCCCTGGCCCTTTATGCGACGCCGTACGGGCGGCCGCTCTACGAGGAGCTGGGGTTCAAGACCACGGGGCGCTCGGAGATGCTGTCCGGGCCCTTCACGCCGGGCGGGCCCGAGCCTCGGGTGGCGACACGGGCGGCCACCGCCGATGACCTCGGTCCCATCCTCCGGCTGGACGAGGAGGTGTTCGGGACCGACCGCACACCCCTCATCACTAGGCTGCCCGCGTTCTCGGACCAGCTGCGGGTGGCCGTGGACGACGGCCGGATCGTCGGGTACGCGGCCGCCTGGCCGAACATGGACACCCATGTCGTCGGTCCGCTGATCGCCCGCGACACGGAGACGGCCAAGTCCCTCATCACCTCGCTCGCCGCCCACACCGACCGCCCGCTCCGAACCGACATCGACGTCCGGCACGAGGAACTGCTGGCATGGGTGAGGGAACGCGGGCTGGCCTCCGTCGCCATGAACTCGGTCATGACGTACGGCATCACGGATCTGCCGGGGGACTGGACACGGCGGTTCGCGCCGCTGACGGTGGCGGCGGGCTGAGGATCCACCGGTAGGGCGAACGCCGGCTCCCTGGAGGAGCCGGCGTTCCGTGTGGGGCGGGGTGCTGTCAGACGAGTGCCTGCACGGCGCCGGTGGCGAAGCCGTGGTCCTGGTCGGGCGCGCCGCCGCCGACGCCGATCGCCCCGATCAGCCGGCCGTCGCGGTGGACGGGGACACCACCCGCGATGAAGAGCAGCGGCCGGTCGAGCGCCGTGGGCAGGGTGTGGAAGAGACCACCCGGCTGGACGGCGTCGACGAGGTCGGCGGTGGGGGCGTTCAGCTGGAGCGCCGTGTAGGCCTTGCGGGTGCTGGTCTCGCCGGAGATCAGCACGGCGCGGTCGTCCCGCCGGAAGGCGAGCAGATGGCCTCCCGCGTCGAGGACGGTGACGCTGACGGTGACCCCGGCGGCCTCGGCGGCGTTCCGGGCCTCGGTGATCAGGAGTTCGGCGTCCTGGACGGTGAGCGGGGCGACGGTGGTGGTGCTCATGGTTCTCCTTGGATGGTGCTGACGTGCGGGGAGGGGCGCAGGCGGCTCAGTGGTGGACCGACGCCCGCTGCCCGGCGGGCGTGCCGCCTGCGACCACGGCGCTCGGGGCGCTGTCACGGCGCTCCAGCGCGGCCGACAGAACGGCGAGGGCGAGGGCGGCCGCGGCGAGGGCGGCGCCGACCCAGTTGGGGGAGGTGTAGCCGAAGCCGGCGGCGATCACGATGCCGCCCAGCCAGGCGGAGAGCGCGTTGCCGAGGTTGAAGGCGCCGATGTTCACGGCCGAGGCCAGGGTGGGGGCATCGTGCGCCTGGTCGAGGACGCGCTTCTGGAGCGGCGGAACGGTGGCGAAGCCCAGGGCGCCGATCAGGGCGACGGTCACGGCGGCCGCGATCTTGTTGTGCGCGGTGAACGTGAAGAGGGCGAGGACGACGGCCAGGGCGCTCAGCGACACGTACAGCATGGGCATCAGGGCGCGGTCGGCGAACCTGCCGCCGACCAGGTTGCCACCGACCATGCCGAGGCCGAAGAGGACCAGCAGCCAGGTGACGGAGCCGTCGGCGAAGCCGGCGACGTGGGTCATCATCGGCGCGATGTAGGTGATGGCGGCGAATACCCCGCCGAAGCCGAGGACGGTCATCGCCATGGCGAGCAGGACCTGGGTGTTCTTGAAGGCGGCCAGCTCGTGCCGCAGCTGCACGCCTTCCGGCTTGGGCAGCTCGGGGACCAGCTTGGCGATCCCGGCCAGGCCGACGACGCCCAGGGCGGCGACGACCGCGAAGGTGACACGCCAGCCGACGTGCTGGCCCACCAGGGTGCCGAGCGGTACGCCGACGACGTTGGCGACGGTGAGGCCGGTGAACATCATCGCGATGGCTCCGGCCTTCTTGCTCGGGGCGACCAGCTCGGCCGCCACGACCGAGCCGATGCCGAAGAAGGCGCCGTGGGCGAGGGAGGCGACCACACGGCCGATCAGCATGACGGCGAAGGTGGGGGCCACGGCGGACAGCAGGTTGCCGGCGATGAAGAGACCCATCAGGAGCATCAGCATCCGCTTGCGCGGGACCTTGGTACCCAGGACGGTCATCAGCGGGGCGCCGATGACCACGCCGAGTGCGTAGCCGGTCACGAGCAGGCCGGCGGTGGGGATGGAGACCCCGAAGTCACCCGCGACCTCGGGCAGCAATCCCATGATCACGAACTCGGTCGTTCCGATTCCGAAGGCCCCGATCGCGAGGGCCAGAAGCGCGAGAGGCATGGAGGACAACCTTCCCAGACGATTGCAAGTGCGCTTAGCGTGCGCCCACAATAGTTGCAGACGCGGGCTATATGCAAGCGAGGGATATTGCGAACCTGCTCTATCCTGGACTCAGCCGCTCCGGGACCGAGGAGAACGCCAATGACAGCGACGGACCCCGCACTCACCGCCCTCGCCCAGGGCTGGTGCGCCCTCTCCCTGCTGCACGGGAGGATCGAGGCGCACATCGAGCGCGCCCTGCAGGCGAAGCACGACCTGAGCGTGCGCGAATACTCCCTGCTCGACGTCCTCAGCCGGCAGCACGACGACGAAGGGGGTCATCTGCAGATGAAGCAGGTAGCCGACGCGGTCGTCCTCAGCCAGAGCGCCACCACCCGGCTGGTGACACGCCTCGAGGACCGGGGCCTCCTGGAGCGCTACCTCTGCCCGACCGACCGGCGCGGCATCTACACGAACGTCACCGAGGCGGGGCTGCGGCTGCTCGAAGAGGCACGCCCGACCAATGACTCCGCACTGCGCGAGGCGCTCGACGAGGCGGCCAGGAACCCGGAGCTCGCTCCCCTGGTCCGGGTCGTGGAGTCGCTGAACGTGCCCGCATAGGCTGCGAGCATGGGAGATCTTGAGATACGCGCCGCGGTCGCCGACGACATCCGGGCCATCGTCGACATGCTCGCCGACGACCCGCTGGGCGCCCAACGCGAGTCACCGGACGACCTCACGCCCTATCTGAGCGCCCTGGAGCGGCTCAGCGCCGACCCCAACCAGCAGCTGGTCGTCGCCGTGCGCGAGGGCCGAGTCGTCGGCACGCTCCAACTCACGATCATCCCCGGCCTGTCGAGGCGCGGCGCCACCCGCTCGATCATCGAAGCCGTGCGCATCCACGCCGACGAGCGCGGCGGAGGGCTGGGCACCCGGTTCATCGAGTGGGCGATCGACGAATCCCGCCGTCAGGGCTGCCAGTTGGTGCAGCTGACGTCGGACAAGTCACGCACCGACGCCCACCGCTTCTATGAGCGACTCGGCTTCACTGCCTCACATGTGGGCTTCAAGCTGGAGATCTGAACAGTGCGGGGGTGGTGGTGTTTCACGTGAAACACCACCACCCCCCCCCAACCCCGCCCGGACCCGAACACCCCCCACCCCCCACCGTCCCACCCCCCCCCGCCAGGCACCCACGATTGATAA